>NZ_JBIRXZ010000008.1:104125-249115 GCF_044389385.1 Isoptericola sp. NPDC019571
GCCGAGCTCGCCCGCCCCCCCCGCGCGTTTCGGGGGGCCGCCCCCCGCCCCCCCCCCCCCCCCCCCCCCTCTCTATCTCGGCGAGGAGCCTTCTCTATCTCGGCGAAGCGAGGAGCAGGGCGGGGGCGCCGCCCTCGACGGAGCGGGCGTCGACGCCGGCGGCGCGCGCGACGTCGGCGACGCGGGCCGAGCGGGCGCCGGCGGCGCACACGAGCAGCACGGGCCGGTCGGCGGGCAGCTCCGCGCGCGCGACGTCCGCGCCGTCCGGGCCGAAGAACGCGCCGCTCGGCACGAGCCGCGCCCCCGCGACCGGGAGCGCCTGGGCCTCCCAGTCCTCGCGGACGTCGACGAGCGCCACGGGGGCGTCGCCGGCGAGCAGCGCTGCGGCGTCGGCGGCGCTCATGCTGGCGGGGCCGAGCCCGCTGCTCACGGTGCCGGTACCGGCGTCGGCCGACCCGCCCGCCGGGGCGGGCAGCCCGCAGAACGCGGCGTACGCGGCGTCGTCGGCGAGCAGCCCGGCGACGGGCTCGCGCGTGGGGTCGGGGCGGACGGCGAGCTGGCGCCACGAGAGCTCGAGCGCGTCGTAGACGGCGATGCGGCCCAGCAGCGTCGTACCCGCGCCCGTGATCAGCTTGACCGCCTCGGTCGCCATGACCGAGCCGACGGTGCCGCACAGGGCGCCGAGCACGCCGCCGGTGGCGCAGTCGGGCACGGTGCCCGGCGGCGGGGGCACGGGGAAGACGTCGCGGTAGGTGACGCCGCGCTCGCGGGCGCCGTCGTCCAGCACCGGCGCGCCCCAGAAGACGGCGACCTGGCCGTCGAACTGGTGGATGGCGCCCCACACGACCGGGACGCCGAGGATCTCGGCCGCGTCGGAGACGAGGTAGCGGGTCGGGAAGTTGTCCGCCCCGTCGAGCACGAGGTCGTACCCGCCCACGATCTCCAGCACGTTCTCGGGGGTGAGGCGCGCGGGGTGGGCCACGACCTCGACGTCGGGCGCGAGGTCGGCGAGCCGGTCGCGCGCCGACTCCACCTTGGGTCGGCCGAGGTCGGCCGTGCCGTGCACCACCTGGCGCTGCAGGTTGGAGAGGTCCACGACGTCGTCGTCCACGACGCCGAGCGTGCCCACCCCGGCGGCCGCGAGGTACTGCAGGGCCGGGCTGCCGAGGCCCCCCGCCCCCACGACGAGCACGCGCGCGGCGGCGAGCCGACGCTGCCCCTCCGGCCCGACACCGGGCAGCGGCAGGTGCCGGGCGTACCGGGCGAGGCGCGCGGCGTCGAGCTCCGGGCCGGGCGCGACGAGCGGGGCGAGCGACGTCATGCCGCGTACCGCTCCGCGAGCGCCGCGAGCTTGGCGTCGGCGTCGGCGTGCACGCGCTTCTCGAGGATGAACGACATCACCGGCACGACGCCGGCGAACACCATCGTGGCGAGCCGGCCGAAGCCCCAGCGCATCTTCGACCACAGGTCGAGCACCGTGACGAGGTAGACCACGTAGATCCAGCCGTGCGCGAACGGCACCCAGCCCATGTAGTCGATGACGACCTCGACCGGCACCACGTACTTGAAGAACATCTCGACGCACAGGATCAGCAGCATCACACCGGTGAGGATCGCCATGAACCGGTAGCGCTTGAGGGCGCCGCGCGCCTTGCGGATGGCGGCCTCGGCCTGGGCCTGGCTGGCGCCGCCGGCGGGAGTCGACGAGGGCTGCGGGGCGGGGGTCTGCTGCGGCGTGCTCACCCCAGCATCGTAGGCGCGAAACGATGCGGTTATTCCGTGGCCCGGTGTCGGCGGGCGTTCGTAGGCTGGATCCTCGTGCGACCTCTTCCCTTGCCCGACGTGGGCAACCCTCCCCTGACGTCCCCCGCCCGGCTGCTGGCCTGGCAGGGGTGGCGTCAGCGCGACGTGCTCGCGAAGTCGCTGGTGGCGGGCGTGGTGGCGATGCTGGCGTCGGCCGCGGCCCCGCTGCTCATCGGTCGCGCCATCGACGAGGGGCTGTCGCAGGGCTTCGGCGGCCCCCTGTTCGCGTGGTGCGGGGCGATGCTCGGCGCCGCCGCCGTGATCGTCGTGGCCGGCATCTTCAACCACATCTGGGACGTCGAGAACTGGGTGCGGGCGTCGCTGTCGTTCTCCCAGCTCGTGGGCTACAAGGCCTCGCGCGCGGGGCACGCGATCACGCGCAAGCTGCCCACCGGCGAGGTCGTCTCCGCCGTCGCGAACGACGCCCTGCGCGTGGGCGACATGTTCTCCATGGCCGGCCGGTTCACCGGCGGCGTGATCGCGTACGTCGTGGTCGTCGTGATCATGCTGTCGCAGCACGTGCAGCTCGGCCTGGTGCTGGCGCTCGGCATCCCGGCGGTGGCGGCCGTCCTCGGCCTGCTGATCAAGCCGCTGCAGTCGCGCCAGACGACGCAGCGCGAGGCCACGGGCCGCCTGACGTCGCTCGGCGCGGACACCGTCTCGGGCCTGCGCATCCTGCGCGGCATCGGCGGCGAGGACGAGTTCGCCGCCCGCTACGCCCGCCAGTCGCAGGAGGTGCGGCACCAGGGCGTGCGCGTCGCCGTGCTGCAGTCGGTGCTCGACGGCCTGCAGGTGCTGCTGCCCGGGCTCCTCGCCGCGCTCGTGCTGTGGCTCGGCGCCCGCGCCGCCGTCCGCGGCGAGATCACCAGCGGCCAGCTCGTGACGTTCTACGGCTACGCCGCGTTCCTCGCCTGGCCGGTGCAGATGGCCACGCAGATGCTGCAGATGGTCATCCGTGCCGTCATCTCGTCGCGCAAGATCCTCGACGTGCTGCGGGTCACCGAGGCGACGCCGTCGACCGCGACGCCCACGGACGCGCCGCCCGCCGGCGCCGAGCTCGCCGACGAGACGAGCGGCCTGGTGCTGCGCGAGGGCCGCGTCCTGGGCCTCGTCAGCGCGGACCCGGACGCCTCGGCGCGCGTCGCGACGCGGCTCGGGCGGCTCGACGACGAGGCCGAGGCCGGCACGCCGGTCCGGCTCGGCGGCGTGCCGCTGGCCGACCTCGACAAGGAGGCGCTGCGCCACCGCGTCGTGGTCTCCGAGGCGACGCCGCACCTGTTCTCGGGCGTGCTCGGCGAGGCGCTCGACGCGCGTGGCCGCGCCACCGAGGCCGACCTGCTGGCCGCGATGGTCACCGCGGACGCGCACGACGTCCTCGACAGCGTGCCCGGCGGCCTCGCCGGCGAGCTGCCCGAGAAGGGCCGCTCCCTGTCGGGCGGCCAGCGGCAGCGCGTGGCGCTCGCGCGGGCCCTGCTCACCGAGCCGGAGATCCTCGTCCTCGTGGAGCCCACCAGCGCGGTGGACGCCCACACCGAGGCGCGGATCGCGGAGCGGGTCGCTCAGGTCCGTCGCGGCCGCACCACGCTCGTCGTCACGGCGAGCCCGCTCGTGCTCGACCACCTCGACGAGGTCGTGCTGCTCGACGACGACGCCACGGTCGCGGCGTCCGGCACGCACGCCGAGCTGCTGGCCCGCCGCGACGCCCACGGCGCCGCGTACCGCGCCGTCGTCGGCCGGAGCATGGCGGAGGACGCCGACGACGAGTCCGACGAGCTGACCGACACCGACCTGGAAGGAGCGGCACGATGAGCAGCACCACCAACCCCAACCTGCTGCCGATCGCCGAACGCGCCGAGGTCAACCGCACGGTGGGCCGCCTGTTCCGGCGCCACCGCGGCCAGCTCGGCGGCGTCGCCGTGCTGCACACCCTTGCCGCGCTGGCCGGCCTGGCGGGCCCGTTCCTGCTGGGGCGGATCATCGACCTCGTCGCCGACGGCACCACGCTGTCCGCCGTCGACTCGCTCGCGATGGTGCTCGTCGGCGCCGTCGTCGCGCAGGCCGTCATCACGCGGTACGCGCAGCGCCTGTCGATGGTCTTCGGCGAGCGGGTCTTCGCCGACCTGCGCGAGGAGTTCATGGACGCCGTGACCCGGCTGCCGCTGTCGACGGTGGAGAAGGCCGGCACCGGCGACCTCGTCGCGCGCACCACCAACGACGTGAACAAGCTGCAGCACGCCGTGCGGTTCGGCGTGCCGCGGGTGCTCGTGTGCGTCGTGACGATCCTGCTCACGCTGGTCGCGTCGTTCCTCGCGAGCCCGCTCGTGGCGGTCGGGCTGCTCACCGGCGTCCCGCTGATCGTCGTGGCCACGCGCTGGTACCTCAGGCGCGCGACGCCGGGTTACCTGCGCGAGTCGGCGGCCTACGCCGCGATCAACGGCTCCATCACCGAGTCCGTCGAGGGCGCCCGCACCACCGACGCCCTGCACCTCGGCGCCCGCATCCGCCGGCGCATCGACCGCGACCTGCGCGAGGCGTTCGACGCCGAGTCGTACACCCTGGGCCTGCGCCTGCGGCTCATCCCGGCCCTGGACGCAGCGGTCGCGATCGCGCCGATCGTCGTCATCCTCTGGGGCGGCTGGCTCGTGTCTCAGGACCTCACCACCGTGGGCACCGTCGCGACCATCGCGATGTACGGCCACCAGATGGGCGGCCCGGTGTTCGACCTGGTGTTCTGGCTCGACGAGCTGCAGGTCGCGGCCGTCGCGCTGGCGCGCGTCGTCGGCGTCGGGCTGGTCGGCCCGGACCGGACCGCCGGTACCGCCGTGCCGTCGTCGGAGGACGTCCGCGCCCGGTCGGTGCGGTACGCGTACCGCGAGGGCCACGACGTGCTGCACGGCATCGACCTGGACCTCGCCCCCGGCGAGCGGCTGGCCGTCGTCGGACCTTCCGGCGCGGGCAAGTCCACGCTGGGCCGCATGCTCGCGGGCATCCACCCGCCCACCGGCGGCTCGGTCACCGTGGGCGACGTGCCGCTCGTCGAGCTGCCGCTGGAGGACCTGCGCCACCACGTCGCGCTGGTCACCCAGGAGCACCACGTGTTCGTCGGGTCGCTGGCGGAGAACCTGCGCCTGGCCGACACGTCGGCCACCGACGACGCCCTGTGGGGCGCGCTCGGGGCGGTCGACGCCGCGTCGTGGGCGGCCGCGCTGCCCGACGGCCTGGAGACGGCGGTCGGGTCGGGCGGTCACACGCTCACGCCCGCGCAGGCGCAGCAGGTCGCGCTCGCGCGGCTCGTGCTGCTCGACCCGCACACGCTCGTCCTCGACGAGGCGACGTCGCTGCTCGACCCCCGGGCCGCCCGCCACCTGGAGCGTTCGCTCAACGCCGTGCTCACCGGCCGCACGGTGGTCGCCATCGCGCACCGCCTGCACACCGCGCACGACGCCGACCGCGTCGCCGTCGTCGACGGCGGCCGCATCACCGAGATCGGCCCGCACGACGAGCTCGTCGCCGCCGGCGGCGACTACGCCAGGCTCTGGCACAGCTGGCAGCACGAGTGAGCGCGAGGTAGTCCACCCCGCGCCGAGGTAGTACCGAAACCGCCGAGGTAGTCCCCTTCCGCATCGACCGGGGACTACCTCGGCGATTTCGGTACTACCTCGCAGCGCGACGAACTACCTCGGCGGGTTCGGTACCACCTCGGCGCGACGGACTGGCGGATCAGGGTGCGCAGCTTCTCCGGGGCGGTGCGGCGCAGGTCGGACAGGTAGATCTCGTGGTGCCGCCCGCGCAGCGCCCGGCCCTCGGAGTCGATGAACGCGTGCAGACGCTCGATCGTCGCGGGCTCGGTGGCGAACGGCCCGCGGTGCAGCACCTGCGCGGCGTCGCCCTCGGCGTAGCTCTCCAGGCGGACGCGGTCGCCGGCCGGGGGCCGCTTCGCGGCGACGGCGCGCGCCAGCACGTCGGCGGCGTCGACCTGCTCGACGGCGTCCGGCAGGCTGATCATGAGCGTCCAGCGCCACTCGTCCTTGGCGGCCACGCTGAACGTGCTCATGTCGTCCGCCCACCACAGCCCCTCGAGCGGCATGACCGTGTAGGCGTCGCCCGTGGCGGCCTTGACCGCCGCCCGCAGCGCGTACGCGAGCGGGTACAGCGTCTCGACCGCCGCGCGGTACGCCGGCGCGGTGTTCGGGTCGCCCTCGCCGTCGACCATGAGGAACGGGCGGGGCGGCACCGTCACCATCGCGGGCGTCGTCGTCGCACGGTAGCGGTACCGCGGCTCGCGCTTGAGGTCGATGCTCGCCATGCCGACAGCCAAGCAGCCGCCCCCGACATCACGAGGGGGTCAGCCGGGCAGACCCGCGATGCCGGTGCCGACGGGGTCGTCGGAGTCGTCGTGCGTGCGGCCGCGCTTCGTCCCCGCCGCCTCGTCGCGCACGAGCCGGATCCAGAGCACCACCGCGAAGAGCCCGAAGACCCACCACTGCAGGGCGTAGAACAGGTTCTGCAGGTTGACGCCGTCGCTGCCCTCGAGCACGGGGCGCGGCAGCAAGGCTGGCCCGCCCTCGGCGGCGGTCGCCTGCGCGGGGTCGGACGTCGTGAGCACGACGTACCCGGAGTAGATCGGCCCGCCCCACGTGTTGACCAGCGCGCCGGTGGAGATGGAGTCGGTGAGCGGGGGGCCGTCCGGGTTGTCGGGGAGCGGCTCGGCGCCCTCCTGCACGGACTCCGACGCCTGCAGCCAGCCGGTGACGCGTACCTCGCCGTCGGGGACGTCGAGCGACGCGGCGTCCGGGGTGGGAGAGTCCACCCACCCGCGCACCACCGGCAGGACCGGCGGCCCGGACAGGTCCGCCCACGACGCACCGCCAGTGCCGTCGTCGGTGACGCGCAGCGGCGTGAGCACCAGGTACCCGGTGCGGCCGTCCAGCGCGCGCCCGGCGACGAGCATCTGCCCCTCGGGCTCGTACTCCCCCGTCACCCACGCCTCGGTGCCGACCAGCTCGCCGGGGAACGACGTCTGCGGCGGGAGCAGGTCGCCCAGCGCCTCGGGTCCGTGCGACGCCTGCTCCGCCGCCTCCTGCTGGGCGGCGAGCTCCGCGCGCTGGTAGGCGCGGTCGAGCTGCCACACGCCGAGCCGACCGCACACGGCGGCGGCGAGCAGGAAGAGGAGCAGGATCCCGATCATGCGGGGCTGGACGGCCACCGCCCAGAACGACCTGCGGGCGGGCTGGGGGCTGGGCACGGCACCACCGTAATCGGCCCGGGCCCCACCCCAGGAATCCGTGCGCCGCCGGCACCTGACACGGCGCCAGATCGACGTCACGCCCTCTGACCTCGCCGGTCGTGCTGCATTCGCGCACCGGGTGCGGTGGAATGAAGGCGCCGGCCTTCCCCGAGCCTCTGGAGCGTGTGATGAGCACCACGACCACCCCGACCGTCAGCCCCACCCCGTGGCGCGCCGGCGCCGGCACCGAGCTCTCGGCCGAGACGATCGACCGGATCGACCGGTGGTGGCGGGCGGCGAACTACCTGTCGGTCGGTCAGATCTACCTGCTCGGCAACCCGCTGCTGCGCGAGCCGCTGACCCGCGACCACGTCAAGCCGCGCCTGCTGGGCCACTGGGGCACGACGCCGGGCCTGAACTTCCTGTACGCGCACCTCAACCGGGTGATCAAGGAGCGCGAGCAGTCCACGGTCTACGTCGCCGGCCCCGGCCACGGCGGCCCCGGCCTCGTCGCGAGCACGTATCTGGACGGCACGTACTCCGAGCTCTACTCGGACATCACCGAGGACACCGACGGCGTGCGCCGCCTGTTCCGCCAGTTCTCGTTCCCTGGCGGCATCCCGAGCCACGTCGCCCCCGAGACGCCCGGGTCCATCCACGAGGGCGGCGAGCTGGGATACGCCCTCTCGCACGCGTACGGCGCGGTGTTCGACAACCCGGACCTGCTGGTGGCGGCGGTCGTGGGCGACGGCGAAGCCGAGACCGGCCCGCTCGCCACGAGCTGGCACTCGAACAAGCTGCTCAACCCCGCGCAGGACGGCGTCGTGCTGCCGATCCTGCACCTCAACGGGTACAAGATCGCGAACCCCACGATCCTCGACCGCATCGGCCGCGACGAGCTCGAGTCGCTCATGGTCGGGTACGGGCACAAGCCGCACTGGTTCGAGGTGGCCGACGGCTCCGACGAGTCGCACGAGTCGATCCACCGCCGCTTCGCCGCGGTGCTGGACGAGGTGCTCGACGAGATCGCCGCGATCAAGGCGCAGGCCGCCGTCGAGGGGGTGGACATGGCGCGCCCGGCCTGGCCCATGATCGTGTTCCGCACGCCGAAGGGCTGGACGGGCCCGGAGTACATCGACGGCAAGAAGACGGTGGGCTCGTGGCGCGCGCACCAGGTGCCGCTCGCGAGCGCGCGGGACACGCCCGAGCACCTCCAGGTGCTGGAGACGTGGCTCAAGTCGTACCGGGCCGAGGAGCTCTTCGACGACGACGGCCGCATCCTCGACGACATCCGCGAGCTGGCCCCGCCCGGCGAGCTGCGCATGAGTGCCAACCCGCACGCGAACGGCGGCGTGCTGCTGCGCGACCTGCGCCTGCCCGACTTCCGCGACTTCGCCGTCGACGTCCCCGCGCCGGGTGCCGGTGCGGTGGAGGCGCCGCGAGTGCTGGGCCAGTTCCTCACCGAGGTGATCCGCCGCAACCCGGACAACTTCCGGATCTTCGGCCCGGACGAGACGGCGTCCAACCGCCTGCAGGCCACGTTCGACGTCACCGGCAAGCAGTGGAACGCCGAGTACTTCTCGCCGGAGGTCGACGAGCACCTCGTCCGCGCCGGCCGGGTGATGGAGCAGCTGAGCGAGCACCAGTGCCAGGGCTGGCTGGAGGGCTACCTGCTCACCGGGCGGCACGGCCTGTTCACCAGCTACGAGGCCTTCATCCACATCGTCGACTCGATGTTCAACCAGCACGCCAAGTGGCTCAAGGTCACCAACCACATCCCGTGGCGGAGGCCGATCGCGAGCCTCAACTACCTGCTCTCCAGCCACGTGTGGCGCCAGGACCACAACGGCTTCAGCCACCAGGACCCTGGCTTCATCGACCACGTCGTGAACAAGAAGGCCGAGATCGTCCGCGTGTACCTGCCGCCGGACGCGAACACCCTGCTGTCCACCTACGACCACTGCCTGCGCTCGCGCCAGTACGTGAACGTCGTCGTGGCGGGCAAGCAGCCGGCGCCGCAGTTCCTCACGATGGAGCAGGCGGTCGCGCACTCCACGCGCGGCCTGGGCATCTGGGAGTGGGCCGGCACCGAGGTGGAGGGCGAGGACCCGGACGTCGTGCTCGGCGCCGCGGGCGACGTGCCCACGCTCGAGGTGCTCGCGGCGGCCGACATCCTGCGCCACCGCATCCCGGACCTCAAGGTCCGGGTCGTGAACGTCGTCGACCTCATGCGGCTGCAGGACGAGAAGGAGCACCCGCACGGCCTGTCCGACAAGGACTTCGACACGCTGTTCACGGCCGACAAGCCGGTGATCTTCAACTACCACGGCTACCCGTGGCTCATCCACCGCCTCACGTACCGCCGCACCAACCACGCCAACATCCACGTGCGCGGGTACAAGGAGGAGGGCACCACGACGACGCCCTTCGACATGGCGATGCTCAACGACATCGACCGGTTCCACCTCGTGGTCGACGTCATCGACCGGGTGCCGGCCCTGCGCTCGCGGTACGCGGGCCTGCGGCAGGAGATGGTCGACGCCCGGCTCGCGGCCCGGCAGTACACCCGCGAGCACGGCGAGGACATCCCTGACGTGCGCGACTGGGTGTGGCCGGACGTCGGTGAGACGGGCACCGAGAACGGCGGGCCCCAGTACGACGCCGCGGCGGCGACGGGCGGCGACAACGAGTGACAGGGGACGCACGATCGACAGGGGACGCCGCGTGACGAGCACGACCCGCTCTCTCTACATCGCCTCCCCCGAGGGCGAGACCGGCAAGTCGACGGTCGCGCTGGGCGTGCTGGACCTGCTGGTCCGGCAGGTCTCGCGCGTCGGGGTGTTCCGGGCCGTCTCCCGCGTGCCGTCGCCGCCGGCGTCGGACGCGGGGGGCGACGCCGCGCGCGACCACGTCCTGGAGATGCTGCTCGCGCACGACGGCGTCGACCTGACGTACGAGGACGCGGTCGGCGTCACCTACGACGACGTTCACGCGGACCCGGAGGCCGCGCTCGCCCGCATCCTCGACCGCTACCACGCGGTCGCGGAGCGGTGCGACGCCGTCGTCGTGGTCGGCACGGACTACACCGACGTCGCGGGCGCCACCGAGCTGGCGTTCAACGCGCGCGTGGCGGCCAACCTGGGCGCCCCGGTGCTGCTGGTGGCGTCGGGCCGGGAGCGCTCGCCCGAGGACGTGCGCGCCCTGGTGCGCCTCAGCCTGTCGGAGCTGCGCGCCAACCACGCGCAGCCGGTGGGCGTCGTCGTGAACCGGTGCCCCCCGCGGGTGCTCGCCGCGGGCGCCGCGGCGCTGGTGGGCGACGGCGACCTGCCCGTGTGGACGATCCCCGAGGAGCCGTTCCTGCACGCGCCGACGGTCGGCCGCCTGGCCGAGGCCGTGGAGGGCACGCTCATGCTCGGCGACGTCGACCTGCTGGGCCGCGAGGCGCTCGAGGTCATCGTCGGGGCGATGTCGTTCGAGCACGTGCTCGACCACCTGTCCGACGGCGCCGTCGTCATCCTGCCGGGCGACCGCTCCGACGTGCTGCTCGGGCTGCTCTCGGCGCAGTCCGCGGCCACGTTCCCGTCCCTGTCGGGCATCGTGCTCACCGGCGGCTACGTGCCGCGCGGGGTGATCGCGCAGCTGCTGTCGGCGCTCGGCCCGCGCGTGCCCGTGGTGGCCACCGCGCTCGACACGTTCCAGGCCGCCCGCCGCGCGGCCGAGACGCACGGCTACGTCACCGTCGCCTCGACACGGAAGATCGACGTCGCGCGTGCCCTGTTCGAGCAGCACGTGGACGGCGCCGCGCTGCTGGCCCGCCTGGACCTGCCGCGCACGCGCGTCGTGACGCCGCTGATGTTCGAGTACGAGCTCATCGAGCGCGCGCGCGGCGACCGGCGCCGCGTCGTGCTGCCCGAGGGCGACGACGACCGCATCCTGCGCGCCGCGTCGACCGTGCTGGCCCGCGGCATCGCGGACCTGGTGATCCTGGGCGACGAGACGTCGATCCGGGCGCGCGCCGCCGAGCTGGGCCTCGACATCGCCGCCGCCACCGTGCTCTCCCCCACCGACCCCGAGCACGTCGAGACGTTCAGCGCGGAGTACGCGAGGCTCCGGGCGCACAAGGGCATGACGGTGGAGCGGGCCAAGGAGATCGTCACCGACGTGTCGTACTTCGGCACGATGATGGTGCACCTCGGGCTCGCGGACGGGATGGTCTCGGGCGCCGCGCACACCACGGCGCACACCATCCGGCCCTCGTTCGAGATCGTCAAGACGCAGCCGGGCGTCTCCGTGGTGTCGTCGGTGTTCCTCATGTGCCTGCAGGACCGGGTGCTCGTGTACGGCGACTGCGCCGTGATCCCCGACCCGACGGCGGAGCAGCTCGCGGACATCGCCATCTCGTCGTCGGCGACGGCGGCGCAGTTCGGCGTCGACCCGAAGGTCGCGATGCTGTCGTACTCGACGGGCACGTCCGGCTCGGGCGCGGACGTCGACAAGGTGCGCACCGCGACCGGGCTGGTCCGCGAGCGCCGGCCCGACCTGTCCGTGGAGGGGCCGATCCAGTACGACGCCGCCGTGGACGCGTCGGTCGCGAAGTCGAAGCTGCCGGAGTCGTCGGTCGCAGGGCAGGCGACGGTGTTCGTCTTCCCCGACCTCAACACGGGCAACAACACGTACAAGGCCGTGCAGCGCTCGGCCGGGGCCGTCGCCGTCGGCCCCGTGCTGCAGGGGCTGAACAAGCCGGTCAACGACCTGTCGCGCGGCGCGCTGGTCGCGGACATCGTCAACACCGTCGCCATCACGGCGATCCAGGCCCAGTCGTTCGGGGCACAGGCACAGGAGGCCACCGCATGAGCATCGTCCCCGAGGCCGAGCGCCCCACCCCGTACAGCGCGTACGGGGCGCACGGGTCCGTGCTGGTGCTGAACTCGGGCTCGTCGTCGCTCAAGTACCAGCTGGTCAACCCCGTCGGCGGGGAGGCGATCGCGGCGGGCACGATCGAGCGGATCGGCGAGGCGTCCGGCATCGTCACGCACACGTTCGCCGGCAACAGGACCCGCCGCGAGCTCGAGGTGCCGGACCACGGCGAGGCGCTGCGGATCGCGCTGGGCCTGTTCGACGAGATCGGCCCGCGCCTGGCGGACGCCGGCATCTACGCCGTCGGGCACCGGGTGGTGCACGGCGGCGCGGAGTTCTCGGGGCCGGTCGTGGTGGACGACGACGTCGTGGCGCGCATCGACGCCCTCGTCCCGCTCGCGCCCCTGCACAACCCGGCCAACGTGCAGGGCATCCGGGTGGCGCGCGAGCTGCTGTCCGACGTCCCGCACGTCGCCGTCTTCGACACGGCCTTCTTCTCCGCGCTGCCCGCCGAGGCGTACACCTACGCCATCGACCGGGAGGTGGCCAAGGAGTACGACGTGCGCCGGTACGGCTTCCACGGCACCAGCCACCAGTACGTGGCGGGCAAGGTGGCGCGGGTGCTGGGCCGCCGGGTGCAGGACCTGCACACGATCGTGCTGCACCTGGGCAACGGCGCGTCCGCGTCGGCGGTGGCGGGCGGCGTCCCGATCGACACCTCCATGGGCCTGACGCCGTTGGAGGGCCTCGTGATGGGCACCCGGTCGGGCGACATCGACCCGGCCGTCGTCTTCCACCTGGCCCGCAACGCCGAGCTGGGCATCGACGAGCTCGACACGCTGCTCAACAAGCGCTCGGGGATGCTCGGCCTCTCGGGCGTGAACGACTTCCGCGAGCTGCGGCGCCTCATCGACGACGGCGACGAGGCGGCCGCGCTCGCGTTCGACGTCTACGTCCACCGCCTGAAGAAGTACGTGGGCGCCTACGCCGCGCTGCTGGGCCGGGTGGACGTCATCGCGTTCACCGCGGGCGTCGGCGAGAACGACGCCGCCGTGCGCGCCGCCGTCTGCGACGGCCTCGAGGGCATGGGCATCGCCGTCGACCCGGAGCGCAACGCCGCGTCGCGGCGCGACGAGCGCATCATCTCCCCCGACTGGACGTCCACGCTGGTGATGGTGATCCCCACGATGGAGGAGCTCGCCATCGCCCGGCAGTGCGTCGAGGCGGTGGAGCACCTGCGCCCGTCGTCGTCGGTCACGGCGGGCTGAGCGGCGCGGGCGCCGGCCCTCAGGCCAGCGCGAACGCCACGCAGGCGATCCCGAAGCCCATCACGCCGATCGCCGTCTCCATGACGGTCCAGGTGCGCAGCGTGGTCTTCACGTCCATGTCGAAGAACCGGCCCACGAGCCAGAACCCCGAGTCGTTGACGTGGCTGAGCACGACGGACCCGGCCGCCACGGCGACGACGATCGCGGCCGTCGCGAGCTGGCTGAACCCGCCGGCGGCCACGGCCGGGGCGATGAGCCCGGCCGCCGTCGTGAGCGCCACGGTGGCGGAGCCCTGCGCCACCCGCAGGACCGCGGCGATGACGAAGCCGGCGACGATGACGGGGAGGCCCAGGTCGGCGAGGACGTCGGCGAGGGCGTCGCCGATGCCCGACGCGCGCAGCACGCCGCCGAACATGCCGCCGGCGCCCGTGATGAGGATGACGGAGCAGACGGGCCCCAGCGCCGAGTCGAGCGTCTGCTCGAGCACGGTGCTCTCGACGCCGCGGCGACGGCCGAGCGCCCAGGCCCCCACGAGGACGGCGACCAGCAGCGCGACGGGTGTCGAGCCGACGACGCCCGCCCAGGTCACGACCGGGCTCTCGGCGGCGACCCAGCCCGCGGAGACCGCGGTCTCCAGCCCGGTGTTGGCGAAGATCAGGACGAGCGGGAGCAGCAGGATGCCGACGACCGTGCCGAAGCGCGGCGGGTTCGCGATCTGCGCGGCGTCGGCGCGGCCGAGGATCGCCGGCACCGGCAGCTCGATCCGGCGGCCCGCGAACCGGCCGAAGAGGTAGGCGGTCACGTACCAGGTGGGGATCGCGATGATCAGCCCGAGGAGCAGGACCATGCCGACGTTCGCCCCGAGGAACTCGGACGCGGCGACGGGGCCGGGGTGCGGCGGCACGTAGATGTGCATGACCGAGAACGCGCCGGCCACGGGCAGGCCGTACAGCAGCAGCGACCCGCCGAGGCGGTGGGCCACCGCGAACACGATCGGCAGCATCACGACGAGGCCGGCGTCGAAGAAGATCGGGAAGCCGAAGATCAGCGACGCGACGCCGAGGGCCAGCGGGGCGCGCTTCTCGCCGAACCGCGCGATGAGCACGTCGGTCATCACCTTCGCGCCGCCGCTGGTCTCGATCAGGCGGCCCAGCATCGCGCCGAGCCCGACGAGCAGCGCCACGGACGCGAGGGTCGAGCCGAAGCCGTCCAGCAGGACGTCCAGGACGCCGCCGGCGGGCAGCCCGGCGGCCACCGCGGTGAGCAGGCTGACGAGCACGAGCGCGAGGAACGCGTGCAGGCGCACCTTGATGATGAGCAGGAGCAGGAGCGCGACGCCTCCGGCGGCGATGGCGAGCAGCGGCCCGGCCGTGAGCGTCTGGGTCCAGTCGTCGGTGGGCGCGGCGGCCGGCAGGGCGAAGGGCATGGCGAAGGGCATGGCAGAGGGCAGGGAGAAGGGCATGGCGAAGTCCTCGTCGACGGTCGTACGGGGTGGGTCCGGCGGGTCAGGCCCGGTCGGCGAGCCAGGCGAGCACGGAGTCGACGATCTCCTCCGGCGTGGCCGCGACGTCGATCCTGATGCCGTCCTCGTCGTCGTCGAGCGGCTCGAGGGTGGCGAGCTGGGACGGCAGGAGCGCCGGCGGCATGAAGTGCCCGCTGCGGTGCGCCATCCGGTCGGCGAGGAGCTCGGGGGTGCCGTCGAGGTGGACGAACCGCACCCGGCCGTGCGCGCCGCGCAGGACGTCGCGGTAGGAGCGCTTGAGCGCCGAGCAGGTCACGACGGCGGACCGGCCGCTGTCGGTCTCCCCGGTCAGCCAGTCGCGGATGGCGGCGAGCCAGGGGGCGCGGTCGGCGTCGGTGAGGGGCGTGCCGGCCGACATCTTGTCGATGTTGGCCTGGGGGTGGAACTCGTCGGCCTCGGCGACGTCGACGCCGAGGCGCTCGGCGAGCATCCCGGCGATCGTGGTCTTGCCCGAGCCGGCGACGCCCATGACGACGAGGTGCCCGGCGACCGGAGACCGCGGCGCGCTCGCGGCGCGCCCGTCACCGGTGGCGTTCATGACGACAGTGTCCATCTCGACTTCCCTGTTCGGTCGGCGACCCGCCGGGGCGGGCCCCGCGGCGACTGCTGCGTCGCCGCGTCGTCCGAGGATGCCTCTTTGGTACTACCTTTGACAAGACTGGTCACACCAATGGCTCGCCCGACCCCACGTCGATAGGCTCCGCCCATGTCGTCACCGTCCCTGCACGCCGGAGTGCTCGACGCGCTCGGCCGCGCGATCACCAGCGGGGACGTCCCCCCGGGCACCCCCCTCACGCTCGACGGGATCGGCGCCGAGCACGGCGTCTCGCGGACCGTGGCGCGCGAGGTGATGCGGATGCTCGAGGGCCTCGGGATGGTGCGCTCGCGGCGCCGGGTCGGCCTCGTGGTCCTCGGCATGGAGGACTGGAACGTGCTCGACCCGCGCGTCATCCGGTGGCGGCTGCAGGGCCCCGGCCGCGACGCGCAGCTGCGCAGCCTCACCGAGCTGCGGCACGCGGTCGAGCCCCTCGCCGCCGCCGGCGCCGCCCGCCACGCCACCCCCCAGGTGCGCGGCGAGCTCGTGGACCTCGCCCGCCGGATGCGCACCCTCGGCGAGGCGGGCGACCTCACCGAGTTCCTCGCCCTCGACGTCCGCATGCACGAGCTGCTGCTGCGCTCCAGCGGCAACGAGATGTTCGGCCCGCTGGCCGACGTCGTCGCCGAGGTCCTCGCCGGGCGGACCCACCTCGGCCTCATGCCGCCCTCCCCCGCGCCCGAGGCCCTCGACCAGCACGAGGCGGTCGCCCGGGCGGTGGCCGAGCACGACCCCGACGCCGCCGAGGCCGCGATGGCCCGGATCGTCCGCGAGGTGCGGCGCGCGCTCGACGACCTGCCCGACCTCATGCCCGACGACGAGGACGGCGCCTCGCGCCAGGGTTAGTCTCGACCGCGATGCTGCGCTTCACGCCTCCCTGCGGACCGGTCGACGGCTGGGCGGACGACGACGTCGTCCGCGCCACCGGCATCCCGTACGCCCACGCGGACCGGTTCGCCCGGCCCGTGCCGGTGCCCGACCGCAGCGAGGCGTTCGCGGCGACGGGGTGGTCCCCCGCCTGCCCGCAGGCGCCGGTCCCGTTCCTCGACGAGGTGCTGGGCTCGCCGGGCGCCGGCGTCCCCGGCGACGAGCACTGCCAGCGCCTGTCCGTGACGATGCCCGCCGACGTGCGCTCCGACGACCGCCTCCCCGTCATGGTGTGGATCCACGGCGGCTCGTACACCTCCGGCGCGGGCGACCTGCCGATCATGGACCCGCGGCCGCTCGTCGCGGAGCAGCGGGTGGTCGTCGTGACCGTCACCTATCGGCTCGGCCTGCTGGGCTACCTCGGCGACGGCCCCGAGCGGCCCGCGAACCTCGGGCTGCTCGACCAGCTCGAGGCGCTGCGCTGGGTGCACCGCAACATCGCCGCGTTCGGCGGCGACCGGGCGCGGGTCACGCTGTTCGGCCAGTCCGCGGGGGGCGACGCCGTCGCGCACCTGCTGGCCGTGCCCGCCGCGGCGGCCCTGGTCTCGCGCGCGATCGTGCAGAGCGCGCCGCTCGGCATCTCCCGGGGGCGGGACCGGATGAACGCCGCCATGGCGCGCGCCGCCGCCGGGATCTCCGCCCGGACGCCCGTCATGGACGTCGTGGCCGCGGAGGCGCGGGTCGCGCGGGCGGCGACGGGCGCCGGCCTGCGCGCCGCGATGCCGTTCGGCACCCAGTACGGCCACGACCCGCTCCCGCCCGAGGGCGAGATCGACGCCGCCTGGGACGCCGTCGCGCCGCAGGTCGCGCTGCTCGTCGGGAGCACCGCCGAGGAGGCGCGGCTGTTCGTCCCCCTGATCCCCGCGATCCGGCGGCTCGCCGCGCTGCCCGTCGTCGGTCCCTGGATACGACGCGCGCTGGTCGCCGCCGTCACCGCGGCCGTCTACGGGCGCCCCGCCCGGCGGCTCGCCGCCCGGCACGCGGCCGCCGGCGGCACCGCCTACCGGTACGTCGTGACGTGGGCCGCGCCAGGCAACCCGTGGGGCGCCGCGCACACCGTCGACCTGCCGCTGCTGTTCGGCGACGAGAAGGCGTGGGCGCCGGCGGCGCTCACGGACGGTACGTCGTGGGACGACCTGCAGCGCTCCGCGCGGCGCGTGCGCGCCGTGTGGGGCGCGTTCGCGCGGGGCGAGGACCTCGGCGACCGGCTCGAGGTGCCGGGTGCCCTCAGGGTGCGGCGGGTGCGCCGATGACGCTCCTGCTCGACCCGCCCGCCTGGCCGGCGCACGGCACCCTCTGGTCGCACCTGGTCTCGGACACGTCGCTGCACGAGCTGCGGTCGTTCGCCCGTGCCCAGGGCGTGGGCGACCGGGCCTTCGACCTCGACCACTACGACGTCCCCGCCGACCGGCACGACGCGCTGGTGGCCGCCGGGGCCGTGCCGGTGACCGGCGGCGAGTTGTCGCGGCGCCTCGCCGGCTCCGTCCTGCGGGTGCCCGGCCGCGAACGGCGGCGCGCCTCCCACGACGCGCTGCTCGCCCGGTGGACGACGCTGTGGGAGCCGGACGACGGCGCGCGGTCCGCGCTCGCCGCGGCGGACGACGCCGGGCGCGACCTCGTGGGCCGCTGGCGCGAGCCGCACCGCGTCTACCACTCGCGCCTGCACCTGGCCGACTCCCTCGACGCCCTGGACCTCCTCGTCGCCGACGGCGCGCCCGGCTCGCGCTGGCACGCGGCGGCGGCGCTGTGGTTCCACGACGCGGTGCACGACGGCGAGGCGGGCCGCGACGAGGAGCGCTCGGCCGCGCTGGTGGGCGCGCTGCTCGGGCCGCTGGCAGGCGAGGTGCGCCGGGCGGGGACGGGCGAGCCGCTGACGCACCACGACGTGGACGAGGTCGCCCGGCTCGTGCTCGTGACGACCGCTCACGACCCCGGCGCGGCGGACGCCTCGGGCGCGCTGGTCAGCGACGCGGACCTCGCCGTCCTCGGCGCCGAGCCCGGTCGGTACGCGCGCTACGCGGCCCAGGTCCGCGCCGAGTACGGGCACGTGCCCGACGACGCGTTCCGGGCCGGCCGGGCCGCCGTCCTGGACCAGCTCGCCGGGCTGCCGCGGCTGTACCGCTCGGCCGCGGCCGCGGCCCGCTGGGCCGACACCGCGGGACGCAACGTGCGCGCCGAGCGCGCCGCCCTGGTCCCCTGACGCTAGGTTGCGGGGCGTGACCCCGACGCCGGCCGCCGCACCGACCCCCGTCCGCTCCCGGCGCCGTCGTGCGCTGCGGGTCTCCTCCGCGACCGCGGGGGCGCTCGCCCTGGCCGTCGTGGTGCCGGTCGCGTGGGTGCAGCTGACCGGGCAGGCCCGGGTCCGGCCGTCCGTCGAGTCCGTCGAGCCGGTCGACGCGATCCTCGTGCTCGGGGCGGGCATCCGGCCCGACGGGACACCGTCGCCCTACCTGCGCCGCCGCCTCGACGCGGCGGCCGAGCTCTACCACGCCGGCGTCGCCGACCGGGTGGTGCTCAGCGGCGACGGGCAGCCGCGCCCGGACGGCACCCCCTACGACGAGCCCGCCTCCATGCGCGAGTGGATCCTCGGCCGCGGCGTGCCGGACGAGGCGCTGACGCTGGACCGCGACGGCCTCGACACCACGGCGTCCTGCCGCCGCACCGCCGAGCTGGGAGCCCGCACGGCCGTCGTCGTCACGCAGGACTACCACCTGCGCCGCGCGCTGTTCAGCTGCTCCCGCGCGGGCCTGGACGCGCAGGGCGTGGGTGTCTCGGCGGCGAGCGCGACGCCCCGGAAGTGGGTGTGGTGGCACGTGCGCGAGATCCCGGCGTCGTGGCGGGCGGCGGTCCGGGAGCTCTGACGGGGCACCGGGCAGGCGCAGGGGGCCGCTATCGTCTCGGCATGACCGACGACGTCCTCACCAGCGCCGCCGAGGGCGTCGCCACCGTGACCCTCGACCGGCCCGCGAAGAAGAACGCGCTCACCACCGCGATGTACGCCGCGCTGGCCGACGCCCTCGACGCGGCGGAGGCCGACGCGGACGTCCGGGCGGTCGTGCTGCAGGGCGACGAGACCGTGTTCTGCGCGGGCAACGACATCCGCGACTTCCTGGACCGCCCGCAGGCCGGCACCGACGACCCGGCGTTCCGATTCCTGCGCACGATCGCGCGGTTCCCGAAGCCGGTCGTCGCGGGGGTGTGCGGCCCGGCCGTCGGCGTGGGCGCGACCATGCTGCTGCACTGCGACCTCGTGTACGCCGGCGAGGGCGCGACGCTCCACTTCCCGTTCGTCGACCTGGGCCTGGTCCCCGAGGCCGGGTCCAGCCTGCTGCTGCCGCAGGTCGTCGGGCACCAGCGTGCCGCGGCCGCCCTCCTGCTCGGGGAGCCGTTCAGCGCCGCCGCGGCGGCCGACGCCGGCCTGGTCAACCGGGTGCTGCCGGACGCCGAGGTGCTCGGCCACGCCCGCGCGCAGGCCGCCCGGCTGGCCGCGAAGCCGGTCACCGCGCTCGTCGAGACCAAGCGCCTCCTGCGCTCCGGCACCCAGGCCGCCCTCCTCGACCGGATCGAGGACGAGGGGGCGATCTTCACCCGGCTGCTGGGCGAGGCCGCCGCGCAGGCCGCCCTGGGCTCCTTCCTGTCCCGCCCAGGGCGCTGAGGCGGGCCTACGGCAGGCGCAGCCGCCGCATCGCGCCGAGCGCGACGGACAGCACGCGGCTCGGCGTCTCCCCACCGAGCGTGTACAGCGTGTCGAGGGACAGGCCGAACCGGGCGCCGCGCTGGACGGCGACGGTCTGCACCTCGGTGACGGCCTCGATGCCCTCGCGCCCGTGCCGGCGGCCCTGACCGGAGGCCTTGAAGCCGCCCATCGGCGCGGCCGCGGAACCCCAGGCCGAGGCGTACCCGTCGTTGATCACGACGGTGCCGGACTGCACGCGCGCCGCGAGGCGCCGGGCGCGGGCGACGTCGGTGGACCAGATGCTCGCGTTGAGGCCGAACTCGGTGTCGTTCATGACGCGCACCGCCTCGTCGTCCGACGCCACGCGGGTCACGGCGACGACCGGGCCGAACGTCTCCTCGCGGGCGCACAGGGCGTCCTCGGGGACGTCGTCCAGCACCGTCGGGGCGTAGAAGTACGGGCCGATGTCGGAGCGGTGCACCCCGCCGACGAGCGCGCGGGCGCCCTTGGCGAGCGCGTCGTCGACGTGGCGCGTGACCCGCTCGAGCTGCGCGGCGGAGACCAGCGAGCCCACGTCCGCGGTGTAGTCGAGCCCGGTGCCCAGCGTGAGGTCGCGCACCGCGACGGCGAACCGCTCGAGGAACGCGTCCGCGATCCGCTCGTGCAGCACCAGGCGCTCGATCGACATGCACAGCTGGCCGGCGTTCGCGAAGCAGGCCCGCACGACGCCCGGCACCGCCGAGTCGAGGTCGGCGTCGGCCGCGACGTACAGCGGGTTCTTGCCGCCCAGCTCGAGCGTCGTGCCGATGAGCCGCTCGCCCGCCCGCGCCGCGACCTTGCGGCCCGTCGCCGTCGAGCCGGTGAACGCGATGTGGTCCACGTGGTCCACGAGCGTCGCGCCGACGTCCCCGCCGCCGGCGACGACGAGGAACAGGTCGTCGGGCAGCCCCGCTTCCTGCAGGAGCTCCGCCACCCACAGGGACGACAGGGTGGTCTGCGGGTCCGGCTTGAGCACCACCGCGTTCCCCGCGAGCAGCGCCGGGATCGCCTCCGACAGGACCAGGGACAGCGGGTAGTTCCACGGCGCGATCGCGCCGACCACGCCGACCGGAAGGCGGTGCACGCGCACGCCCGTGAGCACGGGCAGCATGCCCGGCACGCGGCGCTCGCCCAGGTACCCGGGGCCGCGCACGGCGTAGTGCCGGCACGCCATCGCGACGTCGGCGACCTCCTCGAACGCGCTGCGCCGGGCCTTCCCCGACTCCATCTGGATCAGGTCGAGGATCTCCGACTGCCGCTCCAGCACCAGCGCGCCGAGGCGGTCCAGCACGGCCGTGCGCTCCCGCAGCGACGTGCGCGCCCACCCGGGCTGCGCGGCGCGGGCGCGGCCCGCGGCCGACGCGACGTCGTCGGGCGACGACAGCGGGAACGCCGCCAGCGGGGCACCCGTGAAGGGAAGGACCGAACGGTGCGTCCCGACCGTGTGGGACGTGACGATGCGCCGCGTCAGCGGCTCCACGACGTCGGGCTCCAGGACATAGGTGGCGGCGGGCAGCTCGGGGTCGAGAAGTTCCCCGAGAGCGCCTTCGCCCTCGTGCGCGGTGGACATGGCCGACACCCTAGCCGGGTCCGGCGACACCGCGGCAACCGTCGTGCCCGGACGGCCGGGCGTTCGCTCTCAGCGCGACCGGGAACCCTCCCCGAGGGGCGTCACAGGTCACGGCCCAGCACGACGCACTCGGAGTCGGTGTACCCCAGACCGTCGTAGAACCCGAGCACCCGCTCGTTCCCGTGCCGCACCATGAGGCGCACCTTGTGCACGCCCGCGCGGCGGAGCCAGCCCTCGGCGGCGACCACCGTCGCGCGGCCGAGGCCGCTCCCCTGCCGCTGCGGGTCGACGGCCACGTAGTACAGCCAGCCGCGGTGCCCGTCGTACCCGGCCAGCGCGGAGGACACGACGCGGTCGCCGGCCACCCCGATCACGACCGTCGACGTCGGGGTGCGCCGCGCGTCGGCGACGTCGCGGCGCGGGTCGTTCCACGGCCGGGTCAGCCCGCAGGCCTCCCACAGCGCGACGACCTGCTCGACGTCGTCGTCCGTGACCTCCCGGAACGCGACGTCGAGCGCGTCGCGGGTCGTGGAGCCGGCGGTCACCGGGGCTGGTACGGCGAGACGACGACCTCGACCCGCTGGAACTCCTTGAGGTCGGAGTACCCGGTCGTGGCCATGGCGCGGCGCAGCGCGCCGACGAGGTTGAGGGTGCCGTCGGCGGAGCCGCTCGGCCCGAACAGCACCTGCTCGAGCGTGCCGGCCGTCCCGACCTCGACGCGCTCGCCCCGGGGCAGCGCCGGGTGGTGGGCCTCGGGCCCCCAGTGCCAGCCCTTGCCCGGCGCCTCCTCGGCGCGGGCGAGCGCGGCGCCCAGCATGACGGCGTCGGCGCCGCAGGCGACGGCCTTGACGATGTCGCCGGAGCGGCCCACGCCGCCGTCGGCGATCACGTGCACGTACCGGCCGCCGGACTCGTCGAGGTAGTCGCGGCGGGCCGCGGCCACGTCGGAGACGGCCGTGGCCATCGGCGCGTGGATGCCGAGGCCCACGCGCGTGGTGTGCGCGGCGCCGCCGCCGAAGCCGACGAGCACGCCCGCCGCGCCGGTGCGCATGAGGTGCAGCGCGGCGGTGTAGGTGGACGCGCCGCCGACGACGACCGGGACGTCGAGCTCGTAGATGAACCGCTTGAGGTTGAGCGGCTCGGCGTTGCCGGAGACGTGCTCGGCCGAGACCGTGGTGCCGCGGATGACGAACAGGTCCACGCCCGCGTCGACCACGGTCTGGTAGTGCTCCTGCGTGCGCTGCGGGGACAGCGCGCCCGCGACGGTGACGCCCGCGGCGCGGACCTCCTTGAGGCGCTGCGTGATGAGCTCGGCCTTGATCGGCTCGGCGTAGATCTCCTGCATGCGCCGCGTCGCGCGGTCGGCGGGCAGGTCGCGGATCTCGGCCAGCAGCGTCTCGGGCGACTCGTACCGCGTCCACAGGCCCTCGAGGTCGAGGACGCCGAGGCCGCCGTGGTTCCCCAGCGCCACCGCGGTGGCCGGGCTCATCACGGAGTCCATCGGCGCCGACATGATCGGCAGGTCGAAGTGGTAGGCGTCGATCTGCCACTCCACGGACACGTCCTTCGGGTCGCGCGTGCGCCGCGAGGGCACGATCGCGATGTCGTCGAAGGAGTATGCGCGGCGGCCGCGCTTTCCGCGCCCGATCTCGATCTCGTTGCTCACCCGGACAGCCTACCGGCGCGTGCTGTCGGTGGCCGGTGGCACAGTCCGGGGGCATGACGACGTACGCGGAGCTCGACGCACCGCAGGCTGCCCCCGACCCGGGCTGGTCGCGCGGGCCCCTGCTCGGCTTCGACACGGAGACCACGGGGCTCGACGTCGAGGCCGACCGCATCGTGACCGCCGCGCTCGTGCTGCGGGGGCCGGACGGCTCCCGGTCGGTGCGCACCTGGCTGCTCGACCCGGGCATCGAGATCCCTGCCGAGGCCGCCGCCATCCACGGCATCACCACCGCCGAGGCGCGCGCCCACGGCCAGGACGCCGTCGGGGCGCTCGAGGAGATCGCCGCGATCCTCGTCCATCACGTGCGCGACGGCGTCCCCCTGGTCGCCTACAACGCCTCGTTCGACCTCTCCCTGCTCGACGTCGAGCTGGCCCGCCACGGCCTGCCGACCGTGCCCGAGCGGCTCGGCCGAACTGTCGCCCCGGTGCTGGACCCCCTCGTCCTCGACCGGTGGCTGGACCGCGCCCGCGAGGGCAAGCGGCGCCTCGGCGACCTGTGCGCCCTGTACGGGATCGAGGGCGACGGCGAGCTCCACCGGGCGGACGTCGACGTCCTCGCCACGCTCGACGTCCTCGACGCCCAGCTCGTGGCCCACCCGCGCCTGCGGGGCGCCGCGCTCGACGCGCTGCACGCCGCCCAGGCCGGCGCCCACCGCGCCTGGGCGGAGCGCGTCAACGCGGAGCGCGCCGCGACCCCGGGCGGACGGCCGCCCACGTCGCCGGCCTGGCCGGCGCTCACGGGCCTCCCGCACGCGCTCGGCCCCGGCGGTTCCTGACCGGCCGCGCGTCGGCGGGGCCGGCCTACCGGTCGTAGACGGCGTCGACCTCCACCTCGACCAGCCAGCCGTCCACCGGCAGGTTCTCGATCTCCAGCGCGAACCGGGAGGGCCGTGCCGCGTTGACGACCATGGGCTCGCCGGAGGCCGACCCGAGCTGGACGTCGAGCGTCTCTCCGGTGGCGAGGTTCGTGTTGGCGAAGAACTGCCGGTACGCCCGGTTCCAGCCGGCGAAGTCCATGGCCTCCTCGCCGTCCGGGTTCTGCAGGAAGACACGCATGGAGACGACGTCGTCGTAGGACAGGCCCGCGCGCTCGAGGTTCTCCCCGATCCGCATCAGCGCGTTGATCCCCTGCGCCTCGGTGAGCGTCACACCCTCGGGCAGCTCGCCGCCGGGGAAGACGTCGGTCGGGACGTAGCGCTCCTCGGCGGACACGCCCGGGGCGCGGTTCAGGGCGGACGGCCCCAGCCCCGACGACTTGTACCAGGCCACGTTCTTGCCGAGCGCCACGCCGTCGGCGATGGACGGGGTGTCACCGGTGACGAAGGAGTGCGCCTCGGTCGGCCGCGGCTCGAAGAGCCGGCCTCCCGCGACGGCGGTGGCGGGCACGGCGACGGCGGTCGTGACGACGACGGCGAGGGCGACCTTGGTGGTGTTCTTCATGGGGGGAACGTAGGGGCGCACCGTTTCCGCCGGATGAC
The DNA here is from genome assembly GCF_044389385.1 of Isoptericola sp. NPDC019571. Lineage (NCBI taxonomy): Bacteria > Bacillati > Actinomycetota > Actinomycetes > Micrococcales > Promicromonosporaceae > Isoptericola > Isoptericola sp. NPDC019571. The sequence continues at coordinate 128,814 of NZ_JBIRXZ010000008.1, forward strand.
CGGCGCAGGTCGAACGCGAGTCGCTGACCTGCGGCGACGTCGTCGAAACGCAGCCGTTACCCCAGGCGACGACGCCGTAACCCCGCCGACCCCGGGCCGTGACGCGGCTCTCCTACCGTCGGCCGCGGTGCTGACGGCGGCGCCCGGCATCCAGGGCCGCCGCGACCGTCCGTCAGACCTTTCGACACGAGAGGTAGTGCCACATGGTCACTGACACGATCACCGACGGGGCCACCGACGGACGCCGGTCCGGCGTCTCCCGCCGCGGCTTCCTCCAGGCCGTCGGCGTCGGCTCCAGCGCCGGCGTCATGTTCGCCACGATGGGGGCGATGGGGCTCGCCCCGTCCGCGGCCGCCCAGCCCACGGCCGCGGCCTGGACGCCGCCCCGGGGCAGCGACTTCTCGCTCACCGGCCGCTCGGCGAAGAAGGTGGTGGTCGTCGGCGCCGGCCCGGCCGGGCTCGCCTCGGCGTACGAGCTGCAGAAGGCCGGCTACCGCGTCACGGTGCTCGAGGCGCGCCACCGGCCGGGCGGCCGCACCCTGACGATCCGCGGCGGGGACTCCGAGACGGACGTCGACGGCGTCACGCAGACGGCGCGCTTCGACGACGGCGTCTACATGAACGCCGGCGCCGGCCGCATCGCGCAGTGGATGGTCACCATGGACTACCTGCGCGAGCTCGGCGTGCCGTACGAGGTGTTCACCAACGCGAACGCCGACGCCTACCTCTACAACGAGAAGACCGGGGCCACCCCGGGCCACCCCGTGCGTTACCGCACCGCCAAGGCCGACGTCTTCGGCTACACCTCGGAGCTGCTGAGCTATGCCACCGACCAGGGCGCCCTGGACCAGCGGCTCACCGCCGAGGACAAGGAGAACCTGCGCTCCTTCCTGCGCAGCTGGGGCTCGCTGAAGGCCGACGGCACGTACGCGGGCGGCGACAACCGCGGGTTCACGACCTATCCCTCCGCATGGAACGAGCACGGCACGCCGCTGCCCGGCCCCGGCACGGTCTCGGAGGTGCTCGCCTCGAAGGTGGGGCAGTACTTCCCGTTCGAGATCAACTGGGAGCAGTCGATGCTCATGTTCCAGCCGAAGGGCGGCATGGACACGACCTACCAGTACTTCGTGCGGGCGATCGGCAAGCAGAACGTGCACTTCGGCTCCCCCGTCACCGGCGTGGAGAACACGAGCGACGGCGTGCGGGTCACCTACACGCCCGGCCACGGCCGCCCCCGGCAGATCGAGGCCGACTTCGCGATCGTCGCCGCGCCGGCCGGCGTCATGCGCCGCTGGGACACGAACTGGGGAACCGGGATCGACGCCGCGCTGGGCGAGTTCGCCACCGGCTCGCCCGCGGGCAAGATCGGCCTGCAGTACCGCTCGCGGTGGTGGGAGGACGACCACCGCATCTTCGGCGGCATCACCGAGACGGACATGGACCTGGCGCACGTCTGGTACCCGTCGTACGGGTACGGGGAGCGCAAGGGGCTCGTCGTGGGCTACTACAACACCGGGGCCAACGCCCGCACCTACGCGGACCTCACGCCCCGGCAGCGCGAGCGACGCGCCGTCGAGCAGGGCGTGAAGATCCACGGCGAGAAGTACCGCAGCGAGCTGGAGTCGTCGTTCTCCATCGCCTGGCACAAGGTGCCGTACATCGAGGGCGCGTGGGCCTACCCGAACACGGAGTCGTCGGGCTTCAAGCAGCTGCAGCAGGGCGCGGGCCGCGTCTACTTCGCGGGCGACTGGATGTCCGAGGTCTCCGCCTGGCAGCACGGCGCGTTCTGGTCCGCCCGGTACGCCGTCCAGGCCCTGCACGCCCGGGTGATGGCGAGCTGACGGCGGGACGACAGAGGCCCGGCACCCCCGCGGGGGTGCCGGGCCTCGTCGCGGCCGTCGTGCGGGTCGGCTCAGAACCCGGCGTAGTTCGGCGCCTCGACCGTCATCTGCACGTCGTGCGGGTGGCTCTCCTTGAGCGAGGCGGACGTGATGCGCACGAACCGGCCCTTGGCCTGCAGCTCGGGGATGGTGGTGGCCCCGACGTAGAACATCGACTGGTGCAGCCCGCCGACGAGCTGGTGCGCGACCGTGTTCAGCGTGCCCTTGTAGGGCACCTGCCCCTCGATGCCCTCCGGCACGATCATGTCGTCGCTGGTGACCTCTGCCTGGAAGTAGCGGTCCTTCGAGTAGGACTTCTTGCCGCGCGACGACATCGCACCCATCGACCCCATGCCGCGGTACGCCTTGTACTGCTTGCCGTTGACGAGGATCGTCTCGCCCGGCGCCTCCTCGGTGCCGGCCAGCATCGAGCCGAGCATGACCGCCTCCGCGCCGGCCACGATCGCCTTGCCGATCTCGCCCGAGTGGCGCATGCCGCCGTCGGCGATGACGGGGATCCCGGCCGCGCGTGCGGCCAGCGACGCCTCGTACACGGCCGTGATCTGCGGGACCCCGACGCCGGTGACGATGCGGGTGGTGCAGATCGAGCCCGGGCCCACGCCCACCTTGATGCCGTCGGCGCCCGCGTCGACGAAGGACTGCGCGCCCTCCTTCGTCGCGACGTTGCCGCCGATCACCTGCACGTGGCGGGTCGCGGGGTCCGTCTTGAGCTTGCGGACCATGTCGACGAGCATCCGGACGTTGCCGTGCGCGGTGTCCGCGACGAGCACGTCCACGCCGGCGTCGACCAGCGTCGTCGCGCGCTCCCAGGCGTCGCCGAAGTAGCCGATCGCCGCGCCGACGAGCAGGCGGCCCTGGCCGTCCTTCGACGCGTTCGGGAACTGCTCGGACTTCACGAAGTCCTTGACGGTGATGAGGCCCGCGAGGCGGCCCTCGTCGTCGACCAGCGGCAGGCGCTCCAGCTTGTGCTTGCGCAGCAGCAGCGTGGCGTCCTCGCGCGAGATGCCGGCCTGCCCGGTGATGAGCGGGGCGGGCGTCATGACCTCGGAGACCTTGGTCGTGGCCCACTCGGCGACCGGGGTGAAGCGCAGGTCGCGGTTGGTGACGATGCCGGTGAGGTGGCCGCCCGCGTCGACCACGGGGAAGCCGGAGATGCGGTACTCCCCCGCCCGCTTGTCGAGCTCCTCGAGGGTGGCGTCCGGCCCGATCGTCACCGGGTTGGAGATGATGCCGGTCTGCGTCCGCTTGACCAGGTCCACCTGGTACGCCTGGTCCTCGATCGACAGGTTGCGGTGCAGCACGCCGATGCCGCCCTGGCGGGCCATCGCGATCGCCATGCGCGACTCGGTGACGGTGTCCATCGCGGCCGAGACGAGCGGCACGCGCAGGGAGATCTCGCGGGTGAGGCGCGAGGTGGTGTCGATGTCCGACGGGGCGAGGTCGGAGTACCCCGGCAGCAGCAGGACGTCGTCGTAGGTGAGGCCGAGGAATCCGAACGGGTCGTGCGCGGGCGAGGTCGAGTCCGTCATGACAGGAGTCTACGTTCTGGGCGGACGCCTTATTCCGGCCCGCCCGCCCTCCAACGCCCGGTCGTGGCGGACCTCACGTCACGGGATCACGTCACGGGTCACGTCACCACGGCGAGCGCCTCGTGCAGCATCGCGGTGAACGACCGCACCCGCTGCACGGTCGGCGCCAGCGGGAGCTCGCTCGCGGCGTCGTCCCGCCGCAGGCTGACGATGACCGGCAGCTCGGCGAAGCCTTCGTGCACCGCGTGGATGAGGTCCAGGTCCGGACGCCGCTGCGCCGTCGCGAGGACGAGCGCCGCCGGCCGCACCATGGTCACCAGCTCGAGCGAGCGGTGGGTGCTGGCGGGGCCGGTGACGATCCGCGCGGTCGCGCCCTTGGCGGTCAGCGCGGCGGCGAGGGCGTGCGCGGACAGCGGCACCACCTCGTCGGGGGCGGCGAAGATGAGCACGATATTGCGCATGCGGCTCGGGTGGTTGGCCGGCGGGGCCCCGCCGGCGACCATGGCCCGCTCGAACGCCTCCGTGAACTCGCGCAGCGCGCGCAGGGCCGCGGTCGCGAGCACCACCTCGGGGACGGCGCCTGGGCCGGCGAGCACCGTCCGCTGGGCCACACGCTGCCAGGCCGGTTCGGCGATCTCGGTCCACCAGACGGCGGGGTCGCCCTGGGCCGGGATGGCGAGCAGGTCGTCGCACCCGGCCTGGTCGTACGCGAGGGCGGCGTCCACCACGGCCGACACCCGGCCGGAAGCGCTCCCACCGGGCACGTGTCCGGGAGCCGACGAGGCACCTTCCCCGCCCCCGGGCAGGGCACGGAGGTGGGCTCGCCCGCGCGGCGCCTCGCCGTCGGCGGCGGGCGCGGGTCGCGCCGGGTCGGGCTCCGCGTCGTCGCCGGCGTCCGGTTCGCCGCCCGCGGCCTCCTCGGTCGCCTCCTCGAGCTCCTCGACGCCCGCCTCGAGCGCGGCCTTCGCGGCGTCGACCGGCGCGACGCCCTCGAGCGTGAGCCGGCGCATGACGAGCAGGCGCGCCACGTCCTCGGGCGTGTAGCGACGGTGCGATCCCGCGGTGCGGGCGGACGGGCCGAGTCCGTAGCGACGGTCCCACGTGCGCAGGGTCGCCGGAGCGACTCCGAGGCGCCTGGCGACCGCCGCGACGGCGAGGCCCGCGCTCGACGCGCGAGACCCGCCCCCGTGAGGAGCGGGTCGGGATGAGGTCATGGCGTCGATTCTGCCGAGAGGACCGGAGGGTCGCCACTGCTCCCCCGGGCGCGCCGCCGTAATGGTCGACGTCGCAGGTCAAAGCCGTTCAGAAGCCCGGCGAACCCCTTCAGCCCCGGCCATGAAGTTGAACACTGAATCATCGAATCCGGTCACGAAATCGGACCTTGAACAACTTCTGCACAACTTGTAGGTTGTTCGCCATGACGGAGATCTCGAGGCTTCCCGGTCCGGTGATGGAGCTGTGGGAGTGGCAGTACCAGGGCTCCTGCCGTGACGCGGACGACACGTTGTTCTTCCACCCCGAGGGCGAGCGCGGCTCCACGCGCCGGCGTCGGGCCGAGGCGGCCAAGGCGATCTGCCGCGCGTGCCCCGTGATGATGCAGTGCCGGGAGCAGTCGCTCCGGGTCCGGGAGCCCTACGGGGTCTGGGGCGGCCTCAGCGAGGACGAGCGCTCCGCGATCCTCGCCGGCGGCGCCCGCAAGACCGGCTGACAGCACGAAGGCCCCGCACCGACGACGGTGCGAGGCCTTCTGCGTGCTGGTGTCGTCAGGCGACGACGACCGCGAGGATGTCGCGGGCGGAGAGGACGAGGTAGTCCTCACCGGCGTACTTGACCTCGGTGCCGCCGTACTTGCTGTAGATGACCTTGTCACCGACCTTGACGTCGACCGGGACGCGGTTGCCCTTGTCGTCGAAGCGACCCTCGCCCACGGCCAGGACCTCGCCCTCCTGGGGCTTCTCCTTGGCGGTGTCCGGGATGACCAGGCCGGAAGCGGTCGTGGTCTCGGCCTCGATGGCCTTGACGACGATCCGGTCCTCGAGCGGCTTGATGGGGACCGACACGTCGGACCTCCTTGATTCGCGATGCGTGGATGGACTAGCTGATTGACCAGGTCGCGTCCGAGGGCTGGCCGTCGTCGCGGGTGCCGGTACAGCCTTGCGGTCGCTGACGACAAATCTAGGCAGGCGTTAGCACTCTGACAAGTCGAGTGCCAGAGGTTGGCGGGTCGTTCGCCCAGGGCGTCACCACCCGCACGCCTGAGACGATGGCCCGATGGACGCCGCCTCCGTGAGCAAGCTGCTGAGCCCGGACGGGTGGGCGCTGCTCAACTCGCTCCCCCCGTACGACGAGAAGCAGGCCATGGCCCTGGCCACCCGGCTTCGGGCTGACGGGGTCGACGCCGACCTCGCGGCGGCCGCCCTCACCCAGTCGCGGCTGCGGGCCAAGGCACGCGCCAAGCTCGGCGACTTCGCCGAGGGGATGCTCTTCACGCCCGACGGCGTGGAGCAGGCCACCCGCCTCGTGGTCGCCGCGCTGCACGCCCGCCGGTACCTCGCCGCCGGCGTCACCAAGGTCGCGGACCTCACGAGCGGGATCGGCGCGGACGCGCTCGCGTTCGCGGGGGTCGGGCTGCGCGTCCTGGCGACCGACGTCGACGAGATCACGGCAGCCCTGGCCACCGTCAACCTGCGCCACTTCCCCGAGGCCGAGGTGCGGCACGCCGACGGGCTCGCGCTCGACCTCGCCGCCGAGGGGGTCGACGGCGTCTACGCGGACCCGGCGCGACGCACCCGCGGCGGGCGGCGCGTCTTCGACCCGACCGCGTACGCTCCCCCGCTCGACGCCGTGTGGGACCTGCGCACCCAGGTCCCCGCGCTCGGCATCAAGGTCGGGCCGGGCATCCCGCACCAGGGTCTCCCCGACGACGCGGAGACGCAGTGGGTCTCCGTGGACGGCGACGTCGTCGAGGCGGGGCTCTGGTTCGGGCCGCTCGCCCCCGCGGGGCCCGGCCGGTCCGCGCTCGTGCTCGCGACGTCGGGCGGGGTGACGACGTCGCGCACCCTGCGCACGGACCTGCACGACGACCCGGGCGGCGCCGACCTCGTGCCCGACGTCGGTCCCGTCGGCGCCTACCTGTACGAGCCGGACGGCGCGGTCATCCGCGCCGGGCTCGTGGCGCACGCCGCGGCCGAGCTGGGCGGGCGCCTGCTGGACCGCACCATCGCCTATGTCACGACCGACCAGCCCGCCGGGCCCCCGGCCGAGGGAGCGGCACCGCTGGCCACCGGCTACCGCGTGCTCGACGTCATGCCGTTCAACCTCAAGCGGCTCAAGGCCTACCTGCGCGAGCGCGGCGTCGGGCGGCTCACCATCAAGAAGCGCGGCACCGCCGTCACGCCCGAACAGCTGCGCGCCCAGCTCTCGCCGAAGGGCGACGCCGAGGCGACCCTCGTGCTCACGCGGGTCGGCGGCGCGCAGCACGTGCTCGTCGTCGAGCCGCTGCGCTGATCCCGCGCCGGGCGCGCGCGAGGAGGCGTCCCGCCGCGACCCGGCCGGACCGGCGCGCGGCCTGCCGTCCCCCCGTGGAAGCATGGCCCGCATGGTGCTGGAATTCGCCGCCTCCGAGCGGTCGAGCGTCGGGCTCGAGTGGGAGCTCGCGCTGGTCGACGCCGACTCGGGCAACCTGCGGCAGGTGGCGCCCGCCGTCATCGAGGCGGTGGCCGACGACGTGCGGCACCGCTACGTGAAGCCCGAGTTCCTGCGGAACACGGTCGAGGTGATCAGCGGCGTGCGGCGCACCGTGCCCGAGGCGATCGCCGACCTCGAGCGCGGCATCGCCGCCATCCACGACGCCACTGGCCCCATGCGCGTGGACCTCATGGGCGCGGGCACGCACCCGTTCGCGCACTGGTCGCAGCAGAAGGTCACCGACAAGAAGCGGTACGCCACCGTCGTCGACCGGGCGCAGGTCGTGGGCCGCCAGCAGATCGTCTACGGCGTGCACGCGCACGTGGGCATCGAGGACCGCGCCAAGGTGCTGCCGATCGTCAACTCGCTGCTGGTGTACCTGCCGTACCTGCAGGTGCTGTCCGCCTCGTCGCCGTTCTTCGGCGGCGACGACACCGGCTACGCCTCGATGCGGACCATGATCTTCCAGCAGCTGCCCACCGCGGGGCTGCCCTACCAGTTCGGGGCCTGGTCCGAGCTGGAGCGGTACGTCGCGGACATGCTGCACACCGGCGTCATCGACGACTTCACGGAGGTGCGGTGGGACGTGCGCCCCGCGCCGCACTTCGGCACGGTCGAGATGCGGATCTGCGACGGCACGTCGAACACGTTCGAGCTCGCCGCCCTCGGCGCACTCGTGCACTGCCTGGTGGAGCACCTGTCGACCCTGCTCGACGAGGGCCGCCCCCTGCCCACGATGCCGGCGTGGTTCGTGCACGAGAACAAGTGGCGCGCTGCCCGCTACGGCACCGAGGCGATCATCATCCTCGACGACGCCGGCGAGGAGGAGCTCGTCACCGACGCGCTGCCCCGCCTGCTCGCGACGCTCGAGCCCGTCGCCGAGCGGCTGGGCTGCGCCGCCGAGCTCGACGGCGTGCGCGAGATCGTGCGCCGTGGTGCGTCGTACCAGCGGCAGCGGGAGGTGGCCCGCGTGCACGGCGGCGGCCCCGCGGCGCTCGAGGCCGTGGTCGCGTCGCTCGTCGCCGAGCTGCACGCCGGGCGGCCGCTGCCGGCGGCAGGCTAGGGCGCCGCCTCGGCGGCCGGCGCGAGCGTGGCGGCCAGGACCTGCCAGCCCTCGTCGGCCCGCACCCAGAGGCGCGTGTAGACCAGCCGCGCCGACACCGCGGTGCCGCCCTGGACCGCGTCGACGGCGGCGACGAGCCGGCTCGTCCCGCTCGCGGCGTCCTCCCGGACGTCGAGCGACTCCTCCTCCAGGCGGGTGATCCGCAGCAGCCCCGACCGGTAGCTCTCCAGGTCGTCCTCCCGGGAGAACACCGAGCCGTCCGGGCCGGCGCCCACGCACCGAGGATGCAGCAGCGCCCCCAGCGCGTCGACGTCGCCGGCGCGCTGGGCGGCCTGGAGCGCGCGCTCGGCAGCGAGAAGGCTCATCGCCCGGCCCCCCGTTCCTTCTCGAAGTCCCACACGACGAGCGAGGGCGTGCCCGCGTACGCCGCGCCCGCCGCCGCCGGCACCAACGGCATCAGCTCCCAGAGGGTCGGCGGCCTGGCCGGGTCCTCGAGCTCCACGTCGGCGGCGGGGTCGAAGGCCCCCGTCCCGGCGTCCGGGGCCGCGGTGTACTCGCGGCCGCCGCCGGCTCCCCCGTCGGCTCCCCCGTCGGCATGGTCCGCGCCGCCGCCGACGTACTCGCGGCAGAACCGCGGCGCCAGGCCCACGGGCAGGGCCGCCTGCAGGTACTCGCTCGTGGCGTGGAACCAGTTCGGGATGTACCCGAACTCGCCGTCCGCGCCCTCGACGAGCGGATAGAGCGGCGACCCGGTGAAGTACCCGCGCGTGTCCGAGACGACGAGGCGGCCGCCCGGGCGAAGTACGCGCGCCAGCTCGGCGAACACGGGCCCCAGATCCCGCACGTGGCACAGCGCGAGGGTGACGAGGACGAGGTCGGCGGACGCGTCGTCCACCGGCAGCTCGTGCAGGTCGCCCTCGGTGAACCGTGCCCCCGGGACCTTGGCGCGGGCGATCTCGAGCATGTCGGGCGACGAGTCGACGCCGAGCACGTCGTGCCCCTGCTCGACGAGCCACTCGGTGTGCCGGCCCGTACCGCACGCCGCGTCGACCGCGACGCCGCGGGGCAGGTGCTCCATCAGCGGCCGGACGAGCGGCTCCTCCATCCCCCAGAACCCGTTGGGACCGTCGTAGCGGGGCGCCCAGTGCCGGTAGCCGTCGCGGGTGGTGATCGGCGGGACCTCGTGTCCCGGGCCGAAGCGGTCGGCGGCGTCGAGCAGCGCGCGCACGTCGGCCAGCCGCGCCTCGACGAACGAGCGGTCGTGCTCGCCGGCGAACGCGCGCAGCAGCGCCACGCCCTCCAGCCCGACGAGGTACGCGAGCGGGTGCTGGTAGATGGTGGGGCGGTCGGTGTCCACGGTCGGGACGCTACCGACGCGGCCCGGTGGTCACGAGGTCTTTTCAGACGGTGATGGTGGTCATCGGCATCGACGAGTCGACCGGGAAGTCGAAGCTCGACGGCGCCGCCCCGGCGCGCACGACGGCGGAACCCAGCGCGGCGATCATCGCGCCGTTGTCGGTGCAGTAGCGGATCGGCGGGATGCGCAGGTCGATGCCCGCCTCCGCGCAGCGCTTCGCGGCCATCTCACGCAGCTGGCTGTTCGCGGAGAACCCGCCGCCCACGACGAGCGTCTCGACGTCGTGCCGGCGGCACGCGGCGATCGTCTTGGCGGTGAGCACGTCGGCGACCGCGGCGGCGAACGACGCGGCGACGTCGGCCGCCGGGACCTCGCGCCCGGCGTCGACGCAGGCCTCGATCCAGCGGGCGACCGCCGTCTTGAGGCCGGAGAAGGAGAAGTCGTAGGCGTGCTTCGCCTGGTCCTTCGCGGCGGTGAGGCCGCGCGGGAAGCGGATGGCCTCCGGGTCGCCCTCGCGTGCCAGCCGGTCCACGTGCGGGCCACCGGGGTAGGGCAGGCCGAGCAGGCGGCCGACCTTGTCGAAGGCCTCCCCCGCCGCGTCGTCGAGCGTGGAGCCGAGCTCGGTGACGCCCGTCGCGACGTCGTCCACGAGCATCAGCGAGCTGTGCCCGCCCGAGACCACGAGCGCCATCGTGCGGCCCTCGAACGGACCGTCGACGAGCTGGTTCACCGCGGCGTGCCCGATGACGTGGTTGACGCCGTACAGCGGCTTGTTCAGGCCGATCGCGAGCGCCTTCGCCGCGGACGCGCCGATCGTGAGCGGGCCGACCAGGCCCGGGCCGGCGGTGACGGCGATCGCGTCCACCTCGGACAGGTCGACGTCGGCCTCACCGAGCGCGCGCGTGATCGTGGGGACCATCTGCTCCAGGTGGGCGCGGCTCGCGACCTCCGGGATGATCCCGCCGTAGCGCGCGTGCTCCTCCATCGAGCTGGCGACGGCGTCGACCAGGAGCTCGTCGCCGCGGACGAGCGCGACGCCCGTCTCGTCGCAGGAGGTCTCGATACCGAGGACGAGGGGGTCACCGACCCCGTGCGCGGATGCCATGGCCCCATGATCGCACCGGCGCGGGGGCGAACGCTCCGGCCACCTCTCCGGCACCCGTCCCCACCAGCCGTAACACGATGGTGACACCGAACTCACGGCGGGGACACGTGGACGTACTTGGGTTCATCTGAACCTAACCGGCCCCCGGGCCACGGCCACGAAGGAGCACCATGCGTCCTCGAAGCAGCACGGGCACCACGCGCACCGGCACCACCCGACCTGTCGTCGCCTCCCTCGCCGTCCTCGCCGTCGCCGCCCTCTCGGCCTGCGGGGCCCGGGTGGACGCCGCGAGCGGCGACGCCTCGGCCTCCGCGGCGAAGGGCTGCGTCGACACCTCGGGCGACACGGTCAAGGTCGGCTTCCTCAACTCGCTGTCGGGCACGATGGCGATCTCCGAGCAGACCGTGCACGACTCGCTCCAGCTGGCCGCGGCCGAGATCAACGCCGACGGCGGCGTGCTCGGCAAGCAGCTCGAGATCGTCTCCGAGGACGGCCAGTCCGAGCCCACCGTCTTCGCGGAGAAGGCCACCAAGCTCATCACCAGCGACTGCGTGGCGGCCGTGTTCGGGGGCTGGACGTCGGCGTCGCGCAAGGCGATGCTGCCGGTCTTCGAGGCGAACGACTCGCTGCTGTTCTACCCGGTGCAGTACGAGGGCCTCGAGGCCTCGGAGAACATCTTCTACACCGGCGCCACGACCAACCAGCAGATCGTGCCCGCCCTCGACTACCTCGCCGAGCAGGGCACCACGTCGCTGTTCCTCGTGGGCTCCGACTACGTGTTCCCGCGCACCGCGAACAAGATCATCAACGCGTACGCCGAGGCGCACGGCATCGAGATCGTCGGCGAGGAGTACGCGCCGCTCGGCCACACGGACTTCTCCACCATCGTCAACAAGGTGAAGGCCGCCGGGGCGGACGCGGTGTTCAACACCCTCAACGGCGACTCCAACGTCGCGTTCTTCAAGGAGTACAACAACGCCGGTCTGTCCGCCGACGACATGCCCGTCGTCTCCGTCTCGATCGCGGAGGAGGAGGTGGGCGGCATCGGCGTGGACACCATCGAGGGCCAGCTCACCGCCTGGAACTACTACCAGACGGTCGACAGCCCCGAGAACGACGCGTTCGTGAAGGCGTTCCAGGCCGAGTACGGCGACGACCGTGTGACGTCCGACCCGATGGAGGCCGCCTACACGTCGCTGTACCTGTGGAAGGCGATGGTCGAGAAGGCGGACTCCTTCGACGTCGCGGACGTGCAGGCGGCCGCGGACGGCGTCACCTTCGACGCGCCCGAGGGCACCGTCGTCGTGGACGGCGAGAACCACCACGTCGCCAAGACGGCGCTCGTCGGGCGCATCGGCGAGGACGGCCTCATCCACACCGAGTGGAGCTCCGAGGAGCCCATCGAGCCCGACCCGTTCCTCGAGGGCTACGACTGGGCCGACGGGCTCTCCTGACCGGGGCCCCTGGACACGACATGGACACCCTCCTCTCCCAGCTCTTCGCGGGCCTGAGCCTCGGCTCGGTGCTGCTGCTCGCGGCCCTGGGCCTCGCCCTGACCTTCGGTCAGATGGGCGTGATCAACATGGCCCACGGCGAGTTCATGATGGCGGGCGCCTACACGGCGTTCGTGATCCAGGGGCTGCTCGGCGACCCCGGCGCGAGCCTGCTCGTGTCGCTGCCGCTCGGGTTCCTCGTCGGCGGGGCGCTCGGGCTGCTGCTCGAGGCCACGCTGATCCACCGCATGTACCGGCGGCCGCTCGACACGCTGCTCGTCACCTGGGGCGTCGCGCTGCTGCTGCAGCAGGTGGCGCGCGACGTGTTCGGCGCCCCCAACGTGGACGTGGCCGCGCCCGGCTGGCTGTCGGGCGCGGTCACGGTCGGCGGGCTCGCGCTGCCCAGGACCCGGCTGTTCATCCTCGCGCTGGCCGTCGTGTGCCTGGTCGCGCTGGCCGTCGTCATGAAGGCCACCCCGCTGGGACGCCGCATCCGGGCCGTGGTGCAGCACCGCGACCTGGCGGAGGCGTCCGGCATCTCGTCGCGGGCCACCGACCGGCTGACGTTCTTCGTCGGCTCCGGCCTCGCCGGGATCGCCGGCGTCGCGCTGACCCTGCTCGGCTCGGTCGGCCCGACGCTCGGCACGGGCTACATCGTCGACGCGTTCCTCGTCGTCGTCGCGGGCGGCATCGGGCAGATCAAGGGCACCGTGATCGCGGCGACGGCGCTCGGCCTGCTGCAGGCGTTCTTCGAGTACTCCACCACGGCGTCCGTCGCGAAGGTCCTCGTGTTCGTCGTCATCGTCGCCTTCCTGCAGGTACGACCCCAGGGCCTGGTCTCGGTCCGGACGAGGAGCCTCGCATGACCGGCAGCACGAGCACCCGCACCGCACGACTGTCCGCCCTCGTCCGCCCGGGCCGGGCGCGCGCCACGGCCGGGTTCGGCCTCGCGGCCGTCCTGCTCCTCGCCGTCGCGCCGGTGCTGCTCAGCCCGTTCCGGCTCGGCCTGCTCGGTAAGTTCCTGTGCCTGGCCATGGTCGCCGTCGGCATCGGCCTCGCCTGGGGCCGCGGCGGCCTGCTCACCCTCGGCCAGGGCGTGTACTTCGGCCTGGGCGCCTACGTCATGGCGATGCACCTCAAGCTCGCCGACGCCGGCCCGGGCGGCGTGCCCGACTTCATGCTGCTCTACGGCACCGGCGAGGTGCCCGGCTGGTGGGAGCCCCTGCGCTCGCCGGCCGTCGCCCTCGCCCTGGTCGTGCTCGTGCCCGCCGCGCTCGCCGCCGCCCTCGGCTGGGCCGTCTTCACGCGGCGGGTGCGGGGCGCGTACTTCGCGATCCTGTCGCAGGCCCTCGCCGCCGCGTTCGCCATCCTGTTGATCGGCCAGCAGCAGACGACGGGCGGTACCAACGGGCTCAACGGGTTCCGGTCGTTCTTCGGTTACGACCTCGCCGACCCGGTCAACCAGCGGATGCTCTACCTGATCGCCGCCGGGGTGCTGCTCGTGATGGTCGTGGGCGCCCGCCAGCTCATGGTGTCGCGCTTCGGCGAGGTCCTCGTCGCCGTCCGCGACCAGGAGGACCGCGTCCGGTTCCTCGGCTACGACCCGGCGGCCGTGAAGACCGTCGTCTACGTGGTCGCGGCCGTGATGGCCGCCGTCGGCGGGGCGCTGTTCGTGCCCGTCGTCGGGATCGTCTCCCCCGCCGACGTCGGCGTCGTGCCGTCCATCGGCTTCCTCGTCGGCGTGGCCATCGGCGGCCGGGCGACCCTGCTCGGCCCCGTCCTCGGCTCCGTCGCCGTGAGCTGGGCGCAGACCTCGCTGTCCGAGCAGTTCCCTTCCGGCTGGATCTACCTCCAGGGGGCGCTGTTCGTGCTGGTCGTCGCCTTCCTGCCCGGCGGCCTGGCGTCGGTCGTGCCGATGCTGCGTCGCCGGCGTCGCGCCGGCCGTGAGGCGGAGCCGGAGGCCCCCGCCGCGCCGGGCGACGCCCCGTCCCCCGACCTCCTGCCCGAAGGGAGCCGCGCATGAGCGAGCAGACCGAGATCGACCTCGCCGCCGCGGAGGCGCTGCTGGGGGACGACACCGCCCGGTTCCGCCACGACTACCTCGAGGTGCGCGGCCTGCGGGTGGAGTTCGGCGGCTTCGTCGCCGTCCGCGACGTCGACCTCACCGTCGCCCAGGGGGACCTCCGGTTCCTCATCGGCCCCAACGGCGCGGGCAAGACGACGCTCATCGACGCCGTCACCGGCCTCGTGCGGGCGGCCGGCGGCTCGGCCCGGTTCGGCGGGACGGAGCTGCTGGGGCGGGCCACGCACCGTGTCGCCCGGGCGGGCGTCGGCCGCACGTTCCAGACGGCGAGCGTGTTCGAGCAGCTCACCGTGCTGCAGAACCTCGACATCGCCGCCGGCGCGCGCCGCCGGCCGACGACGATGCTCCGTCGGCGACGGGGCGTCCCGGAGGCGGTCGAGCGGGCGATGGAGACCGTCGGCCTCGCCGCGCTGCGCGACGCGCCCGCGGGCGTCCTGGCGCACGGCCAGAAGCAGTGGCTCGAGATCGGGATGCTGCTGGTGCAGGACGCGCACCTGCTGCTGCTCGACGAGCCCGTCGCGGGCATGACCCAGGCGGAGCGCGAGGAGACCGGCGAGCTGCTGCGCCGGGTGGGCTCCCAGCGCGTCGTCGTGGTGGTGGAGCACGACATGGAGTTCCTGCGCTCCTACGCCGACTCGGTGACGGTCATGCACCAGGGCGCCGTCCTCGCCGAGGGGACGGTCGCCGAGGTGCAGCAGGACCCGGCGGTCGTCGAGGTCTATCTCGGCGCCCCGGCGGGCGAACGAGCCACCACGACGGAGGGACCCGCATGATGCTCGAGCTGACCGGCCTGGGCACGGGGTACGGCCGCACGGCCGTCGTGCACGACGTGGACCTCGACGTCGCGGACGGCACGCTGACCGCCGTCCTCGGCCACAACGGGGCGGGCAAGACGACGCTCCTCAAGGCGGTGCTCGGGCTGCTGCCCGCCCGGGCCGGGTCCGTGCGCCTGGCCGGAGACGACGTCACGCGCTGGCCGACCCACCGGCGCGTGCGCGCCGGGATCGCGTACGTGCCGCAGGGCCAGCAGTCCTTCGGCCAGCTCACCGCTCGGGAGAACCTGCAGGTGGTCGCCGACACCCACGGCGCCGCCGGCCGTCGCCGCACCGACGACGCGCTCGACCTGTTCCCCGCGCTGCGCGAGCTGCTCGGCCGCCAGGCGGGGCTCCTGTCGGGCGGCCAGCGCCAGCAGCTCGCCATCGCCCGGGCACTCGTCACCGGCCCGCAGCTGCTGGTGCTCGACGAGCCCGCCGAGGGCATCCAGCCGAACGTCGTGAGCGAGATCTACGCGGCGATCACGTCGCTGACGGCGGCGGGCGGGCTGTCCGCGCTGCTGGTGGAGCAGCACCTCGGCTACGCCGTCGAGCACGCCGCCGGGTACGCCGTGCTCGCCTCCGGGCGGGTGACCCACCGGGGCACGGGCGGCGGCGCCGACGCCCTCGCCGGCGCCCGCGAGGCGATGGCGCTGTGAGCCGCACGCCCGTGCGCACCGAGGAGGACGCGTGCACCTGACCCCCGCCGACACCGAGAAGCTGCTGCTCGCCGTGGCGGGCATGGTCGCGCGCGACCGCCTCGCGCGCGGTGTGCGGCTCAACCACCCCGAGTCGGTCGCCCTGCTGTCGTGCTGGGTGATCGAGCGGGCCCGCGACGGCGCCGACGTGCCGACCCTCATGCAGGACGGCCGCGAGGTGCTGGGCCGCGAGCAGGTGATGGACGGCGTGCCCGAGATGCTCGTCGACGTGCAGGTCGAGGCCACCTTCCCCGACGGCCGCAAGCTCGTGACCCTGCACCATCCCATCCCGTGACCCCGGCACCCGCCGGCCGCCTCGACCCGACCCCGACCCAGGAGGTCCCGTGACCGCACACGTCGCCACCGGCCCCGGCGCGACCCGCGTCGCCCCCGGGCGCCTCGAGCTCAACGTGCGCCCGGCGCACGAGCGGCTGCGCCTCGTCGTGGAGAACACCGGCGACCGGCCGGTGCAGGTGGGCTCGCACGTGCACCTGCCCGACGCCAACGACGCGCTCCGCTTCGACCGCGCCGCCGCGCACGGCTTCCGGCTCGACGTCCCGTCCGGCACGTCGCAGCGGTTCGAGCCGGGGGTGAGCCGCGAGGTCGACGCCGTGACGATCCGCGGCGCGCGGCGCGTGCCGGGCATCCGCCGGGGCAAGACCGACGGCGGCGCGCTCGGCGCCGTCCCGTCCCCGGAGGCCACGGCGCCGCACGACGAGCAGGAGGACTGATGGTCTGGATCGACCGGGAGCGCTACGCGGCCCTGTACGGGCCGACCGTCGGCGACCAGCTGCGCCTCGGCGACACCGACCTGTGGATCGAGGTCACCGAGGACCGCACGGTCGGCGGCGAGGAGGCCGTGTTCGGCGGCGGCAAGTCCATCCGGGAGTCGATGGCGCAGTCGACGCGGAGCCGTGCCGCCGGGGCCCTGGACACCGTGATCACCGGCGTCGTCGTCCTGGACTGGTGGTGCGTGGTCCGGGCGGACGTCGGGCTGCGCGACGGGCGGGTCGTCGCGCTCGGCCGTGCGGGCAACCCGGACGTGGCCGACGGCGTGCACCCGGACCTCGTCATCGGGCCGTCGACCGACGTGATCTCGGGCGAGGGCCGGATCCTCACCGCCGGCGGCTTCGACCCGCACGTGCACCTGCTGTCGCCGTCGGCGCTGCACGAGGCGCTGGCCACCGGCATCACGACCGTCGCCGGGGGCGGCACGGGCCCGTCCGAGGGCTCGAAGGCCACCACGGTGACGCCCGGCGCCTGGCACCTGCGGTCCGTGCTGCGCGCGCTGGACCACCTGCCGCTCAACGTGCTGCTGCTCGGCAAGGGCAACACCGTGGGCGAGGAGGCCCTCGCGGAGCAGGCCCTCGCCGGAGCGGCCGGGTACAAGGTGCACGAGGACTGGGGCTCCACGCCCGCCGCCCTCGACGCGGCGCTGCGGGCCGCCGACGAGTGGGGCCTCCAGGTGGCGCTGCACTCCGACTCGCTCAACGAGGCCGGGTTCGTCCAGTCCACGATCGACGCGATCGGCGGCCGGGGGATCCACGCGTACCACGTCGAGGGCGCGGGCGGCGGGCACGCCCCCGACATCCTCACCATCGCGAGCCTGCCGCACGTGCTGCCGGGGTCGACCAACCCGACCCTGCCCCACACGGTGAACACCGTGGCGGAGCACCTCGACATGCTCATGGTCTGCCACCACCTCAACCCCGCCGTCCCCGAGGACCTGGCGTTCGCCGAGTCGCGGATCCGGGCGTCGACCATCGCCGCCGAGGACGTGCTGCACGACCTCGGGGCCATCTCCATCACCTCCTCCGACGCCCAGGCGATGGGCCGCATCGGCGAGGTGATCACCCGCACCTGGCAGGTGGCGCACGTGATGAAGCACCGGCGCGGGCCGCTGTCGGGCGCGGAGCCGGCGGACAACGAGCGCGCCCGCCGGTACGTCGCGAAGTACACGATCAACCCGGCGGTCGCGCACGGCGTCGACGCCCACATCGGCTCCGTGGAGCCGGGCAAGCTGGCCGACCTCGTGCTGTGGGACCCCCGGTTCTTCGGGGTCCGGCCCGAGCTCGTGATCAAGGGCGGGGTGATCGCGTGGGCGGCGCTGGGCGACCCGAACGCGTCCATCCCCACGCCGCAGCCGGTGCTCATGCGTCCCGCGTTCGGCGACGCCGTCGGCGCCGACACCTCGCTCGCGTTCGTCGCGCCGGCCGCGATCGAGGACGGCCTGGCCGGGCGCCTGGGCCTGCGCCGGCAGCTCGCCCCCGTCGCACCCACGCGCGGCGTCACCAAGGCGGACATGCGCAACAACGACGCGCTGCCGGACATCGACATCCGCCCCGACACCTTCGAGATCCGCGTCGACGGTGACCTGGTCGAGCCCGCACCCGCGGTGCGCCTGCCGCTCGCCCAGCTCTACTCGATGTTCTAGGCCGTCCATGACGTCCCTGTCCCCGCACCCCGCCACGGTCGCGATGCTGCTCGCGGACGCCCGCCTGCCCGGCGGCGGGCACGCCCACTCCGCGAGCCTCGAGCCCGCGCTGCGCGGCGGCATGCCGCCGGCCGACGTGCCGGCGTGGATGGTCGGTCGGGCGACGACGGTCAGCCTGGTGGAGGCCGGCACGGCGGTGGTCACCGCCCGGCTGCTGGCCGACGCCGGGCCCGCCGCCGGGACGGTCGACGCGCCGGACGACCGGGTCGACGCCGTCGTGCGCGCCTGGGCGGCGCGGACGCCCTCCCCCGCGCTGCGGGACGCGTCGCGCCTGCTGGGCCGCGGGTACCTGCGGGTCGCACGCACCCTGTGGCCGGGCAGCGCGGCCGTGCACGTCGTCGCCCGGCACGACGCGGCGAGCCGCCGGGAGAGCACGGGGCACCCGCGCGGCACCGGCGCGCCTCCGCGCGCCGTCGTGCTCGGCGCGATCTGTGCGGCGGCCGGCGTCCCCCCGGCGGACGTCGTCCGGCTGACCGTCTACGACGACGCCCAGGCGGCGGCGTCGGCCCTGCTCAAGCTCGAGCCGCTGGACCCCCTCGCCCCGGCGCGGTGGGTCCTCGACGCGTGCGCCGCCGCCGAGGAGCACGTGCTCCGCGTCGCGGCGTGCGCCACCCCGGAGGACATCCCGTCCTCCGGTGCCCCGTTGACCGAGGGCTGGGCCGAGGCCCACGCCGTCACGACCCAGAGGTTGTTCCGTGCCTGAACCCACTCCCCCCGCCACCCCCGCGAACCCGTCGCTCCCCGCCCGCGCCCTGCGCCTGGGCGTCGCCGGCCCCGTCGGCGTCGGCAAGTCCTCCCTGATCGCGACCGTGTGCCGGGCGCTGTCCGACGAGCTCGCGATCGGCGTCATCACCAACGACATCTACACCGACGAGGACGCGCGCTTCCTGCGGTCCGCCGGCGTCCTGGACCCTGAGCGCATCCGCGCCGTCGAGACCGGCGCCTGCCCGCACACCGCCATCCGCGACGACGTCACCGCCAACCTGCTCGCGGCCGAGGACCTCGAGCGCGACTTCGCGCCCCTCGACCTCGTGATCATCGAGTCCGGCGGCGACAACCTCACCGCCACGTTCTCCCCCGCCCTCGTCGACGCGCAGATCTTCGTGCTCGACGTCGCGGGCGGGGGCGACGTCGCGCGCAAGGGCGGGCCCGGCATCGGCCGCGCCGACCTCCTCGTGGTCAACAAGACCGACCTCGCGCCGCACGTCGGGGTGGACGTCGGGCAGATGGTCGCCGACGCGTCGGCCGCCCGCGACGGCCGGGACGTCGTCGCCCTGTCGCGCACGGACCCGGCGTCCGTCTCGGAGCTGCGGACGTGGCTCCTCGGCGTGCTCGACCTGTTCCGCGCCGGCGCGCACGTGGCGCAGGACCCCGGCCCGATGGCGCCGCACTTCCACGCCGACGAGGAGGGCGGGGGCGTCCTGCACAGCCACGCGGACGGCGACCGGTCGCACGGGCACGAGCATGCGCACACCCCCGCGCACTGAGGTCCGCCGCACGCTCGTCGAGGTCGAGCCGGGCACCGTGCCGGGCGCCCCCGTGCGCGTGCGCATCAGGGACGGGCTGCTCGCGGCGCGGACCGTCGCGCGCGGGGCCGCGCACGCGGAGGTGGCGCTCGTCGCGACCGGCGCGGTGCTGCTCGGCGGCGACCACGTCACCGTGCAGGTGCGCGTCGCCGACGGCTGCGCGCTCACCCTCACCGACGTCGGCGGCACGGTCGCGTACGACGGCGAGGGCGTGCCGTGCCGCTGGGACGCCGAGGTGCGGCTCGGGGCCGGCGCGCGGCTCGACTGGGAAGGCCTGCCGTTCGTCGTGTCCACGGGCGCGGACGTGACCCGGTCGACGGACGCGGTGCTCGGCCCGGGCGCGCGGCTGCGGCTGCGCGAGACCGTCGTGCTGGGGCGCGACGGCGAGCGCGGCGGCCGCGTCGTGCTGCGGTCCCGCGCGCACGACGACGACGGGCCGCTGCTCGTCGAGGAGGTCGTCGCCGCCGGCGACCGCCCCGTGCCGGGGGTCCTGGGCGGGGCGCGCGTGGTCGACACCGTGACCGACCTCCGGGGCACGCCTGACGACGACCCCGCCGACGACCCCGCCGCGATCAGCCCCGACGGCGCGGTGACGCTGCGCCTGGAGCGCGGCGGCACCCTGACCCGCTGGCTCGGGCCCACCGCTCATCTCAGCCCGTTGCACCGGTCTCATCCCGTACCGGCCCGCCCCGTCGCGGCGCCGCCCGCGCCGCCCCTCGTCCGTCTGGAGCCCGCATGACCCGCACCGCCCTCGTCGTCGCCGCCCTGCACGTCGTCGGGATCGGCGGCCTCGCCGCCACCCTCGCCCTGGACGGCGGCTCCGGCGCGATCACCCTCGTCATGGCCCTCACGGCGTACGGGTTCGGCCTGCGGCACGCGTTCGACGCCGACCACATCGCCACGATCGACAACACGACGCGGCGGCTCGTGCGCGAGGGCCGCGACGCGCGCGGGGTGGGCCTGTGGTTCTCGCTCGGCCACTCGACGGTGGTCGTGGGCGCCGCGCTCCTGCTCGCCGTCGGTGTGCAGGCGCTGGCGCCCGCGCTCGAGGACGAGTCGTCGCCCTGGCGCCGGTTCACCGGCGTGTGGGGCCCGGTCGTGTCGGGCACCTTCCTGCTGACGATCGCCGTGGTGAACGTGCTGCTGCTGCGCCGTGCCCTGCGTGCCGGCCGGCGCGCGGCGGGCGACGGCCACCACCACGACCTCGATGCCGCCGGCGGCCCGGTCTCGTGGGCGCTGCGCCGGTTCGCGTGGGCCACGGACCGGCCGGGGCGCATGTACGGCGTGGGGCTCGTGTTCGGGCTCGGCTTCGACACCGCCACGGAGATCGGCCTGCTCGCGATGACGGCCTCGACCGCCATGGGCCAGGTGCCGTGGTACGCGCCGCTGCCGCTGGCGGTGCTGTTCGCCGCCGGGATGTCGCTGCTCGACTCCCTGCAGGGCTCGGCCGCCCGGCGCGCGTACGCCCAGGCGGGCGTCGGCGCGGAGCGGGGCCGTCTGCGCTACGACGTGCTGGTCACCGGCGTCTCCGCCGCGGCCGCGGTGGGCATCGGCGGGGTGACCCTGCTGCAGGTGGCCGCCGAGCACGTCCCCGCCCTGGCCGAGGTGCCGGGAGCGTCGGTCGGCCTCGAGCCCTACGGCCTGGTGCTCGCCGGGGTGCTACTGGTCGCCTGGCTGGTCGCCCTGCTCCGCCTCCGCCAGCCGCGCGTCGAGGTCTGACAGCACGTCCCGCCCCCGGGACGACAGGTGGACGCGGACCACGCGACGGTCGAAGGCGTCCACCTCGCGGTACACCAGCGCGCGGGTGACGAGCGCGTCCACGCGACGGCCGAGGGTCGCCTTGTCCGTGACCGTCGCGGCGCGCAGCTCGGACATCATGGCGCCCGGCCGCCGCCGCAGTGCGTCCAGCACGAGCCACTCGTCGACGGTGCAGCCGGCGGGCGCGACGGCCTCGGCCGCGCGTCGCGCGGCGCGCCGCCCGGCCACCACGGAGCCCCGCAGCGCGGCGGCGGCCGTCGCCCCGGACGCACCCACGTCCGGGCCCGCCGTGGGGCTCTCCGACCGCGTCGACGTCCGCATGCTGACCCGCCTTCCCTCGCGCTCGTACACTACCGGCCATCACAGGCCGGGGCCCGGACCAGGGCCCCTCGCGCGGACGGGACGTCATGTCGGACTTCGTCGTCGGCGTCCTGCTGCACTTCCAGGGGCCGGGCGGGATCTACGGCCCCTCGTGCCAGGCCGTCACGGAGCTCGCGGTCGCCGAGCTCAACGCCGCGGGCGGCATCCTCGGGCGCCCGGTGCGCGCCGAGCTGCTCGACGCCGGCCAGCCGGTCGACCGGCTCCGTCGGCGCCTCGGGGTCGCGCTCGACGCCGGGCGCCTGCACGCGCTCACCGGGTGGCACACGTCGGCGGTGCGGCGCGCCGTCGTGCCGCTCGTGCAGCGCCGCGTGCCGTACGTGTACCCCGCGGCGTACGAGGGCGCCGAGACCCGCCCGGGTCTCTACGTCACCGGGGAGGTGCCGTCGGCGCAGCTCTTCCCCGCGATCGAGCGGCTGCGGGCCGAGGCGGGCACGCGCCGGTGGTTCGTCGTCGGGGACGACTACGCCTGGCCCCGCGGCACGTACGCGGCGCTGGCGCCGCAGCTGGCCGCGCTCGGCGCCGGGTTCGCGGGCGCGCGCTTCCTGCCGGAGCAGGGGGCGAGCGACGCGCAGCTCGCGGCCACGCTCGACGACGTGGCGCGCTCGGGCGCCGAGGGGGTGCTGCTGCTGATGGTCGGGCAGAACGGGGTGCGGTTCAACCGCCTGTTCGCGCGGCGGGGCTTGCACGAGCGGGTCGTGCGGCTCAGCACGCTCATGGAGGAGAACATGCTCATGGGCAGCGGGGCCGGCGCGACGGCGAACCTGTACTCGGCCGGCGGCTGGTTCCGCAGCCTCGCGACCGGCGAGGCGCTCGACCTGGTGGGCCGCTACACGGCGCACCACGGGCTGCACGCGCCCGCGATCGGTGCGGCCGCCGAGGCCTGCTACGAGGGGATCCTCGCGCTGCGGTCGATCGTCGAGCGGGCGGGCAGCGCCGTCGTCGCCGCGACCGACCGCTCCGTCGACGGGCTCACGTACGAGGGGCCGCGCGGCCTGGTCCGGTTCCGCGGCAACCACGCGGAGCAGAGGCTGTACCTCGCGCGTGCCGACGGGTTCGACTTCGACCCCCTCGCGGCGCTGTGACCTGGCCTGCTGTGGGGCACGTCACGGCCGCACCCGGAATCATGCGTCTGCATCGATCTGTTACGGCAACCATGACCGAGACCCTCACGCACCCGTCCACGTCTCTCGCCGTCGGCGACGAGGTGGCGGACCTCCTGTTCCGCTCCGCCCGCACCACCTCCCTGTGGACCGACGAGCCCGTCACCGACGAGCAGCTCACCTCCGCCTGGGACCTGGCGAAGTTCGGGCCCACCGCGATGAACACCCTCCCCCTGCGCGTGCTGGTGCTGCGCTCGGGCGACGCGCGCGAGCGCCTCGTGGCCCACATGGGCGACGGCAACAAGGACCGCGTCGCCGGCGCGCCGGTCTCCCTGGTGCTGGCCGCGGACCCGGCCTTCCACCAGCACCTCGACACCCTCTTCCCCGCCTACCCGGGCATGAAGGAGCAGCTGGAGCCCGCCGCGGAGGTCCGCGAGCAGATGGCCCGCAACAACGCCCTCATCCAGGCCGGGTACCTCATCGTGGGCCTGCGGGCCGCCGGCCTCGCCGCAGGCCCGATGAACGGCATGGACTTCGACGGCGTCGACGCCGAGTTCTTCGCCGAGTCCGGCTGGAAGTCGTTCCTCGTCGTCAACGTCGGCCACGCCGAGGGCGAGGGCTCGCCCTACCCGCGCGGCCCGCGCCTGTCCTTCGACGAGGTCGCGCAGGTCCTCTGACCCGCGCCTCCACGACGCAGGCACGGCCCGGTCCCCCGAGGGGGCCGGGCCGTCGTCGTCCCCGGCGTCGACGCCTGGGCCGGTCGCCGCCTAGGGCCGCAGCACGAGCTTCCCGACGTGCGCCCGGCGGGCGAGCTCCTCCTGCGCCCGGGCCGCGTCCTCCAGCGGGAACGTCGCCGCGACCACGGGCTCGATCTCGCCGCGGCGGGCCAGGTCCATCAGCAGGCCGAAGTGCGCGCGCGTGTGCATCGACGAGCCGACGACCTGCGCGTTGTGGAGGTACAGGCGACGGACGTCGAAGGCCACCTCGTGCCCGCCGAGCGCCCCGGCGACGACCCACCTCCCACCCTCGCGCAGCAGCGGCAGCCCGTCGCCCAGCAGGTCGCCGGCGACCACGTCGAGCACGACGTCGACGCCGTCCGGGGCCGCGGACCGGACCTGTTCGACGACGTCGTGCGCCCGGTCCACGACGACGTCGGCGCCGGCGTCGCGCACGGCGGCGATCTTGTCGCCGCTGGAGATCGCCAGCACGCGCGTCCCGCGGGCGCGGGCGAGCTGGACGAGCGCCAGGCCGACCCCGCCCGACGCCCCCGAGACCAGGGCGGTCTCGCCCTCCCGCAGGCCGCCCCGCTCGATCATGCCGAGCGCGGTGCCGTAGGCGGTGGGCAGGGTCGCGAGCTGGTCGTCCGTGAGGGGCGACCCCGTCATGTCGTGCACCTGGTCGGCGGGCGCCGTCACGTACCCGGCGTACCCGCCGTCCCGCTCGCTGCCCATGAGGCCCACCGGGTGGGCGTCCGGACCGTCGCCGTCGTAGCTCGCCGGGTCGATCACGACCCGGAGCCCGACGAGGCCTGCGTCCGCGCCGGCGCCGACGGCCACGACCTGCCCCGCGACGTCTGCGCCCTGGGTCCGTGGGAAGTCGACGGGGCCGCGCCAGCCGGACAGCGCCGCCGGGTCGCCCGGCCTGCCGTAGGCCCCCTCCCGGGTCCACAGGTCGGTGTTGTTCAGCGCCACCGCGGCCACGCGCACCAGCGCCTCCCCCGGCCCGGGCGCCGGGACGGCGACCTCCGCCACCTGGAGGACCTCCGGGCCCCCGTGCCGGTGCATCCGTACCGCGCGCATCGTCTCGGGCGTGCTCATCGATCGACCTCCCGTGTATACAGATCGGTATACACGCGACGCTAGCACGACTCCCGGGGACCACCAGGGGAACGAGGCGCGCTAGGGCCGGTCGCCCGTGTCCGCCGGCCGCGACGGGTCGTTCGACCACTGCGACCATGACCCCGGGTACAGGGCGGCGGAGATGCCCGCGCACGCCAGCGCGGCGATCTCGTGCGACGCCGTGACACCCGACCCGCAGTAGACGCCGACGGCGAGCACCTCGTCGTCGTCCGCTTCCTCCGGCGCGTCGGCGGGCGCGCTCAGGCCCAGGTCGGCGAACCGGCCCTGGAGCGACTCCTCGTCGAGGAACGTGCCGTCCTCGCGCAGGTTCTCCGTGGTCGGGGCGCTCACGGCACCGGGCACGTGGCCCGCGCGCGGGTCCACGGGCTCGCTCTCGCCCCGGTACCGCTCGGCGGCCCGCGCGTCGAGCAGGGTGCCGGTCTCGGCCAGGTCCGCCGCGTCGTCGGCGTCCAGCACGGGCAGGTGTCCCGGACGGGCCACCAGGTCGCCCGGCGCGTGGA
Organism: Isoptericola sp. NPDC019571; assembly: GCF_044389385.1. Taxonomy (NCBI): domain Bacteria; kingdom Bacillati; phylum Actinomycetota; class Actinomycetes; order Micrococcales; family Promicromonosporaceae; genus Isoptericola; species Isoptericola sp. NPDC019571. The sequence goes on from NZ_JBIRXZ010000008.1 coordinate 154,160, forward strand.
CGACCTCACCGCTCTCCAGCGCGTAGCCCGCTCGGACCCAGGCGGGCAGGCCGCCGTCGAGGATGCGCACGTCGTCGACGCCGAAGTAGCGCAGCAGCCACCACGCCCGCGCCGCGGACGTGCCGCCCACCGTGTCGTACACGACGACACGTGAGGAGCTCCGCAGCCCCCAGGCCCGCGCGCTGCGCTGGAACGAGGACGCCGAGGGCAGCGGGTGGCGGCCCTCCTCTGCCGACGGCTCCGCGGCCAGCTCGGACTCCAGGTCCACGTACACCGCGTCGGGCAGGTGCCCCCCGAGGTAGCGCTCCCGGCCGTCGGTCATGCCGAGCGCCCAGCGGACGTCGAGCAGCACGGGCGCGCCGTCGGCCGGGTCCGGCCCGGCACTCAGCCGCAGGTCCGCCGCGAGCTCCGCGACCGTCACCAGCACCCGCGAGCGCGGCGAGTCCTCGCGGGTCACGACGTCGTCCCTGGTCGCGCGTGAGCGTCGCGCAGGTCGAGCCGCATCGTGAAGGCGTCCTTGTCCTCGGGCTGGTAGTACCGCTTGCGCAGCCCGATCCGCTCGAAGCCGTGCCGTTCGTACAGCGCGAGGGCGGGCTCGTTGTCGACCCGCACCTCGAGCAGGACCGCGTCCGCCTTGAGCTTGCGCGCCCGCCCGACGAGCGCCTCCAGCAGGGCGCGCCCCACGCCGTGCCGCTGGTACTGGGGGTCCACGCCGATCGTCATGACCTGCGCGACGTCGCCGTCGAACCAGAGACCGGCGTACCCGACGACGGGCTTCGGGCCGATCCCGTACACCGCGACGGCGTCCTGGCCGGCGGGCTCGGCCACGACGTACCAGCGCCCGAGCGCGGCCAGCTCGTCGACGAGCATCCCGTAGGTCCACGCCCCGGCGCCGAACAGCACCCGCTCGAGCTGGAGCACCCGGTCGAAGTCCGTGCTGGCCAGCGGGCGCAGCCGGCACGACGGCTCGTACACGTGCTGCACCGTGCGCGGCAGGCCCGGGGCGGGGCGCTCGGGCTCGTCGGCGACCGGCCCGGTGGTCGGTTGCTCGGAGGTCGGCTGCTCGGAGGTCGGCTGCTCGGAGGTCGGCTGCCCGATGGTCATGCCGGGCTCCCGGTGGCGGGGACGAGGCGCGCCGGCGCCGGCTCCTGCACGTCGGGCCGGCGCAGGTACAGCGGCTCCGTGGGCAGCTCCTCGCCGGCGGCGCGGCGGGCGAGCGCGAGGCGCGCCAGGACCGCGGCGTCCGGGACGAGCGGGGCGTCCTCGTCGGCGGGCAGGTGCTCCGGGTACAGGGTGGCGCCCTCCCCCACGACGACCAGGCGCCCGCCGTCGGCGGGCGCGTCCGCGAGCCGCGCGGCGACGTCGGCGGCCTTGTCCACTCCCGGACCGGCCAGGGTCTCGACGACGGGGACCCCGTGCGGGCCCTCGTGCGCGACGACGCGGTAGTGGGCCCAGTAGACCTCCTTGCGGCGGGCGTCGGTCGCGACGAGCACCTCGTCGCCCGGCGTCAGCCCGAGGTCGGCGACCGCCTGCACCGCGACCGCGTCCACGCTCGGCACGCCGAGCACGTCGATCCCGAGCGCGAGCGCCAGGGTGCGCGCGGTCACGAGCCCCACGCGCAGGCCGGTGAACGGTGCGGGCCCGGTGCCCACCGCGACGGCCGTGAGGTCCGTGCGGTCCAGGCCGGCGTCGGCGAGCACCGCGTCGACGAGCGGGGCCAGCGACTCGGCGTGCCGGCGTCGCTCGTCGGCCGAGCGCGCGGCGAGCCGGGCGCCGCCGGGGTCGACGAGCGCGACGGCGACGGCTGCGGAGGTATCCAGTGCGAGAACGGCCACGGCCTCAGCCTACGTTTCCCGCGGCCGGGCCGGGGGACGCATCGTCCGTGCTGAGTCGATCCTCGAGACCGAGGTCTGAGGATCGGTTCAGCATGCTCGATTCCTCCGCCGGGTCAGCGCGCGGTGAGGGCGGCCAGGTCGACGCCGGCCCAGCGGGGGCCGACGCCGCGCAGCGTCGCGTGGCGGGTCCCGGCGCCGGGGTCGGCCTCGTCGTCGTCGGGCGCGCCGGCGGCCGTGCCGCGGGGGCGTTCCAGGTCGATCTCCAGGCGGTCGTCGGTGAGCGCCTCGGCCAGCCCGCGGCCCCACTCGACGACGGTGACCGACTCCTCGAGGGACGAGTCCAGGTCCAGCGCGTCCAGCTCCCCCAGGCCTCCGAGCCGGTAGGCGTCCACGTGCACGAGGGAGGGACCGCGCGTGCCGTCCTCGCGGGGCAGCGGCGGGTGCTCGCGCGCCACGATGAACGTGGGCGACGCCACCTGGCCCCGGATGCCCAGCGCGGCTCCCAGGCCCTGGGTGAGCGTCGTCTTGCCCGCCCCCAGGTCCCCCGTGAGGATCACCAGGTCGCCCGCCCGGAGCACCCCGGCCAGGGCCGCCCCCAGCGCCCGCGTGGACTCCGCGTCCGGCAGGTCCGTCTCCGTCCGCACGACGACGTCGCTCACCGCTGCACTTCCTTCCAGGTCTCCGTGTCGGCCTTCGTGGCGAGCCCCGTGTACACGCGCACCGCGCGCGCCCCGATGCCCGTGACGATCTCGTAGCTGATGGTGCCCGCGGCGCGGGCCCAGTCCTCGGCGTTCGGCACCGTGGCGCCGCGTTCGACGCCGTCCGACGCCCCGAAGAGGGTGACGACGTCGCCCTCGCGCTCCGTGGCGTCCGGCCCGAGGTCGAGCACGAACTGGTCCATGCACACCCGCCCCGCCACGCGCAGCACCCGGGCGGACGCGCCGCTCCCGACGCCGACCGGGCCGCCGACGCCGAGGCTGCCGCCCGACGCGTGCCGCTGGATGCCGTCCGCGTAGCCCAGCGGCACCACGCCCAGGCGGGTGTCGCGCGGCGTCGTGTAGTGGTGCCCGTAGGACACGCCGTGGCCGGCCGGCACGTCCTTGACGGTGGCGAGCCGCGCCTGCAGCGTCATCGCGCCGCGCAGCCCGTACTCGCCGGGCGCGCCGAGCTGCGGCACCGGCGAGTGCCCGTAGACGGCGATGCCGGGCCGGACGAGGTCGTGGTGCAGCCGGGGGTCGGTGAGCACGGCGGCCGAGTTCGCGAGGTGCCGCACCTCGAGCGACGCGCCGGAGGCCTCGACGACGGCCACCGCGGCGTCGAACGCCGCCGCCTGGAGGGCGATCGACGGGTGCCCGGGCTCGTCGGCGCACGCCAGGTGCGACATCACGCCCACCACCCGCAGCACGCCCTCGGCCTCGAGCGCAGCCGCCCGGCGCACGACGTCCGGCAGGTCGGCGGGCACGATCCCGCTGCGACCGAGGCCGGTGTCGACCTTGAGGTGCACGCGGGCGGGCTCGCCGGCGGCCCGCGCGCCCGCGGCCACCTCGTCGAGCGCCCACGGCGCCGCGACGCCGACGTCCACGCCCGCCGCGACCAGCCGGTCGAACGGCGCCCCCGGCGTCGCGAGCCAGGTCAGCACCCGGGCGTCCGCGGTCGTGACGCCGCCGGCGCGCAGCGCGAGGGCCTCGGCGGGGACCGCCGTGCCGAGCCAGGTCGCGCCGCCCGCGAGCGCCGCCCGCGCCACCGGCAGCATCCCGTGCCCGTACCCGTCCGCCTTCACCACGGCCATCACCGCCGCGCCCGGGGCGTGGCCCGCCAGCACGCGCACGTTGTCGCGCACTGCGGACAGGTCGACGACCGCGCGCGCCAGCGCGTCGTCGGGGAAGGGCAGGTCGACCGGCGCGGCGGGTGTGCTGTCGGCCGGGACCGCGGAGGGGACCTCGGTGCTCACGGTCATCGATTCTCTCACCGCGCGCCGTCGCCCCTGCCGCCGTCGTCCGCGCCCTCGCCACCCGGCCACGCGGCGAGGCGCCGGCGGGAGCGGAACTCGCGGGGTTCGCCGTCGATCGGGTCGACGAACGCGAGCGAGCGGGCGAGCAGCTGCAGGGGCCGGTCCGGGTCGTCGGGCGCGTCCTCGCGCAGCACCGGCCAGAACGGGTCGTGCAGCAGGGGCAGCCCGAGCGACGCCATGTGCAGGCGGAGCTGGTGCGTCTTGCCGGTGTGCGGTTCGAGCCGGTAGAGCCCGAGGCCGCGGGCCTCGTCCCACGCGACGAGCGTCACCCGCGACTCCGCGTTCGGCTCGCCCGGCTCCTCCTGGGCCCGCACCACGCCCCGGTGCTTGACGATGCGCGAGCGCACCGTCGTCGTGCCCTCGCGGGCCAGGACCGACCCCGGAGCCGGCAGCGGCGCGACCGCCTCGTAGACCTTGCGCACCGCGCGGTCCTGGAACGCCGTCTGGTACGCGCCGCGCACCTCGGGCCGCACGGTGAGCACGAGCACGCCGGCGGTGGGCCGGTCGAGCCGGTGCGCGGGCACCAGCTCGGGCAGGTCGAGGGTGGCGCGCAGGTGCACGAGCACCGTGCGGGTCACCCAGCGCCCGCGCGGCATCGTGGCGACGAGGTGCGGCTTGTCCACCACCAGCAGGTCGTCGTCGCGGTGCAGCACCTCCAGCTCGGCGAGGGCGGGCACCTCCGGCTCGTCGGCGGGCGGGTCGCGGTACAGGTAGAGGAACCCGCGCGGCGCGTACGGGGTGGCGTCGTCGACGACGGCGCCCGCGCCCGTCACGACCTCGCCCGCGGCGAGCTTCTCCCGCAGCCGGGCGGCGTCGTCGCCGAACCGCTCCAGGAGGTACTGCGCCGCCGTCGCGTACCGGGCGACGCTGGCCGCGTCGTGCGGCAGAACGACGCGCGTGGGGTTGAGGCCGTCCCGCACGGGCAGGGGCGGGGCGTGCTTGCGCGGACCGGGTGGCACCGGACCATTGTCGCGCGCGGCATGATGGCCCGTATGAGCCTCTACGACATCCGGTTCGAGCGCATGGACGGCACGACGACGACGCTCGCGGAGCACCGCGACGACGTGGTGCTGGTGGTCAACGTCGCCTCGCGCTGCGGGCTCACCCCGCAGTACGAGGCGCTGGAGCAGCTGCAGAAGACGTACGCCGACCGCGGGTTCACCGTGATCGGCTTCCCGTCCAACCAGTTCCTCCAGGAGCTCTCCACCGACGAGAAGATCGCCGAGTTCTGCTCCACCACCTACGGCGTCACGTTCCCCGTGGTCTCCAAGGTCCGCGTGAACGGCCGCCACACGCACCCGCTGTACGCCGAGCTGAAGAAGACCCCCGACGAGGGCGGCCACGACGGCCGCATCCGCTGGAACTTCGAGAAGTTCGTCGTGCTGCCCGGCGGCGACGTGCACCGGTTCTCCCCGCAGACCGTGCCCGACGCCCAGGAGATCGTCGACCTCATCGAGAAGTCCCTGCCGAGGTAGTCCAGAACACCGCGAGGTAGTCCGGATCACCGCGAGGTAGTCCGGATCACCGCGAGGTAGTACGCCACCCGCCGAGGTACGACGACCCGTCGACGGCGCTGGTCAGGTCCTCCCGACCGTCGTCAGGCCTCGGACAGCAGGGCGGCTACCTCGCCCGGCACCGCCGTCGCGACGTCGAGCGCCGCCACGGGGCCGCCCGGGTTCGCGCGGTACGCGGCGCGACCGTGCACCAGCGCCGCCGCGGCGGCGACCTCGGCCGCGAGCGCCGGGTTCTCGACGACGTCACGAGACCGGGCCGCGAGCATCGCGCCGAGCACTCCGGCGAGCACGTCGCCGGCGCCCGCGGTGGCCAACCAGCCCGGCCCGTCGGCCTGCGCGCACGCCCCGCCCGTCCCGACGACGACGGTCACGCCTCCCTTGAGCAGCACCGTCGCGCCGGTGAGCTCGTGCGCCCGCCGCGCCCAGCGCAGCGGCGCGGCCTCGACGTCCGGGCGGCGCACGTCCTCGCCCCGCGAGCGCAGCAGCGCCGTCAGCTCGCCCGCGTGCGGGGTCAGCACGAACCACGCCGGGGCGCGCCCGTCGAGCAGGCCCAGCCCGCCGGCGTCGACGACCGCGGGCACGGGCCCGCCTGCGGTCCCGGCGAACCGGCCGCCCGCCGCAGCGAGGCAGGCCCGTCCCCGCTCGTGCTGGCCGTCGTCCAGGCCGTCCGCCTCCCCCTCGTGCGCCGCCTCCGGCCCGCCGGGGAGGCCCGGCCCCACCACCCACGACTGGACCCGGCCGGGTGCGGTGACGACCTCGGGACGGGCTGCGAGCACCGCACGCCCCACCGCCTCGGAGCCGCGGTAGCGCACCATCCCGGCCCCGGTCCGCACCGCGGCGGTCGTGGCGAGCACCGCCGCGCCGGGGTAGGTCGTCGTGCCCGCGACGACGCCGACCACCCCACGCGTGTACTTGTGGTCCGCGGGGCCCGGCACCGGCCACGACGCGGCGACGTCGGCGGGCTCCAGCCGTCGCACGGTCGGCGCGCCGGCGAGGTCCAGGCCGATGTCCACGACGCTCACCTCGCCCGCCAGCCCCGACGCCGGCGGCAGCAGCAGCCCGGGCTTGGCCGCGCCGAACGTCACCGTCCGGTCGGCCGGCAGTACCGGACCGGGGACGGCGCCGTCGTCCACCCCGATCCCCGACGGCACGTCCACCGCGACCACCCACGGTCGACCCGGCCCCGCCGCTGTGAGCGCGCGCCTGGCCCCGACACGCCGGTCGATGAGGGCCAAGAGCCCGCTCACAGCGTCCTGGGCGAGGCCGCGCAGGGGGCCGCGCGCGCCGATGCCGACCAGCCCGTCGAGGACGACGTCGGCGCGTGCGGCGTCGTCCACCACCGCGGTGAGGCCCTCGGGCGCCGCGAACAGCTCCACGACCCGGCCCCCTGCGCGCTCCAGCGCCGCGCGGCCGCCGGCGTGGAACTGCTCGGCGACCAGCACCGCCGTGACCCCCAGCCCCCGCCGCGCCAGCACCGCGCCCGCGTGCAGCGCGTCGCCGCCGTTGTTGCCCGCCCCCGCGAGCACCACGACCCGCGCGCCCCGCACCGGGCCCCGGCGGACCGCGACGTCCCGGAGCACGTGCGTCGCGAGCGCGAACGCCGCCCGCTCCATCAGCGGCACCCCCGCCGCGAGCAGCGGCTCCTCGGCGGCACGGACGTCGGCGGCGGACCAGGCGGAGATCATGCGACGCATCCTGCCGCGGGTGCGGATCCCATGCCCGTTGCCTCACAGCCTCGGGGTTGCCTCTTGACAGTCGACTTTTCGCCAGTGCCAGCATCAACATCGTGACCTGGGACGACATACCTGACGCCGAGTACCGCCGTATCTCCGCCGACAAATCCGGGGAGGGGCGCGGCATCACACGCCAGGGTGCGGACAACGCGGCGCTCGCTGCGGATGCCGGGCGGACCTTCGGCGACACGCCATATGTGGATCCCAGCGTGAGCGCGGCCGATGTCGACGCCGTCCGGCCGGAGTTCCTACGTCTCCTCGAAGATCTGGAGGCGGGCCGGGTCAATGGTGTGGTCGTGCACACGATCGATCGCCTCGTCCGCCGTTTCGATGATCTTCAGCGCCTGCTCGACATCTGGGACAGGGCCAGTGAATGCGGCCGAGAGATCCGACCGATCGTCACCTCGACACGGTCGTTCGACCTTCATGTCCCGTCCGACGTGATGCTCCTCGCGATGGAGGTGATCGCCGCGGACCAAGAGATCCGCAGAACGCGCCGTCGGGCCGTTCGCTCCCATCTCGACAACGCTCGGCGAGGGCGGGCCGGTGGGGGCCCACGGCCGTTCGGGTGGAACGACGACCGCCAGACCTTGCACCCGGTCGAGTCCGCCGCAGTGCGGGAGGCGGTGCTCGATGTCATGGCAGGCGCCGCAGGGTGGGGCCAGGTCGCGAACAGATGGAACGACGTCGGCCTCCGCACGCCGTTCGGCAACACCTGGATCGCGGCCAATGTCCGTGCGACGTTGCGCAATCCACGACTCGCAGGGATCCGGACCTACAAGGGCGAGCCGGTCGTCCATGAGGACGGGACCTACGTAAGAGGCCCATGGCAGTCCATCCTCACGATCGAGCAGTGGGAGACGTACTGGGCCGTCGTCGGACCTGATCGCGGCGTCCCGCGCACACAGGAGCCACGTCGCTACCTCCTCTCGGGCCTGCTGCGCTGCTCGAGATGCACGAAGAAGCTGATCGGGAAGACGACGTCGACCAAGGGGCTGATCTATGCATGCCCACCCCGTGGGTCCGGCGGATGTGGGGGCACGTCGATCCGGGGGCGTGCGGCGGAAAAACTCGTCGAAGAACTTGTCCTCCGGCGTCTCGAGGCCGGTCGCGAGACCAGCAGGGCATCGACGACCTTCACCGGCGATGCCGAGCTCGACGAGATCCGGGCGACCGCCGGGCGGGTGCTCCGCGAGATTCAAGACGGTGAGCCGTCCGCTCGACGTCTGGCGACCATCGAGGTTCTCGAGGAACGCGAGGCCCTGCTGATTCGCGAGAAGGTCCGGTCGGCCGCGGTCGCTGCGCGAGAGGGAGGAAAGTCCGGCGACGTCCGTGCGGCGTGGCGCTCCTCGTCCTGGTCCACGAAGCGGTCCACGATCCTCGACGTGCTGGCCGTGGTCGTCGTGATGCCGCACTCGGGCGCCAACAACAAGGTCGACCCGGACAGACTCGTACCGACATGGCTCCACGGCGATTCGCGGACTAGAGCAGGCTATCCCCCGGGCATAGGCTCACAGCCATGGAGTTCGGACTCTTCATCCCCCAGGGATGGCGCCACGACCTGACCGATGTTCCGCCGTCGCAGCAGTGGGAGGTGATGCTCTCCCTTCTTCACTACGCCGACAACGCCGCGGCCGGTGAAGCGGTCCCGGGCGGGGAGTTCGCTTGGTCGTCCGTCTGGGTCTATGACCATTTTCATTCCGTTCCGATCCCCAGCACCGAGGCGACGCACGAGGCGTGGACGCTGATGGCGGCGTTCGCGGCGGCGTCCCAGCGCGTCAAGCTGGGCCAGATGTGCACGTGCATGTCGTACCGCAACCCCGCCTACCTGGCGAAGGTCGCCTCGACGGTGGACGCGATCTCCGGCGGCCGCGCCCAGCTCGGCATCGGCGCCGGCTGGTACGAGCACGAGTGGCGCGCCTACGGGTACGGCTTCCCCAGCGCGGGCGAGCGCCTGCGCGCCCTGGACGAGGGCCTGCAGATCATCACCCAGATGTGGCGCACCGGGTCGTCCGGCACGTTCGACGGCGAGCGCTACCAGGTGGACGGCGCGCTCTGCTACCCGCAGCCGCTGCAGCAGCTCCCGGTGGGCGACGGCGGCGCCGAGGTGCCGAGCATCCCGCTGTGGGTGGCAGGCGGCGGCGAGAAGAAGACGCTGCGGATCGCCGCGCGGTTCGCGCAGTACACGAACTTCGCGGGCGACCCCGAGACGTTCGCGCACAAGTCGTCGATCCTGGAGCAGCACTGCCGCGACCTGGGCCGCGACTTCGGGGAGATCACCCGCTCGTCCGACTACAACGTGGTCATCGGGGAGAACCAGGCCGAGGTGGACGACCGGTTCGCCTGGATCGAGTCGCACTTCCGCAAGCACGCCCCCGGCGAGCGGGGTGAGCAGGAGATCGCGAACTGGCGCAACAGCCCCGTCGTGGGCACGCCCGAGCAGGTCGTCGAGAAGCTCTCGGCCCTGCGCGACCTCGGCATGACGTACGCCATCACGTACTTCCCGAACGCCGCGGGCGACCGCGACCAGATCGAGCTCTTCCAGCGGCAGGTCATCCCCGCCCTGCAGGACTGAGCGATGGGCTCGCGACACGAGCTGGGGCTCCCGGACGGACGACGTCTCGTCGTGCACGACGACGGCCCGCCGTCCGCCGACGCCGTCGTCTGGCACCACGGCTCGCCCCAGTCCGGCGAGCTGCTGCCCCCGGTCGTCGAGGCCGCCCGGGCGCGCGGGCTGCGGGTGGTCTCCGCGGCCCGCGCCGGGTACGGCGGGTCCACCCCTCGTCCCGGCCGCACCGTGGCGGACGCCGCGTCGGACGTGGCGCACGCCCTGGGTGCCCTCGGCGTGGCCCGGTGCCTCGCCGTCGGCGCCTCGGGCGGCGGCCCGCACGCCCTGGCCCTCGCCGCGCTCCGGCCCGACCTGGTGTCGGGCGCGGTGACCCTCGCGGGCGTCGCGCCCTACCCCGGCCAGGGTCACGACGACCTCTGGTTCGCCGGGATGGCCGACGACGGCGGCCTGCGCTCGGCTCTCGACGGCCCGTCAGCCCGCCAGCGGCACGCCGAGACCGCGGAGTTCGACGGGTCGAGCTTCACGGCCGACGACTACGCGACGCTCGCGGGGTCGTGGGCGTCGCTCGGCGCCGACGCCTCGCGGTCCGGCGAGGCGTGGCCCGGCGGACAGGTCGACGACGACCTCGCCTTCGTGCGGCCGTGGGGCGTCGAGCTGGGCGACGTCGCGACCCCGACCCTGGTCGTGCAGGGCGGCGCCGACCGCGTCGTGCCGCGACACCACGCCGACCTGCTGGTGGACGCCCTGCCCGCCGCGGAGCTGTGGCTGCGCCCGCGCGACGGCCACGTCAGCGTGCTCACCGCGCTCCCGGTCGCGCTCGACTGGTGGCGGTCCGCCGCCTGACCGTCGTCAGCCCTCCGCGACCACCATGGCGGAGGCGATGCCTGCGTCGTGCGAGATGGACAGGTGCCAGGCCTTGACACCCAGCTCGTCGGCGCGGGCCTGGACCGTGCCGCGCAGCTCGACCTCGGGCGGACCGCCGACGGTGCGGTGCACGGTTGCGTCGTGCCAGTGCATGTTCCCGGGGGCGCCCAGCGCCTTGGCGATGGCCTCCTTGGCCGCGAAGCGCGCCGCGAGGGACGACGCCGGCAGGTTCCGCTCGGCCTCGGTGAAGAGCTTCTCGCGCAGGCGCGGCACCCGCTCCACCGTCGCCATGAACCGGGCGACGTCCACCACGTCGATGCCCACGCCGATGATCATGGCCCTCAGCCTAGGTCCGTCGACCGTCAGGTCGGTGGTGTCGGTGCCGTGACCTAGCGTGCGCGCCATGCCCGACCACCTCGCAGCGCCGCTCCATCACGTCGAACGCGGCGCTCCGGCGGCACCCGGGACCCCCACGATGGTGCTGCTGCACGGGTTCCCCGTGGACCACCGCCTGATGCTGACGCCCTTCGAGGCCGCCCTCGCCGACCGCCCGGGCTGGCGGCGGGTCTACCTGGACCTCCCAGGGATGGGCGCGAGCGCGCCGTCGGGCGTGGCGAGCACGGACGACGTGCTCGCGGTCGTGCGGGAGGCGATCGACCGGCTCGTGCCCGGGCCGTACGTCCTCGTGGGCGAGTCGTTCGGGGGCTACCTCGCGCGCGGGCTGGTCGCCGCGGAACCGGGGCGCGTCCACGGGCTCGCCCTCCTGTGCCCCCTGATCGTCCCGGAGCACGACCGGCGCGACGTCCCGCCGCACCGGGTGCTGGTCCGAGACGACGCGCTGCTGCGGGAGGTCGGAGCGGCGGCCCTGGACGCCGACGACATCGGCGTCGTGCAGACGCCCGAGACGTGGCGGCGCACCGAGGCCGAGGTGACGCCAGGGCTCGACGCCGCGGACCCGGCGACGGTGGCGCGGGTCGGCGAGCGCTTCGCCGGCACCTTCGCGGTCGAGCCGCGGCCCTACGACGGCCCCACGCTGTTCCTCACCGGCCGCCAGGACTCCTCGACCGGCTACCGCGACGCCTGGCGGGTCCTCGAGCACTACCCGCGCGCGACGTTCGCCGTGCTGGACCGCGCGGGCCACAACCTGCAGATCGAGCAGCCCGCGCTGTTCGACGCCCTCGTGGGCGAGTGGCTCGACCGGGTCGAGGAGGCGGCGTCGGGCGATTAGGACGGCGAGGGGCCGGCCTCAGCCCTCCGGGCGGACCCCGGCCTCGTCCGCCGGCTCCACGAGGTGTCGCCACCGGAACCACTTGCGCTCGATCTCCGCTTCGAGGTCGACGTCGAACCGTCGGGCGACGAGCAGCAGCTGCGCGAGCACGTCCGCGAGCTCGGCACGGAACGCGGCGTCCACCTCGCCGTCGCCCTCGCCCCGGTCGCGCGACCGCCCCGACCGGGCGAGGTACGCCTGGGTGAGCTCCCCGACCTCCTCGTGCAGCTTGAGCACCAGCCAGTCGTCCGTGCGCGCGACGCCGAACCGCCGCTCGTACACCCTCGAGATGATCTCGACCTCGTCGCCCAGCTCCGTGAGTTCCACACGCCCACCCTAGGGACGACGACGGCGCGCGGTCAGGGCCCGGCGGCCCCCGGTGTGTCTGGAGACAGGGGGAAGTCCGCCCGCCGCCGCCAGCGCTCGCCGTCGAACACCAGCAGCGCGACCTCGCGCACCCTCGTCCGGACCGGCAGGCGGGGCGCCACCGCGGCCTCGGCGTCGTCGAGGGCCTCGGGCCCCTGCCCGTCCGCCACGGTGAGGTGCGGGACGACGTCGTCGAACGCCCCGCCGTACGGCGGCGCCTCGGGGAACCGCGCCGCCACCGCGGTCAGCAGGGCCCGCCACGACGCGTCCGGCTCCGGGACGAGGTACAGGACTCCGGGGAAGCGGCCGCACCCGGCGAACGTCGCGTCGAACGGGGCGTGGGCGCCGACGACGTCGCGCAGGGCGTCGAGCACGGCGGCGTCGACGGCCGCGACGGGCAGGAAGGGGAACAGGACGGTGACGTGCGCGGGCACGCCGTACGCGGCGGCCGTGTCGAGGTCGCTCCGCAGCACCCCGACGACGGGCTCGGCCTCGGGCACCACCACGACCAGCGCCGTCTGCCCCGCGACGAACCGCTCGGACGCCTCGTTCATGGCCCGGTTCCCTCCCTGGGTACGCTGCCCGTTGGTGCCGCCCGTCGCCGTGGCGGACCCGCCGGCGAGCCTACCGACGCGCCGGTCCGCCGTCGCCCGAGTTGCGGGACGAACCGGGTGCTCGGGCAGAATCGTGCAGGTGGCACCGCAGTCCCCCGACATCGCACCGGGCACAGCCCCCGGCACGGCCCCCCAGCCCCTGGGTGAGCACCTGACCCGGCTCGCTCCGGCGTCCCCGTACGTCGACCTCGACCGCGCGGCGTGGAGCCGCCTGTCGGCGTCGACCCCGCTGCCGCTGACGGACGCCGACGTCGAGCGGCTGCGCGGCCTGGGCGACCCGATCGACCTCGCCGAGGTGGACGCCGTCTTCCGCCCGCTGTCACGACTGCTCAACCTGTACGTGGCCGCGAGCGCGGGCCTGCACCGCGCCACGTCGACGTTCCTGCACGAGGAGCCGCCGCGCACCCCGTACGTCATCGGCGTCGCGGGGTCCGTCGCGGTCGGCAAGTCGACGACGGCGCGCATCCTGCGCGAGATGATGGCGCGCTGGCCCGACACCCCGCACGTCGAGCTGATCACGACCGACGGCTTCCTGTACCCGAACGCCGAGCTGCAGCGCCGCGGGATCATGGACCGCAAGGGGTTCCCCGAGTCCTACGACCGGAGGGCCCTCATCCGCTTCCTGTCGCGCGTGAAGGCGGGGCAGGCCGAGGTGCGCGCCCCGGTGTACTCGCACGTCGTCTACGACATCGTGCCCGGCGAGGAGGTCGTGGTACGCAAGCCGGACGTGCTCATCGTCGAGGGCCTCAACGTGCTGCAGCCCGCGCGCCCCTCCGCGATCGACGAGTCGACCGTGGCGGTGAGCGACTTCTTCGACTTCTCGATCTACGTCGACGCCCGCACGCGCAACATCCGGCAGTGGTACGTGGAGCGCTTCCTGCAGCTGCGCAGGACGGCGTTCAGCAGGCCGGAGTCGTACTTCCGGCGCTACGCGGACCTGTCCGACGCCGAGGCGACGGCGCGGGCGCTGTCCATCTGGGAGTCGATCAACGCGCCGAACCTGGAGCACAACGTGCTCCCCACCCGGGGGCGCGCCACCCTCGTGCTGACCAAGGGGTCGGACCACTCCGTGCAGCGGGTGCGGCTGCGCAAGCTCTGAGGCCCGGTCAGGCCGCCCGGCTCGTGGGCTCGGCGTCGGCCTCGTCGCCCTCGTCCTCGTCGGCCGGCACCGGCTCCGCCCTGGGCGGACCGGCGACGCGCTGCACCACCTGGTCGACCAGGACGCCGAGCAGGATGCCCGCGACCACGCCGACGGCCATGGCGAGCAGCGTGTTGTGCCCGAGCCAGGAGGCCGCGGCGAGGCCGATGAGCATCGAGTAGATGCCCCACGTCACGGCCGCGATGCCCGAGTAGAGCATGAACCGGTGGCGCGGGTACCCCACGGCGCCGGCGGTCATGTTGACCGCGACCCGCCCGATGGGCACGTACCGCGCGGCGAGGATGAACGACGCCCCGCGGTGCTCCAGGGCGTGCCGCGCCCACTCGACGGCCTTGCGGCCGCGGGCGGAGCGCAGGAACGCGAACCGCTCGGTGCCGACGGCGCGGCCGATCTGGTAGGCGATCTGGTCGCCCGTCCACGCCCCGGCGATGGCGAGGGCGAGGACGCCGGGCAGCCACGGCTCGCCCTCCGAGTGGGCCAGCACGGTGAGGGTGATGACCACGGACTCGCTGGGGATCGGGGGGAAGAACCCGTCGATCGTCGCGAAGACGTACATGGCCGGGTAGATCCACAGGGACGCGCCGAGGTCGAGGACCCAGCCCTCCAGCTGTGCCAGCATCGTCGACAGGTTCACCAGGTCGGTCCCTCGGTTCGTCGGCCGGGAGGTGGGCCTCCGGCGGTCGCACGACGCCGTGCGGCGTCACGGCACCAGCCTAGGCAGAACCAGGGCACCGGCTGCATGGGGAATTCCCCCGGTTCCACCCTGAGTGCCGAATGTTCACCCGAGGTCCACGAACCCCTGGTCCACGGGCCCCGGATCCACGACCTGGCCGTAGCGCAGGAGGTTCTCGTTCGAGGTGAGCGTCCGCAGCAGCGCGTGGTCGAGGTACAGCTCGCCCGCGAGGTGGTCCGTCTCGTGCTGGACGATCCGGGCGGGCCAGCCGGTGAGGACCTCGTCGATCGGCGCCCCGGTCTCGTCGCGGCCGGTGAGCCGGACGCGCCGGTGCCGCGCGACGACGGCCTGCCACCCGTGCACCGACAGGCAGCCCTCGTGGAACGCCGCCCGCTCCGGCTCTCCGTCCGGGCCGGGCAGCGGCTCGTACGCGGGGTCGAGCAGCACCCGGTACGGCAGCGGGGCCCGCTCCCGGGGGTCGTCGGCCCCGGCGCCGCCGTCCTCGACGACGGCGATCGCCAGCCCGATCCCGACCTGGGGCGCCGCGAGCCCTACGCCGGGCGCGGCGTGCATGGTGCGGCGCATCGCCTCGAGCAGCCGCGGCAGCGCGTCGCCGAGCTGTCCGGTGTAGGGCGCCGCGGGGGCGCGCAGCACCGGAGCCCCGGCCTGCACGATCGGCAGGATCCCGGTGCCCGGCCCGTCCGCCGCCGCGTCCGCCCGGTCCAGCAGGTCGACGACGGCGGCCCGCAGGGCCTCGTCCACGCCGGCCGCCGGGCGCTCGGCCGGTGCGCCCTCGGTCACAGCGCCAGCCGGTCGCGCACGACGGCGGCGAGCGTGTCCGCCACGCCGTCGGCCTGCGTCTGGGTCGCCGCCTCGACCATGACCCGCACGAGGGGCTCGGTGCCCGACGGGCGGAGCAGGACGCGGCCCGTCTCCCCCAGGAGCGTCTCCGCGCTCTCGATCGCGGCGCGCACGCCCTCGTCGTCGGCCGCGCGGGCCTTGTCCACGCCCTTGACGTTGACGAGCGTCTGCGGCAGGCGCGGGACGTCGGCGGCGAGGTCGGCCAGGCGCCGCCCGCTCGCCTTCACGCGCGCGGCGAGGTGCAGCGCGGTGAGGACGCCGTCGCCGGTCGTGGCGTGGTCGGCCAGGATGATGTGGCCGGACTGCTCGCCCCCGAGCCCGTAGCCGTGCGCCCGCATCTCCTCGAGCACGTACCGGTCGCCCACGCCCGTCTGGATCGTGGTGATGCCCGCCTCGCGCATCGCGAGCAGGAGGCCGAGGTTGCTCATCACGGTGACGACCAGGGTGTCCGACGGCAGCCGGCCCTCGTCCTTGAGCCCGCGGGCGAGGATCCCGAGGATCTGGTCGCCGTCCACCAGCACTCCCCCGTGGTCGACGGCGAGGCAGCGGTCCGCGTCGCCGTCGAACGCGACGCCGAAGTCGGCCTCCGCGGCCACGACGACGGCCTGCAGCTGCTCCGGGTGGGTGGAGCCGGCCTTCTCGTTGATGTTGCGACCGTCGGGGCTCGCGTTGATGACGACGACGTCGGCCCCCGCCTCGCGCAGCGCCTCCGGGCCGACCTGGCTCGCGGCGCCGTTGGCGGCGTCGACGGCGATGCGCAGGCCCTCCAGCGGGCGGACGTCCGCCGTCGTGCCGATGCTCGCCACGAGGTGCTCCACGTACTGCTGGGCGGCGATGCCGTTGTCGGAGCGCATGCGCCCGACGTCGGCGCCGATCGGCCGCTCCCAGTCCTGGCCGAGGCGCGCCTCGATCTGGTCCTCGACGTGGTCCGCCAGCTTGAAGCCGCCGCGCGCGAAGAACTTGATGCCGTTGTCCGGCATCGCGTTGTGGGACGCGGAGATCATCACGCCGAGGTCCATGTCCATCGCCCCCACGAGGTGGGCGAGCGCCGGGGTGGGCAGCACGCCCAGGTTGACGACGTCCACGCCGGAGCTGGCGAGGCCGGCGCCGACCGCGGCGGACAGGAACTCCCCGGACGCGCGCGGGTCGCGCCCGACGACGGCGCGCGGGCGGTGCCCGGCGAAGTCGCCCGACGTTCCGAGCACGTGGGCCGCCGCGCTGCCGAGCCCGAGGGCCAGGTCCGCGGTGACGTCCCGGTTGGCCAGCCCACGGACCCCGTCGGTGCCGAACAGTCGCACGATGTCTCCTCCTCCGGGCGCGGCGGTGGATCCGCACGCACACCCCGCGACGCCCCAGCGGACGCCGCACCGATCGTAGCCGGACGTGCGGACGGCCCCGCCGGAAGAGTTCCGACGGGGCCGTCCGTAGCGCTGACGCTCCTGTCGACGCCCGAGGGCAGTGCCCGCGGGAAGGAGCGCTCGATCAGCGCTTCGAGTACTGCGGCGCCTTGCGCGCCTTCTTGAGACCGGCCTTCTTGGACTCGACCGCACGCGGGTCACGCGTGAGGTAGCCGGCCTTCTTCAGCGCGGGGCGGTTCGCCTCGGCGTCGATCACGTTGAGCGCGCGGGCGATGCCCAGGCGCACCGCGCCGGCCTGGCCCGAGGGGCCGCCGCCGGTGATGCGGACGATGACGTCGAAGCGGCCCTCGACCTCGACCAGCTTCAGCGGCGAGTTCACGAGCTGCTGGTGCACCTTGTTCGGGAAGTAGTCCTCGAGGGTGCGACCGTTGATCTTCCACGTCCCGGTGCCGGGGACGAGGCGCACGCGCGCCACGGCCTCCTTGCGGCGGCCGACGGCCGCGCCGGGAGCGGTGATGGACTGGCCGCCGTCCGCGACGGGCGCGGCGGACTCAGAGGTGTAGGTGCTGGGCGTGTTCTCGTCCAGCTCGGTGTCGACGGTGGTCTCGGCCACTGTGAATCCTTCGCTTTGCATCCGGCAGCGGCTCAGGCCTGCTGCGAAACCTGGGTGATCTCGAACTGCTTGGGCTGCTGCGCCGCGTGCGGGTGCTCCGCGCCGCGGTAGACCTTCAGCTTGCCCAGCTGGTCGCGACCGAGGGACGTCTTGGGGAGCATGCCGCGCACGGCCTTCTCCACGGCCCGCTCGGGGTTCTTCTCGAGAAGCTCGCCGTAGTTGACCGAGCGGAGACCGCCCGGGTAGCCGGAGTGGCGGTAGGCCAGCTTGGTCTCCCGCTTGTTGCCGCTCAGGGCGACCTTGTCCGCGTTGATGACGATGACGAAGTCACCGCCGTCGACGTGCGGGGCGAAGGTCGGCTTGTGCTTCCCGCGCAGGAGGGTGGCGACCTGGCTCGCCAGGCGGCCGAGGACGACGTCGGTCGCGTCGACGACGTACCAGTCGCGCTGGACGTCGCCGGGCTTGGGGGTGTAAGTACGCACGGTTGCGTCACCTTTTCATGTTCGGTGTCGTCGGGCGAGAAGCGGCGCCCGATGAGTCAGGTGTTGTGCGCGGGTGCTCCGGTGGCGTCCTGGCCGGGGCATCGTCGGTGCGAGTGGGCGCGCTGACGACGCGGGACGCCGGAGGCATAGCACAACGACGAGCCAGTTTAGCCGTCGCCGGGTGCGGGGGTCAAAGCGACACCCGTCACGCCCGCGCCGGGGACGGGCACCGGGTCGCGCCGGCCGCCCCTCGTTGCAGCGCCACCGCCGCGGGTGCACCGTGGTGACATGACCCAGGAGACACCCGGCACCACCCCGGACCCCGAGACCGGAGCCGAGGGCGACGAGGACCAGCTCCCCCAGGAGGACACGCTCCTCGACCCCGAGCTCGACGACGTCCTCGACGAGGGCTACTCCCCCCTGGAACGGTCGCGCTCGAACCACTGGGGCGAGACGGCGTGGGAGGAGTCCGCCGGCGAGCCCCTGGACCGGCGCCTCGCCGAGGAGCAGCCGGACGTGTGGGAGCGCGACCCGCTGGACCGCCCGGACACCACCCGCGCAGGCCGGCTCGCGGAGGACCCCTTCGCCGACCCCGGGGAGGACGGCGACCGCGAGAACGACGTCTACGGCGAGGACGCGGGGATCGACGGCGCGGGCGCCAGCGCCGAGGAGGCCGCCGTGCACTGGGTCGAGGAGCCGTAGCGCCGAAGGGCCGTGGCCGGGCCCCGCGGGCTCAGCCGGCGTCGATCTCGCCCGGGTCCCGCCGCGCGCGGACGCGCTCGGCGCGCGCGGCGAGCGCGTCGTCGTCCGGGTAGGCGACGGCCTCGAGGGTCAGCCCCCGTGCGGCGACGACGCCGGCCGCCGCCGAGCGGGACCGGCCCGCCAGCACCGCGGCGGGCTCGTCCGGGCCGCGGCGCCCCTCCCCCACGGCCAGCGACATGCCGACCAGCGCGCGCACCATCGAGTGGCAGAACGCGTCGGCCTGCACGGTCGCGACGACGAGCCCGGCGTCGGGCCCGTCCGCGGGGCGGTCCCACGACAGGTGGGTGAGCTCGCGGATGGTCGTGGCGCCCTCGCGGGGCTTGCAGAAGGCGGCGAAGTCGTGCAGCCCGACGAGCGGCTGCATCGCCCGGTGCATCGCCTCGACGTCGAGCCGGCGGCGGTGCCAGAGCACCCAGTCCCGGCGCAGGGGGTCGCGCAGGTCCGGACGGTCGGCTACCCGGTAGGCGTAGCGCCGGTGCAGCGCGGAGAACCGCGCGTCGAACCCTTCGGGAGCCTCGGCAGCCCGGTGCACGACGACGTCGGGCGGCAGCACGCCGGCCAGCCGGTCGGCGAGCGCGACGCCGGGCTCCCGGTCGGAACGGCCGGGCATCTCCTCCCAGCGCTCGCGCGCCATGTCGACGTGCGCGACCTGGCCGCGCGCGTGCACCCCCGCGTCGGTGCGACCGGCCACCGTCAGCCGCGGCCGGGGCAGGCCGCGCGGCTCCGTGCGGAGGATGGTCGCGAGGGCGTCCTCCAGCACCCCCTGCACGGTGCGCAGCCGCGGCTGGGTGGCCCAGCCCGCGAAGTGGGTGCCGTCGTAGGCGAGGTCGAGCCGGACCCGGAGGGTGTCGGCGGGAGGTGTCGGCGTGCTCACCGACCCATTGTGGCCGGATGATGTCCCGTGATGGTCGACCCAGGCGCCTCGGCGCGCACCCCCGCTCCCCGCCCCGACGACGGCACCTCCCGGGCGCCGGCGCCCTCCGACGTGCTCACCCTCGCCGTCGACTGCGGCGGCGGAGGCATCAAGGCGGCGGTCCTGGACTCCGCGGGCACCGCGCACGCGTCGCCGGTGCGGGTCCCCACCCCCTACCCGCTGCCCCCGCAACTGCTGCTGGACACCGTGGCCGGCATCGCGGACCGCCTCCCCGCCGCGCACCGCGTGACGCTCGGGATGCCCGGCATGATCCGCCACGGCGTGGTCGTCCACACCCCGCACTACGTCACACGCTCGGGTCCCCGCTCACGGGTGCTGCCGGAGCTCGTGGAGGCGTGGGCCAGCTTCGACGTCCGCGGCGCGCTCGCCCGCCGGCTCGGCGTCCCCGCCCTCGTGCTGAACGACGCCGAGGTGCACGGCGCCGGCGTCGTGGCGGGCTCCGGCGTCGAGCTGGTGCTCACCCTCGGCACCGGGCTGGGGTCCGCGCTGTTCGACGGCGGCCTGCTCGCGCCGCACCTGGAGTGGTCGCACGCCCCCGTGCGGCGCGGCGCGACGTACGACCAGTACGTCGGAGAGCCGGAGCGCCGCCGCCTGGGCGACGGGCTGTGGTCGCGGCGGGTCGTCGCGACCGTCGACGGGCTGCGTCCGGTGTTCCGCTGGGACCGCCTGTACCTGGGCGGCGGCAACTCCCGCCGCATCACGCCCGCCGCCCTCGACCGGCTGGGCGACGACGTCGTCGTCGTGCCCAACTCCGCCGCGCTGGTCGGCGGCGCGCGGGCGTGGGACCTGACGCTGCCCTGACCGTCACCGGTGGGCGGGTGACGCCCCGACGGCTGCCTCCTCGGACGTGACGACGGTCTCGGCCTCGAGGAGCGCACGCGTGAAGGCGACCGGGGCGTCGAGGCTGACGAGGTGCCGGGCGTGCGGCACGACGACGAGCCGGGCGGCCGCCCCGCCGGCCCGGGCCGCGGCGACGAACGCGCGCTCCTGGGCGCGGAAGTGGTCGTAGCGCCCGTTGACGAACCACACGGGGCTGCGCGCGGCCGCGAGGGCGCCGAGGGTGTCGGTCGGACCTAGCTCCCGCAGCACCTCGGCCATGGCGGTGAGCGCATAGCCGCCGGCCCCCAGGTCCCCCGCGCCCTCTGCGTCGAGGGCGAGACGGACGACCGCGTCGTTCAGGCGGGCGCCGTGGTCGGGCCAGCCCTCGATCCACCGGGCGAGCGACAGCCACGCCGGCCGCAGCGACGACGAGGACTCCGTGCAGCAGGACGCCGCGACGAGCCCCGCGCTCTGCTCCGGGTGGCGCGCGCGGTGCTCGATGGCGACGTAGCCCCCGAGCGACAGGCCCGCGACGAGGGCCCGCCCCCCGAGCCCCTCCACGGCGTCGTGCACGGCGTCCACCGCGCCGTCGAGCGTGAACGGCTCGCCCCGTCGCGCACCGTGGCCCGGCAGGTCGGTCGCGACGGCGGGGACCCCGGCGCGCCCCAGCGCCTCGAGCTGGCGCCGCCACATGGTCGCCGACGTGCGGGAGCCGTGCACGAGCACGACCGGCACGGGGGCCCGGGGTCGGGGCGGCGCGTCGGAGCGGGCGGCCATGCTCCCCAGCCTAGGAACGACGAGGCCCCGCGCCACCTCGGGAGGTGGCACGGGGCCTCGTCGTGGTCGCGGGGGACGCGGGAGGTCAGGCCTCCTTCGTCTCCTCGGCCTTCTCGTCAGCCTTGTCCTCGGCGGGCGCCTCGGCCGGAGCCTCGGTGGCCTCCTCGACGGCGGCCTCGTCCTTGGCGGGCTTCTCGTCCTCGACCTTGGCAGCCTTCTCGGCGGCCTTCGTGGCCTCCTTGACGACGGCCTGCTTCGGGCTCACCGGCTCGGTGACGAGCTCGATGACCGCCATGGGGGCGTTGTCGCCCTTGCGGTTGCCGATCTTGGTGATGCGCGTGTAGCCACCGTTGCGCTCGGCCATGGCCGGGGCGATCTCGGTGAACAGCGTGTGCACCACGGACTTGTCGCGGACGACGGTCAGCACCCGGCGACGGGCGTGCAGGTCGCCGCGCTTCGCGAAGGTGATGAGGCGCTCGGCCAGGGGGCGCAGGCGCTTCGCCTTCGTCTCCGTGGTCGTGATGCGGCCGTGCTCGAAGAGCGACGTCGACAGGTTCGCGAGGATCAGTCGCTCGTGAGCCGGGCTGCCACCGAGCCGCGGACCCTTGGTGGGGGTAGGCATTTCTGGTTCTCCTTGAGGGTGGTTCCGCACCGCGCGGCCCGGTCAGGTCGAGCGGGCTGCTGCGGGCGCGGAGACGTCAGTACGACTGCTCGTCCGAGTACGTGGCCTCGTCGTCCCCGCCGCTGAAGTACGCGGAGCTGGACGGGTCGAAGTCGAGGGGCGAGTCCTTCAGCGAGAGGCCCAGCTCGGCGAGCTTCTCCTTGACCTCGTTGATGGACTTCGCGCCGAAGTTCCGGATGTCGAGCAGGTCGGCCTCGCTGCGAGCCACGAGCTCACCCACCTGGTGGATGCCCTCGCGCTTGAGGCAGTTGTACGAGCGGATCGTGAGGTTGAGCTCCTCGATCGGCAGCGCCAGGTCCGCGGCCAGCGCGGAGTCCGTCGGCGACGGGCCGATCTCGATGCCCTCGGCCTCGACGTTCAGCTCACGGGCGAGACCGAACAGCTCGACGAGCGTCTTGCCGGCCGAGGCGAGCGCGTCGCGGGGGGCGATCGCGGCCTTCGTCTCGACGTCGACGATCAGCTTGTCGAAGTCCGTGCGCTGCTCGACACGCGTGGCCTCGACCTTGTAGGTGACCTTGAGGACCGGCGAGTAGATCGAGTCGACGGGGATCCGACCGATCTCGGCCTCGTCGTTCTTGTTCTGCGCCGCGGACACGTAGCCACGACCGCGCTCGACGGTGAGCTCGATCTCGAGCTTGCCCTTGTCGTTGAGCGTGGCGACGTGCAGGTCCGGGTTGTGCACCTCGACGCCCGCCGGCGGCACGATGTCCGCGGCGGTGACCACGCCCGCACCCGTCTTGCGCAGGTACATCACGACGGGCTCGTCGTTCTCCGAGGAGACGACGAGGTTCTTGATGTTGAGGATGATCTCGGTGACGTCCTCCTTCACACCCGGCACGGTGGAGAACTCGTGGAGCACTCCGTCGATGCGGATGGAGGTGACGGCCGCGCCCGGGATGGACGACAGGAGGGTCCGGCGCAGGGAGTTGCCGAGCGTGTAGCCGAAGCCAGGCTCGAGCGGCTCGATGGAGAAGCGCGAACGGTACTCCGAGATGACCTCTTCGGTCAGGGAGGGGCGCTGTGCGATCAGCACGGTCAGGTCCTTTCAGTGTGCGTCCGCCATATGACGCATCACGGATCCGCGAGTACTCGCGGCCCCGGGTGGGACTCGGTCCACCCGCCCGGGCAGGCTGCGGCGTCGTACGAGCCCGGGGCCGATCCCTCGGCCCCGGGGCCCGACGACGTCGGGAGGGTCAGACGCGGCGGCGCTTCGGGGGACGGCAGCCGTTGTGCGCCTGGGGCGTCACGTCCTGGATCGAGCCGACCTCGAGGCCGGTCGCCTGCAGGGAGCGGATCGCGGTCTCACGACCGGAACCCGGGCCCTTGACGAAGACGTCGACCTTCTTGACACCGTGCTCCTGGGCGCGGCGGGCGGCCGACTCGGCGGCGAGCTGCGCGGCGTACGGCGTGGACTTGCGGGAGCCCTTGAAGCCGACGTGGCCGGCGGACGCCCACGAGATCACGGCGCCCGACGGGTCGGTGATCGAGACGATCGTGTTGTTGAAGGTGCTCTTGATGTGCGCCTGGCCGAGCGGGACGTTCTTCTTGTCCTTGCGGCGCGGCTTGCGCGCGGCCGTGGCACGAGTCTTGGGAGGCATGTGTTCTCTGATCTCCTGGTCTGATCGGACCGGGGCGGTTCAGCTCGGGGAGCCGACCGCACCACGGACTGCTATCAGCGGGCCTTCTTCTTGCCCGCCACGGTGCGCTTCGGACCCTTGCGGGTACGCGCGTTGGTCTTGGTGCGCTGACCGCGCACCGGGAGGCCGCGGCGGTGACGCAGGCCCTGGTAGGTGCCGATCTCGACCTTGCGGCGGATGTCGGCGGCGACCTCGCGGCGCAGGTCGCCCTCGAGCTGGAAGTTGCCCTCCAGGTAGTCGCGGAGCGCGACGAGCTGGTCGTCGCCGAGGTCCTTGACCCGCAGGTCCGGGTTGATCCCGGTAGCGGCCAGCGTCTGCTGGGCGCGGGTACGGCCGACGCCGTAGATGTAGGTGAGCGCAACCTCGAGCCGCTTCTCGCGGGGGAGGTCGACGCCGATCAGACGTGCCATGTGCCTTCCGGCTCCTGTACTTCTTCCAGAGGTCTGCCGCACCGCCCTCCCGCGAAGACCGCGGGCCCCGGCCCCTGGACCGGAGGTTCCCCTCGACCGCCCCGTGAGGAGCCCCGCTCCCGAGAGAGCGGCGTCGAGGTTCGTGGTGGTGCGCTTGTGTCCGACGGCGAGCGCGTGCCGTCAGCAGGTGGCTGCGATCAGCCCTGGCGCTGCTTGTGGCGCAGGTTCTCGCAGATCACCATGACGCGACCGTGCCGGCGGATCACCTTGCACTTGTCGCAGATCTTCTTGACGCTCGGCTTGACCTTCATCAGTGGTTCCTCCGCCGCCGTACGCACGCCGGCGGGTGCCGGCGCCACGACGGCGCTCGATGGGGTGGTGGTTACTTGTAGCGGTAGACGATCCGACCGCGGGACAGGTCGTACGGGCTGAGCTCGACCACGACGCGGTCCTCCGGGAGGATCCGGATGTAGTGCTGACGCATCTTGCCCGAGATGTGCGCGAGGACCTTGTGGCCGTTCGCCAGCTCCACACGGAACATCGCGTTCGGCAGGGCCTCGACCACGCTGCCCTCGATCTCGATGACGCCGTCCTTCTTTGCCATGTCCTCCGCTAACTCTCGTCTGTCCCCGGGCGCCCGTCAGCAACGTGACGGAGGTCCGGATGTCGTGCGTGCCGCCTGCTCACCCTCGTCCCGACCGGTCGACGTGACGTCGAGCCGGTGCTGGTCTGCAGCGCCACCAACTCGCGCCTGCATCTCGAGGAACTGCCGAACGGACTACACCCGACAGACCATCGTACTCCATGGTTCCAGCAGCTGCGAACGTGGGTGGACGGTCGTCGGTCACACGCCTTCGTCGGTCACGCGTCGAGGGGCACGGGCACGACCTCGAACGGGGCGAGCCCCGCACGCCCGCCGTCGGCGGCCGTCAGCACGCTGATGCCGTCCTCGAGGAGGGCGACGCTGTGCTCCCAGTGCGCGGCGCGGGAGCCGTCCTGCGTCACGACCGTCCAGTCGTCCGCAAGGACCCGGGTCGCCCCGCTCCCCCGCGTGACCATCGGCTCGATGGCGAGGCACATGCCGGGGCGGAGCCGAGGACCACGGTCCGAGGTGCGGAAGTTCACGACGTCGGGCGGCTGGTGCATCGCCGTGCCGATGCCGTGACCGACGTAGTCCTCGACGATCCCGTAATCGACGCCGGAGACGCCCCCGGCGAGCTCGACGGCCGCCTCGACGGCCGTCCCGACGTCGCCGAGCCGCCTGCCGCCCGCCAGCGCCGCGATCCCCGCCCACATGGCCGTCCGCGTGGCGCGGACGAGGTCGAGGTCCGCCGCGTCGACGCCGTCGACCGCCGTCGCGCCCTCGACGTCCAGCGCGCCGTCCGGGCCCAGCACGAAGCTGATCGCGGAGTCGCCGTGCCAGCCGTCCACGATCGCGCCGCAGTCGATCGACACGACGTCACCGACCTCGAGCACGCGGGTGCCGGGGATGCCGTGGATGACCTCCTCGGAGACGGAGACGCAGATCGTCGCGGGGTAGCCCTCGTAGCCGAGGAACGACGGCGTCGCTCCCGCGTCCGCGATGACCCGCGCCGCGACCGCGTCGAGGTCCGCCGTCGTGAGGCCCGGGCGGGCCGCCGCGCGCACCGCGTCGAGCGTCGACGCGACGACCAGGCCGGCGCGCCGCATGACGCGCACCTGGTCCGGCGTCTTGAGCTCGATGCGCTCGCGCGAACCGAAGATCATGGCGTGGCGAGCCTCAGCCGAGCTCGGCGGCCAGCGCCTGGACGATGCGCTCGGTGACCTCGGAGACGTCGCCGATGCCGTCCACCTTCGCGAGGATGCCCCGCTCGGAGTACGCGGCGGTCAGCGGCGCGGTCTGCTCGTCGTAGATGTCGAGCCGGCGCGCGATCGCCTCCGGGGTGTCGTCCTCGCGGCCCTCGATCTCGGCGCGCTTGGCGATCCGCGACAGGAGCTCGTCCCGCGCGGCCGTGAGCTCGACGACGCCGTCCAGCTCCCAGCCGAGGTCGGCCAGGATGCCGTCGAGCGCCTCGACCTGGTGCGCGTTGCGCGGGTAGCCGTCGAGCAGGAACCCGGCCTTCACGTCGTCCTCGCCGAGGCGCGAGCGCACCATCTGGTCGGTGACCTCGTCCGGGACGAGCTCGCCCTTGGCGCTGTACTCCTGCGCGAGCTTGCCGAGCTCCGTGCCGCCCTTGATGTTGGCGCGGAAGATGTCGCCCGTCGAGATGGCGGGGATGCTGAACAGCTCGGCGAGGCGCGCGGCCTGCGTGCCCTTGCCCGCCCCCTGCGGCCCCATGATCACCAGGCGCGTCACCCGCGCCTCGGCGCTGGGGGCACCGTGGAGCTCGCGGCGGGTGGTCGGCGTGGCAGCGGCGGGGCCGCCTTCGTTCGTCTCGGTCAACGGAGGAACCCTTCGTAATGACGCTGCTGGAGCTGGGAGTCGATCTGCTTCACGGTCTCGAGCCCGACGCCCACGATGATGAGGATCGACGTGCCGCCGAACGGGATGTTCGTGGTGACTCCCAGCACCACGAGCACGATCGTGGGGATGAGCGCCACGATCGCCAGGTAGATCGAGCCCGCGGAGGTGATGCGGGTGATCACGTAGTCGAGGTACTCGGCCGTGGGCCGGCCGGCGCGGATGCCCGGGATGAAGCCGCCGTACTTCTTCATGTTGTCCGCGACCTCGTCCGGGTTGAACGTGATCGACGTGTAGAAGAACGCGAAGAAGATGACCATCAGCACGTACAGCACGATGTACAGCGGGTCGGACTGCTGGACCAGGTTCTCCGAGATCCAGAGCACCCAGCCCGCGGTCGGCTCGCCGAACTGGGCGATCAGCCCGGGGATGGCGAGGATCGACGCCGCGAAGATGACCGGGATGACGCCGGCCATGTTGATCTTGATCGGGATGTAGGTGCTGGTGCCGCCGTACATGCGGCGTCCCACCATGCGCTTCGCGTACTGCACCGGGATGCGGCGCTGCGACTGCTCGACGAAGACGACCAGCCCGACGACGAGCACGATGACGAGGATCATCACGATGAAGTTCAGGGGGCCGTTCGAGCCGCCGGCGATCGACCAGAGCGCCGACGGGAAGCTCGCGGCGATCGACGTGAAGATCAGCAGGGACATGCCGTTGCCGACGCCGCGCTCGGTGATCATCTCGCCGAGCCACATGACCAGGCCGGTACCAGCCGTCATCGTGATGACCATCAGCGTGGCCGTCACGAAGCTGTCGTCCGTGATCACGTCGACGGGGCAGCCCTGGAAGAGCATCCCGGTGCGGGCGGTCGTGATGATCGTCGTCGACTGCAGGATCGCGAGGGCGATCGTCAGGTAGCGCGTGTACTGCGTCAGCTTCGCCTGGCCCGACTGGCCCTCCTTGTGCAGGGCCTCGAACCGAGGGATGACCACGCGCAGCAGCTGCACGATGATGCTCGCGGTGATGTACGGCATGATGCCGAGCGCGAAGATCGACAGCTGGAGCAGGGCACCGCCGCTGAAGACGTTGACGAGACCGAGCAGCGAGGTGCTGCCCTCGAGGGCCGCGACGCACTGTTGCACGTTGCCGTAGTCGACGCCGGGTGTGGGCACGAGCGACCCCACCCGGAAGAGCGCCATGATCGCGATCGTGAACAGCAGCTTGCGCCGCAGGTCCGGTGTCCGGAAAGCCCGGCCGAATGCGCTGAGCACCTATCCTCCTGGCCCGCCGCGGCGGGTTGTCGTGTCGCCGGGGACCGGCGAGGTGTGGCGCGAGCTCCCGACACCGCGGCCGTTGGGCCACGCCGCCGTCACGCCGACTCGGTCAAGGTCCGACCGGGGAGACCCCGGCCTCGCCGTCACCCGGATCAGGTGCGTGGCGCGGACCGTGACGGATTCTACGTGCCCCGGACCAGTGAGCCAGACCACACGCCGTCGCGGAGGGCTGGCCTGCCGGAGCACGCCGGGAGCACACAGGGCCGGCAGCGCGTGTGCGCCGCCGGCCCTGTTGCGGATGTCAGTCCTCGGAGACCGTGCCGCCGGCCGCCAGGATCTTGTCCTTGGCGGAGCCGGAGACGCGGTCGACCGTGACGTCCAGCTTGACGGTGATCTCGCCGTTGCCGAGCACCTTCACCGGCTGACCCTTGCGGACCGCGCCCTTGGCGACGAGGCCCTCGACGGTGACGGAGCCACCCTCGGGGTACAGCGCGGCGAGCTTGTCCAGGTTGACGACCTGGTACTCGACGCGGAACGGGTTCTTGAACCCGCGCAGCTTCGGGAGGCGCATGTGCAGAGGCATCTGCCCACCCTCGAAGCCGGCGGGAACCTGGTAGCGAGCCTTCGTACCCTTGGTACCGCGACCCGCCGTCTTGCCCTTCGACGCCTCACCACGACCCACGCGGGTCTTGGCGGTCTTGGCGCCGGGGGCCGGACGCAGGTGGTGGACCTTGAGCGGCTGACCCGCCTTCTCGGTGTTGTCCGCCATGATCACTCGACCTCCTCGACGGTGACGAGGTGCGCCACCGTGGTGACCATGCCACGGATCTCCGGACGGTCCTCCTTCACGGCGGTGTCGCCGATCCGCTTGAGGCCGAGGGTCCGCAGCGTGTCACGCTGGTTCTGCTTGCCGCCGATGGCGGACTTGACCTGGGTGACCTTCAGTCGAGGCATCACGCACCCACCTTCTCGTCAGCCTTGGCCGCCTTCTCGGCGAGCCCGGCGGCCTGCGCACGCAGGAGCGCGGCCGGGGCCACGTCCTCGAGCGGCAGACCACGGCGGGCGGCCACGGCAGCCGGCTCCTCGAGGCCCTTGAGGGCCGCGACGGTGGCGTGCACGATGTTGATCGAGTTGGACGAGCCGAGCGACTTGCTCAGCACGTCGTGGATGCCGGCGCACTCCAGCACGGCGCGCACCGGACCACCGGCGATCACACCGGTACCCGGCGAGGCCGGACGCAGGAACACGACGCCGGCGGCCTCCTCACCCTGGACGGGGTGCGGGATGGTGCCCTGGATGCGCGGGACGCGGAAGAAGTTCTTCTTCGCCTCCTCGACACCCTTGGCGATCGCCGCGGGCACCTCCTTGGCCTTGCCGTAGCCGACACCGACGGTGCCGTCGCCGTCGCCCACCACGACCAGCGCGGTGAAGCTGAAGCGGCGACCACCCTTGACGACCTTCGAGACGCGGTTGATCGTCACCACGCGCTCGACGAAGGCGTTCTTGTCGGCGGCGTCGCGGCCACCGCCACGGCGGTCGTCGCGGCGACCGCCGCCGCGGCGGCCGTCGTTCTTGTTGGACTCGTTGGCGCCCTGGGGGGCGCCGGTGCGCTGCCCTGCAGCCATCAGAGGATCCTCATCTTCCGTGCGAAATCGCGGACGTCGGCCATCACAGCTCCAGCCCCGCTTCCCGGGCGCCGTCGGCGACCGCAGCCACCCGACCGTGGTACTTGTTGCCACCGCGGTCGAAGACCACGGTCTCGACGCCGGCGGCCTTGGCACGCGCGGCGACGAGCTCGCCGACCTTGCGGGCCTTCGCCGTCTTGTCGCCGTCGAGGGCGCGCAGGTCGGCCTCGAGGGTCGAGGCCGAGGCGACGGTCTTGCCGACCGTGTCGTCGACGATCTGCGCCACCATGTGGCGCGAGGAGCGGGTCACGACGAGGCGCGGACGCGCCGCGGTGCCCTTGATCTTCTTGCGCAGGCGCAGGTGACGGCGCTGACGAGCGACGGCCTTGCCCTTGCCCAGAACCTTGAGAGCCATCACTTACCAGCCTTTCCGACCTTGCGGCGGACGACCTCGCCGGCGTAGCGCACGCCCTTGCCCTTGTAAGGCTCGGGCTTGCGGATCTTGCGGATGTTCGCTGCGACCTCGCCGACCTGCTGCTTGTCGATGCCCGCGACCGAGAACTTGGTCGGGCTCTCCACCGCGAAGGTGATGCCCTCGGGCGCGGTCACGGTGACCGGGTGCGAGAAGCCGAGAGCGAACTCCAGGCTCTGCCCCTTGGCCGCGACGCGGTACCCGGTACCGACGATCTCGAGCTTCTTCTCGTAGCCCTGGGTCACACCGGTGACGATGTTGGCCAGGAGGGTGCGGGTGAGGCCGTGCAGCGCACGGGACTCACGCTCGTCGTCCGGGCGCGACACCACGAGGGAGCCGTCGTCCTGGGCGACCGTGATGGGGGCGGGCACCGCGTGCTCCAGGGTCCCCTTGGGGCCCTTGATGGTCACGAGCGCACCGCTGATGGTGACGTCCACGCCGGCCGGGACCGGAACGGGGAGCTTGCCGATTCGAGACATGGCGATATCTCCTTTCCGGATTACCAGACGTAGGCGAGGACTTCGCCGCCGACGCCCTTGGCCTGGGCCTGGCGGTCGGTCAGCAGGCCGGAGGACGTGGACAGGATCGCCACGCCGAGGCCGCCGAGGACCTGGGGCAGGTTGGTGGACTTCGCGTAGACGCGGAGGCCGGGCTTCGACACGCGGCGGACGCCGGTGAGGGCGCGCTCGCGGCTCGGGCCGTACTTGAGGGTCAGGGTGAGGGACTTGCCGACCTTCGCGTCCTCGACGCTCCAGCCGGTGATGTACCCCTGCGCCTGCAGGATCTCCGCGATGTTCGACTTCAGCTTCGAGTGCGGCATGGTGACCGTCTCGTGGTGCGCCGAGTTCGCGTTACGCAGACGCGTGAGCATGTCTGCGATGGGGTCTGTCATGGTCATTGGGCTCCAGCCCTTCCTCGCCGGGGTATCCAGTCAGTGCGTGCGCACCGCCCGGACCTGCGGCGTAGTGGTTTTACCAGCTGCTCTTGGTGACGCCGGGGAGCTCGCCGCGGTGGGCCATCTCCCGCAGGCAGATCCGGCACAGGCCGAACTTGCGGTAGACCGAGTGCGGACGGCCGCAGCGCTGGCACCGGGTGTAGGCGCGGACGGCGAACTTCGGCTTGGCGTTCGCCTTGTTGATCAGGGCCTTCTTCGCCATGTCAGTTCTCCTTGAAGGGGAAGCCGAGACGGCGCAGCAGGGAGCGGCCCTCGTCATCGGTCGTCGCCGTGGTCACGACCGTGATGTCCATGCCGCGGACGCGGTCGATCTTGTCCTGGTCGATCTCGTGGAACATCGACTGCTCCGTGAGACCGAAGGTGTAGTTGCCGTGCCCGTCGAACTGCTTCGGGCTCAGCCCGCGGAAGTCGCGGATACGGGGCAGCGCGATCGACAGCAGCCGGTCGAGGAACTCCCACATCCGGTCGCCGCGCAGCGTGACGTGCGCACCGATCGGCATGCCCTCGCGCAGCTTGAACTGCGCGATGGACTTCTTGGCCCGGGTCACCTGGGGCTTCTGCCCCGTGATCGCCGTGAGGTCGCGGATCGCGCCCTCGATGAGCTTGGAGTCCTTGGCGGCGTCACCGACACCCATGTTGACGACGATCTTGGTCAGACCGGCGACCTGCTGGATGTTCTGGTGGCCGAACTCCTCGCGCAGCGCCGCGATGATCTCCTCGCGGTACTTCTGCTTGAGGCGCGGGGTGGCCGGGGCCTCGAGAGTGGTCTCGGTCATCAGATGTCCTTCCCGGAACGCTTGGCGACGCGCACGCGGACGGTGCGGGTACGGCCGTCGCGCTCGACCTGCTCGGTACGGAACCCGACGCGCGTGCCCTTCTTGGTCTCCGGGTCGACGACCATCACGTTCGAGACGTGGATCGGCGCCTCGACGGTCTCGATGCCACCCGTGCGGGTGCCGCGAGCCGTCTGGCCGGCCTTGACGTGCTTGGTGACACGCTGCACGCCCTCGACCACGATGCGGTCGGAGTCCTTGAGGACCTCGAGCACGCGGCCCGTCTTGCCCTTGTCGCGACCGGCGATGACGATCACCTGGTCGCCCTTCTTGATCTTCGCCATGGTCAGAGCACCTCCGGCGCCAGCGAGATGATCTTCATGAACCGCTTGTCGCGCAGCTCGCGCCCGACCGGGCCGAAGATGCGGGTGCCACGGGGCTCACCGTCGTTCTTGAGGATCACGGCGGCGTTCTCGTCGAACTTGATGTAGGAACCGTCGGGACGACGGCGCTCCTTGGCGGTCCGGACGATGACGGCCTTGACCACGTCGCCCTTCTTCACGTTGCCGCCGGGGATCGCGTCCTTGACGGTGGCGACGATCGTGTCGCCGATACCGGCGTAGCGACGGCCGGATCCACCGAGAACACGGATGCAGAGGATCTCCTTGGCACCCGTGTTGTCGGCGACCCGAAGTCGCGACTCCTGCTGGATCATCGATTGATCTCCTGTCGTCGAGCCGGTTCTCGTCCCAGGCTGTCCCGGGCGAGCCTTGCCGAACGGATAGTTGCTGTGGTGGCCGGGGCGGGCCGCATACGTGTGTCACGGCCTGCCCCGGCCGAAGGTCAGAAGACCTTCTGGATCACTTGGCCTTCTCGAGGATCTCCGTCAGGCGCCACCGCTTGGTCGCGGACAGCGGACGGGTCTCCATGATCTCGACCAGGTCGCCGATACCGGCGGAGTTCTGCTCGTCGTGCGCCTTCACCTTGGTGGTGGTGCGCAGGACCTTGCCGTACAGGGGGTGCTTCTTGCGGTCCTCGACCTCGACGACGATGGTCTTCTCCATCTTGTCGCTGACGACGTAGCCACGACGGACCTTGCGCGTGCTGCGCTCGGTCGTCTCAGCGGCCACCGCGTTGGTGTTCTCGCTCATCGATGCCTCACTCACTCACGCTCGGGGCCGTGCGGATACCGAGCTCGCGCTCGTGCAGGACCGTGTAGATCCGCGCGATGTCGCGCTTGACGGCCTTGATCCGACCGTGGGACTCCAGCTGGCCGGTGGCCGACTGGAAACGGAGGTTGAAGAGCTCCTCCTTGGCCTTCTTCAGCTCGGCGACCAGCTTCTCGTCGTCGAACCCGTCGAGGTCAGCGGGGGCCATGCCCTTGGTTCCGACTGCCATCAGTTCGCACCACCCTCGCGCACCACGAAACGGCACTTCATCGGGAGCTTGTGGATCGCGCGGCGCATGGCCTCACGGGCCAGCTCCTCGTCGACACCGGCCAGCTCGAAGACGATGCGGCCGGGCTTGACGTTGGCGACCCACCACTCGGGCGAGCCCTTGCCGGAACCCATGCGGGTCTCGGCGGGCTTCTTGGTCAGGGGACGGTCCGGGTAGATGTTGATCCAGACCTTGCCGCCACGCTTGATGTGGCGGGTCATCGCGATACGAGCAGCCTCGATCTGGCGGTTGGTGACGTAGGCGGGCTCGAGGGCCTGGATGCCGTAGTCGCCGAACGCGATCGTGGTGCCACCCTTGGCCGCGCCGGAGCGCTTCGGGTGGTGCTGCTTGCGGTGCTTGAGCCTGCGGGGGATCAGCATGACTCAGGCCTCCGTTCCGGACTCGGGGGCCGCAGCCTGCTCCGGCGCCGGGGCCGCGTCGGACGCGGGGGCGCTCTCGGCGGCCGGCTGGGCCTGACGCTCGGGGCGACGACCGCCACCACGGCGCTCCCCACGCTCCGGACGACCACCACGACCCCCGCGGGGGGCGGCAGTCGCCTGCTGCGCGGCGAACTCCTTCTCGGTCATGTCGCCCTTGTAGATCCACACCTTCACGCCGATACGGCCGAAGGTGGTGCGGGCCTCGAAGAAGCCGTAGTCGATGTTCGCGCGCAGCGTGTGCAGCGGCACACGACCCTCGCGGTAGAACTCCGAACGGCTCATCTCGGCGCCGCCGAGACGACCCGAGACCTGCACACGGATGCCCTTGGCACCGGCGCGCTGCGCGGACTGGATGCCCTTGCGCATGGCGCGGCGGAACGAGACGCGGCTCGCGAGCTGCTCGGCGATGCCCTGCGCGACCAGCTGCGCGTCGATCTCCGCGTTCTTGACCTCGAGGATGTTGAGCTGGACCTGCTTGCCCGTGAGCTTCTCGAGCTCGCCGCGGATGCGGTCGGCCTCGGCACCCCGGCGACCGATGACGATGCCCGGACGCGCCGTGTGGATGTCCACGCGGACGCGGTCGCGGGTGCGCTCGACCTCGACCTTGGAGATGCCGGCCCGCTCGAGACCGGTGCTCATGAGCTTGCGGATCGCCACGTCCTCGCGGACGTAGTCGCGGTACCGCTGACCAGGCTTGGTGCTGTCGGCGAACCAGCGCGACCGGTGGTCGGTGGTGATGCCGAGGCGGTACCCGTGCGGGTGAACCTTCTGCCCCACTATCGGGCCCCTTCCTTCTGCTCACGCGGTGCGACGACCACGGTGATGTGGCTGGTGCGCTTGAGGATCTGGCTCGCACGCCCCTGCGCCCGCGGACGGAACCGCTTGAGCGTCGGCCCCTCGTCGACGAACGCCGCCGAGACGAAGAGCTCCGTCTCGTCGAAACGCTCGCTGGCGCGGTCGGCCTTCACCCGGGCGTTCGCGACGGCGCTCTCCACAACCTTGCGGATCGGCTCGCTCGCCGCCTGCGGCGCGAACTTCAGCACCGCGACGGCCTCGGCGGCCTGCTTGCCACGGATGAGGTCCACGACGCGCCGGGCCTTCTGGGGCGTGACACGGACGAACCGCGCCTGCGCCTTGGCTTCCATTGCTGTCCTGCTTCCTTTTCTCAGACCGTCGGGGCCTGTCGTCCGGCTGACCCGGGGGTCAGCGGCGACGGCCCTTCTTGTCGTCCTTCACGTGGCCGCGGAAGGTTCGCGTGGGAGCGAACTCGCCGAGCTTGTGGCCGACCATCGCCTCGGTGACGAAGACCGGGGTGTGCTTCCGGCCGTCGTGCACGGCGAAGGTGTGACCGAGGAAGTCGGGCGTGATGACCGACCGACGGGACCAGGTCTTGATGACGTTCTTGGTCCCCTTCTCGTTCTGAGCGTCCACCTTCTTCTGCAGGTGGTCGTCGACGAAGGGGCCCTTCTTCAGGCTACGAGGCATCTGTCAGGCTCCTTTTCAGCGCTTCTTGCCGGTGCGGCGACGGCGGACGATCAGCTTGTCGCTCGGCTTGTTCGGGCGGCGGGTCCGGCCCTCGGGCTGGCCCCACGGGCTGACCGGGTGGCGACCACCGGAGGTCTTGCCCTCACCACCACCGTGCGGGTGGTCGACCGGGTTCATGACGACGCCACGGACGGTCGGGCGGACGCCCTTCCACCGCTTGCGGCCGGCCTTGCCCCAGTTGATGTTCGACTGCTCGGCGTTGCCCACCTCGCCGACCGTGGCGCGGCAGCGCAGGTCGACGTTGCGGATCTCGCCGGACGGCATGCGCAGCTGCGCGTACGGGCCGTCCTTCGCGACGAGCTGCACGGAGGCACCCGCGGAGCGGGCGATCTTCGCGCCGCCACCGGGGCGGAGCTCGACGGCGTGGATGACCGTACCGGTCGGGATGTTGCGCAGCGGCAGGTTGTTGCCGGGCTTGATGTCGGCGCCGGCACCGGCCTCGACGACGTCGCCCTGCGACAGCTTGTTCGGCGCGACGATGTAGCGCTTCGTGCCGTCCGCGTAGTGCAGGAGCGCGATCCGAGCCGTGCGGTTCGGGTCGTACTCGATGTGCGCGACCTTGGCGGGCACGCCGTCCTTGTCGTGGCGACGGAAGTCGATCACGCGGTAGGCACGCTTGTGGCCACCGCCCTTGTGACGGGTCGTGATGCGACCGGAGTTGTTGCGCCCACCCGTCTTGGACAGCGGACGGACCAGAGACTTCTCCGGCTGCGAGCGCGTGATCTCGACGAAGTCGGCGACGCTGGAGCCGCGGCGTCCGGGCGTCGTCGGCTTGTACTTACGGATTCCCATGGGTTAGTCCTCGATCTGCTCTCTGCGCCTCAGGAAGCCGGACCGCCGAAGATGTCGATCGTGCCCTCACGGAGGGTCACGATCGCGCGCTTCGTGTCCTTGCGCTTGCCCAGGCCGAAGCGCGTGCGACGCGCCTTGCCCTTGCGGTTGATCGTGTTGACCGAGTCGACCTTGACGCCGAAGACCTGCTCGACCGCGATCTTGATCTCGGTCTTGTTGGCCCGCGGGTCCACGACGAAGGTGTACTTGCCCTCGTCGAGGAGGTTGTAGGACTTCTCGGAGACGACCGGCGCGATCAGGATGTCGCGCGGGTCCTTCGTCACGGCGGTCACTTGGTGGCCTCCTCGGTCTCGGCCGCCTCGGACTCCGTGGCGACAGCCTTCACGCTCTTGCCCGTGGCCGGGCCGGCGAGGAACGCGGCGAGCGCGCCCTCGGTGAAGACGACGTCGTCGGAGACGAGCACGTCGTAGGTGTTGAGCTGGTCCGCGGTCAGCAGGTGGACCTGCTCGACGTTGCGGAGCGACAGGATCGTCAGCTCGTCCGAGCGCTCGGTGACCACGAGGACGTGCGTGCGCTCGGTGAGCGCCGCGATCGTCTTGACGGCGGTCCGGGTCGACGGCGCACCGTCGAGGCCGAAGCCGGAGACCACGTGGACGCGGCCGGCGCGAGCCCGGTCGGAGAGGGCGCCACGGAGCGCGGCGGCCTTCATCTTCTTCGGGGTCCGCTGGTCGTACTTGCGCGGCTGCGGGCCGTGGACGGTGCCACCGCCGGCGAACTGCGGGGCGCGGGTCGAACCCTGACGGGCGCGGCCGGTGCCCTTCTGCTTGTACGGCTTCCTGCCACCACCGCGGACCTCGCCGCGGGTCTTGGTGGCGTGCGTCCCCTGGCGGGCGGCGGCGCGCTGCGCCACGACCACCTGGTGGATCAGCGGGACGTTGGTGACGGTGTCGAACACCTCGGCGGGAAGCTCGGCGGTGCCGGCCTTCTTGCCCTGGGCGTCGAGCACGTCGACGGTCTGGTTGGCCATGGGGTCACGCACCCTTCGCAGCGGTACGCACGACGACGACGCCACCCTTGGGGCCGGGAACCGCGCCCTTGACGAGCAGCAGACCCTTCTCGGCGTCGACCGCGTGGACGGTCAGGTTCTGGACGGTCATGCGCTCGTGGCCCATGCGACCGGCCATCCGCAGACCCTTGAACACGCGCGACGGCGTCGAGGCGCCGCCGATCGAGCCGGCCTTGCGGTGGTTGCGGTGAGCACCGTGGGAGGCGCCGACGCCGGAGAAGCCGTGGCGCTTCATGACACCGGCGGTGCCCTTGCCCTTGGTGGTACCGACGACGTCGACCACGGCACCGGCCTCGAAGGCCTCGGCGGTGATCTCCTGGCCGAGCGTGAACTCGGCGGCGTCCTCGGTGCGGACCTCGGCGACGTGACGACGCGGCGTGACGCCGGCCTTCTCGAAGTGGCCCTTGAGCGGCTTGGTGACCTTGCGCGGGTCGATCTGGCCGGCGGCGAGCTGCACGGCCGCGTAGCCGTCGGCGTCCGCGGAGCGGACCTGCGTCACGACGTTGGTCGGGACGGCCACGACGGTGACGGGGACCAGACGACCGGCGTCGTCCCACAGCTGCGTCATGCCGAGCTTGGTGCCGAGCACCGCGGTCACGTTCTTCTGCTGGTTGGTCATATCTATCCCAGCCTCAGAGCTTGATCTCGATGTTCACGTCGGCAGGCAGGTCGATCCGCATGAGCGAGTCGACGGCCTTCGGCGTGGGATCGATGATGTCGATGAGCCGCTTGTGCGTGCGCATCTCGAAGTGCTCGCGGCTGTCCTTGTACTTGTGAGGCGACCGGATGACGGTGAAGACGTTCTTCTCCGTCGGCAGCGGCACCGGACCCACGACCGTCGCACCAGCGCGCGTCACCGTGTCGACGATCTTGCGCGCCGAGCTGTCGATGACCTCGTGGTCGT
Source organism: Isoptericola sp. NPDC019571 (assembly GCF_044389385.1). Lineage (NCBI taxonomy): Bacteria > Bacillati > Actinomycetota > Actinomycetes > Micrococcales > Promicromonosporaceae > Isoptericola > Isoptericola sp. NPDC019571. Next base: position 191,829 of record NZ_JBIRXZ010000008.1, read on the forward strand.
AGGACTTGAGCCGGATGCGGATCTTCTGTCCCGCCATGGCGTCGTCTGACTCTCTCTCTCGAACCGCTACTGTCCGACCCCCGCGCTCGGGCGTGTCGCGCTAGGCGACGTACCCGGGCGCACACCGAACCGGCGTGGGGCCGTTGATTGTGGTCCGCGGGGCGGACCACGACGTTTGTCTGGCCTGTCGAGACATGTGTCCCGCGGGGCGCTCTAGCGCGTCGACAGCCGGCAACCCCGCGACCCCTCTCCGGGAGGGGATCCGCTCCAGGTGACGAGGACCGTTCCGGAGATCCGGACCGGCACACGCACCGTGGTGCTACACACTGTTCGACACGAGAAAGAACGCGCCCGTGACAGGCAACCTGAACATCTTGCCACAGGGAGCCCCGTGATTCCAAGCCGGAACGGGGTTCGACCGCTGTGACGCCGGACGCACCGCACCTCGGGGCGGCACGCGCCCGGGCGCGCAGGAGGCCCGGACCCTGTCGGGCCCGGGCCTCCTGCTCAGGCGATCAGCCGAGGATCAGCAGATCACTTGATGATCTTGGTGACCCGGCCGGAGCCGACGGTGCGGCCACCCTCACGGATGGCGAAGCCGAGGCCCTCCTCCATGGCGATCGGCTGGATCAGCGCGACCGTCATCTCGGTGTTGTCGCCGGGCATGACCATCTCGGTGCCCTCGGGCAGCGTGATGACGCCGGTGACGTCGGTGGTGCGGAAGTAGAACTGCGGACGGTAGTTCGAGTAGAACGGGTTGTGACGCCCACCCTCGTCCTTGCCCAGGATGTAGACCTGCGCCTCGAAGTCCGTGTGCGGGGTGATCGAACCCGGCTTCACGACGACCTGGCCGCGCTCGACGTCCTCGCGCTTGATGCCGCGCAGGAGCAGACCGGTGTTGTCGCCGGCCTGAGCCTGGTCCATCTGCTTGTGGAACGTCTCGATACCGGTGACCGTGGTCTTCTGCGGCTCGCGGATACCGACGATCTCGACCTCGGAGTTGACGTCGAGCGTGCCACGCTCCACCTTGCCGGTCACGACGGTGCCGCGGCCGGTGATGGTGAAGACGTCCTCGATCGGCATGAGGAACGGCTTGTCGAGCTCGCGCACGGGGTCGGGGACGTTCTCGTCCACGGCCTCCATGAGCTCCAGGACCCGCTTGGTCCACTCGGGGTCACCCTCGAGGGCCTTGAGGCCGGAGACGCGGACGACGGGCGCGTTGTCGCCGTCGAACTCCTGCGACGACAGCAGCTCGCGGACCTCCATCTCGACGAGCTCGAGGATCTCCTCGTCGTCGACCATGTCGGCCTTGTTGAGCGCGACCAGCAGGTAGGGGACGCCCACCTGGCGGGCCAGCAGCACGTGCTCGCGCGTCTGGGCCATCGGGCCGTCGGTCGCCGCGACCACCAGGATCGCGCCGTCCATCTGGGCGGCACCGGTGATCATGTTCTTGATGTAGTCGGCGTGACCCGGAGCATCGACGTGCGCGTAGTGACGCTTGGGCGTCTCGTACTCGATGTGCGCGATGTTGATCGTGATACCGCGCTGCTTCTCCTCCGGCGCGGCGTCGATCTCGTCGAAGTTGCGCTGCGTGTTCGCCGGCAGGTCGGGGTACGTGTCCGCAAGCGTCTTCGAGATCGCGGCGGTCAGCGTCGTCTTGCCGTGGTCGACGTGCCCGATCGTGCCGATGTTGACGTGCGGCTTGGTCCGCTCGAACTTGGCCTTAGCCACTGGGGTCCTCCTGGGACTTGGGTAGATGTTCCCGAACGTTGCGAGACTCGGCGAGAGAGCCTACATCCCGCGGGGCGACGGGGGTTTCCTACAGGTTGATGGTTGTGCTGGTCGTCGACCTGTGGGGACTCACTCGCCCCGGGTCTTCTTGATGATCTCGTCAGCAACGTTGCGAGGAACCTCGGCGTAGCTGTCGAACTGCATCGAGTACACGGCACGGCCCTGCGTCTTGGAACGCAGGTCACCGATGTACCCGAACATCTCGCTCAACGGTACCTGGGCGCGCACGACCTTGACACCGGTCGCGTCCTCCATGGACTGGATCATCCCACGACGCGAGTTGATGTCGCCGATCACGTCGCCCATGTACTCCTCGGGCGTCCGGACCTCGACGGCCATCACGGGCTCGAGGATGACCGGGTCGGCCCGCTTGATGCCCTCCTTGAAGACCATCGAGCCGGCGATCTTGAACGCCATCTCCGAGGAGTCGACGTCGTGGTAGGCGCCGTCGAGCAGCGTGGCCTTGACCCCCACCACGGGGAACCCGGCCAGCACGCCCTGCTGCATCGCCGACTGGATACCGGCGTCCACGGACGGGATGTACTCGCGCGGGATACGACCACCGGTGACGGCGTTGGCGAACTCGTAGAGCTCGCCCTCCGTCGTCTCGAGCGGCTCGAAGGTCACCTGGACCTTGGCGAACTGGCCCGAGCCACCGGTCTGCTTCTTGTGCGTGTAGTCGATCTTCTCCGCGGTACGGCGGATCGTCTCGCGGTACGCGACCTGCGGCTTGCCGACGTTCGCCTCGACCTTGAACTCGCGACGCATACGGTCGACGAGGATGTCGAGGTGGAGCTCGCCCATGCCGCCGATGACGGTCTGGCCGGTCTCCTCGTCCAGCTTGACGCGGAAGGTCGGGTCCTCCTGGGCGAGCTTCTGGATCGCCGTGGAGAGCTTCTCCTGGTCGGCCTTCGTCTTCGGCTCGATGGCCACGTCGATGACCGGCTCCGGGAAGGTCATCGACTCGAGGATGACCGGGTTCGCCGGGTCGCAGAGCGTGTCACCGGTGGTGACGTCCTTGAGCCCGATGAAGGCGTAGATGTGCCCGGCGTGCGCCTCTTCGACCGGGTTCTCCTTGTTGGAGTGCATCTGGAAGAGCTTCCCGATGCGCTCCTTCTTGCCCTTGGTCGAGTTCTGGACCTGAGCGCCCTGCGCGACCTTGCCCGAGTAGACGCGGACGTAGGTGAGCTTGCCGAAGAACGGGTGCGTGGCGACCTTGAACGCGAGGGCCGAGAACGGCTCCGCCTCGTCCGGACGACGCTCGATGATCTTCTCCGCGTCCTTGACGTCGTGGCCCTGGACGGCCGGGACGTCGAGCGGGGTCGGCAGGTAGTCGATCACGGCGTCGAGCATGGGCTGCACGCCCTTGTTCTTGAACGCTGAGCCGCACAGGACCGGGAAGGCCTCGGACCGGATGACGAGCTTGCGGATGCCGGACTTGATCTCGGCGACCGAGAGCTCCTCGCCACCGAGGAACTTCTCGAGCAGCTCGTCGTCGGCCTCGGCGACGGCCTCGACGAGCTCGGCCCGGTACTGCTCGGCCTTCTCGACGAGGTCGGCCGGGATGTCCTCGACCGCGTACTCCTCACCCATCTTGGTGTCGCCGCGCCAGGTGAGCGCCTTCATCTCGAGCAGGTCGACGACGCCCTCGAAGTCGTTCTCGGCGCCGATCGGCAGCTGGATGACCAGCGGCTTCGCCTTGAGGCGGTTGATGATGGTGTCGACCGTGAAGTAGAAGTCGGCGCCGAGCTTGTCCATCTTGTTGACGAAGCAGATGCGCGGCACGTCGTACTTGTCGGCCTGGCGCCACACGGTCTCCGACTGGGGCTCCACGCCCTCCTTGCCGTCGAACACCGCGACGGCACCGTCGAGCACGCGCAGCGAGCGCTCGACCTCGACGGTGAAGTCCACGTGACCCGGGGTGTCGATGATGTTGATCTGGTTGTTCTTCCAGTAGCAGGTCGTCGCGGCGGACGTGATCGTGATGCCGCGCTCCTGCTCCTGCTCCATCCAGTCCATCGTCGACGCACCGTCGTGCGTCTCACCGATCTTGTAGTTCACACCGGTGTAGAACAGGATGCGCTCGGTGGTGGTGGTCTTGCCGGCATCGATGTGGGCCATGATGCCGATGTTGCGGACCTTGTTCAGGTCGGTCAGCACGTCGAGTGCCACGGTGTCTTACCCCTTGTCGGTGGAAGGTCGGAAGCCGGGCCGGAGGGCCGGCTGCCGGCCGGTTCCGGATCCTCGGACGGCCCCGGGGGTCACCCGGGGCCGTCCGTGCGCATCACCAGCGGTAGTGCGCGAAGGCCTTGTTCGAGTCGGCCATCTTGTGCATGTCCTCGCGGCGCTTCACGGCGGCACCGAGGCCGTTGGAGGCGTCGAGGATCTCGTTCATGAGGCGCTCGGTCATCGTCTTCTCGCGGCGGGCGCGCGAGAAGTCCGTGAGCCAGCGCAGCGCGAGCGTCGTGGAACGCACGGGGCGCACCTCGACCGGCACCTGGTAGGTGGCGCCACCGACACGGCGGGAGCGGACCTCGAGGGCCGGGCGGACGTTCTCCAGCGCGCGCTTGAGCACGACGACCGGGTCCTGGTCCGTCTTGGCACGGACGCCCTCGAGGGCGCCGTAGACGATCGCCTCGGCGGTGGACTTCTTGCCGTCGAGCAGGACCTTGTTGATCAGCTGCGTGACGACGGGCGACCCGTAGACGGGGTCGACGATGAGCGGCCGCTTGGGGGCCGGACCCTTGCGAGGCATCAGGCCTTCTCCTTCTTCGCGCCGTACTTGCTGCGGGCCTGCTTGCGGTTCTTCACGCCCTGCGTGTCGAGCGCGCCGCGCACGATCTTGTAGCGGACACCCGGGAGGTCCTTCACACGGCCGCCGCGGACGAGCACGATCGAGTGCTCCTGCAGGTTGTGGCCGACACCGGGGATGTACGCCGTGACCTCGGTACCCGAGGACAGCTTGACGCGCGCGACCTTGCGGAGCGCGGAGTTCGGCTTCTTGGGGGTGGTGGTGTACACGCGGGTGCACACGCCGCGCCGCTGGGGCGAGTCCTTGAGGGCCGGCGTCTTCGACGCCACGGCCTTCGTGGACCGGCCCTTGCGGACGAGCTGCTGGATCGTAGGCACTACGTCTCCGTCGTCTTCTCGAGCTCACGAGGGCCGGGCGGCCCTCGACGGTGGTCTGTCTGGCTGGTGCGTGCCGATCGCATGCGGCACCCGCGGCCCTCACGGACCGCAACGCCACTTACCACCGGCTCGATGGCCCGGATCAGCTCAGCTCCCCCGCCCTCACGGACGGTCCGAGCGATCTTCCCGGGGTACCTGTGCGCTCAGGACGGCGACGCCTCCGGCAGCCGGCCCGAGCGAGAACGTTCTGGGCTGACAGCGGGATGCGCGCGCGACGGCACGGGCACGGCTTCCAAGGCTACCCGCGGAAGCAAGCGGGGTCAAAGGAGCGGGAGGGACGCACGCTGTGACGTGCGCCCCTCCCGGACTACCTCGTGGTCAGGATCAGCGGACTAGCGGAAGTCGCCGAAGTCCAGGTCCTCCAGCGGGATCGCCTCGCCCGAGCCCATGCCGAGCGTCGGGAAGTCGATCTCGTCGTAGCCGAAGCTCGGGTAGAGCTCGGCCTTGGCCTGCTCGGTCGGCTCGACCTCGATGTTCCGGTAGCGGGGCAGACCCGTGCCGGCGGGGATGAGCTTACCGAGGATGACGTTCTCCTTGAGGCCCAGCAGCGGGTCACGACGACCGCTCATCGCCGCCTCGGTCAGCACGCGGGTCGTCTCCTGGAAGGAGGCGGCCGAGAGCCACGAGTCGGTGGCGAGCGACGCCTTCGTGATGCCCATGAGCTCCGGACGGCCGGAGGCCGGCTGGCCGCCCTCCGCCACGGCCCGACGGTTCGCGTCCTCGAAGCGGACGCGCTCCGCCAGCTCGCCCGGCAGCAGGTGCGAGTCACCCGAGTCGAGCACGGTCACGCGACGGAGCATCTGCCGCACGATGACCTCGATGTGCTTGTCGTGGATGTCCACGCCCTGCGAGCGGTAGGTCTCCTGGACCTCGTCCACCAGGTGCTTCTGCGTGGCACGCGGGCCGAGGATGCGCAGCACCTTCTTCGGGTCGACGGCGCCCTGGACCAGCTGGGTGCCGACCTGGACCTGCTCGCCGTCGGCGATCAGGAGGCGGGCACGCTTGGTCACCGGGTAGCGGATCTCCTCGCCGCCGTCGGCCGGCGTGAGGACCAGGTGGCGCGTGCGCTCCGTGTCCTCGATCGCCACGGTGCCGGTGTACTCCGCGATCGGGGCCTCACCCTTGGGGGTGCGGGCCTCGAACAGCTCGGTGACACGGGGCAGACCCTGCGTGATGTCCTCCGCGGAGGCGACACCACCGGTGTGGAAGGTACGCATCGTCAGCTGCGTGCCCGGCTCACCGATCGACTGCGCCGCGATGATGCCGACGGCCTCGCCGATGTCCACCAGCTTGCCGGTGGCCAGGGAGCGGCCGTAGCACTTGGCGCAGGTGCCGACGCGCGACTCGCAGGTCAGCACGGAGCGGACCTTGACGTTCTCGATGCCGGCGGCGATCACCTTGTCGATGATCACGTCGCCCGCGTCCGAGCCCGCCTCGGCCACGACGTTGCCGTCCGCGTCCACGACGTCCGTCGCGAACGTGCGCGAGTAGATGCTCGTCTCGACGCGCGGGTGCGGCACCAGCACGTCGCCGATGCGCTCGGCGACGGGCAGCGTGAGGCCGCGCTCGGTGCCGCAGTCCTCCTCGCGGATGATGACGTCCTGCGACACGTCGACCAGACGACGGGTCAGGTAGCCGGAGTCCGCGGTACGCAGCGCCGTGTCGGCCAGGCCCTTGCGGGCACCGTGCGAGGCGATGAAGTACTCGAGGACGGACAGGCCCTCGCGGTAGTTGGACTTGATCGGGCGCGGGATGATCTCGCCCTTCGGGTTCGCCACGAGGCCGCGCATACCGGCGATCTGACGGACCTGCATCCAGTTACCACGGGCGCCCGAGGACACCATGCGGTACAGCGTGTTCCGCGAGTTGCTCTCGAGGTTCTCGCGCATGACCGACGCGATCTTGTCGGTGGCCTGGGTCCAGATCTCGATGAGCTCCTGACGGCGCTCGTCGTCGGTGATCAGACCCTTGTCGAACTGGTCCTGGACCTTCAGCGCACGCTGCTCGTGTTCGTCCAGGATGTCGTTCTTGACCTCCGGCATCGCGACGTCGGAGATCGCGATCGTGACGCCCGAGCGCGTGGCCCAGCGGTAGCCGGCGTCCTTCAGCGCGTCGAGCGACGTCGCGACGTCGACCTTCGGGTAGCGCTCCGCCAGGTCGTTGACGATCGTCGAGAGCTCCTTCTTGCCGACGACGCCGTTCTGGAACGGGTAGTCGATCGGGAGCGCCTCGTTGAAGATCGTGCGGCCCAGGGTGGTCTCGAACAGCAGCGGCTGCCCGGGCTCCCAGCCCTCGGGGGCCTCGAAGCCGCTGGTCGGCGGAACGAGGTCCGACATCCGCAGCTTGATCGTGGCGTTGAGGTCCAGCGCGCCGCGGTCGAGGGCCATGATCGCCTCGGCCTGCGAGGAGAAGACCCGCCCCTCCCCCGTCGCGCCGGGGCGGTCCGAGGTGAGGTGGTGCAGACCGATGATCATGTCCTGCGAGGGCATGGTCACCGGACGGCCGTCCGACGGCTTGAGGATGTTGTTGCTCGAGAGCATGAGGATGCGGGCCTCGGCCTGCGCCTCGGCGCTCAGGGGCAGGTGGACCGCCATCTGGTCGCCGTCGAAGTCCGCGTTGAACGCGGCGCACACGAGCGGGTGCAGGTGGATGGCCTTGCCCTCGACGAGCTGCGGCTCGAAGGCCTGGATGCCCAGGCGGTGCAGGGTGGGGGCACGGTTCAGCAGCACCGGGTGCTCCTGGATGACCTCCTCCAGCACGTCCCAGACCTCGCCGCGGGTGCGCTCGACCATGCGCTTCGCGCTCTTGATGTTCTGCGCGTGGTTGAGCTCGACGAGCCGCTTCATGACGAACGGCTTGAACAGCTCGAGCGCCATCTGCTTGGGCAGGCCGCACTGGTGCAGCTTGAGCTGCGGGCCGACCACGATGACCGAACGGCCCGAGTAGTCGACGCGCTTGCCGAGCAGGTTCTGGCGGAACCGACCCTGCTTGCCCTTGAGCATGTCGGAGATCGACTTCAGCGGGCGGTTGCCCGGCCCCGTGACCGGGCGGCCGCGGCGACCGTTGTCGAACAGCGAGTCCACGGCCTCCTGGAGCATCCGCTTCTCGTTGTTGACGATGATCTCCGGCGCACCCAGGTCGAGCAGGCGCTTGAGCCGGTTGTTGCGGTTGATCACGCGGCGGTACAGGTCGTTGAGGTCCGACGTCGCGAAGCGGCCACCGTCGAGCTGCACCATCGGGCGCAGGTCCGGCGGGATGACCGGGACGGCGTCGAGCACCATCGCCGTGGGCGAGTTGGTCGTCGTGAGGAACGCGTTGACGACCTTCAGGCGCTTGAGCGCGCGCGTCTTGCGCTGGCCCTTGCCCGTCCGGATGGTCTCGCGCAGCGACTGGGCCTCGGCCTCCAGGTCGAAGCTCTCGAGGCGCTTCTGGATCGCCGCGGCGCCCATCGAGCCCTCGAAGTACGTGCCGTAGCGGTCGACGAGCTGGCGGTACAGCATCTCGTCGCCCTCGAGGTCCGCGACCTTGAGGTTCTTGAACCGGTCCCAGACCTGCTCGAGGCGGTCGAGCTCCTGGTCGGCACGCTTGCGCAGCTGCGCCATCTCGCGCTCGGCGGAGTCGCGCACCTTGCGGCGCGCGTCGGCCTTGGCGCCCTCGGCCTCCAGCTCGGCCAGGTCGGCCTCGAGCTTGGCGGCACGGGTGTTGATGTCGTTGTCGCGGCGGTCCGAGATCTCCTTCTTCTCCAGGTCGATCTCGTTCTGGAGGTTCGGGAGGTCCTCGTGGCGGGCCTCGTCGTCGACCCACGTGACCATGTAGGCCGCGAAGTAGATGACCTTCTCCAGGTCCTTCGGGGCCAGGTCGAGCAGGTAGCCGAGGCGCGACGGCACACCCTTGAAGAACCAGATGTGCGTGACCGGGGCGGCGAGCTCGATGTGGCCCATGCGCTCACGGCGCACCTTCGAGCGCGTCACCTCGACGCCGCAGCGCTCGCAGATGATGCCCTTGAAGCGCACGCGCTTGTACTTGCCGCAGTAGCACTCCCAGTCCCGGGTGGGGCCGAAGATCTTCTCGCAGAAGAGCCCGTCCTTCTCCGGCTTCAGGGTGCGGTAGTTGATGGTCTCGGGCTTCTTGACCTCTCCGTGCGACCAGGCACGGATGTCGTCGGCCGTGGCCAGGCCGATACGCAGCTCGTCGAAGACGTTGACGTCGAGCAAGATGTCCTACTTCCTCAAAGCTTTCGAATGTCCGTGGAGTTCAGCTGGTCGCTGGATCAGATCTCGTCGACCGTGGCAGCCGAGTTGGGGCGGCGCGACAGATCGATGCCCAGCTCCTCCGCGGCGCGGTACACCTCGTCGTCGGACTCCTTCATCTCGATGGAGGTCCCGTCGCTCGAGAGCACCTCGACGTTCAGGCACAGCGACTGCATCTCCTTGAGGAGCACCTTGAAGGACTCCGGGATGCCCGAGTCGGGGATGTTCTCGCCCTTGACGATCGCCTCGTAGACCTTCACGCGGCCCGGGACGTCGTCGGACTTGATGGTGAGCAGCTCCTGCAGCGTGTAGGCCGCGCCGTACGCCTCGAGGGCCCACACCTCCATCTCGCCGAAGCGCTGGCCGCCGAACTGCGCCTTACCACCCAGCGGCTGCTGCGTGATCATCGAGTACGGGCCGGTCGAGCGCGCGTGGATCTTGTCGTCGACCAGGTGGTGGAGCTTGAGGATGTACATGTAGCCCACCGACACCGGGTCCGGGAACGGCTCGCCGGAGCGGCCGTCGAAGAGCCGGGCCTTGCCGTCGGTCGCGACCATGCGGTCGCCGTCGCGGTTCGGCAGCGTCGTGGAGAGCAGGCCGCGCAGGCCGGACTCCTCGAGGCCGTCGAACACCGGCGTCGCCACCGGCGTCCCCGGCTCCGACTTCGACGCGACCTCGGGCAGGGTCTCCTTCCAGGAGAGGTCCTTGCCCTCGGCCAGCTCGATGTCCCAGCCACGGCTCGCGACCCACCCGAGGTGCGTCTCGAGGACCTGGCCGACGTTCATGCGGCCGGGCACGCCCAGCGGGTTGAGGATGACGTCGACCGGCGTCCCGTCGGGGAGGAACGGCATGTCCTCCTGCGGCAGGATCTTCGAGATGACGCCCTTGTTGCCGTGACGGCCGGCGAGCTTGTCGCCGACGGTGATCTTGCGGCGCTGGGCGATGTAGACACGGACCAGCTGGTTCACGCCGGCGGGCAGCTCGTCGCCGTCCTCGCGGTTGAACTCGCGGACGCCGATGACCGTGCCCTGCTCGCCGTGAGGCACCTTGAGGGACGTGTCGCGCACCTCGCGGGCCTTCTCGCCGAAGATGGCGCGCAGCAGGCGCTCCTCCGGGGTGAGCTCGGTCTCGCCCTTCGGCGTGACCTTGCCGACCAGCACGTCGCCCGCGCCGACCTCGGCACCGATGCGGATGACACCGCGCTCGTCGAGGTCCGCCAGGACGTCCTCGGAGACGTTCGGGATGTCCCGCGTGATCTCCTCGGGCCCGAGCTTGGTGTCGCGGGCGTCGACCTCGTGCTCCTCGATGTGGATCGAGGACAGGACGTCGTCCTCCACGAGGCGCTGCGACAGGATGATCGCGTCCTCGTAGTTGTGGCCCTCCCACGACATGAACGCGACGAGCAGGTTGCGGCCGAGCGCGAGGTCGCCCTCGTCGGTCGCCGGGCCGTCGGCCAGCACGGAGCCGACCTCGACCCGCTGGCCCTCGTCCACGAGCACGCGCTGGTTGTAGCTGGTGCCCTGGTTCGAGCGGCGGAACTTCGCCGCGCGGTAGGAGCCCGTGGTGCCGTCGTCGTTCGCGACGAGGACCAGGTCCGCGGACACCTCGGTGACCACGCCGGGCTTGGTCGCCACGATGACGTCGCCGGCGTCGACCGCCGCACGACGCTCCATGCCGGTGCCGACCAGCGGCGCCTCGGAGCGCACCAGCGGCACGGCCTGGCGCTGCATGTTGGCGCCCATGAGCGCGCGGTTCGCGTCGTCGTGCTCGAGGAACGGGATGAGCGCCGTCGCGACGGACACCATCTGGCGCGGCGAGACGTCCATGTAGTCGATCTCGGCCGGCGGCAGGTCGTCGGTCTCGCCGCCCTTGGTGCGCACCAGGACGCGGTCGTTGAGGAACGTGCCGTCGACGGCGAGCTCGGTGTTCGCCTGGGCGATGATGTGCCGGTCCTCGTCGTCGGCGGTCAGGTAGACGATCTCGTCCGTGACCTTGCCGTCGGTGACCTTGCGGTACGGCGTCTCGATGAAGCCGAACGGGTTGATGCGACCGAACGACGCGAGCGAGCCGATGAGGCCGATGTTCGGGCCCTCAGGGGTCTCGATCGGGCACATGCGGCCGTAGTGCGACGGGTGGACGTCACGGACCTCCATGCCGGCGCGGTCGCGGGACAGACCACCCGGGCCGAGGGCGTTCAGACGACGCTTGTGCGTCAGGCCCGCGAGCGGGTTGTTCTGGTCCATGAACTGCGACAGCTGCGAGGTGCCGAAGAACTCGCGGATCGACGCGACCACGGGGCGGATGTTGATCAGCGTCTGCGGCGTGATCGCCTCGACGTCCTGCGTCGTCATGCGCTCACGGACCACGCGCTCCATGCGGGACAGGCCCGTGCGCACCTGGTTCTGGATGAGCTCGCCGACGGCGCGGATCCGCCGGTTGCCGAAGTGGTCGATGTCGTCGGTCTCGACGCGGACCTCGGTGGGCTGGCCGTCGCGGGTGCCGGGGATGGTCTCCAGGTCGGCGTGCAGCGCGGCCAGGTACTTGATCGTCGCGACGACGTCGGTCACGGACAGCGTCGAGTCCGCGAGCGGCGCGTCGACGCCCAGCTTCTTGCTGATCTTGTAGCGACCGACCTTCGCGAGGTCGTAGCGCTTCGGGTTGAAGTAGAAGTTCTCGAGCAGCGCGCGACCGGCCTCGACCGTGGGCGGCTCGCCCGGACGGATCTTGCGATACAGGTCGACCAGGGCCTCGTCCTGGGTGTGGACGTGGTCCTTCTCGAGGGTGTCGAGCACGGACGGGAAGTTCGCGAACTCCTCGCGGATCTCCGCCTCCGTGAGGCCGAGGGCCTTCAGCAGGACGGTGACGGGCTGCTTGCGCTTGCGGTCGACGCGCACGCCGACGGCGTCGCGCTTGTCGATCTCGAACTCGAGCCAGGCGCCGCGCGACGGGATGACCTTCGCCGAGAAGACGTCCTTGTCGCTCGTCTTGTCGGGGGTGCGCTCGAAGTAGACGCCCGGGGAACGGACCAGCTGCGAGACGACGACGCGCTCGGTGCCGTTGATGATGAACGTGCCACGCGCGGTCATGAGCGGGAAGTCGCCCATGAACACCGTCTGGCTCTTGATCTCACCGGTCGTGTAGTTCACGAACTCGGCCGTCACGAACAGCGGGGCGGCGAAGGTGAAGTCCTTCTCCTTGCACTCGTCCGCGGTGTACTTCGGCGGCTCGAAGCGGTGGTTCGAGAAGGAGAGGGACATCGACTGGCCGAAGTCCTCGATCGGCGAGATCTCCTCGAAGATCTCCTCGAGGCCCGACGTCGCGGGGACGTCGGACCGGCCGGCGGCGGTGGCCGCCTCGACCCGGGCCTGCCAGGCGGGGCTGCCGAGGAGCCAGTCGAAGCTCTCGGTCTGCAGCCCGAGGAGGTCGGGGACCTCGAGCGGCTCGTAGATCTTGGCGAAGGAGACGCGGCGGGAAGCGGTGCGGTTCGCGATGGCGTCGGCGGACGGAACAGAAGGGGTGCGCGAGGCAGCCAAGAGGGGTCCTTCCCTGCAGTTCGATGGCACGCTGTACGCTCTGCGAGGGCTGGAGGCGCCGGACCGCGGGAGTGGACCGCCCCAGGGGTCACGAAGACGTGATCACGGAGGGCGGGCATCGTCGGCGGGGAGGCGTCGGGGCACAAGCGAGCGCAAAGCGCTAGCGTAGCCAGAACTTCATCGTTTGTCCAACTCGCGCGGGCACACGAGCGGACGCCCTCGGTTCTGGGTCTTGAGGACGTTGTCTCGGTGGCCGCCATATGCCGCCCAAGAAACGGTTGTCGGACCAGCCTAACCCGTGGTAGGCGGCCGCGGCCAGGCGCCGGCGCGCGACGTCGGTCACGACACGACACCTCCACAACCGGCCCGCTCCCCCGCGGCGTCCTGCCGGCCTACCGCCCGCACGCAGCGAGGCCCGCACCCCCCGAAGGGGATGCGGGCCTCGCGGAAGCGATGCGCGGCTAGGCCGCGGCGATCACTTGAGGGTGACGGTGGCGCCGGCGCCCTCGAGGGCAGCCTTGGCCTTCTCGGCCGTCTCCTTGTTCGCGGCCTCCAGGACCGGCTTCGGGGCGCCGTCCACGAGGTCCTTGGCCTCCTTCAGGCCGAGGGACGTGAGCGCGCGCACCTCCTTGATGACCTGGATCTTCTTGTCGCCGGCGGCCTCGAGGATGACGTCGAACTCGTCCTTCTCCTCGGCGGCCTCGGCGCCACCGGCACCGCCGGCGGCGGGGGCGGCGACCGCGACGGCGGCGGGAGCGGCGGCGGTGACCTCGAACTTGTCCTCGAAGGCCTTCACGAACTCGTTGAGCTCGATGAGCGTGAGCTCCTCGAAGGCGGCCAGGAGCTCGTCGGTGCTGAGCTTCGCCATGATGGCGTTCCTTTCGGTTGGTGCGTCCTGGGGCGTACGGCCCCGCAGAAGCAAGGGAGGGGGTTGTGCTTGCCGCACCGCCGTCAGGCGGCAGCGGCCTCCGATTCCTGCTTCTGACGCAGGGCATCGATGACGCGAGCGGCCTGGGCCGGCTTCGCGCTGAAGGCGTAGGCAGCCTGGAAGAGCTTGGCCTTCATCGCGCCGGCCGTCTTGGCCAGCAGGACCTCGCGGGACTCGAGGTCCGCGAGCTTGGTGACCTCTGCAGCGGTCAGCGGCTTCCCGTCAAGGACACCGCCCTTGATGACCAGTGCAGGGTTCGCCTTGGCGAAGTCACGCAGACCCTTGGCGGCCTCGACCGGGTCGCCGGTCACGAACGCGATCGCGGACGGACCCTTGAGGTCGGCCTCGAACGCGTCGATCCCGGCCTCCTTGGCCGCGATGGACGTCAGCGTGTTCTTCACCACGGCGTAGGTTGCGTTGCCGCTGAGCGACCGACGCAGCTCCTTGAGCTGTGCGACGGTGAGCCCGCGGTACTCGGTCAGCACGGCCGCGTTCGCGTCACGGAACTTGTCCGCGACCTCCGCGACAGCGGCTGCCTTGTCCGGCCTCGCCATGGCAATCCTTCCGGTGGTGGTGCCACCGGTACCTGCAAGAGAAAGAGCCCCGGCGCAGGTGCGCACGGGGCTCGGAGCTCACAGCCAGGCTGTGTGATCGTCGTCGTGTCACCTACGCAGGCCCCCGCTCTCACGGGACTTCGGTCTTCGGCTTGCTGGGGCGAGCCCGGGCAGCGTCGGACGACCGGCGGTCTTGGGTTACCCGAGAACTGTACACGACGACGGGCGGCGGTTCGGCACACTCGTGCCGAACCGCCGCCCACGCTCTGACAGCGACGTGTTGCCGTCAGTGGGAGCTGAACGGGTGCTGCGGGCCCGGGGGCTCCGCCGACGCCGTTGCCGCGGCGCCCACCACGGCGGTGGCGGCGAGCAGCAGACCAGCGATGACGCGAGTGGCGCGTGTCTTCATCGAACGTCCTTCCGTCGGTTGTCCCCGCCTTGCGGCGGGCTGCCGAGTTCGGCTCCGACATCACACCGGTGGCGGGGGGTGAGCACAAGGTGTCGTCCACATCACAGGACGAGCGGCCCGAAGCACACCAGCGGCACCGGCTCCGGCTCGTCCGCGACGGCACGGGCGAGCGCCTCCCCGGGGCGGAGCCCGTCGCGGAGGCCTCGGTGCAGCGCCGGCATCACGCGCACCGCGACCTCGTCGCGCAACGGCGCGACGCTCGCGACCACGGCACGCGCTCCCATGCGCAACAGCACGCTCGTCAGGCCGAGGGGCTCACCGCCGTGCTTGATGCTGACGGACCCGACGTCGCACGCCGAGAGCACCATGACACACCGTGCGAGATCCGTACCATCGAGCTCGTGCGCGAACAGCGGCCCGTCCGCGAGGCGCACGCTCGAGAAGACCGGGTTGTCGGGCTCGTGCTGACCGTGCGCTGCCAGATGGACGATCGCGTGCCCGTCGAGCTCGCGAGCCACGGTCTCGCACGTGGCCCGCGCGTCGGCCAGGACGGTCGTCCCCGGACCCCACACGTTCGCGACAGCATCTGCCTCGGCAGGGGCGTGCCGCAGCTCCGGACCTGCGACCACGAGTGCGGGACCGGGTGACCACTCGGCCTTCCCCCGTGCGACCCACGAGTTCACCACGGTCGACGTCCCTCGACGCGACGGGAGCGATGCCCACGGCAGCGAGACCAGACGGCCACGAGCCGCGACGAAGAGGGGGACCTCGGGGTCGACGTCCCGGAGCAATGTGGCGTCCAACCAGGCGAGGTCGCGCTCGAGCGATCGCAGGGCAGCCACCCTCATCGGCGCGGGGATCAGTGGGTTGGCGAGCACGTACTGATCAGCACGGACGCGGCGCGCTCGCTCGACGACGTCGTCGACCTGACCGAGCTCCCTGACCCGGGCGCCTGACCGGTCGACGCGGACGGCGAGGACCTTCCCTCGATAGAGCGCAAGGTTCAGCACCACCCGATCCGACGCCGCGGCGCGCAGCTCGGCGCGGATCGCCCGCGCCGTTGCCGCGCGCGGGGCCTCGATCTCGCCCCCGGCCTGCCATGACCGTTCACGCGCACGGTCTTGGAGCCGCCTCGCCTCGCGCCGGAGCTCCAAGGGTTCGCGCGACGGTTCGGAACTCTCGAGCTCGAGCGCACGCGCCTGGTCCAGCAGGCTCCGCGCCGCCGACACCAGCGCAGCGGTCTCGCCGTCCGTCGACGGCCTCACCCTCCCTGAACCGGCGAACGTGGCGCGCCCTCGCTCGAGCGCGTCGAAGAGGGCGTCCGCGCTCCCCTGGGACAGCGCCGCCACGATGTCCACGCCCTGGAGCCGGACGCCATGCGCAGCCGCCGCCGTGACCGCCTCGACGGCGCCCAGCCGCTGGCGCTGCACAGCGAGCAGGCCCTGCCCCCGACGGATTGCCGCAAGTCCGCGCCGCCGGTCGCCCTGCCCGAACGCGACGAGGGCTCGAACTGCCTCGGCACGCAGCCGCGTCCCCAGAGCCAAACCGGAGCGGGACGGAAGGCGCCGCAGGTGGCCCAGTGCCGCGTCGACGTCGCCCGCGCGCGCAAGCGCGTCGGCGGCGACGAGAGAGACGTCGGCGGCCAGTCGCGCCCCTCCGGGCACGGCGGTGGCGCGGTCGAGCACTTGCTCGGCCGCCCGAGCGAGCCGCCGGACGCGCGCGGGCTGCGCGCCCTGGTCGATGATCTTCCCGTGCCGGGCATCCAGTCCGATCAGGTCCGCACGAAGCTCGAGGAGCCGATCTCCCGTACGACGCGCGGACGACCGCACGCTCCGGGCGAGCACCACGGCCTCCAGGTACTGCTCGAGCCCGACCAGGCACCGGGCGCGAGCGAGCCTCGCGTCGAGCAGGTCACGCCGGGCCGCGGTGGACGAGAGCAGCTGTCCCGCCTGCCGGAGCGCCTCCTCCGCGTCGGTGAGCAGGCCCGCTTCGTAGAGCACCGCCGCCTTGTCCATCAGGCCCACCCCGGCGTGCTCAGGCGGCGCGACCCGCGCCGCCTCCGCCATCGAACGCAGCGCGGCAGGGAGCTCGCCACGGAGGAAGAGCGCGTAGCCGAGGTTGTGAGCCGCCATCGCGTGGAGCGCCGGTTCGACCCCGGCGCTCGTGATCGACACGCACCGCTCGAAGTCACGCGCCGCCAGCTCCGTCTCGCCGCGTTCGAGACGGAGCGACCCGCGGTTGAGGTACACCGCGCCGAGGTCGGGACCGTCCGGGAGCCCTCTCTCCGCGCTGGAGAAGTCGATCAGGGCGTCGTCGAGCTGTCCGCGCCTCAGACGCAGCAGTCCACGTCGGCCGTCGACCAGCGCCACGAGCGCAGGGTCTCCGCTCATCTCCGCCCACCACCGCGCTTCGGCGAGCAGTGCCAGGCAGTCCTCCGTGGCCGCCCCCTGTTCGGACATGCACCGGGACTCACCCACCAGAGCGCGCACGTGCAGCTCCGCCACAGCCGCCGGGGCAGTAGGCGCGAGGCGCCCGAGCTCACGACGCACCGCTCTGTACTGACGCACTGCCAGTCCGAATCGGCGCCGGACGCGATCGTTGTCGAGGGCTCGGTCGAGCGCCCCACGCAACGCAACGACGGGATCCTCGCCCAAGGCCTCGCCTCCCCGATCAGTTCATCGCAGCGCCCTCCGGAGGCGTGAGCCCCGTGTGCTCCGCGACGGCCGCCCAGGCATCATCCAGACGCAGCCGCTGTTCCGGCGAAACGCTACCGTCCCGTCCCGAAGGCGCGACGGCCGGCGTCCGTCCGTCGCGTCGCTCCGCCAGCGTGGAGGCGATCTCGCCGGCCAGGACCGGCGCGGCGAACGACGTCCCGCTCCAGGTCGCGAACCCTCCCTGAAAGCCCTCGATATCGAGGGTAGCCCGGTGCCCCGTGCCATACCGGTCCTCGATCCGCAACGAGGGGGTGATCGGACCGTCGAGGGTGGTGGGAATCGTGCTCACCACCGCGGCGCCGCACCGCGTCGTCGTCACCCAGCGACCGTCGTTGCTGAACAGCGCCGTCGTTCCATCAGGATTCTCTGCGCCGACCGCGAGCACCGGCGGCGCGCCGTCCCGGTCCGCGGGTGTCGACCCGATCGCCCGAGCCCGGACACGGCCGTCGTGCGGGTCGCGCGTCCGCTCGACGAGGGGCGCGAGCGCGGCGGGAAAGCTCGGCCGGGTCGTGCCGTCGTTCCCGGCAGCCGTCACGACCACGACGCCGCTCGACCGCAGCTCGTCGATCACGGCGCGCAGCGCGTCGGTCACGCCGAGATTCTCGGCCTCCTCGTGGTAATAGCCCAGGGAGAGCACGACGACGTCGACGGGAGCGCCGCCGTCGCCAGGAACAACATCTGCCTCCAGCCCGAGCTGGTGGAACTCCAGCAGCCGGGTGAGGGTCGTGACCAGGTCGGACTCCGCGCCGACACCGTCGCCACCGACCACCCTGACGGGCAGGATGGCCGCATCGGGGCACTTTTGGTGCACGATGCCGGCGATGAAGGTGCCGTGCCCGGCGACGGGGTCGAGAGGACCGGTCAGCGAGGAGGCGCTGGCTCCGCCGATCTCGGCGTCCTCGCTCCGCCGCGCGGGGACGGGCTGGGTCCCGATCGGCCGCCCGTCGGGCAGGACCGCGTTCCGCACGACGATCCCGTTGCCGTCGAGCTCCGCGGCAGGATCGTCCCCCTCCGCGATGTCGTAGGTCCCGAACCAGGGGTGGGTCCCGAGCCCGGTGTCGACGATCGCCACCAACGGTCGCAGCATGCCGCCCTCGGTGACGTACGGCGTCGGCCCGTCAGCGTGCTGCCGCGCGGGTCGGTCGCCCAGCCAGGCGACAGGCGCACGTCCACCCCATCCGGGCATCGCGTACTCCGCCATCCCTCGCATCGGGGAGGACGTGAACGGGGACGAGGTGAACGGCGAGCTCGTGAACGGAGATGACGTGAAGGGCGAGCTCGTGAACGGCGACGACGTGAAGGGCGAACTCGTGAACGGCGACGACGTGAAGGGCGAACTCGTGAACGGCGAACTCGTAAACGGCGACGACGTGAAGGGCGAACTCGTGAACGGGCGCGCCAGCATCACGTGATCAAGGCTGACGCGCCGACACCCATGCTCGCCACCGAGCTCGAGGGTGCCGCCGAGGGCCTCCACGATCTCCCAGGCGTCGGGCTCGTCGCCGTCCTTCTCGGGGACCAGACGGAGCGCGAACGCGAAGTCGTCGTCGCAGTCGTCCGCGGAGGGACCACCGGTCGAGCGGCGAGTTCGTCGCCGTCCGGCCGCCTCGAGGGCGAGGGTGCAGCCGCGTTCGTGTGCGAGTCGCTCGATCTCGGTGAGGTCGGACAGCTCCGCGTCCTCCCCGGCACTCGCGATCGACGCCACTCGACGCACGTCCGCCGGGCCTTCCGGGCCTTCGGTGAAGCGCCGCGGCGGAGGCCCCTGGACGATGACCCTGTCGGCGACGTACCACGTGGGTCGCACCTGCGGGACGCCAGGCCGGCGCCGCACGAGAGACGGGTCCAGGAAACGCACCGGCCGATAGTCGTGGTTCGGGTCCGGCACCGCCGCTCCGGCGGCCTGGTCTGGGGTCTCGCTCACCTGCTCCTCCTCGAGTGGGCACGCCTAGCGGCGGCGTGCAAGAGTCCTCGCCCCTCAGTCATGCGGGCAGATCGGTTCGTTCAGAGCTCGATGACCGGCGTGGCGACGGTGACGTCGCCGCCGTCGGGCAGGCGTACGAGCAGGCTGGTGGGGCCGCGGTCGACGCCGGTGAAGGCGAAGCGGCCGTCGTCGTCGGCGGTGGTGGTGCGCTCGCCGTCCGGCTGCCTCAGCTCGACGACGAGCGTCGCGGCGGGCGCGACCCAGCCGTCGAGGCGCACGTGGGTGCCGTCGTCGTCCGTGGACAGCGCGATCATCACGGTGAGGCGCTCGTGCGTGAACGTGATGGTGCGCGCCTCGAGCGGCGGGGCGTCGCCGCGCACGGACCCGGCGGGGGCCTCGATCTGCTGCAGCTCCATCACGTCTGCCTCGAGCCGTGCGAGCGTCATCGCGAAGAGCGACCGCTCGACGAGCCCCTGGGGCACGGGGTCGACCACCTCGAAGGCGCGTCCGAGCCGCCCCAGGACGGCGACGTCGCGCGCGTCCAGGGCCTCGTCCTCACCGGGCACGGGCTCGCCCCACGCGTTCTCGTGCTTCTGGCTCATGTCCACGAGGCCTCCCCATGCTCCGTGAGGACGGCGCGCAGCTTCGCCAGGCACCGTCCCCGTGTGGCGCCGATGCTTCCCACCGGCATGCCGATCGACGCCGAGATCGCCTTGTAGTCCGGGCGGTCGGCGAGCGAGACGAGTCGCAGCAGCTCCTGGCAGCGCTCCGGGAGCCGGCGGAGCGACGACCAGAGGATCCGGTCGCGCTCGTCGGTCAGCACCTCGGCCTCCGGGCCCGGGCGGGCGTCCGGCAGCGCCGCGGCGCCCTCGGTCACGTCGTCCGGCAGCTCGGTGCGGCGGCGCAGGTCCGCACGCCCCTTGCGCACCGTCTCCCAGGCGGCCCGCCGGGCCGTCACGAGGAGCCACTTCAGCACGGCCTTCGGCTCGGCGATCGTGTCCGCGTGCCGCACGAGCGCCGCCCACGTGGACTGCACCACGTCGTCGGCGACGTCCCGGTCGACGCCCTGGGCGCGCACCGTGTGCCACAGCAACGGCGTCGCCTCCCGGACCAGGTCCGACAGGGCGTCGGTGCGGCCCTCCCGGAACTCCAGGACCGCCCGCGCGGCCCGGTCGCCCAGGCTCTCGTCGGCGTCGGGCGTCCCACCGAGTGGTTCCTCAGCGGCTCGTGTCATGGCTGTTCGCACCTCGTGAGGGCTCGTCGAGAAGCCGGGGCTGCCGCGCCCCGGGGCCTCCGAGCCTACGGCGCGGCCCGACGACGCGGCAGGAGGAAGTTGCATGGACATGCACGGACCTCCTCCGGCAGCGCTCGTGCGGTGCTGCGTACTCGTCATCGCACGGAAAGAGGACGACCCGCACCGCGTGATACACCGGGGCCCATCCGACCGGGCGGCCGCTCCGAACCACCTCCGAGCGCGGGACCACCCCGCGCCCGACAGAAGAAGGAGCAGCCACCATGGGCTCGTCCGCGAACCGTCTCCTCGCCGCAGTCTTCGGCGCCGTCTACCTGCTGGTCGGCCTCGCCGGGTTCGTCGTCACCTCGGGCGTCGGCTTCGCCGCCACGGAGGGCGAGAAGCTCCTGTTCTTCGAGGTGAACCCGCTGCACAACATCATCCACGTCGCGATCGGAGCCGCTCTGCTCCTGGCCTCGCGCTCGGTCGCGGCGGCCAAGAGCGTCAACGTGACCGTCGGCGCGGTCTACCTGCTGGTCGGCGTCCTCGGCCTCTTCCTCGTCGGCACCGGCGCGAACATCATCGCGCTGAACGGCGCCGACAACGTGCTGCACCTTGCCAGCGCCCTCCTGCTGCTCGGCGTCGGGCTGGGCGCGGACCGCCGCGCCGAGACGGGCGTCGCGACGGCATGACCCGGACCGCGCCCCTGGCCCGCCTGCTCGTCGCGTTCGCGCTGGTCGGCGCCGGCCTGGTCAACATGGGCCTTGTGCGGGGCGCGTTCCCTCGCCCCCACGGCGTGTTCTCGCTGGTCGTCGGCGCGACCGAGCTCGTGGTGGCGGTGCTCGTCCTGCGCGGGACGCCGATACGCGGCGCCGATCCCGCCGTGCTCGCGCGGGTCGCCGTCGGGGCTCTCGCCGTGACAAGCGTCTTCGGGATCGCGCTGGGCGTCGCGGAGGGAACCCACGTCGGCGCGGCCGCCGCGGCGGCCTCCCTCCAGCTCGCCGCCGCCTGCGTGGTGGGAGCCACGGCCCGACCGGCGCGCGGCATGCCGGACGCCGACCGGCCCGACGGGTCCCGGACCGGGCCCGCGGCGACGGCCGCCGGGAGGAGACCGCGCGCCGCCGTGTCGCTCGCGATCCTCTTCGCGGGTGCCGTGGCCGTCTCCACGGTCGCGTCCGCCGGCCTGACCGACACGGAGGCAGGCGCACGGGCCGTGCCCCACGGCGAGCACCACCTCCCGGACCTGCCCGGCCTCGAGGGCCATCACCACGGTCGATGACCCGGCCCACCGCCGTGTTCCGGTGGGACGCCGACGGCCCGGCACCCTCGCGGGTGCCGGGCCGTCGGCGGTGGTTCAGCGGGTCCCTGCCGGGATCACGCCTCGATCAGGCCTCGTCGAGCAGCTTCGAGGTGCGCGACTGGTCGAGCGGGATGCCCGGGCCCATCGTCGTCGTCATCGTGGCCTTGGTGATGTACCGGCCCTTGGACGACGTCGGCTTGAGACGCAGGACCTCGTCGAGCGCGGCGGCGTAGTTCTCCACCAGCGCCTTCTCGTCGAAGGACGCCTTGCCGATGATGAAGTGCAGGTTCGAGTGCTTGTCGACGCGGAACTCGATCTTGCCGCCCTTGATGTCGGACACGGCCTTGGTCACGTCCATCGTCACGGTGCCGGTCTTCGGGTTCGGCATCAGACCACGGGGGCCCAGCACCTTGCCCAGACGACCGACCTTGCCCATGAGGTCCGGCGTCGCCACGGCGGCGTCGAAGTCGGTGTAGCCGGCCGCGACCTTGGCGATCAGGTCGTCGCCGCCGACCTCGTCGGCGCCGGCCGCCACGGCCTCCTCGGCCTTGGCGGCGTTCGCGAAGACGATCACGCGGGCCGTCTTGCCGGTGCCGTGCGGCAGGTTGACCGTGCCGCGGACCATCTGGTCGGCCTTGCGGGGGTCGACGCCCAGGCGGAACGCGACCTCGACGGTCGCGTCGTACTTGACCGTCGCGGTCTCCTTGGCGAGGCGGACCGCCTCGAGGGGGCTGTACAGGTTCTCGCGGTCGATCTTCTCGGCCGCGGCGCGGTACGCCTTGCTGCGCGTTGCCATCTGCTTCTCCTTCTGCAGTCGTGGTGAGCGGGTCCGCGCGGACCCTGCCACGTGCCCGACGTCGTTCGCCGGGACTTGGTCCGAGCCACCCGAACCGGACCGGACGGATCCGGTCAGGCGCGGGTGGCCCGGTCGCGGATCACTCCGCGACGGTGATGCCCATCGAACGAGCGGTGCCGGCGACGATCTTCATCGCGGCGTCGATGTCGTTCGCGTTGAGGTCCTGGAGCTTGGTCTGCGCGATCTCGCGGACCTGGTCCTGGGTGAGCTGCGCGACCTTGACGGTGTGCGGGGTCGCGGAGCCCTTGGCCACACCGGCGGCCTTCTTGATGAGCTCGGCGGCCGGCGGCGTCTTCGTGATGAACGTGAACGAGCGGTCCTCGTACACGGTGATCTCGACGGGGACGACGTTGCCGCGCTGCGACTCCGTGGCCGCGTTGTAGGCCTTGCAGAACTCCATGATATTCACGCCGTGCTGACCGAGCGCGGGGCCGATCGGCGGGGCGGGCGTGGCCGCACCGGCCTTGATCTGGAGCTTGATGAGGCCGGAGACCTTCTTCTTGGGAGGCATGACTCTTCCCTGTCTTTCTTGTTCGTGGGCCGACGCCGTGGGCGATGACCCGGTTGCAGTACCGCGTCCGTCAGATCTTGGCGACCTGGTTGAACGACAGCTCGACCGGGGTCTCCCGGCCGAAGATGGAGACGAGGACCTGGAGCTTCTGGGCCTCGGCGTTGATCTCGGAGATCGTGGCAGGCAGCGTGTCGAACGGGCCGTCCGTGACGGTGACCGACTCGCCGACCTCGAAGTCGACCTCGACCGGGGCCTTCGCCGTCGCGCCCGACGCCGCCGCGGCGGCCTTGCCGGCCTCGGGGGCGGCCTCGACGAACACCGGCGCCAGCATCGAGTAGACCTCGTCGAGCGTCAGCGGCACGGGCTGGTGCGTGTGGCCGACGAAGCCGGTGACGCCCGGCGTGTGGCGCACGGCGCCCCACGACTCGTCCGTGAGGTCCATGCGCACGAGGACGTAACCGGGGATGCGGACGCGGCGGACGGTCTTCTTCTGCGCGTTCTTGATCTCGGTCACCTCCTCCATGGGGACCTCGATCTGGAAGATGTAGTCCTCCATGTTCAGGCTCTGGATGCGATTCTCCAGGTTGGCCTTCACACGGTTCTCGTACCCGGCGTACGAGTGGATGACGTACCAGTCGCCGAGCTGCGAGCGCAGGGTGCGGCGGAACTCCTCGGCCGGGTCCTCGACGACGTCGCCGTCGGCGTCCGCCGGGCGCTCGTCCTCGGCGGCCTCGTCGGCGTCCGTGTCCTCGGCGTCGGTCTCGTCGGGGGCGACCTCGACGGCCTCCTCGGGCGCCGCGTCCGTGGCGGGGTCCGCGGGCACGTCGAGGTCAGCCGCGGCGCCGTCGGCGTCGGGCTGGGTGGGGTCGACGTTCTCCGTCTGGTCCAGCGGATCCTGGGACACGAACGAACCTGCTTTCTGGAATCTGCTTGCTTCGGGGGCGGGCGTCCGGCGGCGTGCCGAGGTCAGTCGCCGAAGAGGGCGAGGACGCCCAGTCCGATGACCCAGTCGAGGGCCACCACGAACAGCATGACCACGGTGACGAACACCAGCACCACGATCGTGTAGTTGACCAGCTCCGAGCGGGTCGGGGTCACGACCTTGCGGAGCTCCGCGACGACCTGGCGCACGAAGAGCGCGATGCGCGCGAACAGGTTCGGGCGCTTGCCGGTGGCGGACGTGCCACCGCCGGGCGTCCCCACGGCCTCAGCCGGTGACTCGCTCACTCGTCTACCCCGTTTCGCGTTCCCGCCGCGGCCGCGCCACCTGCCGGCGACGCACCCACGGCACTGACTCCTGGCGTTCCGGGGTCATGCGGATGGCCCCGCTGCGCGCGGCCCCGCGGGGGATCACGCTGGCAGGGTAGACAGGACTCGAACCTGCAACCTGCGGTTTTGGAGACCGCTGCGCTACCAATTGCGCCACTACCCTTCGTGCTCGACGCCCCTGTCGCCACGCTCGAACCACCCCGGAAGGGCGCGTTCGATCTTGGCGGGCATCAACCACCGAGGGACAACTGTACGCGACGCGGAGGGCTGGGTCGAACCACGCCCGCACCACCGCCCGCACCACGCCCGAACCTCGGCCCGGCCGCCCGCCGTCCACCGATCGGTGGACGCCCGGTCCCGTCGTCCGAGGCTCCCGCGGGACCCGCCGCGAGGGCGACGATCGACGCATGACCTCGACGACGACACCCTCCCCGGCTCCCCCGCCGGCCGCCCCGCGCGGGCGTCCCGGCGATCCTTCCCCCGGCGCACCGGGCACCTCCGACGCCGTCGTCCGCGTCCGCGGGCTCGCGAAGCGCTACGGGGCCAAGCAGTCGGTCGACGGGCTGGACCTCGACCTCGCGACGGGCGAGATCGTCGCCGTGCTCGGCCCCAACGGCGCGGGCAAGACGACGACGATCGAGATCCTCGAGGGGTTCCGCGACCGCGACGGCGGCGAGGTGCGCGTGCTCGGCGAGGACCCCGCCCGGGGCGGACGCGCATGGCGGGCGCGGCTCGGCGTCGTCGCGCAGGACTCGCGGGACCAGGCCGAGCTCACGGTCGCGGAGTCCGTGCGCTCCACCGCCCGCTACTTCCCGGCGCCCCGCGACCCCGACGAGGTCGTCGAGGCCGTGGGCCTCGCGCCCCAGGCGAGCGCACGGGTGCGCTCCCTGTCGGGCGGGCAGCGGCGCCGGCTCGACGTCGCGCTCGGCGTCGTCGGCCACCCGGAGCTGCTCTTCCTCGACGAGCCGACGACCGGGTTCGACCCGCAGGCCCGGCGCACGTTCTGGGACCTCGTCCTGCGCCTGCGGGACGCCGGCACGACCATCCTGCTCACCACGCACGACCTCGCCGAGGCCGCGCACCTGGCCGACCGCGTCGCCGTCGTGCGCGACGGGCGCGTCGTCGCGGAGGGGACGCCGGAGGCGCTCGGCGGGCCCGACGCCCGCACCCCCCGGGTGACCTGGACCGCCGACGGCGTCCCGCACGCCGAGCGCACCGACGCCCCGACCGCGTTCGCCGCGCACCTCATGGCGACCGCCGCCGGCGCCGACGGCGAGGTCGCCGACCTGTGCATCACCCGCCCCAGCCTCGAGGACGTCTACCTGGGCCTGCTGACCTCGGAGGACGACCGATGAGCACCACGGACCAGGTCTCGACACGCCGGGACGCCGGCCCGACGGGCCCGGCCGTCGCGACGGCGGCCTGGGTGGGCAGGGGCGGACGGCTGCCCGGCGTCGCCCGGCTCACCCTGGTGCGGGCGGGCGTGGAGCTGCGCCAGTTCTGGCGCGAGCGCGACGCCGTGATCTTCGTGTTCGCCTACCCGATCGTCATGCTGGCGATCTTCGCGTCGGTGTTCGGGAGCGAGGACCAGGGCACCGAGGTCGCCCAGATCGGCTTCGCCCAGTACTTCCTACCCGGCATGGTCGCGACCGGCATCATGCTCACCAGCTTCCAGTCGCTGGCCGTCTCCATCGCCGTGGAGCGCGACGACGGCACGCTGCGCCGCCTGCGGGCCACTCCCCTGCCGGTGACCGCGTACGTGGGCGGCAAGGTGGCGCTGACGCTCGCGACGTCGGTCGTGCAGACGGCCCTGCTGCTGGCCGTCGCGGCCCTCGCCTTCGACGTCCCGCTGCCCACGGACGCCGGCCGATGGGTCACGTTCGCCTGGGTGTTCGTGCTCGGCGCCGCCACCGGCACGGTCTGCGGCGTCGGGTTCTCGTCCCTGCCCCGGTCCGGCCGGTCCGCGAGCGCCGTCGTGACGCCGGTCGTGCTGGTGCTGCAGTTCATCTCCGGCGTGTTCTTCGCGTTCTTCGCCCTGCCGGGCTGGATGCAGACCCTGGCCTCGGTGTTCCCCCTCAAGTGGATCGCGCAGGGCATGCGGTCCGTGTTCCTCCCGGAGGAGATGGCGGCGCTCGAGACGAGCGGGTCCTGGCAGCACCCCGCGACCGCTGCTGTACTGGTCGCATGGCTGATCGTGGGGCTCGTCGTCGGGGTGCGCACCTTCCGGTGGCGGCGCCGTGACGACGGCTGACGACGCCCCCGGCGCGGGGGACGGCACCGCGGCGGGCCCGGGGGCCGACGACGAGGTCGCGCGGGTGACGTCCGACCCGTGGGACCGGCAGGTCGTGTGGTGGGACGTCGGGTTCGTGCTCATCGTGCTGCTCACCGCCTCGGCGATGGCGCTCGGCGGGGGCACCGACGCCCGCGGGCTGTGGACCGCGTACGCGGCGATGGCGGTGATGCTCGTCGGCTACGCGGTGTGGGGCGCCCCCGCGGCGCGCAGCCGCGACCAGCGCCGGGCGCTGGCCTACACGGTCGTGCTGGTCGCGACGACCGCGGTCGCCGTCGCCCAGGGCGGCCTGGCCACGTTCCTGCTGTTCGCGTCGTTCACGCAGCTCTGGATGCTCCTCGAGCCGCCGCGCCGCGCCGTCGTGGCCAGCGTCGCGCTCGGCGTCGCGACCACGTTCGCGATCGCGGCCCAGCAGGGTTTCGACGTCCCGACGCTGATCGAGGCCGCACCGCAGATGGGCATCGCGATCGCGTTCTCCGTGCTGCTCGGGCTCTGGTTCGCCGCGACGATGCGCCGCTCGGAGGAGCGCGCTCGCCTGCTGCACGAGCTGCGCCGGGCTCAGGCGGAGCTCGCGGAGTCGCACCACGCCGCGGGCGTGACGGCGGAGCGCGAGCGCATCGCCCGGGAGATCCACGACACCCTGGCGCAGGGCTTCACGAGCGTGGTGACGCAGGCGCAGGCGGCGACGGCGGCCCTCGACCGGGGCGAGCAGGACCGTGCCCGTGAACGGCTCGTGGTCGTGGAGCAGACCGCGCGGGACAACCTCGCGGAGGCCCGCGCGCTCGTCGCCGCCTTCGCGCCCGTGCCCCTGCAGGGCTCGACGCTCGCGGAGGCGCTGCGCCGGCTGGCCGACCGGTTCACCGCCGAGACGGGCACGCCCGTGCTGCTGGACGTGGCCGGCGCGACGGCCCCGGCCCGCGCCGGCGGCGCCACCGGCCACGCGGCCGCCGACGTGGTGCTGCTGCGCGCGGCGCAGGAGGCCCTGGCGAACGTGCGGCGGCACGCCGGGGCCCGGAGCGTGACGATCCGGCTGACGCGCGACGTCGGCGGGGCGCCCGACGTCCGGCTCGAGGTGACCGACGACGGCCGCGGCCTGCCGCCCGGCCAGGTCGACGGGCTCGGGCTGGCCGGGATGCGCGAGCGCGTGTCCGCGGTGGGCGGCACCCTCGCCGTCGAGCCCGGCGAGGGCGGCGGCACGCGCGTCGAGGTGCACGTGCCGGTCTCGGGCGGTGCGGCATGACGGGCCCGCGGACGGGCGCGACGGTGCGCGTGCTGGTCGCCGACGACCACCCGGTGGTGCGCTCGGGGATCATCGGGATGCTCGACGGCGAGCCCGACGTCGAGGTGGTGGGCGAGGCCCCGGACGGCGAGGTGGCGGTGGCGCTGGCCGGCGAGCTGGCGCCCGACGTCGTGCTCATGGACCTGCGCATGCCGCGCCTCGACGGCGTGGGCGCGACGGCGCGCATCGTCGCGGCGGCGCGCGGCGCCGGGCCGAGCGTCGTCGTCCTCACGACGTACGACACGGACGCCGACATCCTGCGCGCGGTCGAGGCGGGGGCGACGGGCTACCTGCTCAAGGACACCCCGCGCGACGAGCTCGTGGCGGGCGTGCGCGCCGCCGC
Source organism: Isoptericola sp. NPDC019571 (assembly GCF_044389385.1). NCBI lineage: Bacteria > Bacillati > Actinomycetota > Actinomycetes > Micrococcales > Promicromonosporaceae > Isoptericola > Isoptericola sp. NPDC019571. Next base: position 220,197 of record NZ_JBIRXZ010000008.1, read on the forward strand.
GCGCGGCGAGACGGTGCTGGCGCCGGGCGTCGCGACCCGGCTCGTGACGAGCGTGCGCACCGCGGCGGAGCGGCCCACCGCGCGCGAGGCCGAGGTGCTGGGCCTGGTGGCGCGCGGTCTGTCCAACGCCGCCGTCGGGCGGGAGCTGTTCATCGCGGAGGCCACGGTGAAGACGCACCTGCTGCGGGCGTTCGCGAAGCTGGGCGTCGACGACCGCACGGCGGCCGTGACCGTGGCCCGCGAGCGCGGCTGGCTGCCCTGATCGGGCCGTCGCCCGCGAAGTCGGGGCAGACTGGCGCCGTGCGCGATCTGGCGAAGCTCCCCAAGGCTCACCTGCACCTGCACTTCACGGGGTCGATGCGGGTGCCCACCCTCCGCGACATGGCCGTCGGGCACGGCGTGCGGCTGCCCGGCGCCCTGCTGGACGGCGACCCGCTGCGGGTGCCGGCCGACGAGCGCGGCTGGTTCCGCTTCCAGCGCCTCTACGACGCGGCCCGCGCGTGCGTGCGCTCGGAGGCGGACATGCGCCGCCTGGTCGACGAGGCCGCGGCGGACGACGCCGCCGAGGGGTCGCGACGGCTCGAGATCCAGGTGGACCCGACGTCGTACGCGCCGTTCGTCGGCGGCATCACGCCGGCGGTCGAGATCGTGCTCGACGCCGCGCGGGCCGCGAGCGCCGCGCACGGCGTCGAGGTGGCGGTGGTCGTGGCCGCCTCGCGGATGCGGCACCCGCTGGACGCGCGCACGCTCGCCCGCCTCGCGGCCCGGTACGCGGGCGAGGGCCCCGGCGAGGTGGTGGGCTTCGGGTTGAGCAACGACGAGCGGCGCGGCGACACCGCGGAGTTCGCCGCCGCGTTCCGGATCGCGCGCCGCGCCGGCCTGGCGTCGGTGCCGCACGGCGGCGAGCTGCTCGGGCCGTCGCACGTCCGCGACGTCGTCGACGCCCTGCACCCCGACCGGCTGGGCCACGGGGTGCGCGCCGGGGAGGACCGGGCGCTGCTCGACGAGCTCGTGGAGCGCGAGGTCGCCCTGGAGGTGTGCCCCGCCTCGAACGTCGGCCTCGGCGTCTACGCCGACACGTCCCAGGTGCCGCTGCGGCCCCTGGTCGAGGCCGGGGCCCGCGTGGCGCTCGGCGCGGACGACCCCCTGCTCTTCTCCTCCCGGCTGCTCGACCAGTACGTCGCCGCGCGCGAGGTGCACGGGTTCACCGACGCCGAGCTGGCCGACCTGGCGCGGTCGTCGGTGCGCGCGAGCCGCGCCTCGGAGGGGACGCGGCGCCGCCTGCTCGCCGACGTCGACGCCTGGCTCGCGGATCCCGACCCGGGACCGGGCACCGGGGCCGACGCGCTCTCATCTGCGTCTCATCCGCCCGCGGGATGATCCAGGCATGGCTGAACGGTCCGGACGTCGGTGGCGCGCCGCGGTGCCCTGGATGCTCGGGGTGGCGCTGGTCGCACTGATCGGCGGGGTCCTCGCCGCCGCCCTGTCGTCCGAGCCCGAGGACCGGGACGTGGGCGGCGTGGTGGTCGTCTCCCCCACGCCCGACCCGGCGTCGCCGACGCCCGACCCGTCCGGGGAGCCGACGCCGACGCCGTCCGGGAGCCCCACGCCCACGCCGACGCGCACGTCCGACGACGGCGGCGTCGCGCCCGTCCCGCCCACGGACGACGACGATGACGACGACGGGCCCGACGACGATGACGACGACGGCCCGGACGACGACGACGCCCCCGACACGGACAAGGACGACTGATGGCGCGAGCCCCGCGGCCCCAGGGCGGGCCCACCGTCCGCACGCGCATCCTGGCCGTCCTCCTCGCCCTCACCGCCCTCGCGCTCGCGCTGGCCGGCGCCACCGCGTACCTCCTCACGTACGACCACGTGGACGACCGCATCGACGCCGACCTCTCCGAGAGCGCGCAGGAGCTGCAGACCCTGGGCGCGTCCGGGGTCGACCCCGTGACCGGCGACCCGTTCTCCTCCGCGGAGGAGGTGGTGATCGCCGCCATCCAGCTCGACGTGCCGGCCCGGCACGAGGGCGTGCTCGGCCTGCGCACCGGCAAGCGGCCGCTCGTCTCCCAGCAGGCCGTGGAGGTGCACCTGCAGGACGACCCCGAGCTCGTCGCGGCGGTGACCCCGCTGCTCACGTCCCAGACGGCCGTGCTGCGCACGATCGGCACCTCGACGACCGACTACCGGGTGCTCGTCGCGCCCGTCGCCCCGGTGACGGCGTCGGGCGACCCCGCCGCCCTCGTCCTCGCCTACGACCGGAACGCCGAGCACGCCGAGACGCAGGCCGTCTTCCGCGGCTACCTGCTCGTCGCGCTCGCGGCGCTGGTCGTGACGGGGGTCGTCGGGTGGCTGCTCGCCGGACGCCTGCTGCGCCCGATCCGGGTGCTCGCGCGCACGGCCCAGCAGATCGGCGAGTCGGACCTGTCCGCCCGGATCCCGGAGTCGGGCAACGACGACCTCACCCACCTCACCCGAGCCTTCAACGGGATGCTCGACCGGCTCGAGGGCTCGTTCGAGTCGCAGCGCCGCCTGCTCGACGACGTCGGGCACGAGCTGCGCACCCCGCTGACGATCGTGCGCGGGCACCTCGAGCTGATGGACACCGCCGACCCCGCGGACGCCGCCGAGACGCGGGTGCTCGCCCTCGACGAGCTCGACCGGATGCACCGCCTCGTCGACGACCTGGTCACCCTCGCGACCGTCGGGCAGCCCGACTTCGTGCGGCCGGCGCCCGTGGAGCTGGGCCGGCTCACCGACGACGTGCTCGACAAGGCGCGCACGCTCGGCGAGCGCACCTGGCTGGTCGACTCGCGCACCGACGCCCGCACCATGGCGGACGCGCAGCGCCTCACCCAGGCCTGGCTGCAGCTCGCCGCCAACGCGGTGAAGTTCTCCGCGCCCGGCTCCGTGGTGGCGATCGGGTCGCGCACGACGCCGGACGGCGCACGCGTGCGTCTGTGGGTGCGCGACGAGGGCGTCGGCATCGGGCCCGACGACCTGGAGCGCATCTTCGACCGCTTCGCGCGGGGCGAGCACGACGGCGAGCGGCGGGAGGGCTCCGGGCTCGGCCTGGCGATCGTCGCCGCCATCGCCGAGGGGCACGGCGGCGAGGTCACGGTCGAGTCCGCCCCAGGCCGGGGCTCCACGTTCGCGGTCGTCGTGCCGGTGCTGCCGGTCCCCGACGCCGGCCCCGACCCGGCCCCCGGCCGCGCCGTGCCCCCCGTCGGCCGGACCGCGCCGACCGCGCGGTCCGCGCCCACCCCCGAGCTGCCCCCGCGCACCGCCCCCGACCGGGAAGGACCCGCCACGTGAGCCAGATCCTCATCGCCGAGGACGAGACGCGCATCGCGTCGTTCGTCGCGAAGGGGCTGCGCGCCTCCGGCTACGCGAGCACCACGGTCGCCACCGCGCGGGAGGCGTTCGACCTCGCGTCGTCGGGCGACTTCGACCTCATGGTGCTCGACCTCGGGCTCCCCGACCAGGACGGCTTCACCGTGCTGCGCCGGCTGCGCGAGGCCAAGGTGACCCTGCCGGTCATCATCCTCACCGCGCGCACCTCCGTGGCGGACACGGTGGCCGGCCTCGAGGGCGGCGCCGACGACTACATGCCCAAGCCGTTCCGCTTCGAGGAACTGCTGGCGCGCATCCGGCTGCGCCTGCGGGCCGAGCCGGCGGGCGAGGTCACCGTGCTCAGCCACGGCGACCTCAGCCTCGACCTGCGCACCCGCCGGGCCACCGCCGCCGGCGTGGAGGTGGACCTGTCCGCGCGCGAGTTCGCGCTCGCCGAGGCGTTCCTGCGCAACGCCGGGCAGGTGCTCAGCCGCGAGCAGCTGCTCTCGCGCGTGTGGGGGTACGACTTCGACCCCGGCTCCAACGTGGTGGACGTGTACGTGCGCTACCTGCGCAACAAGCTCGGCGCCGAGCGGTTCGTCACCGTGCGCGGCATGGGGTACCGCCTGGCCTGACGACGCCGCCGGCCGTCCCTCGTGGTGAGGGCGGCCGGCGGCGAGGTGCGCGAGGGCGGGACGGTCAGTCCGTGGAGGCCGCCGTCGGGGCGGTCCTCGCCGACTGCGGGGTCACCGGGCTGACCGGGGACGCCGCGGTCTGCGCGGTCGGGGCCGTCTGGGCGGTCGGAGCGGTCTGGGCGGTCTGGGCGGACGGCGCCGTGTTCGCGGTCTGCGTCGTGGGCGCCGTCGCCGGCGTGGCGACCGAGCCCGCCGTCACGGTGGTGATGGACGTGCCGTTCTGCACCGCCGCGGGCGACGGGCTCGCGGGCGACGCCGCGGCCGACGCGGTCGAGGAGGCCCCGTCGTCGCCCACCTGGACGGCGTCGGCGACGACCGCGTCGGTCGGCGTGCGGTCGAACGTGCCCTGCGCCGCGGCGACGCCGGCCCCCAGGCCGACCGCGCCCAGCGCGCCGGTGACGATCCATGCGCTGCGTGCCTTCATCGTGCTGCTCCTTCGTCGGTGCGGGTGGTGCATGGTTCCCGGCGGGCTTCTCCCGCCGACTGGTTCCCAGACTCCGCGGCCACCGTGAGAGGGCCGGGAGGCGTGGATGAGAGGGCTCTCAGACTGCGGCGGCCTCCGCGGCGAGGCGCTCGGCGACGTCGAGGAGCGCCCCGGCGGCCGCCGCGTCCTCCGCGCCCGCGGCGAGCGAGACGACGACGGCAGCAGCCCGGGCGCGGAGCAGGGTCGGCTCCACCGCGCGGCCGAAGACGTCGAGGCAGCGGTCCACCAGCCCGCCCACGCCCGCGTACGCGGCCGGGTCGAGCGAGGGCAGCACCGCCAGGTGCGCGACGGCGCACGCCAGGTCGTCCACGAGGTGCCCCGGGCCCAGCGTGTCGACGTCGAGCACGGCGCCGACGCGGGGGCGGTCCCCGGCGCCGACGACGGGGTCCAGCAGCAGGTTGGCGGCGTGCAGGTCGCCGTGCGTCGTCACGAGCGGGCCGGGGTCGCCCGCGGCGACGACGGCACCGATCGCCTCGCGCAGCGCGGCGAGCCGGGCGGCGTCGACCCCGTGCACGGTGGCGAGCGAGCCGAGGTAGTGTGCCGACCGGTCGGCCCAGGCCGGACGGCGCGGCAGGGCGAGACCCGCGCGCGGCAGCGAGGTCGCGACCCGCAGCAGCTCCGCCGGGTCGACGCACGCGGGCTGGTCGGCGGCAGGCGTGCGCGCGACGAGCTCCGCGACGGACTCCCCCGGCACCTCGTCGAGCAGGACGACGCCGTCGGCGGACCAGGACCTGACCCGCGGCCCGGCCACGCCGCCCGGGCGCGCGGCGAAGAGCGCGTGCCGCCGCACGAGGTCGTCGACGCGGGCCGGGCGGACCACCTTGACGTACGCGGCGCCGTCGGCCGTGCGCGCCCGGAGCACCGCGCGCCGCAGCGGGCGGTAGGTGACGGTCTCGAGGGACAGCAGCGGGCCGTCGGCGCCGGCGGCCCGCAGCCGCTCCGCGACCCGGTCGGGCGTGCTCCCCGCCGCCAGACCGGGCAGTGCCGGGTCGTGCGGGTGGCGCCACACGTGCACCGAGCGCCTCCCGTCGTCGAGGCGCACGACGCCGGGGCCGAGGCCGCCGCCCCGGTCGGCACGGTCGGCACGGTCGGCACGGTCCCGGTGGTCGCCACGGGCGCGGCGGAACGCGGACGTGCGGGCGCTCGTCGCGAACAGGTGCTCCGGCCCGCGGACCGTGCGGCCGCCGACGTCGCGCCCGGCCACGACGTCGTACGCCACGGTCACCTCGGCCCCGGGGCGCGCGTGCACATGCCGCACCGACCACGACTCGAGCGTGGCGCCGTCGGCCGCGAGCGCCGCGCCCAGGACGTCTGCGACAGCATCGCCGGTGAGGAGGTCGAGCCAGGCGCGGTGGTCCGCGGGCCGGGTCGGGGTGGGGCTGGTCGGGGTGGGGCTGGTCGGAGCGGGGCTGGTCGGCACGTCGCCATCCGAGCGGTCGCGCGCGTGCCCCGGGTGAGACGTCGATGAGAGGACTCTCATCCGCCCCGGCCGGCCGGACGGTGCGGGCCCGGTCAGAGGAGCGGTCGGAGGGAGCGGTCAGAGGGAGACGTCGTCGAGCCCGAGCCACGCGGCGAGGTCCGCGAGCTCGGCGCGCACCGCCTGCGACACGTCGGGGTCGAACGGCAAGTCCTCGTGGATCGCGTCCACCCGGAGCACGCCCGCCTTACGGTCGGCGGTGGCGTCGACCTTGCCGACGAACCGGTCCCCGTGCAGCACGGGCAGCGCGAAGTAGCCCCAGCGACGTCGGTCGCGCGGCTTGTACATCTCGAGCACGTAGTCGAAGTCGAAGACCTCCAGGAGCCGGGCGCGGTCGTGCACCAGGGCGTCGAACGGCGAGAGCACCGCGGTGCGCCCCTCGAACGGCTCGTCGACGGCGTCGAGGGCCGCCGGGTCGACGAGCCACGTCCGCTCGGTGCCCTCCACCGTGGCCGGCGTGCCCGCCAGGTCCACGTGGTCCTCGTCCCCCGGCAGACCGGGCAGGCGGGCCTGGGTGATCCCCCGTGCCCGCACGCGGCGCGCGACCCGTTCGCGCGCCGCCTCCGCGCGCGGCAGCGGCTCGACGTCCGGGTACACGCGCTCGGCCAGGTCCCACAACCGGTCGCGGCCCCGCCGCCCGCAGACGGCGACGTCACCGTGCAGGTTCGCGAACTCCAGCATCTGCGTGACGTTGCGGTGCCCGGTCCAGCCGGAGGAGCGCCAGGGCCGCACGCTGGTGTCCGGGACGTCGCGGGCGACGAGCGGCCCGTCGGCCTCGAGCAGGCGCAGGACGTCGTCGAGGAACGGCGCGTTGTCGTGGAACCAGCTCGAGCGCCAGTCCCCGAACGGCCACCGGCGCATCTGCTCGAGGTAGAGCGGCAGGTCCTCCGTCGGCCGCACCGTGCCGCCGAGGCGGAAGAGCATCCGGTCGGCGAGCGCGTCCTCGACGGCGCCGGGCCACGTCGTGCGGCCGAGCCTCGACCACGGCACGAGGTCGACCGCGGGCGCGACGGCGGCGGTCGGGTCGACCGGGAGCACCATCAGGTGCTCGACCGTCGCGAGGAGGTCGTCCGGGCGGTGGGCGTCGAGCAGCTGGGCACGCACCGCGATGCGGCGGGCCTGGTCTCGCGTCAGCCGCACGGGCGCGCCCGCGGCTCGGTCGGTGACCACCCGACGACGGTAGCGCCGGGTCCCGACACCCGGGCGGCTACCCGCGGACGTCCGCCACGGCCGCCGCGACGGACCTGCCCGCGGCGACCACCTGGTCGAGCACGGCGAGGGTCGCCGGCCCGGGCGCGCCGCCGGTCGTGCGGTGCCGGGCGACGATCTGTCGCGTCCCCAGCCCCGGCAGCGCGACGACCTGCACGGCGTCGGGCAGGAGGTCCCCCGCCGCGAGCGCCGGGACGACGGCGACGCCGAGGTCGGCGGCGACCAGCGCGAGGGCGACCGCGTAGTCGTCGTACCGGTGCGTCAGCGGCGTCGTCGCCCCCGAGGCGGCGTGTGCCCGCTGCACCACCCGGTCGGCGGCGTGCCCCGGTTCCGCCCCGAGCCAGGTGGCGTGCCGCAGGTCGGTCAGCCGCTCGGGCACGGGGCGGTCGGCGGGCAGCACGACCAGCCACGGCTCGTCCAGGACCGGCACGTCGCGCATCCCCGCCGGGGTGGTCCGCCCGATGGCGCTCTCGGTCTCGGTGAGGATCAGGTCGAGGTCGCCGCGGCGCAGGTCCCGCTGCGCGGCCTCGCCCTCCGTCTGGCACAGGTGGACGTCGAGGCCGGGGGCGGTCCGCGCCAGCCGGCCGGCGAGGGGAGCGAGGAGGCCGCCGACCAGGGTGGGCGACGCCCCCACGGCGACCGTCCCGCTCGGCTCGCCCGCCAGCTCCGCGAGGGCCCGACGCGTGTCGGTGAGCTCGGCCTCGATACGCTCCGCCGCCGCGACGACCAGCCGGCCGGCGGGCGTAAGGACGGCCCCGGCCGGCTGCCGGTCCACGAGCCGCTGGCCGGACTCCGCCTCGAGGCGCGCCACCTGCTGCGAGACCGCCGACGGGGAGACGCCGAGCGCCTCGCCGGCGGCCACGATGCCGCCGTACCGGTGGACGGCGAGGAGGGTGGCCAGCCGGCGCGGGTCCAGGTGCATCGGAGAACCGTGGTGCATCGGAAAATCTTAAGGCAGACCTCGGCAGACTTCGATTGATCTGCACCACGCCCCGGCGCACGATGGGCCGGTGCCGACGTCGACCCTCCCGCCCCGACCCGTCCGCGGGCACGCCCCGGCCCGAACCGGCGCCGCCCTCGTCGCCGTGGGCGCGCTGCTCTGGGGCACGGGCGGGGTCGCGGCCGCGACGATCGGCGCCCACAGCGCGATGCCGCCCACCGCGGTCTCCGCGCTGCGCCTGCTCGGCGGCGGACTGGCCGTGCTCGCGGTCACCGCGGCCACCGGACAGCTCCGGCGCGTCCCCCGGACCCGGGCCTCCGTGCGGCACGTGGCGCTCACCGCCGCGCTGACCGCCGTCTTCGGGGCCGCCTACTTCCAGTCCGTCGCGCACGTGGGCGTCGCCGTCGCGACCGTGGTCGCCCTGGGCGCGGCGCCGCTGGTCGTGACGGCCCGCTCCGCCGTCCGCGCGCGCCGGCTCCCGCGCGTCCCGGTGCTCGCGGCGCTCACGACGTCCGTCGTCGGGCTCGCGCTCGTCAGCGGCGTGCGCCCCGTCGCGGGCACGACCCGGGACCTGGCGTGGGGCCTCGCCCTCGCGCTCGTGGCCGCCGTCGCGTTCGCGGCGACGACCGTGGTCAACCGGCGCGTGCTGCCGGGGCTGGGCCCTGCCCCGCTGCTCGGGACGTCGTTCACCCTGGCGGGCCTCGTGTCGCTGGTGCCCGCCGCCGGTGCAGGCCTCGCCCTCGGCTCCCTCGACGCCACCGCGTGGTGGACGCTCGCCTTCCTCGCCCTCGTGCAGACCGCCGTCGGCTACCTGGCGTTCTACGCCGGGCTGCAGCGCGGCGTCGGCGCCACGTCGGCGGCGCTGCTCTCGCTGCTGGAGCCCGTGGGGGCCGCCGTCCTCGCGGTCGTCGTGCTGGGCGAGGCCCTGACGCCCGCGGCGGTGCTCGGCATCGCCCTGGTCCTCGGCGCCGTGCTGCTCGCCCGGGACCGGCCGGCGACGCCCCGCCCCCGGGCGGGTGCCCGTCCGCCCGCGGATGGTCCCCCGGGACGACCCGGGACGGCACCCCGGGCGGACGCGCGGGACGGCGCCGCGGCGTAGCGTGCCGGGCATGGACCGCGGCCCGCTCGACCGGTGGCGCCCCCGGCTGTTCCTCGCGGTGGCGCTGGCCGTCGTCGTGACGGTCGGGACGTTCGGGGCGTCGCACTGGCAGCCCGGGGCCCGCGACGTCGACGCGCTGGGGCTGCTGCTCGCGCTCGTCGGGCCGGTCGTGCTGCTCGCGCTGCCCCGGCGGCCGGTCCTCGCGGTGGTGCTCGCGGCCGGAGCCGTCGGCACGTACCTCGCGCTCGGCTATGCCTGGGGGCCGGCGCTGGGCGGCACGGTCGGCGTCCTGGTCATGGTGCTCCTCACCGGGCAACCCGCCCGGGCGCGGGTCGTCGCCTGGTCGGGGGCGCTGCTGATGTGGGGCGTCGTGGTGGGCGCGGCCGCCCTGCGCGACGACGAGACCCGCGTCGGCGGCCTGCTCGGGGGTGCCGCCTGGACCGCCGTCGCGCTGCTGGTCGCCACGGGCATCCGCGAGCGGCTGGCCCGGGCCGCCGCCTGGCGGGCCGCCCGCGCGGACCGGGAGCGGACCGCCGTCGCCACCGAGCGCCTCCGCATCGCACGCGAGCTGCACGACGTCCTCGCCCACTCCCTGTCCGCGATCAACGTGCAGGCGGGCGTCGGCCTGCACCTCCTGGACCGCGACGTCGACCAGGCGCGCTCCGCGCTCGCGTCCATCAAGGCCACGAGCCGCGACGCGCTCGACGAGGTGCGCGCCGTGCTCGGCGTCGTCCGCGGCGAGGGCGACGGCGGCGACGGCGACGGTGTCACCCCGCCGACCGACGCCCCCGAGCCGCGCACGCCCACCTGGGACCTCGCCGCCCTCCCCCGCCTGGCGGAGCCGCTGCGGGCCCGCGGCGTGACCGTGCGCTTCGACGTCGACCCGGCGCTCCGGCCGTCGGGGACCGTCCCCGCGCACGTCGCGGGCGTGGCGTACCGCGTGGTGCAGGAGTCGCTCACGAACGTGGGCCGGCACGCGCCGCGGGCGCGGACCGTCGTCGTGCGCGTCGCCCGCGACGACGACCTGCTGCGCGTCACGGTGGACGACGACGGCGGTCCGGTCGGTGCGCACGACGGGGACGCGGCCGGCTACGGCCTGCGCGGCATGCGCGAGCGGGTCGAGGGCGCGGGCGGCGCGCTCGCCGCCGGGCCCGCCGCACGCGGGTTCGCCGTGGCCGCGACCATCCCGCTGCCCACCGACGTGTCAGACGCGCAGCCTGCTCGGGCACCACAGGGGTCTGACAGCTCGCAGGAGGATGCATGATCCGGGTGCTGCTCGCCGACGACCAGGCGCTGGTGCGCGGCGGCTTCCGCGCGCTGCTGGACGCCGAGGCCGACATGACCGTCGTGGGCGAGGCCGCGACCGGCGACGAGGCCGTGCGCCTCGCGCTGCGGCTGCGGCCCGACGTCGTGCTCATGGACGTGCGGATGCCCGGGGCGGACGGGCTGGAGGCGACCCGGCGCATCGTCGCCGACCCGGGCGCGGCCGGCGTGCACGTGGTGGTCGTGACGACGTTCGAGCTGGACGAGTACGTGGCCGAGGCCATCCGCGGCGGCGCGAGCGGCTTCCTCGTCAAGGACACGGAGCCCGCCGACCTCGTGCGCGCGGTGCGCGTGGTGGCGGCCGGCGACGCCCTGCTGTCCCCCGGCGTCACCCGGCGCCTGCTCGCCCGGGTCGCCGACGCCACCCGCGACGTGCCGCCGCCGCCCGGCCTCGATGACCTCACCGCCCGCGAGCGCGAGGTGCTCGTCGAGGTGGCCGGCGGCCTGTCCAACGACGACATCGCGCGCGCCCTCTACCTGTCGGAGTCGACCGTCAAGACGCACGTCTCCCGGGTGATGGCGAAGCTGGGTGCCCGCGACCGCGCGCAGCTCGTCGTCGCGGCGTACGAGGGCGGCGTCGTACGCCCCGGCTGGACCGGCTGACCCGCGCTCCGCACGGGCACGCGCGAGCGGCACGACGGGACGACGCAGGTCGGTACGAGGGGCTGACGACGGGGCCCACCCCACCGGGCGACGGTGGAGGCGAAGGGTTCGCACCGGGCGGGCCCACCGTCACGAGGAGTCCCCGATGCTCACCACCGTCACCGCGACCGCCGTCCCCGCGGCGCTCGCCGCGCACCCGTACGCCGCCGGCGGCGGGCCGGGCTGGTGGATCGTCTTCCCGATCCTGTGGTTCCTGCTCTTCGCCACCGTCGTCTTCCTCGTCGCCCGCCGCGCGCGGCGGTACGGTCCGCCGTGGGCCCGTGGCGGCGCGGGCGGCGTCGACGTCCTCGGCGAGCGCTACGCCCGCGGCGAGATCGACGAGGCCGAGTACCGGCAGCGGCTCGCCGTCCTCAAGGAGGACCGCCGCTGACCGCGCCTGCCGGCCAGCACGCGATCTCTCGCGTCGTCGGGTCCGACGGCGCGAGAGATCGCGTGCTGGACGGCGTCGGTCGATCGGTGTCCACGCCCCCACCTTGTCGCTCCGTCGTGCGTCTGAGCAGGTGAACGGCAGGCGGCAGGTCACGACACGGTGACGATCACGACACGACCGGAGCGCTGCGGTCGCGTTCGGGGCACCCGCGGGGCACGGTGGTACCCCGCGGCGCGCCTGGTGCGCCGACGGCGCGGAAGGGGCTCCATGCGTACGGTTCCCAGCCTGAGGCGACGCCTGACGGCGTCGCTCGTCGGCGTCCCGGTGGTGCTCACCCTGGCGCTCGCCGGATGCGCTCCCCTGTCCGGCGAGACCGAGCCCGAGCCGGGCGCGGCCCCCACGACCTCCGCTCCCCCGTCCGAGGACGGCGCCGGGTCGACCTCCGACGCGCAGGGCCGCGCCGACCAGGACGCGCAGGACCAGGCCGATCAGGAGGCCGCCGAGAAGAAGGCCGCGGAGGAGGCCGCCGCGAAGGAGAAGGCCGACCAGGAGGCCGCCGAGAAGCGCGCCGCGGAGAAGGCGAAGAAGGCCGCGGAGAAGAAGGAGGCCGAGAAGAAGGCCGCCGAGGAGGCCGCCGCGAAGGAGCAGGCGGAGCAGGAGGCGGCGGAGAAGAAGGCCGCCGAGGAGCGGGACAAGATGCTCGAGTACGGCGACTCCGGTGAGCGGGTCGTCGCGCTCCAGGAGCGGCTGCAGGAGCTCGGGTACTTCATCCAGGAGGCCGACGGCAGCTTCGGCCCGGCCACGCAGCAGGCCGTCTGGGCGCTGCAGAAGGCCGCCGGGCAGTACCGCGACGGGGTCGTCGGCCCGAAGACGCAGGCCGCGCTGGACGACGGCGTGCGGCCGCAGGCCCACTCGTCGTCCGGCAAGGCGATCGAGATCGACCTGGACCGGCAGCTGCTCATGACCGTCGAGGGCGGGAAGGTCACCCGGATCATCAACGCGTCGTCGGGCAACGGGGAGACGTACGAGGCCAAGGGGCGCAGCTATCACGCGACGACGCCGCGCGGCTCCTACGCCGTGTACATGGAGCGCAACGGCATGCACGAGTCCACGCTCGAGCTGGGGTCGATGTACCGGCCGAAGTACTTCTCGGGCGGGTACGCGGTGCACGGCTCGGGGTCCATCCCGCCGTACCCCGCGTCGCACGGCTGCGTGCGCGTGTCCAACGCCGCGATGAACTGGCTCTGGGACTCGTGGGGCATGCCGAAGGGCACGCCGGTCATCCTCTACTGACCTCGGCCCTGCCGCTCACCACGCGTCAGAGGGCGGTGCCGACCAGGACCGGCTCGGGCTCGAGCTCGATGCCGAAGGCGTCGCGGACGCCGTCGCGCACGGTGCGGGCGAGGGCCACGACGTCGGCCGCCGTCGCACCTCCGCGGTTGGTCAGCGCGAGGGTGTGGCGCGTCGACAGGCGCGCCGGGCTGTGCTCGCCCGCGAGCCCGAAGCCCTTGGTGAACCCGGCGTGCTCGATGAGCCAGGCGGCGCTCGTCTTCACGAGCGTCGGGTCGACGACGCCGAGGCTCGGGCTCACGGTGGACTCCGGCGTCGCGGAGCGGACGGCGAAGCGCGGCGCGTCCTCGGGCAGCTCGTCCGCCGCGTCGGCCGGCAGCACCGGGTTGGTGAAGAAGGAGCCCGCCGACCAGCGGTCGTGGTCGCCGAGCGGCGCCCCGCCCACGCCGTCCAGCAGCATGCCCTTGCCGCCGCGCAGCTCCAGCACGGCCTCGCGCACCTCGGCCGAGGGCGCCCGCTGCCCCACCTCGACGCCGAGGCGCCGGGCGAGCTCGCCGTAGCCGACGGGCGCCGACAGGCTGCCGAGCCGCATCTGCAGGTTCACCTCGAGCACCACGTACCGCGGCGTGGGGTACCAGGGCGCGCCCGGGTCGTCCGGGTCGCCCGACCGCATCGTCCGCTTGAGCAGCGACGTGCGGTACCCGAAGCCCAGCTCGCTGAGCGTGAAGGTCCTGCGGCTGCCGGTAGCGCGGTCCCAGGTGACCACCGACGCGACGACGCCGGACACCTCCTGGCCGTACGCGCCGATGTTCTGCACGGGCGCGGCGCCGACGGTGCCGGGGATGCCGGACAGCGCCTCGACCCCCACCCACTCGTTCGCCACGGCCTGGGCCACGAAGGAGTCCCAGTCCTGGCCGGCGGGCAGGCGCAGGCTCGCGCCCCCGCACGCGCCGTCCGTGCCGCACGAGTCCTCGAGGTCCGCGTCGAGGCCCTGGCGCACGTCGCGCACGACGACGCCGGCGAACCCCTCGTCCGCGACCAGCAGGTTGGAGCCGCCGCCGATCACCAGCAGCGGCCTGTCGGCGTCGTCCGCGGCGCGCACCGCGTCGATTAGCTCGGCCTCGGACTCCGCCTCGACGTACTCGTCGACCGGCCCGCCGACGCGCAGCGTCGTGAGCTCGGAGAGCGCCGGGGCGGCCGTGTCGCGCCCGTCGCGCTCATGGGCGGGCTCGTCGGCGGACGGCGTGTTCAGGGTCGACAGGCTCACTCGCCCAGCGTACGCGCCGGCTCGGGAGCGGCCGGCAGGGGCCTCGCGGCCCCTGCGACCAGCAGGCCGACGGCCACCGGCACCGCCAGCACCAGCAGGGCGTCGCGGTAGCCGACGTGCTCGGCGAGGAAGCCGATGAGCGCCGGGCCGACGAAGAACGCCGAGTACCCGATGGTCGAGACGACGGAGACGCGCAGGGCGGCCTTGCGCGGGTCGTCCGAGGCGGCGGACATGCCGAGCGGGAAGCCGAGCGAGGCGCCGGCGCCCCAGACCGCGACGCCGACCAGCGCGACCCACAGCGTCGGCACGAGCGCGAAGACGACGACGCCCACGAGGGCGGCCGCGCCGCACACGCGCAGCATGGTCACGCGGCCGTAGCGGTCGATGAGCGACGTGCCCGCCAGCCGGGCGAGCGTCATCGCGCACAGGAAGACGGCCAGCCCGATCGCCCCGACGGAGTCGTCGGTGCCGAACCCGTCGACGACCGCGAGGCTCACCCAGTCGTTGGCGGCGCCCTCGGTGAGCGCGGCGGCGAGCACGACCAGCCCGACGAGCAGCGTGCGCGACTCGCGCCAGGTGGCGAGGGTGTCGCGCAGGGTGTGTCCGGTGCCGGTGTCCACGGCGGTGGCCGGGTCCGCCTGCGCGTCCGCCGCGCCCCCGGCCGTGCCGGCAGCGGCGTCCGCCGTCGGCTCGAAGAAGCGCACGCAGGCCACGACGACGATCAGGTCGATCACCATCACGGTGATGACGTGCCCCGGCAGCGAGGCGCCGGCGTGCGCCGCGAGGGCGCCGATGCCCGCGCCCGCGACCGTGCCGAGCGAGAAGCCGGCGTGGAAGCGCGGCATGACCGACCTCCCCAGCCGCTGCTCGACGACGGCGCCCTCGAGGTTCATCGCGGCGTCCCAGATGCCCACGCCCATGCCGCCGACGAAGAGGCCGACCCGCACCAGCATCGGGTGGTCGCCGTCGACCGCGAGGGTGGCGACGGCGAAGCCCGCGGCCGCCAGCGCGGCGAACGACACGCAGGTGCGACCGGCGCCGACGCGCGAGGCGATCATGCCGGACAGCGGCAGCGCGACGAGCGACCCGATCGCGCCGGTGAGCAGCAGCACACCCATCTCGGCCTCGGAGAAGCCGAGGCCGTCGCGCACCGCGGGGATCCGGGAGGCCCACGTGGCCATGCCGATCCCGGCGACGACGAAGACCGCGAAGACGGCCCAGGCGGCGCGCACGGCGTGCGCGGGCGGCCGGGTGGGGAGTTCGGTGCTCACGGTCCGACGCTTCCCGAATCCGCCACGCGGGTCAAATCGATTCGAGCGCGCGCTGGTCAGCGCGGGTAGGCTTCGCCCCGGACCTCGCCGGAAGGAGCCCCATGGGCCGCAGCAACGCCCGACCGACCCTCGCGCGGGTGGCCGAGCTCGCGGGCGTCTCGGTCTCCACCGCGTCCCTGGCGTTCTCGGGCGCGGGACCGATCACGGCCGAGACGCGCGACAAGGTGCTCGCCGCCGCCGCCGAGCTGGGCTACTCCGGCCCCAACCCGCTCGGCCGGCAGCTGCGCTCGGGCCGCTCCGGCATCGTGGGCGTCGTCCTCGGCGACCAGCCCGGCCGCGCGTTCCGCGACCCGGTGGCGGTCAAGGTGCTCGACGGCCTCGTGGACGTGCTCGGCGCCGAGGGCCTGGGCGTGCTGCTCATCCCCGGCGTGCGCGCGGTCCCCGGGCCGCGGGTCGACGGCGAGGAGACGGCGCCCGTGCCCGCCGTCGACCCCCTGCTGGAGTCCGCCGCCATGGACGTGGCCGTGCTCGTGTGGGGCGTGCTCACCGACGACGCGACGCTCGCGGCCCTGCGTCGCCGCGACGTCCCCGTCGTGGTCGGCGAGGGCGGCCGCGTCGACGGCGCACCGCTCGTGGCCCTGGACGACCGGGCGGGCACGGCCCTGGCCGTGCGCCACCTCCAGGAGCTGGGGCACACCCGCATCGCGGAGATCACGCTCCCCCTCGACGCCGCGGAGCGGTCCGGCCCGATCGACGCGGCCCGCCTCGCCCAGGCCGACCGCACGTCGACGCGGCACCGCCTCGCGGGCGTGCGGGACGCGGTCGAGCCCGTCATCTCGTGGGAGACGCCCGCGTCCCTCGTGGAGCACGGTCGCGACGCCGCCACGGAGATCCTCGGGGCATGGGTGCCGGAGACGGAGCGGCCGACGGCGATCGTCGCCCACTCGGACCTGCTCGCCGCGGGCGCCGTCATCGCGGCCCGCGAGCTCGGGCTGCGCGTGCCCGACGACGTCTCGGTCGCCGGCTTCGACGGGATCGACCTGCCGTGGCTCTCCCCCGACGTGCTCACCAGCGTGCACCAGCCGCTGCAGGCCAAGGGCGCCGCGCTCGGCCGAGCCGTCCTGGGCGTGCTGGCCGGTGAGGAGCCCACCTGCACGACGCTGCCCGTCGAGCTCGTGCCCGGCACCACGACCGGGCCCGTGCCCGACGTCGTCCGCCCCGCCGACGCGCAGGCCTGACCACTCTCCGCCTCACGTCGACACCGTCGAGCCTCGTCGACGTGAACGGGCCTCAGCGTCCGGCGGTGCGGAACCGCCCGGCGACGATCGCCTCCGCGCGCTCGCGCTCGCAGAACGCCAGCACCGCCTCCTTCGGCCCCTGCGGGGACTCGAAGCGCACGGTGCCCGCGGCCTCGAAGCCGAACGCCGCCATGCGGGCGACCGCGGACCGGTTGCGGGCGTCCGGCTCGCCGACCAGCCGCCGCGTGCCCGGGCGGGTGAACGCGAAGGCGAGCACGGCGGGGCCGACCACGGCCCAGGGCGCGACGCCGTAGCGGGCGGCCGGGCCGTCGCCGCCCTTGAAGAAGTGCATCCCCAGGTCGCCGGGGAGCGCGTCGTAGGCCGTCGAGACCGGGTCGTCCTCCGGGTGGTACAGCTGCACCAGGACGACCGGCTCGCCGTCCCAGCGCACCAGGTAGGCGTGGTGCGTGGGCAGGGAGTCGACGAACGCGTACGTGTCGCCCAGGTCCTCGCGGCTCAGGCCCGCCAGCCCCCAGAACCCGGCGTGCGGGCGGTTGACCCACTCGTGCAGCACGTCGAGGTCGGCGACCGGGTCCAGCACGTGCGCCGTGACGGTACCCGCGCCCGGGACGTCGGCGCGCCACACCTCCGCGCCGCGCGCTCCGGACAGCAGTCGGTCGGACGTCGCGGGCTCGGGCGGGGAATCGGACAGGGGCTCGGTCGTCATCGGTCCTCCGGGGGTCGTCGGGTCGGCAGGTGCCCGGGGCGCAGCCGCGCCCAGTCGGTCTCGATCGGGACGGTGCGGGCGTCGGCCCACGCCGGATGCTGGTCGGCGAAGTGCGGCGAGCGCGGGTCGCCGGAGGCGCCGAACGGCACGCCCCAGCGGCTGCGGCGGCGGTCGCCCAGGTCCCACACCCAGCGGGCGACCGACCCGTGCAGGACGGCGTGAGTCACGCCGGGCACGCCTGCCGTGCAGCGGACGGCGTCGCCCGCCCCACCCAGCGGCCGCGCCTGCTCCGCCGGCACCGCGGGCACCGCCGCGCCGGGGACCAGGCCCAGCGCGTGCAGCGGGGCCAGGCGGTGCAGGTCGCCCCAGGTCTCGCGGGCGGCTTCGGGCGGGTCGGGGAGCGGGTCGGTGCGCCCGTCGACGTCCGCGAGCGCCTCCCCGGCCAGGCGCCGACCGTCGACGACCCCCGAGGCGAGGATCGGCGCGAGCGCGTCACCCACGCGCGCGACGACGTCCAGCCACGGCGCGAAGACCTCCGGCAGGCCGTGCGGGGCGTGCAGCGGGGCGAGGGCCGGGGCGGCCGCCACGCGGCGCACCAGCGCGTGCCGCCAGCGGGCGAACAGCGCGGCGTCCGGGGAGCCGGCGTCCATCCGCGCGCCCGCCGCGGCCCAGGCGCGCAGCCGGTCCGCGGGGCCCTGGGTCCCGACCGGTTCGACCGACGGAAGCCAGGCGACGAGCTCCGCCGCGCCACCGTCGCGCGTGTCGGCGAGCACGCGGTCCTGGTCCTCGGCCGTCTCCCCGCCGGGCGGCGGGTCGGCGAGCAGTGCCCGCACGCGCGCGGCGCGGTGCGGGGCGTAGGCATGGCCCAGGTCGTGCTCCGGCCGGGCCGGGCGGTGGTTGGCGTCCACGGCGACGTCGGCCACGACCGCGGGCGCGGGCAGCCGTCGCCACCCCGGCTCGTCGCGACGGGTCGCCGGGACGACGCGTCCCGACGGCGGCACGTCCGGCACCAGACCGGCGGTCAGGCGCAGCACCTCGCCGGCCGAGTCGGCGGTGAGGACCCGGTCCACGGGGTCGACCCACCCGGCGAACGCGGCGGCGACGTCGCGCGCCGTCCGCGCGCGCTGGAGCGCGCGCCAGGCGGCCACCCCGGCGTCCGCCGTCATGCGCACGGGCCAGCGCAGGCTGTGCCGGTCGGTGACGAGCGGGCCGCGGGCCGTCTCCGCCCACCGCACGACGACGGGTGCCCCGCCGCGCACGGGCACGGCCTCGGATCCCTGCGCGACCACCCGTGCGCCGGCCGCGGCGGCGTCGACCCCTTCCGCGACCAGCGCGACGTGGTGCGCCATCGCGTTCGTGACGCCCCACGCGACCGCGCCCACCGGCGTCTCGGCGTGCCCGAAGTGCAGCACGCCCGGGACGCCGGGGAACGCCAGCCCGACGACGTCGTGCCCCGGGCGCGCGAGCCGGACCTGCTGGTAGACCCCGGGCAGCTCGAGGAGCCGGTGCGGGTCGCCGGCGAGCAGCGGAGCGCCGGACGCCGTCCGCGACCCGGGCAGCGCCCACGCGTTGGAGCCCGACGACGGGCCACCGCCCCCGCCGTCGCGCGCGCCCCACCACCCGACGACCGCGTCGCCGAGGGTCGGGCCGAGCGTGCGCGCCACGTGCTCGCGCCACAGCAGGTGCGGGAAGCCGCTGAACAGCACGTGGTGCACCAGGAAGGTGCCGATCGGGGTCCAGGGCAGCCAGGGCTCGTCGTCGGGGAGCGGGGCACCGCCGAAGGCCCGCGCCAGCTCCGCCCGCTCGATGGCGTCCCGGCCGCCGGCGTCGAGCCCGTCCCGCACGCCGTCGGCGTACGCGGCGAGCCACACCCGCTCGGGCTCCGCGAGCGCCTCCCAGACCCGGCGGGTGGTGTCCGCGAGGCGCACCCGGACGGCGAACCGGTCCCACTCGAGCCCGGCCGGGCCGACCCGCGCCGCGAGCCGGCCGTCGCCGTACCAGCGGTCGACCTCGAGCTGCCAGCCTCGGTCGAGCGCGGTGACGTAGCCCTGCCCGTACGCCAGGTCCGCCTCCGAGCCCGCCCGCACGTGCGGCACCCCGAGGTCGTCGCGGAACAGCTCGAAGGGTCGGGTCACGGGACGTCCGGGCGGGCGACGGGGTTGGCCATCGTCCCTGCGTACAGCAGCGAGGCGGACTGGTCGGTGAGGTCGACCATCTGCAGCGTGTTGCGCAGCTGCAGCCGGTTGAGGCACGAGTGCGCGAACCGCGGCACCCGCAGGTCGACGCCCCGCCCGCCGCGCGGGGCGAGGTCCGGGTGCTCGGTGGCGTGCCGGTCCACGACGTCGGCCACCACGGCCCAGAACCGGTCCTCGGCGAGCACGCCGTCCACCGCGAGGACGCCCGCGAGGTGGCGCAGCACGCCGTCGAACACGTCGGTGAAGATCGCGAGCGCCTTCTCGTCGTCGTCCACGACCGACTGCACGCGCTCGACGCCGGAGGGCAGGGCACGCTCGCCGAGGACCGCGATCTCCTCCCCGATGTCCTTCATGAACACCCGCCGCACCACGCCGTCGCGCAGCACGAGCACGAGGTTCTCGCCGTGCGGCATGAACGCCAGGTCGTGCGCGCGCAGGCAGTGCACCAGCGGGTACAGGTAGGCGTCGAGGTAGGCGCGCAGCCACGCCTCGGGCGCGATCCCCGACTCCCGGGCGAGGGCGGTGGCGAGCGACCGCCCGGAGGCGTCGCGGTGCAGCAGGCTCGCCATGGTGGCCAGCCGCTCCCCCGGCGCGGTGCGCGGCACCGGCGACTCCCGCCAGAGCGCCGCGAGCATCTTGCGGTGCGCGCTGGGTCGGGCGGTGCGGTGGTAGACGTCGCCGGTGTACCCGATGGACGCGCGCTCGCGCAGGACGGCGAACCCGGCGTCGCGCAGCGTGGGGTCGCCCTCGACGACGCCCGCCACCCAGTCGTTGATCTCCGGCGTGCCGCGCATGTACGCCGGGGAGAGGCCGCGCAGGAAGCCCATGTTCTGGATCGCGAGCGCCACCTTGACGTAGTGCCGCTCCGGCCGCGTCCGGTTGAACATCGTCCGGATCGACTGCTGCGGCTGGTACTCGTCGGCGCCCGCGCCCAGGGGCACGAGGTCGCCGCGCGCGACGTCGGCGGCGAACGTGATCGGCACGCGGTGCTGCCACTGCCACGGGTGCACCGGCAGGTACAGGTACTCGGCGGGGTCCAGCCCTCGCGCGGTCAGCCGGTCGGCGAACGCGGCGCGCTCGGCGCCCGAGAGCTCGTCGCCGTAGAGCGCCTGCTCGGTGAGGCCGGCACCGACCGCGAGGTGGGAGTGCTCGCGACGCGCCGCCAGCCACGTCAGGCGCAGCCGCTCACCGCGCTCAGGCGCGTAGGCGCGGTAGTCGTCGAGGGAGAACCCGATGCGGCCGTTGTTCGCGAGGAAGCCGGGGTGCCCCTCGGTCATCGCCGCCTCGGCGGCCTGGAACGCCTCGGCGCGACGCCGGTCCTCGTCGCCGTCGTCGACCTGCTCGGGGGCGAGGGCGGACAGCAGCTCCGGGACCTGCGGCGACGTGCCGTCCAGCT
Organism: Isoptericola sp. NPDC019571; assembly: GCF_044389385.1. NCBI lineage: Bacteria > Bacillati > Actinomycetota > Actinomycetes > Micrococcales > Promicromonosporaceae > Isoptericola > Isoptericola sp. NPDC019571. The sequence continues at coordinate 241,183 of NZ_JBIRXZ010000008.1, forward strand.
CCCGCTCCCGCTTGGCGCACGCCGCGGCGAGGGTCGACGACAGCTCCTCGAGGTAGGTCGCCACGAGGTCGTCCGGGATCTGCAGCAGCGGCTGCAGCTCGGCCACCAGCTCCAGGGCGTCCACGGGCAGCTCGACGTCGGCCGTCCCCGTCGTGGCCGTGCGCGTGATCGATGCCGGGTCCACCACCCAGTGCTCCAGCGCGAACGTGCGCGCCGCGAACCGGTACGTCACGCCGTCGAGCGTCAGCACGTACGGCCCGGCGTCGTCCGCCGGATCGTGGTGAGCCGGCTCGGGCTCCGGGCGGAAGAGCCGCTCGTGCGCGAGCTCCGCGAGCGCCTTGGCGGCGAGGTGACGGTGGGCGTGCTCGGCGAGGTCGGGGCGCAGGTGCGGCGCGAGGCGCGCGCCGGCGGCGCGCCCGGCGAGGGCGCCGAGCGGCGAGGCCGCGAAGTCCTCCCGCGTGCAGACGCTCAGCGCCGCGCGCTTGGTGTGCCCGCACTCGTCGAGCTCCACCTCGCGCAGCATGCGGAACCCGGCCGCTGCGTTCTTCGCGCCGATCGCGCGGTTGCGCACGTCCGGCTCGACGACGACGCGCGCGCCCCCGCAGCCCTCCGCCGTCAGGCAGAAGCGCACGACGGCGGCCATCACCGCGTCGGTGAACCCCGGCGCGCGGTCGGCCGGGTCCTCGGGCGGGGGCGCCACGAGCAGGTGCATGCCGACGTCGCCGGGCGCGGCGTCGTGCACGCCGACGAGCAGCACGCGGGCCGGGTCGTAGGTCTCGGTGTAGAACGCGGGGACGCCGTCGACCCGCCCGAGCCAGCCGTCCTGGTCCGGGTGGTCGGCGACGCCGGCGAGGTAGTCCCGGACGTCCACGGCGCCCAGGTGCCCCATCTGCCAGAACGCGGACGCCGGGTGGGACAGCCATCCGTGCACGGTCGCGGCGTCGCGCGCCGGGTCGACCGGTTCGAGGGTGACGGCGTCCGGAGAGGTCCGGGTCGCGGCGACGGGCCGGAGGCCGGACTCGGCGACGGCGGTCATCGGGCCACCCCCTGCACCGCGGCGGCCGCTGCCGGGCTCGGCACGGGTTCGCCGCCCGGCAGCCCGAACGTCTGGAACGCGATGCGCCGCTCGATCGCGTACGGCTCGCGGCCGGTGACCTGCGCCAGGATCACCGAGTTCCGCCAGGCGGCGAAGCCCAGGTCGGGGGCGGTGACGCCGTGGGTGTGCGCCTCCGTGCCACCCACGTGGAGGCGCCCGCCCGCGCCCGCGGTGTAGTCGCGGGCCACGTCCACGCGCCCGAGCTCGTCGAGGTCGACCAGACCGGGCGCCACGAAGCCCGGCACGCCCGACCCGTACCCGGTGGCGGCGACGACGGCCCGCGTGCGGTGCTCCGCCACCCGGCCGAGCTGGCCGTGCCGCAGGGTGAGCACGTACTCCCCCGCGCGGTCGGCGCCGTCGGGCTCGTAGCGCGCCGCGACCACCTCCGTGTCCGACAGCAGGGTGGTCGGCACCTCCCGCCCGAGGGCGGACTTGCGGTAGAGCGTGTCGTAGATGTCGTCCACGAGGTCGCCGCTGATCCCCTTGTACAGCGCGCGCTGCTCGCGGCCGAGGATCTCGCGCAGCTCGGTGGGCAGCGCCCGGTAGTGGTCGGTGTACTCCGGCGACGTCATCTCGAGGGTGAGCTTCGTGTACTCCATCGGGAAGAATCGCGTCGAGCGCGTCACCCAGTCCACGCGGTGCGCGCCGGGCGCGGCGTCCTCGAGCAGGTCGCGGTACACCTCCGCCGCCGACTGCCCCGACCCGACGACGGTCACCGCACCGGTCGCGGCGAGCGCGTCGCGGTGCGGCAGGTAGTCGGCGCTGTGCACCACCGGGCCGGCGCCCGGGTGCCGGCCTGCCTCGGCGGCCAGGGCGGCGAGCGGCGCCGGGAGCTGCGGCGTCGTCCCGACGCCCAGGACGACGTGGCGCGCCCGGTACGTCTCGGTCGTCCCGTCGGCCAGGCGGGCGGTCACCACCAGGTCCCCGGACTCCTCGTCCCGGGACACCGCCGTGACGTCGCGGCCCCAGCGCAGGGTGGTGAGACGGTCGGCCGCCCAGCGGCAGTACTCGTCGTACTCGGCGCGCAGCGGGTAGAAGGACTCGCGGATGTAGAACGGGTAGAGCCGGCCCGTGTCCTTGAGGAACGCGAGGAACGAGAACGGCGACGTCGGGTCCGCCATCGTCACCAGGTCGGCGAGGAACGGCACCTGGATGGTGGCGCCCTCGAGCATCATGCCCGGGTGCCAGGAGAACCCGTCGCGCCGGTCGAGGAACACCGCGTCGACGTCGTCGAGCGGGTCGGCGAGCGCGGCGAGACCCAGGTTGAACGGCCCGATGCCGACGCCCAGGACGTCGTGGGTGCGCTCGGGGGCGGAGTCGGTGGTGCGGGTCATCGGGCGACCTCCTCGAGGGCGGGGTCGGCGGGCACGGCGGTCGCCCGCTGCAGGCGCGGGTGGGCGCCGCGGCACGGCGGCGCGTCCAGGTCGAGCAGCTCCTCGCCGGCGAGCAGCCCGTGCGCCGTGGCGCGGACCAGGTCGAGCACGCCCCGGACGTCGTCGAGCGTCGCGTCCGGGTTGAGGAGCGTGAGCTTGAGGCACGGACGACCGTCCACCACCGTCTTCGCGACGAGCGCACGGCCGGAGTCGAACAGCACGCGCCGCACGCGCGGCACGAGGGCGTCCGCCTGCGCGTCGTCGACGCCGTCGGGCTGGTAGCGGAACAGCACGGTGGACAGGTCGGTCGGGGCGAGGAGCCGCAGCTCGGGGTCGCCGGCGAGGTCGGCGTGCACGGCGGCGGCGAGGTCGCAGACGGCGTCGACCATCGCGCCGATCCCGTCGGCGCCGACGGCGCGCAGGGTGGCCCACAGCTTGAGCGCGTCGAACCGGCGCGTGGTCTGCAGCGACCGGTCGACGAGGTTGAGGTCGGGATTCGGCTCCCCCGCCTCCTCGGCGGGGTTGAGGTAGTCCGCGTGCCACGCGGCGCGCGCGAGGTCCGCGGCCTCGCGGACGAGGAGGGCGCTGGAGGAGACCGGCTGGAAGAACGTCTTGTGGAAGTCGACCGTGACGCTGCGCGCCCGCTCGACGCCGTCCAGCAGGTGGCGGCGGCGCGGCGAGACCAGCAGCCCGCCGCCGTACGCGGCGTCGACGTGCAGCCATGCCCCGACGGCGTCGCAGAGGTCCGCGACCGGGGCGACCGGGTCGACGCAGCCGCGGTCGGTGGTCCCCGCGGTGACGACGACGGCCATGACGACGTCGCCCGCCCGCTCGACGTCGACCAGGGCCCGGGCCAGCGCGGCGGGGTCGAGGCGGCCGTCGGCGTCGGTGCCGACACCGATCACGGCGTCGTCGTCGAGACCGAGGAGCAGCGCGGAGCGGGCCACGGAGAAGTGCCCGGCGGTCGTGGCGAGCACCCGCAGCCGGCCGAGGCGCTCGCGCCGCGCCGCGCCGCCGAGCCGGGCGCCGTCGGGCCCGGTGAGCGCGGCCTCGCGCGCCAGGTGCAGCGCCTGGAGGTTGGACTGCGTGCCGCCCGAGGTGAAGACCCCGTCGCTCCCGGCCGGGAAGCCGATGCGGCCGGCGGTCCACTCGACGAGGCGCTGCTCCATGAGGGTCGCGACCGTCGACTGGTCGTAGGTGTCGACGGACGTGTTGATCGCGGCGAGCATCGCCTCCGCTCCGACGGCCGGGAGCGCCACCGGGCAGTTGAGGTGCGCCGTGTACGCGGGGTGGTGGAACCAGACGGCGTGCGAGGCGTAGAGGTCGGCGCTCTCGCGCAGCGCCTCGGGCGTCCCGACCGGGGGCCCGTCGAGGTCGACGGCGTCGACGAGGGCCTGCAGCTCGCGGCGGCTGGCGCCGCAGAACGGCTGCCGGACGGTCTCGAAGCGGGCGGCCACGTCGTCCACGACGGCGTGCAGCGCGCCGGCGTAGTCGGCCGCGGTCGCGGCTCCCAGCAGGGCGGAGGACTTCGTCACAGGTCTCCTCGATCGGTCGAAGTGAGGTCAGCCTGGCCTAACTTAGGGTCGCCTCGCTCCGATGCCAACCGCTGGGACGCAGATCACATCCCTCGGCCGGCGTCGATCCAGCGGAGCGCCCGCCCACGGGCGCGTTGCCCCGGCGGGCCCGACCGGGTAATGTCCTGCGGCTCCCACCCGCCGCCCTGGAGGTCAGCCGTGCCCGCCGTGCCCCCTGCCGAGCTCGACCGGGAGCGGGCACACCTGCAGCGGGCGCGCGAGGAGCTCGCCCGGATGCGCGAGCGCACGGCGGGGCTGACCGCCCACGCCGGCGACCGCATCAGCGCCGAGGTGCTCGAGGCCACGCTGGCCCGCCGCCTGGCCCAGCTCGCCGACGACCCCCACGTGCCCCTCTTCTTCGGCCGGCTCGACCACGACGAGCCGGCCGGTGGCGAGGTCTTCCACGTCGGGCGGCGGCACGTGTCCGACACCGCCGGGGACCCGCTGGTCGTGGACTGGCGCGCCCCGGTGAGCGCCGCGTTCTACCGCGCCACCCGGGACGACCCGATGGGGGTCGCCACCCGGCGCCGGTACGGCTTCGCACGCGGCGTGCTCACCGGGTTCGAGGACGAGGTGCTGTCCGGCGCGAGCGCGGGCGCTACCGCGGCCGAGCACTCGGAGATCCTTGAACAGGAGATCGAGCGCCCGCGCACCGGGCCGATGCGAGACATCGTCGCGACGATCCAGCCCGAGCAGGACGTCATCGTCCGCAGCGACCTCGACCGCACCGTCGTCGTGCAGGGCGCGCCCGGCACGGGGAAGACGGCCGTGGGCCTGCACCGCGCGGCCTACCTGCTGTACGCGCACCGGGAGCAGGTCACGCGGCGCGGCATGACCGTCGTCGGACCGAACTCGAGCTTCCTGCGCTACATCCGGGACGTGCTGCCCGCCCTCGGCGAGGTCGACGCCACGCAGACGACGGTCGAGGAGCTCGTCGCGGCGCACGGCCGCCGGCGCGGTACCGAGACTGCCGAGGTCGCCCGCCTCAAGGGCGACGCCCGCATGGCGCAGGTGCTGCGCCGAGCCGTGTGGTCGCACCTGGGCGAGCCCGCGGAGGCGCTCGTCCTGCCGCGCGGCTCCCGCCGCTGGCGCGTGCCCGCGCACGAGGCCCGCGACGCCGTCGCGCACGTGGTGGGCCGCGACCTGCGCTACGACGCCGGACGCGAGCAGCTCCGGTACGCGCTGGCGCACCGGATCCTGCAGCAGATCGAGGCGGCCGGCGACGCGCTCGACGACCGCGCCTGGGACGTCCTCGCGCGCACCAAGCCCGTGAAGGACTACGCCGCGGCGCTCTGGCCGGTCCTCACGCCCGCCCGGCTGCTGCACCGACTGCTGGGCGACCCGGACTTCCTCGCCGCGACGGCCGACGGACTCCTCACCCCGACCGAGCAGCAGCAGCTCACCTGGGCCGCACCGCCCCGGAGCGTGGGGGCGGCGCGATGGACGCTCGCCGACCTCGTGCTGCTCGACGAGCTCGCCGACCTGCTGGAGCGGGCGCCGTCGGTGGCGCACGTCGTCGTCGACGAGGCCCAGGACCTGTCCCCCATGATGCTGCGCGCCCTCGGGCGCCGGGCCCGCACCGGCTCGCTCACGGTGCTCGGCGACCTCGCCCAGGCGACCACGCCGTGGGCCGTGCGCTCCTGGACGGACGCCCTCGCTCACCTCGGCAAGCCCGACGCGCACGTCGAGCAGCTCACCGCGGGGTTCCGCGTGCCCGGCGACGTCATCGAGTACGCGGCGCGCCTCCTGCCGACGATCGCGCCCACGCTCGCGCCACCCGTGGCCGTGCGGCGGGCCCGCGGCGAGCTGCTGCTCACCACGGCGCCGACCGAGGAGCTGGTGCGGGCCGCCCTCGCGCGGGAGGGCTCGGTGGGCCTGATCGTGCCGGACGCCGGCGTGGCCGCCGCGCGCAGACGGCTCCAGGCGGCCGGGCTGGAGCTCGCCGTCGTCGGCGAGGAGGACCTCACGGCGGAGGTCGCTGACAGCGCCGACGGTGCCGAGGGCGCCGACCGTGCCACCGAGTTCGACGCACGGCTCGACCTGGTCCCCGCGTCCCTGGCCAAGGGTCTGGAGTACGACCACGTCGTCCTCGACGACCCGGCGGGGATCGTGGCCGGCGAGACCGACCGCGGGTCCGGGCTGCGGCGCCTGTACGTGTGCCTGACCCGGGCGGTGACATCGCTCGCGGTGCGGCACGACGACGACGTGCCCGCCGAGCTGGCCGCCTGACCGCACCCCGCCACCTCCCCCGCCCTCGGGCCATGGGCCACGGCCCCGCGCAAGGTCGTGACACACGCCACAGTTTCTGGGAAAGTCTTTGCCAACGGGCGGAGGGGACCGTCCCACGCCCCCGTCCCTGGGGAGGGACCGTGACAGGCATGGTGCGGAGGACCTGGATGAGAGCGACGACGGCGGCCCTGGCAGCGGGGGCGGTGATCGCACCGACGGCGGGAGCCGCCGGTGCCGCGCCGCCGGACGACACCGCGACGTCGGGCAACAAGATCACCACGACCCACTGGCAGGGCATCGACGACCTGCGGCACGGCGAGTGGGAGAACCTGCGCCCCGGGGCGCGCGGCACCCTGGGGATCCGCGCCGCCGGCGGGCCCACCACGGCGTACACCGACCCGTTCGGCGACGGCAGCGCGGTGGACTACGAGACGGGGACGTGGACGTCGCCGGTCGTCGAGACCGGGTACGCCGTCGACGAGTCCCTGACCTCCTGGAACGCCACCACCCCGACGGGCACGTGGGTGGAGGTCGAGTTCCGCGGGCGCAAGGCCGACGGCGCGTGGACCAAGTGGTTCGTCATGGGCCGCTGGGCGTCCGGCGCCGATTTCGCGCCCGAGGACGGCTCGGTGGGCGACATCCACCGCACGTCGCTGAACGGCCAGAACGACGCCGACGCCGCCCTGTACACCGACACGTTCGTGGCCCGCACGGGCCACGAACCCGAGGCCTTCCAGACCCGCGTCACGCTCTACCGGCCGGCCGGGTCGACGGCGACCCCGCGACTGTCGGGCGTGACGACGATGACCAACGAGTACCTGCCCGACTCCGCGTACACCGGCACCAGCGACTTCACGCTCGGCCGCGCGGTCGAGCTCGACGTGCCCGGCTACTCGCAGCTGATCCACATCGGCGAGTACCCCGAGTTCGGGGGCGGCGGCCAGGTGTGGTGCTCGCCGACGTCGACCACGATGATCCAGTACTCGTACGGCAAGAAGTACCGGGTGCCCGCCGACCGGCTCGAGGGCATCGTCGCCCCGAACGGCGACCCGCAGGTGGCGCACGCCGCCATCAACGCGTGGGACTACACCTACGAGGGCGCGGGCAACTGGCCGTTCAACACGGCGTACGCGCACGAGTACGGCCTGGAGACGTTCGTGACGCGGCTGCGCTCCCTGGCCGAGGCGGAGCGGTTCATCGCCGCGGGCATCCCGCTGGTCGTCTCGATCAACTTCGCGAAGGAGGAGATGCCCGAGGCGGGCTACGGCACCGACGGCCACCTGGTGACCATCGTGGGCTTCACCGCCGACGGCGACCCGGTCATCAACGACCCCAACAAGGCGACCGACGCCGACGTGCGCAACGTCTACACCCGCGAGAACTTCGAGCGCGTGTGGCAGACGTCCACCGACGGCATCGCGTACGTCATCCACCCGCACGACGTGAAGCTGCCCCGCAACGTCCCCGGGGCCACACCCAACTGGTGACCCCGGGAGACAGAGAGGCCGGATCCGCGAGATAGAGAAGGGATCCCGCCGAGATAGAGAGGGGGGGGGGGGCGGGGCCCCCCCCCCCGGCGCCGTAAGGGGGGGGGGCCGACGGGCAAGGGAGGGGGGCGGTGCGGCGGCGCCCCCCCGCCCGCCGCCGCGGGGACACAGCCG
>NZ_JBIRXZ010000009.1:0-52881 GCF_044389385.1 Isoptericola sp. NPDC019571
GGCCCCGCGCGCGGCGCCGGCGCCGCCGCCCGCCCCCGCCCGGGGGGCCGCGGGGGGGGGGGGGGGTGGGCCCCGCGGGCCCCGGGCCCCCCCGCCCCCCCCCCCCCGCTCACAACGCGTCTAGGCTGAGACGGCATCCCTGACCGTCCCGAGGAGGACCCATGCCGAGCAGCGCCCGCGTCGCCGTCGTCACCGGAGCCAGCAGCGGGATCGGCGCCGCCAGCGCGCGCGCCCTCGCGGCGGCGGGCTTCCACGTGGTCCTCGGCGCCCGCCGCATGGACCGCCTCGAGCAGGTGGCCGCCGAGACCGGCGGCACCGCGCTGCCCCTCGACGTCACGGACGACGCGTCCGTCGCAGCGTTCGCCACGGCCGTCGAGGAGAAGCTCGGGCGCTGCGACCTGCTCGTCAACAACGCCGGCGGCGCGCTCGGGACGGAGTCCGTGGCGGACGCCGACCTCGCCGACTGGCAGCGCATGTACGACATCAACGTGCTCGGCACCGTCCGCGTCACCAAGGCGCTGCTGCCGAGCCTGATCGCCAGCGGCGACGGCCAGGTCATCACCATCGGCTCCATCGCGGGCCGCGAGCCCTACAAGGGCGGCGCCGGCTACAACGCCGCGAAGCACGCCGAGGCCGCGCTCACCCGGGTGCTGCGCCTCGAGCTGCTCGGCCAGCCGGTGCGGGTCAGCGAGATCGACCCGGGCATGGTGCACACCGACTTCTCGCTGGTCCGGTTCAAGGGCGACCAGGAGAAGGCCGACGCCGTCTACGCCGGCGTCGAGCCGCTCACGGCCGAGGACGTCGCCGAGACGGTGGCGTGGATCGCCACCCGCCCGGCCCACGTCAACGTCGACCAGGTGCTGCTCATGCCGCGCGACCAGGCGGCGGCGCAGGTGGTCCACCGCCGAGAGGTCTGACGCCTCGGCCGCAGCTCCTCACTCGTCCGATCCGCCGCGGGCGTGCCCGCCGTCGCCGACCACCTTGAGGCCGATGGCGCAGCCGATGATGCCGACGAGGAACAGGGCCTTGAGGAGCGACGCCGTCTCGGCGCCCGTCACCATCGCCCAGGCGACGGTGAGCGCGGCGCCGACGCCGGTCCAGATGGCGTAGGCCGTGCCGATGGGGATGTGCTTCGCGGCGTAGCCCAGGCCGAGCATGCTCAGCGACAGTGCGACGACGAAGACGATCGTGTCGGCCGGCACCGTGAAGCCGCGGCTGGCGTGCAGGGCTGTGGCCCAGACCGCCTCGAGGACGGCGCTGGCCAGCAGCACCACCCAGGCCACGGTCGTCACGTTCTTCCTCGCGTCCACGTTCTCGGCGCTCATGTCAGCTCACCACCTTGAGTCCCACGACCGACCCGACCAGGCCGACCAGCAGCAGCGCCCGCGCGACGGTCAGCCGCTCGTCGCCGCGGACGATGGCGACCAGCACGGTGAGGACCGCGCCGATGCCCACCCACACCGCGTAGGCCGTGCCCACCTCGATGGTGAGCATCGCGTGCGCGAGGCCCCACATGCTCAGGGCCAGGCCGACGACGAACAGCACGGTCGGCACCGGTCGCTTGAAGCCGCGCGACGCGGCCAGCGCGGTCGCCCACACGGCCTCCATCACGCCGGCGGCGATGAGGATCAGCCAGTCCACGGCTCTCACTTCCCCTCGTTCGGGATCTGCTGGGAGTTTGTCGCACGATCGTGCGAAGACAGTTCTAGCACACTTCGCACGACTGTGCGAACATGGGCGCGTGCCCCAGAAGCTCGACCGTGACGAACGCCGCCGCCAGGTGTCCGAGGCCGCGTGGCGCGTCCTCGTGCGCGACGGCCTCGAGGCCCTGTCCGTGCGCAACGTGGCCGCGGAGGCCGGCCTGCCGCAGAGCTCGCTGCGCTACACGTTCCCCACCGTGGCCAGCGTGCGCGAGCGCGCCGTGGCGCTCGTCCTGGAACGGCTGCAGGAGCGCGTCGCCGCCGTCGACGTCGACGGCGCGAGCTGGTCGCGGGAGGTGCTCGCCCAGCTCCTGCCGCTGGACGCCGAGCGGCGCACCGAGATGGAGGTGTACCTCGCGCTCGGCACCGCGGCCATGACCGACCCCGCCCTGCGCGACGGCCACCGCGCGTCGCAGGACGCCATCCGCGACGTGTGCGCCCGCGCGCTGGCCGCCCTGATTGGGCGCGCGCCGTCCGGCGTCGAGGTGCGCGAGCTGCACGCGCTCGTCGACGGCCTCGCGCTGCACGTCGTGCGGCAGGACCCCGACGCCGACGCCGGATGGGCGCTGGACGTGCTCGACACGCACCTGGAGCGCGTCGCGGGCTGACGGGCTCAGCGGACCGGGCCCACCAGCGCGTCGCCCACCTCCGAGCGCAGGTACAGCACGGACCGGCCGGAGCGGGCGGAGGTCAGCAGGCCGGCGTCGCGCAGCACGCGCAGGTGCTGGTTGACGGCGCTGGTCGTGACGTCGAGGCGGCGGGCGAGCTCGGTGGACGACGCCGGCTGCTCCAGGGCCGTGAGGAGCCCGGCCCGCGCGCGGCCCAGGACCGCGACGAGGGCGTCGCCCGCCACATGTCGCTCGGCCTGCCACAGCGTGCCCGTACCGCGCGCGCCGTACATGATCATGGGCGGCTCCTCCGGCGAGATCGGGGCCGACGCCGCGCGGGTGAACAGGGTGGGCACGAGCGTGAGCCCCGCGCCGGTGGTGGAGCGGCGGAACTCCCCGCTGAGCGTCCCGAGGCGGACGCTCACCACGCCGTCGGCGAACGAGACCCGCGGGGAGAGGTCGGCGAACATCGCGCCCGCGCCCCGCGCCGAGATCACGGTGCCGCGGTGCACGACGTCGGCCTGCAGCACGGCGCGCATCCGCGGCCAGACGGGCGCGAAGCAGGCGTCCCAGTAGCCGGTGAGCGCGTCGAGCATCCGGCGTCGTACGCGGGGGAGCGGGCCGCGCAGCGGGGCGGGCAGGCCGCCCGGGTGCACCGCGGCGAGGTCGTGCACCACCACCGTGTCGTCGACGGCGGCCACGCCGGCGAGCTCGTCGTCGAGCCGGGTGAGCGGGCTGCCCGGGCGCGGCGTGAGGAAGTCCGGCGTCCACATCACCTCGTTGGTCAGCGCGAGCAGCATCTCCCCGTCGAGGGTCGGCCGGGCCTCCTGCACGCGACGCAGCCACGGCAGGTGCACGGGGAAGCGGCCGGGGTCGCGCCACGCGCGCAGCGACAGCACCAGCTCGTTCAGCGGGGAGACAGCGAAGCGGACGTCGGCGAGGTCCATGCCGGCCAGCTCGTAGTGCATCCACCCCATCAGCGGCTCCGTCCCATCGTGTGAGCATAGATGTAGTGCAGCGCTACATCCGTTCCGGGTGCGGACCCACGGGTCCCTACTGGTGCCGTGATCCAGACCCTCCTGCCGCGGGACCCCGTGGCGCGCGCACTCACCGTCTCGACCATGGCCTTCGCCGCGTCGACGGGGATCTTCTACACCGTCTCCGTCCTGTACTTCACGCGCGTGGTCGGGCTGCCCGCGACCACCGTCGGGCTCGGCCTCGGCATCGCCGGCGGCGCGGGCGTGCTCGGGTCCTACCTCGCCGGGCGCTGGTCGGACCGGCGCGGCGCGCACCGCGTGCAGGTGTGGGGCCTGCTCGCGCAGGCGGTGGCGCTGGCGGCGTACTCGTTCACCTCCGACGCGGTGAGCTTCACCGCCGTCGCCGTCGTCGTCAGCGCGGGACGCGGCGTGCAGTCCACCGCCCGGCAGGCTCTGCTGGCCCGGTGGTTCACCGGTCCCGAGCGCGTCGACGTCCGCGCCCGGCTGCGCGTCGTGACCAACGTCCTCATCGGGCTCGGCACGCTGGCCGCCGCCGTCGCCCTGCTGGTGGACACCGCGGCCGCGTACCGCACCGCGATGGTCGCGACGGCGGTGCTGCTGCTCGGCGCCGTCGTGCCGCTGGTCCGCCTGCCGCGCCGGGTGCCCGAGCTGGCCGCGCGGATGCTCGCCGACGCGCCCGTCGCCGACACCCCGGCCGCCGCCGCGGCCGACGACGCCGCGCACCGGGCCGCGCCCGGGGTGCACCCGCTGCGCGACCGCACGTACGTCGCCAGCGTCGTGCTCAACGCCGTCGTGGCCATGCAGTTCGGCGTCATGACCGTGGGCGTGCCGCTGTGGGTCGCGACCACCGACGCGCCGACCGCCGTCGTGTCCGCGCTGCTGGTAGTCAACACGGCGCTGGTGGCCCTGCTCCAGGTGCGCGCGTCCCGCGGCACGCACGAGGTGCGGGCGGCCGGCCGGGCCGTGCGCCGCGGCACGCTCCTGCTGGCCGGCGCCTGCGTGCTGTACGCCGCGGCCGGGCACGGCAGCCTCGTCGCCGCGACCGCGCTGCTGCTGCTCGCCGCCGTCGCGCACTCGCTCGGCGAGGTGCTGTCCGAGGCCGGTGGGTGGGGCATGGCGTTCGAGCTCGCCGACCCGCGCCGCGCCGGCGCCTACCAGGGCCTGTCGCAGACCGGCTACGCGCTCGCCGGGATGGTCGCGCCGGTCGTCGTCACCGCGCTGCCCATCCGGTCCGGCACGCCCGGCTGGCTCGCGCTGGGCGCGATCTTCGTCGCCGCCGGCGTCGGCGCGGCGTCGGTGGCGCGGCGGGCGGCGGACGTCCGGCCGGTGGACGACGTCGTCTCCGCCGCCGTCTGACGCTCGGGGCGGCAGCTTGCGCTCACGGCGGCAGTTCGAACTGCCGCGGCGGGCCCGAACTGCCGCCGTGACGCCTCCTCGGACGGCACCCGGCGCGCCCTTCGGCCCGGTTCGTCCGAGAATGCGGGTGTGACGGACGAGGGCACGACGACGCGCGAGTGGTTCGTCGGGACGCACGGCGCGCCGTCGGAGACGGCGGACGACGACCACCCGGCGCGCTGGCTGCACGTCACGGACAAGGCGTCGTTCCTTGCCGCGGCGGAGGAGATCGATCCCGCGCTGCGGGAGCGGCTGGCGCAGGTGCACGTCGTCGCGCGGGACGTGCCGAAGCGGCCGGCGGCCGCCGTGCGCTGGCTCGACGACGACTGGGTGGCGGTGCTGACCCCGACGGTCTGGTTCACGGAGGACGACCGGCAGGTGCACACCGGTGAGCTGGGAGTGCTCGCCGGCCCGGACGCGGTGCTCACGTTCGAGGCGGGCGAGGCCGGGGTGCACGACCACGCGCTGGACCGCTTGCGCGGCCCGGGCCCGGCGCACGGGTCGGGGGCGCAGCGGGTGACGCTCGCCGTCGTGCTGGGCCTGGTGGGCGTGGCGTCGGAGGTGGAGGTGGCGCTCGGGGACGCCGTCGCGGACACCGAGCGCGTCGTCTTCGACCGCACCATGGCGGACCCGGTGCAGCGCCTCTACGACCTCAAGCGGGAGATCACGGAGGCGCGGCGCGCGCTGCTGCCGGTGTCCGCGGAGCTGCCCGAGCTCACCTCCGACGAGCGCCGCGTCGTCGCCGACCGGCGCACGCTGGAGCGGGTGGCGTCGACGGTCGAGCGCATCGACCGGCACCTCGACGCCCACGACGACCTGCTCTCCGACATGCTCCAGGTGCACCTGTCGCAGGTGTCGGTGCGGCAGAACGAGGACATGCGCAAGATCTCGGCGTGGGCGGCGATCCTCGTGTACCCCACGGTGATCGCGGGGATCTACGGCATGAACTTCAGCCACATGCCCGAGCTGCACTGGCTGCTCGGCTACCCGTTCGCGCTGCTCCTCATGGCGGTCGGCTGCGTGGTGCTCTACCGCGTCTTCCGCCGGGTGGGCTGGCTCTGACCCCGGAGCGACGCTCCGCTACCCTGGCGCCCTCGAAGCGCCCGACGGAGGGACGGTCCCGTGCAGCTGCTCGTGGTCGAGGACGACGACCATGTCGCCGGCGCGCTCGTGTCCGTGCTCGGACGGCACGGCCACGAGGTGGTCCGCGCGCGCGACGGCGCGTCCGCGCTGCGGGAGCTGAGCCCCCGCACCGACATGGTGCTGCTCGACCTGTCCCTGCCCGACATCGACGGGTTCGAGGTCTGCCGCCGCATCCGCCGCGTCTCGGACACCCCGATCATCATGGTCACCGCGCGCACCCGCCTCGACGCGCGCATCCGCGGCCTCGAGCTCGGCGCCGACGACTACGTGACCAAGCCGTACGACGTCCGCGAGGTGCTCGCGCGCATCGACGCCGTCATGCGGCGCGGCCGCGGCCGCGAGTGGGACGGTGCCCGCGCGGAGGCATCCGACGCGCGCGTCCGCGTCCGCGGGCTGGTGGTGGACCTCGCGCGGCGCGAGGTGCGTCGCACCGGCGACCTGGTGGGCAGCACGGTGGGCACCGTCGTCGAGCTGACCCGCAAGGAGTACGACCTGCTCGCGCTGCTGGTGCGCCAGCAGGGCTCGGTGCTCACGCGTGAGCGGATCCTGCGCGACGTGTGGGGCTCCAGCTGGAAGGGCCTGGGCCGCACGCTCGAGGTGCACGTCGCGTCGCTGCGCCGCAAGCTCGGCGTGCCCGACGTCGTGGAGACGGTGCGCGGCGTGGGCTACCGGGTGGCGGCGCCCGACGGCGGCGGGCCCACGGTCGCGGGGGCGTAGACGTCGATGCGGACCCGCCTGGCGATCATCCTGTTCGTGCCCTGCGTGCTGGTGCTGGCGCTGCTCGGCACCGCGTACGCGGGCAACGTCGCGCGGGCGAACCAGCAGGGGGTCTACCTGGACCGGCTCGCGGACGCGGGCTACCTGGTCATCACCGCCCGGCAGTCGCTGGCCGCGGACGACCCGGCGATCGTCGAGGGCGACCTCGACCGCTACCGCGAGGCGTACGGGGTCGCTGCCGCCGTCGTCGACCAGTCGGGCGTCACGTGGGCCACGAACGGGCTCGACCCGCAGGAGGTGGACGAGCGGCAGGCGGCGCTCGCGGGCCGCCGCGGGGAGGCGGACCTCAGCTCGCTGCCGTGGAAGGCCGACCGGGTGGTGGTGGCCGAGCCCGTGTACGACGGCGGCGACCTGGTGGGCGCCGTCGTCACCGTGTCCGACGCGGACGAGGTCTCCCGCAGCATCTGGTCGAGCTGGGGCATCCTCGTCGCCGCGGGGCTGGCCATGTGCGTGCTGGCCGTCGTCATCGCGCACCGCACCGCGGGCTGGGTGCTGCGGCCGGTGCGCGCCGTCGACACCGCGATGGGCGAGATCGGCCGCGGGCGGCTCGACGCCCGCATCCCGCCGTCCACGGGCCCGCCCGAGCTGCGCGAGGTCATCACCCGGTTCAACGCGATGGCCGGCCAGGTGGAGCACTCCATGCACCGGCAGCAGGAGTTCGTCTCGAACGCGTCGCACGAGCTGCGCAACCCGCTCAACGCGCTCATGCTCCGCGTCGAGGACCTCGCCCTGTCGACGCCGCCCGAGCACGCCACGGAGGTGGCGCACGTGCGCGCGGAGGCGGTCCGCATGGCGCACATCCTCGACGCCCTGCTGCTCCTGGCCGACGACGCGAACCTGGCCGCGGGCGCGCACCCGCTGGACGTCGCCGGGCTCGTCGCGCGGCGCGTGGAGAGCTGGCGGCTGGTCGCGGTCGGGCGCGAGCTGACGTTCGCCGACCCGGGCGACGGCGCGTGGGCCGAGCTGAACCCGATCGTGCTCGAGTGCGCGTTCGACGCCGTCCTGGACAACGCGGTGAAGTTCTCGCCCGACGGCGGCCGCGTCGACGTCTCGGTGACGGCCCCCGCCGTCCCGGGCGGCGCCGTCGAGGTGGTGGTGCGCGACCACGGCGCGGGCGTCCCGCCCGAGGAGCTGGACCGCCTCGCGGAGCGGTTCTGGCGCTCGCCGGGCCACAGCACCGTGCGCGGCTCCGGGCTGGGCCTCGCCATCGCGTCGGAGCTGCTCGCCACGGGCGGCGGCGGGCTGCGCCTGGGCCTGCCGGACGGCGGCGGCCTCGAGGTGCGGCTGCGCGTGCCCGCGCTGGCGACGGTCGACGGCGCGCCCCTCGACCCCGCGGCGGAGGTGACGCCGTGAGGGCCGGGTCGACCGCGGGCCGGTCGCGGGCGGCTCGCCTCGCGACGCTGCTGGTCACGGCGCTGGTGGCGCTGCCGTTGCTCACCGCGTGCGTGGGCGACGACGGCGCCGGCGACCCGTGGGACGGGCAGCGCCCCGACGCGCTCACCGTGGCGACCGGCGGCTCCACCGGCATCTACCACGCGTACGGGACGGCGCTGGCGCAGGTGCTCGAGGACCGCTACGACGTGCCGGTCGTGGTCGACGAGTCCGGGGGGTCGGTGGAGAACCTCGACAGCCTCGACGCCGGCACGGCGCAGGTGGCGTTCAGCGCCGCCGACGCCGCGCGGGACGCCGTCGCGGGCGAGGGCGAGTTCGACGAGCCGCTCGAGGTGCGCGCCCTGGCCCGCGTGTACGACGACTTCCTCCACCTCGTCGTGCCGGCGGGCTCCCGGGTCCGCACCATCGACGACCTTCGGGGCAGGCGCGTCTCGCTCGGCGCGCCGCAGTCCGGCACGGCCCTCATCGCCCACCGGCTGCTCATGGCGGCCGACGTGCCCGCCGAGGACCTCACCGACGTGAGCCTCGGCCTCGACGGCTCGATCGAGGCGCTGCGCGCGGGCGAGATCGACGCGTTCTTCTGGTCCGGCGGGCTGCGCACCCCGGGCCTGACGGCGCTCGCCGACGACGTCCCGGTGCGCCTCGTGCCCCTGGGCGACCTGGTCGAGGACGTGCGGTCCCGGTACGGCAGCGGCTACCGGCACGGCATCGTGCCCGAGGGCATGTACGGGTCGTCGCGGGCGGTCGAGACGCTCGCGGTGCCGAACTTCCTCATGGTGCGCGCCGACATGCCGGACGCCGAGGCTCGCACCCTGGTGTCCACCCTGTTCGACGCGAGGGGTCAGATCGCGGAGCAGGTGCCGTCGGCGGCGAACCTCGACCGGGTGCGGGCGATCTTCACCGACCCGGTCGAGCTGCACCCCGGCGCGCTGCGGTACTACCGCGTCACGAAGGACTGACGGTCCCGCGGCGGCGCTACCAGGCCGCGGCGGCCGGCACGGCGGAGACGAGCCGCAGGCGGTGTCCCACGCCGCCGCGCCACGGTGCGGACGGCGCCAGGGTCGTCGGGTACCCGGTGGGGTTGCGCTGGTGCCAGCGCCACAGGTCGAGGCAGATGTCCTCGATGCCGCGGGTGGCGCTCCAGCCGAGCTCGGCCTCGGCGCGGGCGGGGTCGGCGTACGACACGGCGACGTCGCCCTCCCGGCGGGCGGCGACGCGGTACGGCACGGTGCGGCCGGTCGCGGTCTCGAACGCGCGGACCAGCTGGAGGACGCTGGTGGGGCGGCCGCTGCCGAGGTTCCAGGTGGACAGCTGCTCCTCGGCGTCGCCGAGGGCCGCCAGGGCCGCGACGTGCCCGGCCGCCAGGTCGTCCACGTGCACGTAGTCGCGCATGGCCGTGCCGTCGGGGGTCGGGTGGTCGACCCCGTGCACCTCGAGGCCGTCGCGCAGCCCGGCGGCGGCCTCCGCGACGGCGGTGAGCAGGCCCGCGGACGCCCCCGTCCGGTCGGGCCCGAGGGATCCCGAGGGGTGCGCGCCCGCCGCCGAGAAGTGCCGCACGACGCCCACCCGCAGGGCGGGGCCGGCGTCGGCGGCGACGTCGCGCAGGATCTGCTCGTTCATCGCGTGGCTGCGGCCCACCGGGCCGGTGGGGGCGAGCGGCGCGTCCTCGGCGTGCGGCAGGTCGCGACCCTCGCCGTACACGGCCGCCGACGACGACACGACGAGGCGGTCGACGCCGTACCAGGCCATGCAGCGCAGCAGCGTGAAGGTGGTGCCGAGGTTGGTTTCGTAGCTGTCCAGCGGGCGGACGCCGCGGGCGCTGGGGCTCTTGATGCCCGCGAGGTGCAGCACGGCGTCGAAGCCCTCGGTGTCGAAGAGCCGCTCGAGGGCGTCGATGTCCGCCCCGTCGAAGACGTGCACCGGCACGGGCCGGCCCGCCAGGACCTCCACCCGCTCCAGCGCCGCCGGGGCGCCACGGGAGAAGTCGTCCACCACGACGACGTCGTGCCCGGCCTCGAGCAGCCGGAGCACCGTGTGCGACCCGACGTACCCGGCGCCTCCGGTGACCAGGACGCGCATGGGGGTTCCTCGCTTCACAGCTCGCGGCGGTTGATGTCGCGTCGTCATCTTGGTGGCCGGGACCGGGCGCCCGCAGGCGATTTGAGGAAGGTCAGAGGGTGCGAACCGTCGCTCGACCGTCAGAGGACCGGCACCTGCGCGAGCTCCTGCGTGCACCGGGTGAGCGCCACGTAGAGCCCGTTCCAGCCCCGCGGCTCGGCCGCGATGCCGTCCGGGTCGACCACGACGGCGGCGTCCCACTCGAGGCCCTTGGCGCCCGTCGCGGAGAGTGCGGGCACGCCGTCCGGCAGCACCTCGCGGAGCGCGGCCAGCCGGGAGGCGGGGGCGACGACGCCGACCGTGCCGCCCTCGTAGCGGCCGGTCATCCCGGCGACGGCGTCGACGACGACGCCCGGCCACGTGCGCTCGTCGGCGTCGGCCCACCAGGGCGCGACCGGCGCGGACCGGACGGCGCGGGGCGGGGCGTTGCGGCTGCCGGCCCGCCGCAGCACGGGGACGGTGAGCTCCATGACCTCGCGCGGCGTGCGGTAGCAGATGGTGAGGTCGGCCCGCCGCCACCGGTCGCCGAGGGCGTCGCCCACGGCCTCGCCCCAGTCGGTCTGGCGGTGCGCGGACGACGCCTGGTCGATGTCGCCGACGGCGGTGACGGACCGGGTGGGGCAGCGGCGCACCACCATGTGCCACTGCATGCCGGACAGCTCCTGCGCCTCGTCCACCACCACGTGCCCGTACGTCCAGTCCCGGCGGGCGGCGGCCCGCGCGGCGACGAAGACGTCGTGGTCGTCGCCGTCGGACCCGTCGTCGAGCGCGGCGCCGGCAGCCTCGCGAGGGTCGCCGAGCAGGTCGGCGAGGGCGTCGAGGAGCGGGACGTCGCTGCTCGCCCAGCCGTCCGCGCCACCCGCAGGTTCGGCGACGACGCGCGCGACCTCCGCGGCCGTGAGGTCGGGGGCGTGCACGGCCAGGAGCTCCCGGTCGTGCAGCAGGCGGGCGAGCTCGGCGGCCGGGTCGCGCCGCGGCCACCACGCCTCGAGCGTCGCGGCGACGCCGCGGTCGGCGGCGACCCGCGCGTGCAGCGCCTCGAGGTCGGACTCGGACAGCACGCCGTCGACGTCGGAGCCCGTCGCGCCGGTGTGCACGGCCCGGTCGTCGGCGGCGGCCAGCCGGGCGTCGAGCTGGCCCAGCACGTCCTCGAAGCCCTCCTCGGCGCGGGCGAGCAGCTCGGCCTGGCGGTCCGCGACGGCGTCGACCAGGAGGTCGTGCACGCGCTCGGTCACCCGGTCGCGGGCCCGGTGGTAGGAGCCGGCGCCCACCGCGCCGCGGCGCGCGGCGGCCACCTGGGCCGCGGGCAGCACGTACTCCTCGCCGTCGAGCGCGAGGGCGAGCGGGCCGTCGTCCGGCTCGAGCGACGCGACGAACCGGCGCAGGGTCGGCAGCCACGACGACCGGCCCTTGAGCTCCGCGACGTCGCGCCCCTCGGTGCGCGCGGGCCGCACGCCCGGCACGAGCGTGTCGCAGGTGGCGGAGACGACCGCCGTCTCCCCGAGCGCCGGCAGCACCTGGGCGATGTAGTCGAGGAAGCGTGTCGACGGGCCCAGCACGAGCACGCCGCGCTCCGCCAGGTGCGGCTGCGCGAAGAGGAGGTAGGCGACGCGGTGCAGCGCGACGACCGTCTTGCCGGTCCCCGGGCCGCCCTGCACCACCAGCGGGGTGCGGGCGTCCGCACGCACGACGTCGTCCTGCTCCCGCTGCAGGGTGGCGACGGCGGTGCCCATCCGGCCGGTGCGCCGCTCGTCCAGCGCGGCGAGCAGCGCCCCCTCGCCGACGAGGCCCGAGTCGTCGAGCCCGCCGTCGAGCGGCTCGTCGTCGACGCCGACGACCTCCGGCCCGCGGGTGCGCACGTGCCGCCGGCGGCGCACGCCCTGCGCGTCGACCGGTGTCGCCGTGTAGAACGGGCGGGCGACGGCGGCGCGCCAGTCCACGACCAACGGCTCGTCGTCCTCGGTGGCGCCGGGCAGCCCGACGCGGCCGAGCCGGCGCACCGAACCGTCGTCGCCGTCGAGCCGGCCGAAGACCAGGCCGTGGTCCGCCGCCCGCAGCTCCGCGCGCCGGCTCCGCAGCCGCGCGATCCGCGCGCGGGCCGCGGCGTCCTCGGGGCGCGCTGTGGCGAGGGTGCGCTCCAGGTCGTCGAGCACCGCGGCGCGTCGTGACCACGCGGCGTCGAGGGCGGCCTGCTCCTCGTCGATCGCGCCGGCGACGACCGCGCTGGTGACGACGTCGTCGGCGGTGCCGGAGGTCGTGTCGGAGGAGGTGGCGGCGGTGTGCGGGGTGGCGGGCTGGGGCACGAGACCTCTTTCGTACGGCGTACGGGGCCCTGCCCCAACGCGCCGCCCGTCGCGATTGTTCCCGGCCCGCCCGCCCACTCATGCCGGTTCGGCGACGCCGCGGGGTGGCGGCGTCAGTAGACGTACGGCCAGCCGGCGTCGTCGTAGCCGAGCAGGTTGATGCCGAGGAACGACGCGCCCGAGCCGGCGTAGTAGTGGTACATCAGCACGTCGGCGTCGACGTCGGAGAACACGGTCTGATGCCCCGGGCCGTGGATCGACCCGTGCCCGGCGAGCACCTGCGTGCCGCCGCCCTGGGTCAGGGGGACGCCGGCGCGGTCGACGTACAGGCCGGTGACCGACGTCGAGCGCCCGACCATGACGCGGTAGGTGGAGTCGGCGCCCTGGCAGCACGCGTCGAACGACACGTAGAGGTAGTAGTAGTCCCCGCGGCGGTGGATCGTGGGTGCCTCGATCGCGCCGCCCCCACGACCGGCGACCGAGTGGAACGCGGTGCCCGAGCGCAGGCCCGACTGCGGGTCGAGGCGGATCATCTTGATGCCCGACCAGAACGAGCCGAAGCTCAGCCACCACCGGCCGTCGGCGTCGACGACGAGTGCGGGGTCGATGGCGTTGAAGTCGTCGGAGGTGCTCGACTCCACGACCGTGCCGCGGTGCGTCCAGGTGCCCGGGTCGCCGGTCGGGCTGGTGGCCAGGAAGATCGCGGACCGGTTCACGCCGAACGACGACGCCGAGTACCAGAGGTAGTACCGGCCGTTCGTGTACGCGATCTCCGGCGCCCACAGGTGGGTGCTGCCGCCGGTGTACGTGTCGGCCCAGGGCGCGCCGTCCGGGAACGCGGCGCCGACCTCGGTCCAGCGCGTGCGGTCGGTGGACCAGGGTCGCGGAATACCGGCGTGGGGTATATGGTTGCCGGCAGCGGGGATACCCCAGGGGGGTATAAACCGAGATCGCGAACCCGTCCGTCCGAGGTAAGGATCGAGCTGTGGACCACTCCTCTCACGACCAGCACACGGGGCACCGGCGCCCCGACGCCGCGCGCGTCCTGGAGAACGACCACCACGCGCGCGAGGGTCACGACGCGCACACCGGTCACGACGCGCACGCCGGTCATGACGCGCACGCCGGTCACGACATGCACGCGGGCCATGACATGTCGGGCCATGACATGCCGGGTCACGGCGGCCACAGCGGTCACGGCGACCACGTCGGTCAGTTCCGCCGCCTGTTCTGGATCATGCTGGCGCTGGCGGTGCCGACCGTCGCGCTGTCGCCGATGTTCGCGATGGTGCTCGGTTACGAGCTCCTCGACGCAGCGTGGGTCGACTGGGTCTCGCCGGTCCTCGGCACGGTGATCTACGTGTGGGGCGGCCGGCCGTTCCTCACGGGGGCGGTGTCGGAGCTCAAGGCCCGCAAGCCCGGGATGATGCTGCTCATCGGCCTGGCGATCACGGTCGCGTTCGTCGCGTCGCTGGGCGCCAGCCTCGGCGTGCTCGACCACCAGCTCGACT
This sequence comes from Isoptericola sp. NPDC019571, assembly GCF_044389385.1. Taxonomy (NCBI): domain Bacteria; kingdom Bacillati; phylum Actinomycetota; class Actinomycetes; order Micrococcales; family Promicromonosporaceae; genus Isoptericola; species Isoptericola sp. NPDC019571. The sequence goes on from NZ_JBIRXZ010000009.1 coordinate 13,946, forward strand.
TCTGGTGGGAGCTCGCGCTGCTGGTCGTCATCATGCTGCTGGGCCACTGGATCGAGATGCGGTCCCTGGCGCAGACCACCTCCGCGCTCGACTCGCTGGCGGCGCTGCTGCCGGACGAGGCGGAGCGCGTGGAGGGCGAGCAGGTCGTCACGGTCCCGCCGGCGTCCCTGCGCGTGGGCGACGTCGTCCTCGTCCGGCCCGGCGCCAGCGTCCCCGCCGACGGCCGTGTGGTCGACGGCCGCGCGGAGATGGACGAGTCGATGGTCACCGGCGAGTCGCGCACGGTGGGCCGCACGGTGGGCGACGCCGTCACCGCCGGCACGGTCGCGACCGACTCCGGCCTGCGCGTCGAGGTCACCGCGACCGGCGACGACACCGCGCTCGCCGGCATCCAGCGCCTGGTCGCCGAGGCGCAGGCCTCGTCGTCGCGGGCCCAGCGGCTCGCCGACCGCGCGGCGGGGTGGCTCTTCTGGTTCGCGCTCGGCGCCGCCGTCGTCACCGCGATCGCCTGGACGGCGTCCGGGCTGCCGGACGACGCCGTGATCCGCACCATCACGGTGCTGGTCATCGCCTGCCCCCACGCGCTGGGCCTGGCCATCCCGCTGGTCGTCTCCATCGCCACCGAGCGAGCCGCCCGCGGCGGCGTCCTCATCAAGGACCGCCTGGCGCTCGAGAGCATGCGCACCGTGGACGCCGTCCTCTTCGACAAGACCGGCACCCTCACCAAGGGCGAGCCGACGGTCGCGGAGGTCGCGACGGTGGCGGGGACGAGCTCGGGCCCGGACGAGGACGACGCGGTGCTGGCGCTGGCGGCCGCCGCCGAGGCGGACAGCGAGCACCCGTTGGCCCGGGCGATCGTCCGGGCGGCGGAGGCCCGTGGCCTCGACGTCCCGCGCGCGACGGACTTCTCGTCGTCGCCCGCCGTCGGCGTCGTCGCGACGGTCGACGGGCACGAGGTGCGCGTGGGCGGCCCCCGCCTGCTCGAGGAGCAGCGGGTCGACGAGGTGGCAGAGGCCGAGGCATGGCGGGGCGACGGCGCGATCATCCTGCACGTGCTGCGCGACGGCGCCGTCGTCGGCGGGCTGAAGCTCGCGGACGAGGTGCGGCCGGAGTCCGCCGAGGCGGTCGAGGCGCTGCACCGGCGGGGCGTGCAGGTCGTGATGATCACGGGCGACGCCGAGGCGGTGGCGCGGTCCGTGGCCGACGAGCTCGGCGTCGACCGGTTCTTCGCGGGCGTGCGCCCGGAGGACAAGTCGGCGCGCGTGGCGGGGTTGCAGGCCGAGGGCCACAGGGTCGCGATGGTCGGCGACGGCGTCAACGACGCCCCGGCGCTCGCGCAGGCGGACGTCGGCATCGCGATCGGCGCCGGCACGGACGTCGCGATCGCGTCGGCGGGCGTGATCCTCGCCAGCGACGACCCCCGGTCGGTGCTGTCCGTGATCGAGCTCTCGCGGGCCGGCTACCGCAAGATGACGCAGAACCTCTGGTGGGCGGCGGGCTACAACCTGCTGTCCGTGCCGCTGGCGGCGGGCGTGCTCGCCCCGGTCGGGTTCGTGCTCCCGATGTCCGTCGGCGCACTGCTGATGTCGCTGTCCACCGTGGTGGTGGCGCTCAACGCCCAGCTGCTGCGGCGGCTGGACCTGCGGCCCGACGTCGTGTCCCGCGACGTCCTCGGACGCTGACGGCGGGGCCCTGACACCGGTCCTCCGGTGCGAGATCGGTCGACATCCCGACCGATCTCGCACCGGAGGACCGATGTCGGCTCAGCCGATCTCGAGCCGGACGGCGTCGTAGGCCGCCTCGTTCCACAGGTGCTCGGCGCCGGCGTTGATCTGCAGCGTGATCTCGTTGCCGGCCGGCTTCAGCAGGCCCGCGTCGAAGGCGATCTCGCGGGTGTAGTTCCGCCCGCCGCGCGCGCTGCGGTAGGTGGCCCCCTTCGCGTCCTCGGGCCCGAAGGTCCAGACGAACGGCTCCCCGTTGACCGTGATCGTGAGGTTGCTGTTCTCCGGCGGCACCGGCAGCGCGGAGCCCATGGCCCACGCCGCCAGCGCGATCGTCAGGGTGGCCTGCGCGCCCGCCGCCGGCGCGCGGTCGAGGTCGAACAGGATGCGCCACGGGCTCTCCTGCCGGGTGACGTGCAGCCGGTACGTCGTCGCCCCGCCGTCGCCGTCGCTCACCACGAGCTCGAGGACGGTGCGCTGCGCGTGCAGGGCCACGGCGAGCCCCTCCTCCGGCACGACGTCGCCCCCGATCGTGACCTGCGCGCCGCCCCGGCCCGCGGCCCGGACGACGACGGACTCCTGGTCCCAGGGCAGGTCGACGGCGAAGTCGGAGCGGAACGTGCTGAAGCCGGGCACCAGGTCCGCGCCGTCGACCTCGAGGCCCCCGAGCACGGGGAGGGCGGCGTCCGCCGCGAGGATCTCGACGGCGTTGAGGCGGCCGTCGCCGCCGGCGAGGAGGTCGAGCCGGCCCCCGGTGACGGTCACCGTCGCGGTGTGCACGGCGTACTCGCCCCGGCCGGAGTCGAGGGCCACCGGCTCGCCGCCGCCGAACGAGACCTGGGTCTTGTTGGCCGCGATGTCGTCGCCGGAGAGCACGGTGACCTCGTACTCGCCGTCGGGCAGGTCCACCGCGAAGGTGTAGCCGGACCCGACGACGAAGTCGCGCTGCAGGTCCCCGTCCGACCCGCGGTCGCGGGAGTCGACCGCCCGGTCGAGGCCGAAGCCCGCCCCGGCGGAGTACAGCGTGTTCTGCGCGACCCGCTGGTACCCGGCGGCGACGGGGCTGGACGCGGTGCCGAAGTCGAACAGCCGGACGCCGTCGGCATCCTCGGGGAGCACCGTGCCCTCCGGCGCCTGCACCGGGTACGACCGCTGGTACTGGATGTAGTTCCAGTCCTTCGCCGTGCTCGTGCCGACCGTGTACGTGACGCCGTCGGGGAAGTCGTCGTGGAACGACTCGAACAGGCCGTAGCGCCGGAACTCCCGGCCGTGCCGGAACTCCCGGGAGTCGCGGGTGGGGGTGCCGAGCTGGAACACCGTGCGCCCGTGGCTCGTGGGCTCCCACAGCATGCGGCCCAGCGTGACCTCCTGGCCGGCGCCCACCTCGACGTCGTCGATCACGTACTCGCCCCAGAGGCCGCCGCCGTAGACGGTGAGGCGGTAGGTGCCGGGGCGCACGTGGTCGAGCGTGAACTGCCCTCCCCGACCGAGGTCGGCCCAGTAGTTGTGGCCGAGCACGGAGTCCTGCATGGGCGTCCCGTTGTCCGACAGCACGACGACGGCGCCCTCGAGGTTCGGCGTGCCGGGGACCCGCACCGTGCCGCGCACGCGGGAGCGCTTCGCGGTGGGCGTCCAGCCCTCGATCGCGAGCCGGTCGTAGAACTCGGCGTGCGCCTCGAAGCGCGCCTGGCGGGCGGCGTCGCGGCGCAGGGCGCGCGGGTCGCCGCCCTTGTTGAGGTAGACGAAGTACGGCCCGTACGTCTTCTGCCACGCCTGCCCGGCCGCGACGCGCACCGGCGGCGCGCCGTAGTGGGTGGCCTGCGGCTCCACGAGCAGCACGGGGGTGTCGCCGGTCTGGTGCAGGATCAGGTCCTGGCGCACCGGGCCGCCGCTGAACCCCTCGAGGTTCGGCAGGGCGGCCCACATGCCGTAGCCGCTGCCGTACAGCCCGTGCAGGCTGTGGTCCTTCATGGACACGGCCCAGTCGTACTTCGTGTAGTAGCGGCGGGGGTAGGCGGAGCCGGTGCCCTCGAGGTCGTAGGTCGCGTCCATCACCATCTCGGCGCGCGAGATCTCGCCGCCTGTGGGCATGCGTGCCGCGGCCTCGCGCCACCGGACGGCGTCGGCGTCGTCCTCCACCGAGGCGTGCGTGAAGACGCCGCCCGCCGTGTAGAAGACGTACCGGTGCTGGTCGGTGCGGAAGCCGTGCAGCTCCGCGGGGTGGTCGTAGCTGTACGCGAGGTGGATGCCGGCCTCGTCGGAGCGCACGACGTGGTGCCGCACCAGCCAGCACGGCATGTCGCCGGACGGGCTGTGGTGGTACGCGACGTCGACGAAGTCCTGCTCGACCCGGACGGTGAGGTGGTTGTCCGCCGGCGGGAGCGGAAGCCCCCCGCCCTCGCGGACGGTGTTCATGTCGTAGTTCCCGCGGCCGACCAGGTTCACGCCGTCGTAGACGAGCGAGGTGGTCCGACCATTCGACTTGTCGACGGTGAGGCGGACGAGGCCGTTGTCCACGACGACGTGCGTGTCCGTCTCGACGACCTCAGGCGGTCCCGAGGCGGCGGCGCGTGGGGCTTGCGCCCACGGCAGCAGCGCTGTTGCGGTGATCCCGGCCAGCTTCCCGAACGTGCGCCGCGTCATTGCGGCCGATGTGGTCATGCCACGGGAAATTAGCACGATTCAATCGTCGATTGGAAGGATTCATTAGACGACTGGAGTGTCGAGCTCAGGTCGCGGGCGGGAGGGCGGCGGTCAGGTCCACCTCGACGAGCTGCCCGGGGAATCCCAGCTGGGCCACCCCGAGCAGCGTGCTGGCGCTGGTGAACGCGGGGGCGAGGCGTGATTCCCTGCCTCCACGATCGTGACGTGGTGGTAGCCCGGAGTCACGTGCAGGCCCGCGGGGTCGAGGCGCGTGATCGTCATGACCCGAGTGTCACGGCCTCCGGCGTCGCGGTCGACGGGTTTCGCGCTCCGCCGCGACGGAGGATCACGAGGTTGAGCGCGGCCGCGGCGAGCAGCACGACGGCCGTGGCGACGAAGACGGCGCGCAGGCCGGCCTGCGCGGCGACCAGGCCGCCGAGCACGGGGCCGGCGACCTGCCCCACGTGCTGCGCGGAGACGCCGAGCCCCAGCACCCGGCCGACGGCGTCCGGCGGGGCGAGGTGGCGCACGGCCGCGGTGATCGACGGCAGCAGGCCGCCGAGGCTCAGGCCCAGCAGCACGCGCAGCACGCCGAGCTGCCAGACGTTCGTCACGAGCGCCTGCGCCAGGGCGAGCACGCCCGCCGCCGCGAGGCAGGCGACGACCACGCGCGTGTGCCCGACCCGGTCCGCGAGCCGGCCCACCCGCGGCGCCGCGACGACGCTGCCCACGGCGGTCAGCGCGACGAGGATCCCCGCGACGCCGGCGGCGTGCGAGAGCTGGCCCAGGTCCTCGACGTAGACGGTGACGATCGGCTCGATCGACATCGTCGAGAACAGCAGCAGGCTCGACGTCGCCAGCAGCGCGACGACGGCGCCCGGGCGCTGCACCTGCGACCACACGCCGTGACGGCGGGTGGCGGCCCGGGGCGGACGCGGCCCGGCCGGCGGCTCGCGGAGCAGGAACGTCGTGGCGAGGAACGCCACGAAGATCACGGCCCCGCACACGACGAACGTCGTCCGGATGCCCACCCAGGCGGGCACGAAGCCGCCGACCAGCGGCCCGACGACGTTGCCCGCCAGGATGCCCGACGACAGCACCCCGAGGGCCCACGCGCTGCGGTCCTTCGGCGTCTGCGCTGCCACGAGGATGGTGGCCCCGGAGGAATAGCCGCCGAGCAGGCCCACCAGCAGCCGCATCGCGACGAGCTGCTCGACGCTCTGCACGAACCCGAGCAGCGTCATCGCGACCGCCATGCCCAGGCTGGCGCGCACCAGCATGGACTTGCGGCCGAACCGGTCGCCGAGCGCTCCCCACAGCGGCGCGGTGAGCGCCGCCGTGAGGAACGTGGCCCCGTACGCGACGCCCGACCAGCGCACGACCGCGGCCGGGTCGTCCACGCCGAGCTGCCGCACGTACTCCGGCAGGAACGGCACCAGCAGCGTCATCGCGACGAGCGTGGTGAACGACCCGACCGTGCCGACGGCGAGGTTCCGCCGCCAGTACCGCTGCTCGGGGTCGGCGACGGCGGGGTCCTCGACGTCAGGGCTGGTCATGCCCCAGGTCTACACCCGATGTCCGTTCAGCGGGACTATCTGTCTCGTATGGTGGCTACGCGTTCACGGTGAGACGCACCGTCGCGAACGCCGCGGGCGGCAGCTCCGCGGTGAGGACACCGCCCTCGAGACGCACGCCGTCGAGCGGGCGCGGCGCGACGGCGTCGGGCGCGTCGAAGGTGTTGTGCGCGGCGGGGTCGTCCGCCGCCAGCACCGTGGCGACGGGGTCGCTCACCGCGTGACCGCGCAGGTCGATCCGCACCGTGGCGCCGGCGTCGGGGTCGAGGTTGGTCAGCGACACCAGCACCGCACCGTCCTTCGTCGACGCCGACGCCGAGACCGTCCCCACGGCCGTGCCGTCGACGTCGTGCGTGGCCCGCGGCGACCGCTCGCGCACCGGCAGGCTCGCGGCGTCGTGGTGGCCCGCGCTCATTGCGAAGGCGTGGAACGTCGGCGTCTTGATCATCTTCGCGCCGTCGGTGAGCAGCATCGACTGCAGCACGTTCACCGTCTGCGCGATGTTCGCGAGGCGCAGCCGGCGGGCGTGGTCGTGGAAGACGTCGAAGTGCACCGACGCGACGAGGGCGTCGCGCATCGCGTTCTGCTGGTACAGGAAGCCGGGGTTGGTGTCCTTCTCGACGTTCCACCACGTGCCCCACTCGTCGAGCGCCAGACCGAGCCTGGCCTCGGGGTCGTACGCGTCCATCACGGCGGAGTGCCCGGCGATGATGCGGCGCACGTCGAGCGCCTTGCGCATCGTGGCCCAGTACTCGTCGCGCGTGAACTCGGTGGCGGCGCCCTTGTCCCCCCACGTCCCGGCGAACGTGTAGAAGTGGAACGACACCATCTGCCACAGGTCGCGCGGCTCCGCGTCGCCGAGCTTCGCGACCTGCTGCATGAGCGTCTCGGTCCACGCGTAGTCGTCGTCCGACGCGCCCGCCGCGACCCGCACCAGGCGGTTGCCGCCGTGGTCGCGCGCGTACGTCGCGTGCTGCCGCGCCAGCGAGGCGAACTGGTCCGCGCGCAGGTTGCCGCCGCAGCCCCACGGCTCGTTGCCGATGCCGAAGAACGACACGCCCCACGGCTCGTCGCGGCCGTGCTCGCGGCGCAGACGGGCCATGGGCGAGTCGTCGCCGCGGGTCAGGTACTCGACCCAGTCCGCCGTCTCCTGGACCGTGCCCGAGCCGACGTTCCCCGAGATGTACGGGGCGGTGCCGAGCAGGTCGCACAGCGCCATGAACTCGTGCGTGCCGAAGGAGTTGTCCTCCACGACGTCGCCCCAGTGCGTGTTGACGATCCGGGGACGGTCGGCCGCCGGGCCCACGCCGTCACGCCAGTGGTACGTGTCGGCGAAGCAGCCGCCCGGCCAGCGCAGGTTGGGGATCGCCAGCTCCCGCAGCGCCTCGACGACGTCGGTGCGGATGCCGCCGACGTTCGGGATGTCGGAGTCCTCGCCCACCCAGAAGCCCTCGTAGATGCACCGGCCGAGGTGCTCGGCGAAGTGCCCGTACAGGTGGCGGCTGATCGTGGGGCCGGGGACGTCGAGGTCGACGACGGCGTCGAGGGCGAGGTCGGGCGTGCTCGTGGACAGGTCGGTCACGGGGGAATCCTCCAACGTTGCAGGTGGCGGTCAGACGATACCCGCGGAGCCCCGCGCGGATGCCAGACTCCTCATGTGCCGAACACCCCGGATCCCGCCCCCGTACCGGCCCTCGCCCCCACCTGGCTGCGTGTCGCCACGCTCGTCGTCGCGGCCGCCGCCGTCCTCGTCGTCGCGTGGGCGTGCGCGACGGCGTGGGGTGCGGTGGTGCACGGACACCCGGCGTACGCGGTGCTGCTGGCGCTGACGCTGGTGGGGGCGGTCGTCGCCGGGGTGCGGGCGCTGCGCCGTCGTCCCGCGCGCCCGGGGTGGCGGCGCGCGGGACGGGTGGCGCTGCTCGTGGTCGGTGCGGCCTGGATCGTGCTGGTCGCGTGGCTGCGGCCGTTCGTCGCGGTCGAGCCGGCGCTCGAGGACATGCGCTCGGACGACGCGGTGACGGTGACCGAGGGCGCCACCCGGTACGTGCTGACCCCGGCCGGCGGGGGCGACGGGACGGCCGTGTTCTTCCAGCCCGGGGCGAGGGTCGACGCCCGCGCGTACGCGGCGGTGCTGCGTCCGCTCGCCGAGGCGGGGCACACCGTCTTCGTCGCGAAGCAGCCGCTCGGTATCGCGTTCCTCGCCACCGGTGCGTTCGACGACGCCCGCGCGGCGGTGGACGCGGACCGATGGGTGGTGGGCGGCCACTCGCTCGGCGGCACCGTCGCGGCCATGGCGGCGGAAACCGCGGACGACGACGCCGAGGCACCCGCGGCCGGGCTGCTGCTGTTCGCCTCCTACCCGGCGGGCGACATGAGCGGCACGCTGACCGCCGCCGTCGCGTCCGTCTCCGGCAGCGAGGACGGTCTCGCCACCCCGGCGAAGATCGACGCGTCGCGCGCCGACCTGCCCGCCGACGCCGCGTTCACCGTCGTCGAGGGCGCCGGGCACGCGTACTTCGGCGACTACGGCCCGCAGCCCGGCGACGGCACCCCGACGATCTCCCACGACGACGCCCGCGCGCAGATCTCCGGCGCCGCCGTCGCGTTCGTCGACGGCCTCGCGCGGTAGCCGCGAGGTACTACCTCGCCGGGACGGGTACTACCTCGGCGAGATCGGTACTACCTCGGCGAGCTCGGTGCTACCTCGTGCCGGGGTCACACCCCGTCCAGGGTGAGGTGCACGACCACCTCGTCGCCGTCGTCCACGCCCTCGGGCCGGCGCACGGCGTCCTTGAGCGGCACGAGATAGCCGCCGTCCCTGGGGAACAGGGAGGTGGTGAACGTGGTGCCGCCGAGGCGGCCGGTCACGGGGATGACGCCCCAGCCGTACGTGACCAGCGCCGCGACCGCGGCGATCCGCTCCGCCTCGGCGTCGGGGACGGCCACGTAGTAGTACGGCGCGGGACCGCGCCACTGGAACACCTCGCCGCGCACCTCGAGCTCCATGCGTCCAGGCTGCCGCGAGACGCTGACACGGTCGTGCTCACGCGAGGTCGAGGACGGCGAACCCGTGCCCGTCGAGGTGCACGACGTCGCCGTCCCTGCTCAGGCCGCGCGCCTCGACCTCGCGGGCACCGGCCGCCCCGGGCACGGTGATCGACACGGACGCGCGGCCCGGGTTGAGCACGACGGCGAGCGTGCCGCCGCGCAGGTACGCGAACGGGTAGCCGGTGGCCAGCACGTCGACGTCGGCGGTGGCGTCGAGCCGCGGGTCCGAGGTGCGCAGGTGCGCCAGGCGGCGTACCAGGTGTAGCAGCGAGCCCTCGTCGTCGAGCTGGGCGGCCACGGTGGGGCGGCCACGGTCCGGGTCCTGCGGGAGGTAGCGCGACTCCGCCACGTCCGGCCCGAGCCGGCCGGGCGGCACGTCGCCCCACTGCATCGGGGTGCGCGAGCCCGCACGGTCGTAGGTGGGGTTGAGCCGGGAGCCCTCGAGAGTGGGGGTCTCGGGGACGAACCGCATGCCGATCTCGTCGCCGTAGTAGATCGACGGCATGGAGGGCCAGGTGAGGGTGAGGACGAGGGCCGCCCGCGCCTGCTCGGCGTCGCGCGCCCCCGCGACGAGCCGCGTGAAGTCGTGGTTCGACGTCGGCAGGCCGGTGAGCCCGCCGCGCCCGGCCGCCGCGATGGCGCCCGTCGCCTCCTCCCAGGCGCGGACGAAGGTGCCCGCGTCGCCGCGTGCCTCGGCGTCGGCCCAGCTGGGCACGTCGCCCCACGACGGCTGCACCGTCCCTGCGCCGTTGTTCCACAGCGAGCGCAGCGGCAGGCCGTCGTCGTCGCCCCCGAACTGGAGGAAGAAGTCGGCGTGGAAGCCGGACGGCACGGAGACGCGCGGGTCGCCCCACTCGCTGATCAGCACGCGGCCGGGATAGGTGGCGTCGAGCCAGGCGCGGTTCTCGCGCCACAGGCGGCCGGTCTCGACCAGCCCGGGGTCGTCCTTGACGAGCGACGCCGCCATGTCGACGCGGAACCCGGCGACGCCGAGGTCGAACCAGTGCGCCATGATCTCGCGCAACGCGGCTCGGTTCGCCTGCGGTCCCGCGGCGTCGACCGGGCTGCGCCAGGGCTGGGCGGGGTCGGGCCGCGCGAACCCGAAGTTCAGCGCCGGCTGCACCGGGAAGAAGTTCGGCAGGTAGAACCCGCCGCGCCGGCCGGGGCCGGGCTCGAATCCGTCGACGGGGACGTCGCTCCACACGTACCGGTCGTCGTCGGGGTCGTCCGCGGACGCGGCGAACCAGGGGTGCTGGTCGGACGTGTGCCCGGCCACGAGATCGAGCAGCACGGCGATGCCGCGCCTGCCCGCCTCCTCGGTGAGCTCCGCCAGGTCGTCGTTGGTGCCGTACCGCGGCGCGATCGTCATGAAGTCCGCGACGTCGTACCCGGCGTCGGCGAACGGGGACACGAAGCACGGGTCGAGCCACACCGCGCCCACGCCGAGCCAGCGCAGGTAGTCGAGACGCGCCGTGATGCCGGCGAGGTCGCCGATCCCGTCGCCGTTCCCGTCGGCGAAGCTCTGCGGGTACAGCTGGTACAGGACGGTACGCCCGAGGCGCGGGGCGAGGTCGACGGCAGCGTGTGGGGACGTGGGGGAGTGGGTCGGCACCGAGGCTCCTGTGGATCGGGATCGGGATCGGGATCGGGTCGGACGGGACAGCAGGCGGGGTCAGACGACGCCGGTCGTGCCGAGCAGCGACCCGAGGGCGAAGGTGACGCCGAGGGCCAGCGCGCCGCCGACGACGACGCGCGCGACGGACCGGTTGCGAGACGACCCGCCGATCCAGGCGGCGATCGAGCCGGCCGCGCCGAGGGCGGCGAGCACGACGACGAACGTGCCGGCGACCTTCCACGGCTCGGGGACGAGCAGCACGGCCAGCATCGGGAGCACGCCGCCGCACAGGAACGCGAGCAGCGACGCCCACGCGGCGTGCCACGGGCTGACGACGTCGTCGGGGTCGATGTTGAGCTCGGCGGACAGGTGGGCGCCGAGGGCGTCGTGGTGCGTGAGCTCGGTGGCGACCTGCCGCGCCGTGCCCTCGCTGAGGCCCTGCTGACGGTAGAGGCCGACGAGCTCGTCGAACTCCTCGTCCGGCATGGTCGCGAGCTCGTGCTGCTCCTTGGCGATGAGCGCCTTCTCGCTGTCCGACTGGCTGGACACCGACACGTACTCGCCGAGCGCCATCGAGATCGCGCCGCCAACGAGGGCCGCGAGCCCGGCCGTGAGCACGGGCGCTCGCTCCGGCGTCGCGCCGGCGACGCCCACGACGACGGCGGCCACGGAGACGATGCCGTCGTTGGCGCCCAGCACGCCCGCCCGCAACCAGTTCAGCCGCTGGGCGAGGCCGCCGGCGTGCGGCTCGCCGGGATGGCCGGTCGGGTCGGTCTCGGTGCGCTCGGACATGTGCTCAGCACAGCATCGCTCGGTGGGTGCCGCCAGCACGACGCCCGACCGGGCACGGCACGGACCGCGGACTCAGGCGTGCGTGGGGTGCTCGTGCTCCGGGTGGGTGTCCGGCTCGACCTGGAACGTGGAGTGCTCGACCGCGACGTCGAAGTGGGTGGCCACGCACTCCTGCAGCTCGTCGAGGATGCGGCCGGCGTGCCCGTCGGTGAAGCAGCCCGAGTCGACGACGACGTGCGCCGACAGGATCGGCAGGCCGGTGGCGATGAGGGAGGCGTGCACGTCGTGCACGTCGCGCACGTGGTCCACCTCCAGCAGGTGCGCGCGCACCTCCTCGAGGTCCAGCCCGGGCGGGGTGGACTCCAGCAGCACCGACCCCGCGGCCCGCAGGAGCTTCACGGCGCGCGGCAGGATGAGCGCCCCGATGAGGAGCGCGGCGACGGCGTCGGCCCGCTGCCAGCCGGTGGTGGCGATGACGATCGCGGCGACGATGACGCCCACCGACCCCAGCGCGTCGTTGACGACCTCGAGGAAGGCGGCTCGCAGGTTGAGGTTCGCGTCGCGGCGGCCCGCGAGGACGGCCATCGACGCGAGGTTCCCGACCAGCCCGATGACGCCGAAGACGACGAGCTGCGTGGAGGGGATCTCCGGCGGGTCGGCGAGCCGCAGCACCGCCTCCACCAGCACGTACACGCCGACCACGAGCAGCACGGCCGCCTGCGCCAGCGCGGCCAGCACCTCGGCCCGCCGGTAGCCCCACGTGCGCTGCGGCGACGCCGGCCGCAGCGACAGGTGCGCGGCGAACAGGGCCAGCGCGAGGCCCCCGGCGTCGGTGAGCATGTGGGCCGTGTCGACCAGCAGCGCGAGGCTGCCGGTGAGCAGCGCCCCGACGGCCTGGGCGACCAGGATCGTGGTGGTGATGCCGAACGCGATCGCGAGCCGGCCCCGGTGGTCGGCGGCGCCGTGCGCGTGGTCGTGGTCGTGGCTCACGCGGCGTCCTCGGAGCCGGCGCGTCCGTGGGGCGTGCCCGGCGTCGCGCACGTGCAGTCCGGCCCGCAGCAGTCCGGGTCGACGACGAGCGCCAGCCGCAGCATGTCGCCGAGCGCGTGCGCGAGGTGCGGGTCGGACAGCCGGTACTCGGTGCGGCGCCCGTCCTGGCGGCCCACGACCAGGCCGCAGCCGCGCAGGCACGCGAGCTGGTTGCTCATCACCTGCTTGGAGACGCCGAGCGTGGCGGCCAGGTCGGACGGGTAGGCGGGGGCGTCGCGCAGCGCGAGCAGGATGCGCGCGCGGGTGCCGTCCGACAGCGCGTGCCCGAGCCGCGCCAGCGCCGCCGTGTGCGTGAGGGTCACCGTCTCCATGGGCGCGACGGTACATGCCTCCATGTACTCACGCCAGGCTGTCGGCAGGCGCGGGCGGGGTGCTCAGGCGGTCGCCGGGGCGATCGCGTCGAGGACGGCGAGGTCGTCGTCGGTCAGCCGGAGTGCCGCGGCGGCGACGTTCTGCTCCAGGTGCGCGACGTCGCCCGTGCCCGGGATGGCGAGCACGTGCGGCCCGCGGTGCAGCGTCCACGCCAGCCGCACCTGGGCCGGCGTCGCGCCGTGCCGCGCCGCGACGTCGGCCACTTGCGCGGCGCCGGCGTCGTCCGCGGCCCGGGCGCCGGGGACGGCGCCGGCCACGGACGCGGCGACGGAGAAGAAGGGCACGAACGCGACGCCGCGCTCGGCGCACAGGTCCACGAGCGCGTCGTCGCCGCGGTACGTCAGGCCGTACCGGTTCTGCACGCACACGATCGGGGCGATCTCCAGCGCCTCGGTCAGCTGTTCGGGCAGCACGTTGGAGACGCCGATGTTCCGGACCAGGCCGGCGTCGCGGAGCTCGGCGAGCGCGCCGACGTGCTCGGCCACCGAGCCGGGCTCGGTCGTGAGGCCCGTGCCCCAGCGCAGGTTCACGACGTCGAGCTGGTCGAGGCCGAGCTGGCGGATGTTCTCCTCGACCTGGCCCCGCAGCTGGTCGGGCCGGGCGTAGGGCTCGAAGGCGCCGTCGCGGGACTGGGACGCGCCGATCTTCGTGGTGATCACCAGGTCGTCGGCGTAGGGCTGGAGCGCGGCCCCGATGAGTTCGTTCGCCGAGCGGGTGGGGAAGAAGTAGAAGGCGGCGGTGTCGATGTGGTTCACCCCGAGCTCGACGGCGCGGCGCAGCACGGCGACGGAGTCCTCGCGCGGCCGGACGGTCGCGGAGCCGAGGGTGCCGATCAGGCGCATGGCGCCGAAGCCGAGGCGGTTCACGGTGCGGTCGCCGAGCTGCCAGGTGCCGGCAGCGGCGGCGTCGGGGGTGGTGGGGGCGGTGAGGGAGGTCGTCATGTCGTCCAGCCTCGGCGCGGTCGGGGCGGGGGTCACGCGAGTGGCAGGTTGTTGCCGACCCTGGCAGCTGCCTGCCGCCGGGTGCAGGATCGAGGCATGCAGACCGGAGAGGCCGTCACGGTCGTCCAGGGGGACGAGGAGCTGCTCGCCCGCACCGCGCACCTCTTCGCGCACGCGACGGAGATCTCCTGCGCCGCGAACGACCTCGGGACCTGGGTGGTGACCCACGGGCCGCAGCCGGTCGAGGACGCGGCGTCGGCCCGGCGCGACGACGTCCGCCTCCGCAAGGTGTACCGGCCGGGCGTGCTCCTGGACCCGGTGGCGGCGCGTGGGCTCGCGCGGGCGCGGGAGCTGCACGGTGCGCAGATCCGCATCACGACCGACGAGGTCAACGAGACCATCCTTTTCGACCGGCGCCTCGCGATCCTCGCCGGCGACGTCCGGGCGGGGCGGCGCAGCTACGGCATCGTCACGCAGCCCGAGGCGGTGGAGGGGGTCGCGTCCCTGTTCGAGGCCGTGTGGCGGTCTGCCGTCGACCTCGACGTCTTCGATGCCCGGATCGCCGAGATCCGCGCGATCGCCCCCCAGGTGCTCGACCTGCTCGGGCAGGGGGTCAAGGACGAGACCGCCGCCCGCGCCATGGGGATGGGCGTGCGCACCTACCGTCGCCGCGTCGCCGAGCTGCTGGCCGCGCTCGGCGCCACCTCGAGGTTCCAGGCGGGCGTGCGGGCGCGGGAGCTGGGCCTGGTCTGAGCCGTCGTCAGCCGTGCCGCGTCGGCACGTAGACGAGCTCCTGCGTGCGGCCGTCGAGCGTGCGCGTCTCCACGAGCTCGAGGTCGAAGTCCGCGGCGCCGCGGAACAGCGGGTCGACGCCGGTCTGCCCGGTGATCACGGGGAACAGCGTCACGCGCAGCTCGTCGACCAGGCCCGCGGCCATCAGCGCCCGGTTCAGCGACAGGCTGCCGTGGGACCGGAGCGGCACGGGCGACTCCTGCTTGAGCCGGCCGAGGACGTCGACCGCGTCGCCGGCGGCGACGGTCGCGCCGCCGGGCCAGTCGAGGGGGTCGCGCAGGGTGCTCGACACGACGGTCGCGGGGGTGCGGACCATGCGGGAGACCCACGGGTCGTGCACGTCGGAGTCCTCGGTGCTCGCGGCGAGCATCTGCATGAACGCCCGGTACGTGGTGGCCCCGAGGACCATCCGCTGCTCGGTGTCGAACAGGTGGAGCCGGTGCTCGAGCAGCTCGGGCCCCTGCTTGCCCCAGTAGCCGGTCCAGTCGCCGTGTGCGGCACCGAAACCGTCCAGGCTGGAGAAGACGTCGAACGTGTAGGTCGTGGCCATGGTCAGCTCCTCGGTCGGCGGGCCGCCTCAGTTCTTGAACACGACTGTACGACTTCGACGATCTACGTGCCCGGGCGCACCAGGCCCGTCTCGTAGGCGAGCACGACGAGCGCGGCGCGGTCACGCGCGTCCAGCCGCGTGAGCAGCCGGCTCACGTACGTGCGCGCGGTGGCGGGGCTCAGGTACAGGTCGCGGGCGATCTCGTCGTTGGTGAGGCCGCGCCCCACCAGGGTGAGCACCTCCCGCTCGCGCTCGGTGAGACCGGCGACGGCGGCGTCGTCGAGCCGGCGCGGCGCGTCGGCGACGGCGCGCATCGCCGCGGCCGTGACGGCGGGGGACAGCAGCGAGTCGCCGGCGGCCACGGTGCGGATCGCGCCGCGCAGGTCGCCGGGGGAGACGTCCTTGAGCAGGTAGCCCGCCGCGCCCGCGCGGATGGCCTCGACCACGTGCTCGTCCTCGTCGAACGTGGTGAGCACGAGGACGCGGACGTCGCGCAGCGCCGGGTCCGCGACGACCGCCCGCGTCGCCTCGATGCCGTCCATGCCGGGCATCCGCACGTCCATGAGCACGACGTCGGGCCGCAGCTCGCGCACCCGCGCCAGGCCGGAGCGGCCGTCGGCCGCCTCGCCGACGACCGTGATGTCGCCGTCGAGCTCCGCCAGCGGGCGCAGCCCCGCGCGCACCAGCTCCTGGTCGTCGACCAGCACGATCCGGATCATGGCTCCAGTCTGGCCGGTCGGCCCGTCAGGTCGGCAGTTCGCGCCGGGCGCGGCAGTTCGAGCTGCCGCGCCGAGGACGAACTGCCGCGCCCACCGGGCCTGCCTCAGCGGGGGAGCGTCGCCGGGAGGTCCGCGACGACGGCGAACCCGCCGCCGGGCGCGTCGCCCGCGGTGAGCGTGCCGCCCAGCAGGCCCGCGCGCTCGCGCATCCCCGCGACCCCGGTACCCGGCCCGGCGCCGGCCGCCGACCCGCGGCCGTCGTCGGTCACGCTGAGGCGCAGCCGCCCGTCGTCGACGTCCGCCTCGACCCGCACGTGCCGGGCGTCCGCGTGCCGCAGCACGTTGGTCAGTGCCTCCTGGGCGATGCGGTAGGCGGCGGCGTCGATCGCGTCGCTGAGCGCGCCGGGCGCGACGGCGTCGACCACCTCGACGTCGACGCCGGTCGCCCGCAGCGGCGCGACGAGGCCGTCGAGGCCCGCCAGGCCGAGGGCCCCGCGAGGCGCGGCGTCGGGCGCGCGCTCGCGCAGCACCTTCACCGTGGCCCGCAGCTCGTCGAGGGTGCCCGACGCCGCCTCCCGGACACGGGCGAGCGCGTCGCGCGCCGCGTCGTCGTCCCGCCCGACCGCCTCGTCCGCGACGCCGGCGTGCAGCGCGACGACCGACAGGTGGTGGCCGACGGTGTCGTGCAGGTCGCGGGCGATCCGCAGCCGCTCGGCCTGCAGCCGCTCCTGCGCGGCGTGCGCCGCCTGCTCGGCCGTGAGCTCGCGGACCAGGGCGGCGCGCTCGCGGGCCTCCCGCGCCAGCCGGACGGCGACGCCGAGCGCGACCGCCGCCGCCGTCAGCGCGACGTTGGTGACCAGGTCGTAGGCCGTGAGCGCGGCGCTCGGGTCGACGTCGTCGCCGGTGACGCGGAACCAGGTGGCGACCGCGACGAGCACGCCGCCGGTGCCCGCCGCCCACCCGGCGCGCCCCCGCTCCGCCGCCGCGAACAGTGCGGCGACGGCGGGCAGCACCATGCCGATGGGCGCGAAGCCGAGGGCGTAGTAGGCGCAGACGCCGAGGAACGTGAGCACGAGCATCGTGCGCGGGGCGACGCGGCGCAGCAGCACCAGCGCGCCGAACCCCGCCGCGAACAGGTAGGCCGCCGCGCCGGCGTCGCCCTGGCCCGACGGGTCGGCCGCGATGACGACCGCGACGACGAGCGTCGACGCGAGCGCCAGGACGACGTCGGCCACCCACGGGCTCGGCGGCGTCGTCGCGGACGTGGTCATGCCCGCCAGGCTAGGCGCCACCCCCGGAGGGTGCCGAACAGGCGGAGGGATGCTCCGGGTCGGTCAGGGTCGCTGTCGCTCCGGGGCGACAACAGGAGACGCTCGCGGGCCGATGTGTCGCCCCTGCCCTGGCGGGAAGGGTCGAGGCATGACCTCGAACCAGGCTTCTCCCCAGCCCCGTCCACAGCCGTGGGCGCCGTCCCCGACGACCACGCCGACGCGCGCCGGCATCTCCTGGCCGCTCGTTGCCGGGCTCGCGTCGATGGCGCTGCTCTGGCCGCTCACCGGGCTCACCGGCATCGGCGGCACGGGCGCGCCGCGCGCGCTCGGCATCGTCGCCCTCACCGCCGTCGTGTGGATCGGCGTCGTCGGGTTCGGCCGCGTGCCCCGGCCGGTGCTCACCCTGACGATGACCGGCCTCGCGTCCGGCGTCGTCATCCTGCTCGTCTCGACGCTGATCGGCGGCGTGGGCCCGGGTGGCGAGGGCGCGGCCGCGTGGACGGCGGTCCCGGCGCTCGCGATGGACGCCGGCTGGGGCGCGCTCGCCGGCGTCGTCGCGCTCGGCGTCCAGAAGGCCCGGGGCGGCGCCCGATGACGATGCGCCCGACACCGACACCGACACCGGCACGACGACCGACGCGCCGCGCGGTGCTGCGCGCCACGGCGCTCGCCGCCGTCGTCCCCCTGCTGGCCGCCGGGTGCGGCGCGATCCCCGGTTCGGTGACGTCGGTGGACGAGCCGGAGTTCGCCCGCCCGCTGCCGATCCCGCCGCTCGCGGAGTCCGAGGTGGTGGGCGGCGTGCGCACCTTCCGCCTCACCGCGCAGGAGGGCACGACCGAGCTGCTGCCCGGCACCCGGGCCCCGACGTGGGGCTACGACGGCCCGTACCTCGGACCCACGCTGCGGGCGGAGCGGGGCGAGCAGGTCGCCGTCGAGGTGACCAACGACCTCCCGGAGACCACCAGCGTGCACTGGCACGGGATGCACCTGCCCGCGGCGATGGACGGCGGCCCGCACCAGGCGGTCGAGCCGGGCGCCACGTGGCGGCCGACGTGGACGATCGACCAGCCCGCCGCGACGCTCTGGTACCACCCGCACCCGCACGGCGAGACCGAGAAGCACGTCTACCGCGGCCTCGCGGGGCTCTTCCTGCTCGACGACGACGCGTCGCGCGCCGCCGACCTGCCGCGGGAGTACGGCGTCGACGACGTCCCGGTGGTCGTGCAGGACAAGGTGATCGGCGACGACGGACGGCTCGTCCTGAAGGACGACGGCGGCGAGCCGGGCACGCTCGGCAGCACGGTCGTGACGAACGGGGTCGCCGGCGCGTACCAGCGCGTCACGACCGAGCGGGTGCGGCTGCGGCTGCTCAACGGGTCGACGGCGCGCACGTACGCCCTGGGCTTCGCCGACCGGGGGATGGACCTCGTCGCCACGGACGGCGGGCTGCTGGACGCGCCCGTGCGTCTGGACCACGTGCGCCTCGCGCCGGGGGAGCGGGCCGAGGTGGTGGTCGCGATGCAGCCGGGCGAGACGACGCGGCTGCACTCGTCCGAGGCGGACCTGGGCGGCGTCGCGGCGCCGTTCGCGATGGGCGGCAACGACGCGTTCGACGTGCTGGAGCTGCGCGCGGCGGACGAGCTCGCGACGTCGCCGGAGCCGTCGTGGGGGCGCTCGCGGCACGCGGCCGAGGACGCGCTGCACGAGGAGCACGCGACCGTCACCCGCACGTTCGACCTCGACGAGCGCACGATCAACGGCGAGCGCATGGACGCCGGCCGCGTCGACGAGGTCGCGACCGTCGGCAGCACCGAGGTGTGGGAGGTGCGCAACACCATCCCGATGCCGCACAGCTTCCACGTGCACGACGTGCAGTTCCGGGTCCTCACGATCGACGGGGAGGCCCCGCCGCCCGGGCTCGCCGGCCCGAAGGACACCGTCTACCTGGAGCCGCGCCGCACCTACCGGCTGCTGATGCGGTTCGAGGACTACACGGACGACGTGCTGCCGTACATGTACCACTGCCACATGCTGCTGCACGAGGACGAGGGGATGATGGGCCAGCTCCTCGTCGTCGAGCCGGGGTCCGACGCGCGGCCGGGGCCGTCGGAGGCGCTGTCGCGGCGCGACGTCGGGCACGACGCCGGCCACGACGCCTCGGGTCCCGTGGTGGGCGACGGGTACGGCCCGCGCCGGTCCACGGCCGGGCATCACGGCTGAGCTGTGGGAAGGGTGCTGGCACGCGGGGCGGCGGGCTGCCAGGATCGCCGGGTGCCCACCCTGCTGCCCGTGACGTTCGCGCCCTTCACCGACCCCGAGCAACCGGTGCTCGACGTGCCCGCTGCGGGCGCGCGCCTGCGCCCCTGGCGCCCGGAGGACGCCCCGGCGGTGCGCGAGGTGTACGCCGACGAGGTGATCCAGCGGTGGCACGTGCGCGTCCTGGAGTCGGACGACGAGGCGCGCGAGGTGATCGCCGGCTGGCGCGCGGGCTGGGCGGACGGGCGCGAGTCGAGCTGGGCGGTGGCGGACGCCGCGGACGACGTCGTCGTGCTCGGGCGCATGGTCGTCAAGACGTTCGACCCGCACGGCGTGGGCGTCGTCGCGTACTGGACGGCCCCGGCGGCGCGGGGTCGGGGGGTCGCGCCGGCCGCGCTCGACGTCGCCGCCGCGTGGGCGTTCGCCGCCGGCTTCCACCGCCTCGAGCTGGTGCACTCCACGGACAACGCGCCGTCGTGCCGTGTGGCCGAGAAGGCGGGCTTCGAGGCCGAGGGCGTGCTGCGGCAGTCCGTGCGGCACCTCGACGGGTGGCACGACATGCACGTGCACGCCCGGGTGGCGGGCTGACGCCCGCGGCGGACGTCGGGCGGGCGTGGGTGGGTCGTGGAAGCATCGCACCGTGACCAGCACCGACGCCGACCGGCTGCGTGACCTCGCGCTGCTGCGGCGCGTGCGCGACCGGATGGACCGGGAGTTCGCGCAGCCGCTGGACGTGGAGGCCCTGGCCCGCGGCGTGCACATGTCGGCGGGGCACCTGAGCCGGCAGTTCAAGGCCGCGTTCGGGGAGTCGCCGTACAGCTACCTCATGACGCGGCGCATCGAGCGGGCGATGACGCTGCTGCGCCGGGGCGACCTGAGCGTCACCGAGGTGTGCTTCGAGGTGGGGTCGTCGTCGCTCGGCACGTTCAGCACGCGGTTCACGGAGCTGGTGGGGATGGCGCCCAGCGAGTACGCGCGGCGGGCCCGGTCCGCGGCGGCGGGGGAGCTGCCGTCGTGCGTCACGAAGCAGGCGACCCGACCGGTCAGGAATCGAGAAGCGCCGGCCGTGGACCTCCACCTAGCGTGAATTCCATGAGCGACATCGACATCACCATCCACACGACCTTCCTTCCGCACACCGACCCGGAGGCCTCCCTGGGCTTCTACCGCGACCTGCTCGGCTTCGAGCTGGTCCAGGACGTCGGGCAGGGCGAGATGCGCTGGCTGACGTTCGTCTCGCCGGCCCAGCCTGAGACCCGCCTCGTGCTCAACCCGCCCGCCGCCGACCCCGGCATCACCGAGGACGAGCAGCGCACCATCCGCGAGCTCATGGCCAAGGGCAGCTACCAGTCGATCATCCTGGGCACCAAGGACCTCGACGGCGTCTTCGCCAAGCTCCAGGCCGCCGACGCCGAGGTGGTCTCCGAGCCCACCGAGCAGCCGTGGGGCGTGCGCGACTGCGCGTTCCGCGACCCCGCGGGCAACATGGTCCGCATCGACCAGGTCGGGTGAGCGTCGTGACCCAGCAGACGACGAAGCGCCCGAAGGGCACCCCCGGACCGTTCTCCCTGTGGGTCCAGCGGCAGGCCAACGCGAGCACCGCCAAGAAGATCCGCCGCAAGGGCGGGCAGATGATGGGCATGGACCTGCTGGTCCTGCACACCGTCGGCCGCCGCACGGGCGAGGCGCGGGAGAACCCGCTGGCCTGGTTCGACGACGGCGCGGGCGGCCGGCTCGTGGTCGCGTCGGGGGGCGGCACGCGCCACCCCGGCTGGTTCGCGAACCTCGTCGCGCACCCGGAGCAGGTCGCGGTCGAGCTGCACGCCACCGGCACCACGCCGGTGACGGCGCACGTCCTCGACGACGCCGAGCGCGCCCGGGTGTGGCCGGCGATCGCCGCGGCCGCGCCGACCATCGACAAGCACCAGAGCAAGAGCGACCGCCAGTACCCGGTCGTCCGCCTCGTCCCGGCCGGCGCCTGAGGTGTGCGTCCCCGGGATCCCGCGCCTCACCCGGACGACGGCCGTCCGCGCGGACGGCAGCGAAGGAGTGGCCATGAGGTTCCGTGCGACCGTCGAGCCCGCCGAGACGATGAAGGGCCTCGAGGTGCCGCCGGAGGTCGTCGAGGCCCTCGGCGGCGGCGCCCGACCGCCGGTGACGATCACCGTGAACGGCCACACGTGGCGCAGCCGGGTCGCGATCATGCGGGGCCGGCACCTGCTGGGGCTGAGCCGGGCGAACCGGGAGGCCGCGGGCCTCGAGGTCGGCGCCGAGGTGGAGGTCGAGCTGGCGCTCGACACCGAGCCGCGCGTCGTCGTCGAGCCCGACGACCTCGCCCGGGCGCTCGACGCCGACCCCGTCGCCCGTACGGCGTACGATTCCCTTCCGCCGGGCCGCCGTCGCCGCCTCGTGCTCGACGTCGACGGGGCCAAGCAGGCCTCGACACGCGCCCGCCGCATCGACAAGGCTCTTGCCGAGCTGCACGCGCCCGCTGGTTGAGCCTGCCGCAACCAGGTCTCGACAGGCTCGACCGCCGACCTCCAGGAGGATCCCAGTGACCGTCACGGACCCCTCGACCCTCACCCCGTCGTCCGGCACGACTGCGAGCGTCGTCGCGGTGCACGCGAGCGCCGTCCATGGCTTCAGCAAGCCGGCCCTCGACCAGGTGGTCCTCGTCGAGGGGGTGGGGGTCGAGGGCGACGCGCACGCCGGGGTCACCGTGCAGCACCGCAGCAGGGTCGCCGCGGACCCGTCGCAGCCGAACCTCCGCCAGGTGCACCTCATCCACGGCGAGCTCTTCGACCGGCTCGCCGCCGCAGGCCACGACGTGGCGCCGGGGGACCTGGGGGAGAACGTCACCACCCGCGGGATCGACCTGCTGGCGCTGCCCGTGGGCACCCGGCTGACGATCGGCGACGCCGTCGTGACCGTCACCGGCCTGCGCAACCCCTGCCAGCAGATCAACGACTTCCAGCCGGGACTGCTCAAGCAGCTGCTGCACCGCGGGGCCGACGGCGAGGTCGAGCGGCTCGCCGGGGTCATGGGCGTCGTCTCGCGGGGCGGCACGGTCCGGCCCGGGGACGCGGTCGACGTCGAGCTGCCGGCGCCGCCCCACCTGCCCCTCACCCGCGTGTGAGCCTGCCCGCCCCCCACCGGCGTCCCCGCCACCACGATCGAAGGAGCACCGCCGTGACCGCCACCGAGTCCCGCGCCGAGTCCCGCGCCGGGTCCCCCGCCGCGACGTCGTCGCACACCGCCGACGCGCACGACGTCATCCGCGTGCAGGGCGCCCGCGAGAACAACCTGCGCGACGTGGACGTCGAGATCCCCAAGCGCCGCCTCTCCGTGTTCACGGGGGTGTCGGGCTCGGGCAAGAGCTCGCTGGTGTTCGCGACCATCGCTGCCGAGTCGCGGCGCCTCATCGACGAGACGTACTCGACGTTCGTGCAGGGGTTCATGCCGTCGCTGCCGCGCCCTGACGTGGACGTCCTTGAGGGCATCACCACCGCGATCCTCGTGGACCAGGAGCGCATGGGCGCCAACGTGCGGTCCACGGTCGGCACCGTCACCGACGCGAACGCCATGCTGCGCAACCTGTTCAGCCGCGTGGGCGAGCCGTACGTCGGCCCGCCCACGGCGTTCTCGTTCAACATCCCGACGTCGACGGCGAGCGGGGTGTTCAGCACCGGCAAGGCCGGGGGCGAGGTCGAGAAGAAGGTCGTGCGCAACCAGGTGTACCTGGGCGGCATGTGCCCCGAGTGCGAGGGCCGCGGCACCGTCTCCGACCTCGACCTGTCCGTCATCGTCGACGAGTCGCTGTCCCTGCGCGACGGCGCGATCCTCGTGCCCGGCTACAAGGCCGACGGCTGGATGGTGAAGGGTTTCTCGGAGTCGGGGTTCGTCGACGGCGACAAGCCGGTGCGCGACTACACGGAGGCCGAGCGGCACGACTTCCTCTACCGGGAGAAGGGCAAGGTCAAGGCCCTCGGGATGAACATGACGTACCAGGGCCTCATCCCCAAGCTGCGCGAGTCGATGTTCAGCAAGGCGCCCGAGTCGCTGCAGCCGCACCTCCGCGCGTTCGTCGAGCGGGCCGCGGTGTTCGTGCCCTGCCCGGAGTGCGACGGCACCCGGCTCAACGAGTCCGCCCGGTCGGCGAAGGTCAACGGCGCGGGCATCGCGGACGTGTGCCGGATGCAGATCACCGACGCCGCCGAGTGGGCGCGGGGGATCGACGACCCGGGCGTCGCGCCGCTGGTCGGGGCCCTGCTGCACCTGTTCGACAAGTTCGTCGAGATCGGGCTGGGCTATCTGTCGCTGGAGCGGCCGGCGGGCACCCTGTCGGGCGGCGAGGCGCAGCGCACCAAGATGATCCGGCACCTCGGGTCCGCGCTCACCGACGTCACGTACGTCTTCGACGAGCCGACCGTCGGTCTGCACCCGCACGACATCGAGCGGATGAACGGCCTGCTCCTGGAGCTGCGCGACAAGGGCAACACCGTGCTCGTCGTCGAGCACAAGCCGGAGGCGATCGCGATCGCCGACCACGTGATCGACCTCGGCCCCGGCGCCGGGACCGACGGCGGCACGATCTGCTTCGAGGGCACGCTGGAGGGGCTGCGCGCGAGCGGCACCCTCACCGGCCGCCACCTGGACGACCGCGTCACCGTCAAGGAGTCCGTCCGGGAGCCGTCCGGCGCGCTCGAGATCCGCGGCGCCTCCCAGAACAACCTGCGCGACGTCGACGTCGACGTCCCGACCGGCGTCCTCACCGTCGTCACGGGCGTCGCGGGCTCCGGCAAGAGCTCGCTGATCCACGGCAACCTCGCCGGGCGCGAGGGCGTCGTCGTCGTCGACCAGGGCGCGATCAAGGGCTCGCGCCGCTCCAACCCGGCCACGTACACCGGGCTGCTGGAGCCGATCCGCAAGGCGTTCGCGAAGGCGAACGGCGTGAAGCCGGCCCTGTTCAGCGCGAACTCCGAGGGTGCGTGCCCCACCTGCAAGGGCAACGGCCGCATCTACACGGAGCTCGGCTTCATGGAGACGGTCGAGACGCCGTGCGAGGACTGCGGCGGCAGGCGGTTCATGGCGTCGGTGCTGGAGTACACGCTCGGCGGCAAGAACATCGCCGAGGTCTTCGACCTGTCGGTCGCGCAGGCGCACGCCTTCTTCCGCGAGGGTGAGGCGAAGATCCCCGCGGCGCACAAGATCCTCGCCCACCTGGAGGACGTCGGGCTCGGCTACGTGAAGCTCGGCCAGCCCCTCAACACCCTGTCCGGCGGCGAGCGGCAGCGGCTCAAGCTCGCCATGCACATGGGCGAGAAGGGCGGCACGTACATCCTCGACGAGCCCACCACCGGCCTGCACCTGGCCGACGTGGCGAACCTGCTGGGCCTGCTGGACCGGCTCGTGGACGCCGGCAGGACGGTGATCGTCATCGAGCACCACCAGGCCGTCATGGCGCACGCCGACTGGATCATCGACCTCGGGCCGGGCGCCGGGCACGACGGCGGCGCGGTCGTCTTCGAGGGCACGCCCGCCGACCTCGTGGCCGCCCGCTCCACCGTGACCGGCGAGCACCTCGCGGACTACGTCGGCGCCTGATGCGGGACGGCGGGCGGGGGAGAGCGATGGACCGCTTCGCGGGGCGCGTCGCGCTCGTGACGGGGGCCGCCCACGGCATCGGTGCGGCCGTCGTCCGGCGGCTCTCCGCCGAGGGCGCGGCCGTCGTGCTGGCCGACGTCGACACGGCCGCGGCCGAAAAAACGGCGGCCG
Organism: Isoptericola sp. NPDC019571; assembly: GCF_044389385.1. NCBI lineage: Bacteria > Bacillati > Actinomycetota > Actinomycetes > Micrococcales > Promicromonosporaceae > Isoptericola > Isoptericola sp. NPDC019571. The sequence continues at coordinate 39,065 of NZ_JBIRXZ010000009.1, forward strand.
CCCTGGAGGGGGTCGCGCGTGAGCGCGCGCTCGTCGTGGCCTGCGACCTCACCGACCGGGCGTCGGTCGAGGCGGCGACGGAGACCGCCGTCGCCCGGCACGGCCGCCTGGACGCGGTCGTCAACGTCGCGGGCGGCGCGCTGCCGCACCCGGACCAGCTCGACGGCGGCACCGACGCGGACTGGGCGGCCACGGTGGACCTCAACCTCGCGGGGCCGGCGCGCGTGGTGCGCGCCGCCGCGCCGCACCTGGCCCGGCCGGGCGGCGCCGTCGTGCTGGTCGGGTCGGTCAACGGGCTCGCGGCGTTCGGCGGCGACGCCTACTCGGCCGCGAAGGCGGGCCTGGGGGTGCTGGCGAAGAACCTCGCCGTGCGGCTCGGGCCGGACGGCGTGCGCGTCAACGTGGTCGCGCCGGGCACCGTCCGCACCCGCGTCTGGGACGACCAGGGCGGCCCCGACCGGCTCGCGCCGCTGTACCCGCTGGGCCGCGTCGGCGAGCCGGAGGACGTCGCCGCCGCCGTCGCCTTCCTGGCGTCCGACGACGCCGCGTGGATCACGGGCGCCACCCTGCCCGTGGACGGCGGCGTGCTCGCCGGGCCGCTCGCCGCGTTCGCCCGACTCGCCGACGGGACCTGACGAACCAGTTCGTCACGGCCGTCGTCGCCTGCTTCGTCCCGCTCGCCGCGGGGCTGTACCTCCTGGTGACGGTGGCGTGGACCCTGGTCCAGCGGATCCTGCTGCGGCGCCGCTTCCCGCTCCGGCCCGAGGGCGGCGCCCGACCGGCGCTACCGTGACGCCATGTGGTTCGAACGGCCCGGTTCGACCCCCGCGGTGCGCACGGTGTGGTCCGCGACCGTGGAGGAGCCGGGGGAGTACCTCGTGGCGGGCTCGGAGTACTGGGGCATCTCCTTCATCCGCCGCGCCGACGGGAGCCTCGGCGGCGAGCTCGACGGGCCGAGCCTGAGCGCCCGCCGCACGACGAGCGTCGTGGGGGAGTGCTACTGGGGCGTGGAGCTGGCGCCGTTCGTGGTGGTCGCGGGCCTCGACAAGCAGCCGGTGCTCGGGGCCGCCGTCGACCTGCCGGTGCGCTCCGGGCGCGTCCGGCTCGGGGAGCGGTGGACGACGCTGCCGGCCTTCGACGAGCTCGAGGACTGGGTGGACGAGATGGTGCGCCTCGGCCCGCTGGGCGTGGACGACGGCGTGCGCGCGGCGCTCGACGGTCAGCGGGACGGCGCGTCGCCGCGCACCTGGCAGCGCCGCTACCGGCGCACCGTCGGGCTGACGGCGGGGCAGGTGGAGCAGGTCCGGCGGGCCGAGCGGGCCTACGCCCTCCTGCAGGGCGGCGTCGCGCCGGCCGAGGCGGCGGCGCGGGCCGGGTTCGCCGACCAGGCGCACCTGACCCGCAGCCTGCGCCTCATCCGTGGGCGGACCCCGGCGGCGGTGCTCGCGGCCGCCGCCCGCCGACGGCCCGCCCGGTGACGTTCTCGTTCAAGACCGGGCCCCGGCCGGCGCGGTGTGATGGCGGGGACGAAAGGAGCCACCATGGCCGTCCCCCCAGGATTCTCGACGATCAACCCGTTCATCATCAGCAGCGACGTCGAGAACCTCATCCTCTTCCTGGTCGACGTGTTCGACGGCGTCGAGCACCCCGACGCGCGGACCGTCGACCACGACGGGCTGCTGCTGCACGCCGAGCTCCAGATCGGCGGCACCACCGTCATGTTCGGCGAGCGCAAGCCCGGCTGGCCGTTCACCCCGTCCCTGCTGCAGGTCTACGTGGACGACGTGGACGCGGTGCTCGGGCGGGCGCGGGCCGGTGGCGCGGACGTCGTGACGGAGCCCACCGCGTTCTTCGGCGAGGTCTTCTCCCGCTTCGTCGACCCCTGGAACAACCTGTGGTGGGTCTACAGCACCCCGCAGGACGACGCCGCGGGCGAGTGGGAGGAGGCCGGCGACGGTGCCGAGAGCGACGCCGAGAGCGACGCCGAGAGCGACGCCGAGTGGGAGCCGACGCCGGAGCTGACCTACATCCGCGACACGCTCGTCGCCACCCTGCCGCGCCTGCGGGACCCGGTCGCCTGAGCCGCGGTCACGTCGCCGCCCGCCGCCTCAGGGCCGGACGTAGACGCCGACCCGCGACGCGGGCCGGAACTCGTGCGCCTCGTAGAACGCGGCCGCGGCGCCGTCCCGCAAGGTCAGGAGGTACCAGTGCTGGACGTCCGGCAGGCGGTGCTCCAGGGCGGCCAGCAGGCGGGACCCCCAGCCCTCGCGCTGGTGGGCGGCGGCGACGCACATCTCCTGGACGAGCAGGTGGTCCTCGGTACCGGCGCGTTCACGGTGCCCGAGGACGAAACCGATGACGTCGCCGCCGTCGGCGACCGCGACCGAGCCGACGGATCGTGGCGTGGCCAGCATGTCGCCCAGACGTTGCGCGGCGTCCCCACGCGTCCACTCCTCGTTCCACGGCGGCGCGGAGAACGTGCGCACGAAGAGTCGCGCACAGTCCTCGAGGCGGTCGGCGGTGAGATCGACGATCACCCGCGGAACATAGCAGCGCCGTCGGGTCACGTCCGGGCCGCCCGCGTCGTCGGAGTGGCAGGACGCGCGGTGGTCGCGCGAGGACGGAGGAGGACGGCATGGCACGCATCCTGGTCACGGGCGGCACGGGACACCTCGGCAGGCTGGTGGTGCCGCGCCTGGTACGCACCGGCGCACAGGTGCGGGTGCTCAGCCGCAGCCCGCACGCGGACGGGGACGGCGTGCGGTACGTCGTCGGGGACTGGGCGACGGGCGAGGGCCTGGCGCAGGCCGTGGGCGACGCGGACGTCGTCGTCCACCTCGCCGGCGACCAGCTGCACAACGAGGAGACGGCTCGGGCGCTGGTCCGGGCGATCCGCGACGCGGGCAGCGAGCCGCACCTGGTGAACATCTCCGTGGTGGGCGCGGAGAAGGTGCCGGTGAAGTCGGGGTTCGACCGCCGTGCCCTCGGGTACATGGAGAGCAAGCTCGCCCAGGAGCGCGTGCTGGAGGAGTCCGGGATCCCGTGGACCAACCTGCGGGCCACGCAGTTCCACGAGCTGGTGCTCATCGCCGCCCGGGCCCTCGCGAAGCTGCCGGTCGTGCCCACGCCGTCCGGCTGGCGGGCGCAGCCGATCGCGGGGGACGAGGTCGCGGCACGTCTGGTCGAGCTCGCGCTCGGCGACCCGCAGGGGTGGGTGCCCGACGTCGCCGGGCCCGAGATCCACACGTTCCGCGGGATGGTCCGCGACTACCTCGACGCGGTGGGGTCGCACCGCCCGACGATGCCGGTGCGCGTGCCCGGCGCGGCGTCTCGGGCCTATGCGGCGGGCGGCAACCTCGCGCCCGACCGCGCCGTCGGCAAGCAGACGTGGGCCGAGTTCCTCGCGGAGCACGTCGCGCGGCGCTGAGCCACGAGGAGGTCAGAGGTCGACGCGCATCACCGCGCGCCGCGACGTCGGGCGGCTCACCTCGCGGAACCCGGCGGCCTCGAACACCGCCGCCACCCCGACGTAGAGCTCGCCCCACGAGTCGCTGTACCCGGGCTCGACGACCATCGGGTAGCCCTCGACGGCGCGCGCCCCGCGGGAGCGGGCGTGCTCGACGGCGGCGGCGGTGAGGGCCGCGCTGACCCCGCGGCGGCGGTACCCGGCGCGGGTGACGAAGCAGACCACGGCCCACACGCCGTCGTCGTCCTTGTCCTCGTCGCGGCCCGACCAGGGCACCCGCGCCGTGCGCAGCCGGGGGTACGCGGTGCGGGGCTCGACGGCGCACCAGCCGGCGGGCTCGCCGTCGAGCCAGGCGACCAGCCCGCTGGTGGTCGGAGCGTCCGGCTCGCCGCAGTGCGTGTCGCGGCGCAGCGCGGCCGCCCGCTCCTCGCGGGCGGTCTCCCGCCAGTCGGAGGACGGCGTCTGGAACCACCGGCACTGGCAGCGCGCCCCCTCGCCGCGCGGGCCGAGCACGGTCTGCAGGTCGTCCCACGTCGCCTCGTTCGCCGGCCGGACCACGATGTCGGACGTCATCGACCCATCGTGCCCGGCCGCCCGGCTGCCCTCCACAGGTGGCGACGGTCGACCTAGCGGTCGGTACCCGTGCTGTGCGGGGACGAGGACCGACCGCTACGTCGACCGTCGCGGTCAACCGGGGTCAGGTCGCGCGGTCACCCTTGAGCACGCCGTAGACGAGGGTGTCCGTCCACTCGCCCTTGGACCACCAGTCCTGCCGCAGGTGGCCCTCGCGCCGCATGCCGACGCGCTCGCACAGGCGGGCGGACGGCTCGTTGCGGGCGTCGAGCTGCGCGACCACGCGGTGCATGCGGTAGAAGCCGAACGCCAGGTCGAGGACGGCGCGCACCGCCTCGGTCGCGAAGCCCTGGCCCGTGAAGTCGGGGTGGAAGACCCAGCCGATCTCCCCGCGGGAGACGGTGTCGCCCGTCGTCCACAGGGCGACGTCGCCGACGACCTGGCCGTCGTGCTCCACGATCAGCGCGAGGGCGGAGCCGGGCTCGTCGATGCGGGTGCGTGCGAGCCGCTTCGCGAGCTGCGCCTCGGCGACGTCCGGCGTCCACGGCTCCTCGAGCAGGTAGCGCGCCACCTCCGGGTCGGCGTAGTAGGCGAGCAGGGGCTCGAGGTCCTCCGCGCGGTGCGCGCGCAGGACCAGTCGGCCCGTGGTCACCGGCAGCGGGGTCTCGGTCGTCACGGTCAGGCACCCTACGCGCCGGGGCGGGCGAACCGCGACGTCGGCCCCCGAAATGTGCGTGACGCGGACCCCGGTTGCGGCGCACGGTGGAGGCATGAGCACCCCCGCGGCCACACCGACGTGGCGCCTGGTCGAACCGCCCCGCGCCGACCTGCTCGATGCCGCCGAGGCCTGGGCGTACCGCGGCGTCGCGGCGCTGGAGCGGGCGGTGGGGCTGGCCGACCTGGGGCACGACGACCTCGCGCCCAGGGCCGTCGACCTGCTGGTCGGCGACCGTCACCAGGAGCACGCGCGCCACCACCGGCTCGTGGCGGTGGACGGAGAGGTGACACGTGGCGTGCCGCGCGTCGTCGGCCACGGCGAGCTCGTCCTGCCCGTCTCCGACAACCGCCACCTCGCCGTCGTGCGCATCGCGGTGCTGCCCTCCCACCGCGGGCAGGGGATCGGGTCGGCGATCGCGGACCGGCTGCGCCGGGTCGCGCTCACCGAGTGCCGCGCCACCGTGTTCGCGGAGGTCGAGCTCGCCGCCGAGCCTCCCGCCGACGCCCCGGACGCGGTCCCGCCCCGGGAGGGTCCGGGGCACGTCTCCGCCGATCTGCCCGGCATGCGGTTCGCCCGCCGGGCCGGGCTGGGGCTGGAGATCGTGGCGCGGCGCTCCGTCCTCGACGTCCCGCTGCCCGACGACGTCGTGGACCGGTTCGTGGCGGACGCCGCGGCCCGGGCCGGGGACGGCTACCGCCTGCACACCTGGCAGGACCCGGCGCCCGAGCGGTGGGTCGACCAGCTCGCCGCGCTGGAGCACAGCCTGTCGGAGGACGAGCCGAACGGCGGCCTCGCGCTCGAGGCCGAGCGGTGGGACGGCGCGCGCATCCGCCTGGAGGAGGCGAAGCGGGCCGAGAGCGGCCGGACCGGGCTCGTCACCGTCGCCGAGCACGTCGCCACCGGCACCCTGGCGGGGATGACGCTGCTCGCGTGGGACGACGACCGCCCCGAGCTCACCGAGCAGGACAGCACGGTGGTGCTGGCCGGGCACCGCGGTCACCGGCTCGGCATGCTCCTCAAGGCGGTGAACCTGCGCGAGCACACCCGCCTGCGCCCCGCCGCGCGCCGCATCTCCACGTGGAACAACGAGACGAACGCCCCGATGCTGGCGATCAACGTGGCCCTGGGGTTCCGGCCCGCGGGCGGCTCGGCGGAGCTGCAGGCGCCGCTCGCCGACGTCGTCCCGCTGAGCCGCGGCTGACGACGCCGGGCGGTCAGGCCGTGCGGACCTCCAGCGCCTCGCCCGGCGCGAGCCGCCGGTACTCGGCCCCGCCGAGCCCGCCCGCGACGCGGTCGACCAGGGCCAGGCCGGCGTCGTTGAGGATCGCGTCGTGGATCGGGACGGCGACGCGCGGCGCCACCCGGCGCACGTAGTCGACCGCCTCCGCGAGCTTGAGCCACGGCGCCGCGACCGGCAGGGCCAGCACGTCGACCCGGACGTCCTCGGGGGCGGGGGTGAACGAGTCGCCCGGGTGCAGCACCGCGCCGTCGACGAGGAACGCGACGTTGGCCGGCGGGGTCATGTCCGGGTGGATGGTCGCGTGCACGTGCCCCAGCGCCTGCACGGCGAACCCGGCCGCGTCGAACGACGCGCCGCCGTCCACCGCGTGCAGCCGGTCGGCGGGGGCGCCTGCGTCGGTGAGCTGCTCGACGACGGCGGCCGGGGCCCACAGGTCGGGCCCGCCGTCGGCCGCGAGCGCGGCGGCCGTGCGGGGGACGTCCACGTGGTCGACGTGCTCGTGGGTGACGAGGACGGCGTCGGCGCCGTCGAGGATGCGCGGGTCGGTGAACGTGCCGGGGTCGATGGCGAGGACACGGTCGTCGCGCTCCAGGCGGACGCCGGCGTGGCCCCAGGTGGTGAGGGTGAGGGAGGACATGCTGCCCATCCTGGCCCTGTCACCTGGAAGTGTCCTCAGCGGTGTGCTCGAGCAGGGCCGGGAGGAGCACGTCCCACGACGACGGCGGTGCGACCTGGTGGCCGACGCCGTCGAGCACCAGCAGCCGCGCCCCGGGGATCCCCGCGGCCAGTGCGGCGCCGTGACCGGGGAACAGCGGGTCCTCGCTGCCGTGCACGACGAGCGTCGGCACGGTGAGGTCCGCCAGGGTGCCCTCGAACGGGGCCCCGGGTTCCGCGGCGAAATGGTTCGTCCCGGCGGTGGCGTCGATCGAGCGCGCGATGGCGCGGGTCGCGACGGCGCGGGTGCGCGACTCGTCGAAGTCGCCCCGGCCGGTGAGCGCGCGGTCGTCGGCGACGACCGCATCGATCAGCGCGTCCGTGTCGCCGGGGTCGGGGGAGGGGCCGTCCCACAGGCCAGCGAGCTCGGGGGCGGACGGGGCGAGCGCGGCGTCGTCCGGCCCGGCGAACGCGCGCGTCGTGGACATCAGCGTGGCCGAGGCGACCCGGTCGGGGTGCTCCAGCGCGAGCTCCTGCACCATCGCGGCGCCCGCCGAGAGGCCCACGAGGTGCGCCCGCACGACGCCCAGGTCGTCGAGCACCCGCAGCGCGTCCTCGGTGAGGTCGCGGCTCGTGTAGTCGGGGGCGCCGGGCGGGCAGGTGGCGGAGCGGCCCGTGTCGCGGTGGTCGTACCGGACGACGCGGCGCCCGCCCGCGGCCAGCGCGGCGCAGAGGTCCGCCGGCCACCAGTCCATGGACGAGGCCACGCCCCCGAGCAGCAGGATCGTCGGGTCGGCGGGGTCCCCGACGGCCTGGTAGCACAGCGGGGCCGCGCCGTCGGTGAAGAGCTCCGGCCCGAGGGCGTCCCCGTCCGCGGGCCCGACGGACGAGGGGTCAGGAGGTCGCGTCATGCGGGGTGGACGCCGCGGGCGGGCCGGACTCATCGCCCGACGACGTCACGGCAGGCGCAGCAGCGCCTGGACCGGGGTGTGGTCGCTGGGCCAGCGACCGTCGCCGCGCCAGGTGTTGATACCTGCCGCGAGCACCTCGGTGCCGCCCGACGCCAGGATCCAGTCGATGCGTTCGCCGCCGGGCACGGGGGCGCCGTAGTCGGGGAACGTGCCGACGTCGGGGGTGAGCCGTCGGTCGGCGACCACCCACGTGTCGCGCAGGCCGCCGTCGGTGACGAGCACGTCGTAGGGCGCGGACCGCTCGGCGGGCGCGTTGCAGTCGGCGGTGAAGACGGCGGGGAGCCCGGACCCTGAGACGAGGTCGCGCACCACCTCGGCGCTGCGCACGCGGGCGGGCTCCGACTCGTGGTCGAAGTGCGAGTTCACGTGCACGAGCTCGGTGCCCGTGCGCTCGTCGCGGAACCGGGCCCACGTGACGACGCGCGGGTAGACGTGGTCCCACGTCGAGCCCGCCAGCCGGGGCGTGTCGGACAGCCAGAACTGGTCCCACCACAGCAGCGACAGCCGCCGGGCGTCGTAGAGGATCGCGGAGTGCTCCCCGGCGGCGCCGCCCTCGCGGCCGTGCCCCACCGACCGGTAGTCGTCGCCCAGTGCGTCGGTGACGGTCGTGAGCTGCGCGAAGTGCGCCTCCTGGACGCCGAGCAGCGTCGGCCGTTCCCGCGCCAGCAGCCGGCCGACGAGAGGCGCGCGGTCCGGCCAGTGGTCCGGGCTGCCGGGGAGCGTGTCGTCGATGGCGCAGCGGACGTTGAGGCTCATCACGTGCAGCAGGTCGGCGTCGGGCGCACCGACCAGCGGGGCGTCGTCGGGCGCGACGGGGAGGGTGTCGGGCACGGCCGCCACCGTACCCGGGCACCCGCCCGCTGCTAGGTTCGGGCGCATCGTGACCGACCCCTCCCGAGACACCGCCCCGACCGCCGCCCGCCCCGACGCCGACACCGACACCGACGCCGACACCGACACCGCTCGACTCGTCGCCTGGGGCCAGGAGCTGCGCTCCGTCCACGCCCGCCTCCGCGACGCCCTCGAGGTCGCGCGCGAGGCCGTCGACTCCGCCGGCGACGCCGCGCCCGCCCCGACCGACGGCGCCGACCCGCGCCGCCTGCTCGGCCTCTACTGCCACGGCTTCTGCCAGGCGCTCGAGGGCCACCACCGCGGCGAGGACGCCAACGTCTTCACCGCCCTGCTCGACCTGCGCCCCGACCTCGCGGACGTCGTCGCCGAGCTGCAGCGCGACCACCGGCTGCTCGACCACCTGCTCGGCGAGCTGTCCCGCGCGGTCGACGCCGGTGCGGACGCCGCCGCTCTCGACCGCCACCTGGACGGCATCGACGCCGTCATGGAGACGCACTTCCGGTACGAGGAGAAGCGGCTGGTCGCCGCGCTCGACGAGCCGGCCCTCGCCGCCGCTCTGTCCGGGACCGGCCGGCGCGCCGCCCTCGGGCCGCTCGCCTGAGCCGTCCGCGACCGGCCCAGGAAGTGCCGCGCCGAACGGTGCCGACGGGCTGTCACCTCGTCGGGTGGGACGACGGCGCACGTCGGGCAGACTGGGCGCACCGCCGTCCCGCACCGCCCGAGAGGTCCCCCATGCCCGCCACGCCCGTGTCCCCCCGCCCGCCGCTGTCCGTCGTCGGCCGCGTCTTCGCCGTCGTCGCCGTGATCGAGGCGTTCACCTGGGCGGGCCTGCTGGTCGGGATGTTCCTCAAGTACGTCACGGAGACGACGGAGGCGGGCGTCTGGCTGTTCGGCCGCCTGCACGGCGCGGCGTTCGTGGCGTACGTGGTGGTGGCGCTGGTCGCCGCGGTGAAGCTCCGCTGGGGCTGGTTCCGCGCGCTGGTGGCGCTCGCGGCCGCCGTCCCGCCCCTGACGACGCTGCTCGCCGAGTGGTGGCTGCGCCGCACGGGCCACCTGAGCGTGCCGTCGGCGGTGTCGTCAGAGAAGTCCGCCGAGACCCGGCTCGGCGACGAGGCGACGGTTTCCTGATCGTTACCCCGCCCGCCACGCCGGCGTCGCCCGGCGCCGCTACGGTGCCCCTGATATCTCCTCACCTCAGGGAGCACTCATGTCCTTCGTCCGTCCCCTCGCACGCCGGCGGACCGCCGGCGTCGCGTGCGTGACCCTCGCCTTCGCGGGGATCGCCACCGCCGGCGCCGTGTCCGCCAGCGCCGACCCGATCGTCGACGTCCAGATCCTCGCCACCAACGACTTCCACGGCCGCATCCAGGCGAACGGCACCGAGGCCGGCGCCGCGGTGCTGGCCGGGGCCGTGCAGCAGCTGCGCGCCGAGAACCCGAACACCGTGTTCGCGGCCGCGGGCGACCTCATCGGCGCGTCCACGTTCGAGTCGTTCATCCAGCACGACAAGCCCACGATCGACGCCCTCAACGCCGCGGGCCTCGACGTGTCGGCGGTCGGCAACCACGAGCTCGACCAGGGCTACGACGACCTGGTGAACCGCGTCATGGCGCCCTTCGACGCCGAGACGAACCCGTACGGCGGCGCGCAGTGGCAGTACGTGGCCGCGAACCTCAAGATGAAGGCGACCGGCGACGACGCCGTCCCCGCCACGTGGATCAAGGACTTCGGCGACGTGCAGGTGGGCTTCGTCGGTGCCGTCACCGAGGAGCTGCCCGCCCTCGTCAGCCCCGCGGGCATCGCGGACCTCGAGGTGCGCGGCATCGTCGACTCGGTGAACGAGGAGACCGACGCGCTCAAGGCCGAGGGCGCCGACCTCGTCGTCATGCTCGTGCACGAGGGTGCGGAGTCCACGGACTGCGCGGCGATGCCGACGGCGGACAACGCGTTCGCCGAGATCGTGAACGACGTCAGCCCCGACGTGGACGCCATCGTCTCCGGGCACACGCACCTTGCCTACGACTGCAGGTTCCCGGTGGATGCGTGGTCCGGCGAGGCCGTGACGGAGCGCCCGGTGGTCTCCGCGGGCCAGTACGGCTACAACCTCAACCAGCTCACCTACTCGGTGGACGCCGCGACGGGCGAGCCGGTCGGCGTCGAGACGGGGATCCTGCCGTTGGCGGGCCAGTACCCGGCCGACCCGGCGGTCGGGACGATCGTGTCCGACGCGGTCAAGCAGGCCGACGTGCTCGGCGCGGAGCCGCTGGGCGAGATCGCCGGTGCGTTCAACCGCGCCAAGCTGTCCTCCGGCGCGGAGAACCGCGGCGGCGAGTCCACGCTCGGCAACCTCGTCGCCGAGGTGCAGCGGTGGGCCACCGAGGCCCCCGAGTCCGGCGAGGCGCAGATCGCGTTCATGAACCCGGGCGGCCTGCGCGCCGACATGGTGGGCTCCGGCACGGACGCCTTCCCGCGCACGCTCACCTACAAGCAGGCCGCCGCCGTGCAGCCGTTCGCCAACACGCTCGTCAACATGGACCTCACGGGCGAGCAGATCAAGACGGTCCTCGAGCAGCAGTGGCAGCGCGACAAGGACGGCAACGTGCCGTCGCGGCCGTTCCTGCGGCTCGGCGTCTCCGAGGGCTTCACCTCTACCTTCGACGCGAACCGGCCCGAGGGCGACCGCATCACCGGCATGTGGCTGGACGGCGAGCCGATCGACCCGGCGACGTCGTACTCCGTCACGGTGAACTCGTTCCTCGCGTCGGGCGGCGACAACTTCCGCGCCTTCGCGGACGGCGCGAACGCCCGTGACACGGGCAAGGCCGACCTCGCGGCGTTCGTCGACTACATGGCGACGCACGCCGCCGGCGAGCCGCTCGCCGTCGACCCGGGCCAGCGCGCCGTCGGCGTCTCGTTCCCGGCCGACGCCCCCGAGGCGTACGAGCCCGGTGCGACCGTCGCGTTCGACGTCTCCTCCTGGTCGATGTCCGCCCCCGGGGACGTCACCGACCCGGAGCTCACCGTGTCGCTCGGCGACCGGGTGCTCGGCACCGCCGCCGTGGACAGCACCGCGGGCACCGAGCCGTACGACACGATCGGCACCGCGTCGGTCGCCGTCGAGCTCCCCGCGGACGCCCCGTCCGGCGCCGCGACGCTCACCCTGTCCGGCGCGGCGACCGGCACCGAGGTCACCGTGCCGATCGAGGTGGCCGAGCCGGCCAAGGCCACGCCGACCCTCACGGTCGACGCGCCGAAGACCGCCGTCGCCTGGTTCCAGCCGGTGCGCCTCGCGGTGTCGGTCGAGACGCCGGACGGCACGCCCACGGGCAAGGTCACCGCGACGGTTGACGGCAAGAAGGTCGACGCCGCCACGCTGAACAAGAAGGGCGACGCGCGCCTGTGGGCGGGGCCGTTCAAGCCCGGCACCGTCGAGGTGGAGCTGCGCTACTCCGGCGACGACGCCACCGAGGCCGCCACGACGACCACCACCATCCGGGTGAAGAGCCTGTGGGAGGTCATCTTCGGCAGTCTGTGACGGGGTGCCCCGACACCTCGCGCATGAACGGCCCGGCCCGATGCTCCCCTGAGCATCGGGCCGGGCCGTTCGGCTTGTCGGTGCGCCGTCAGGCGCGACGTCGGACGTGCAGCGCGGCGCCGGCCACGGCCGCCAGCAGGCCGAGGGCGAGCAGGATCCCGCCGCCGAGCGCGGCGTCCCCGGCGGGGCTGGACTCCATCTCGGACCGCATCGTGCCGGTGCCGTCCGCGAGCTCGGTCGTCCCGGCCGCAAGCGTGGCCGCGCCGTCCGCGAGGTCCGTGCTGCCCTCCGAGAGCTGGGTGGCGCCTGTGGCGAGGCGCCCCGCCCCGGCCGCGAGGTCGACCGAGCCGTCCGCCAGCGTCCCCGCACCCTTGTCGAGGTCCTGCGCGCCGGTGTCGATCTTGCGGATGCCGACCGCCGCGTCGTCCGCGCCGTCCGCCAGCTTGCCGAGACCCGTCTCGAGCTCACCCGCCCCGCTCTGCGCCTCGCCGAGCTTGGTCGTCAGGCGAGCTGCTCCCGACGAGACCCGTGCCGAGCCGTCCACCAGATCCGGCAGCTTGCCTGCCAGCTCAGCCGCACCGTCATTCGCGCGGACGGTGCCGGCGGCGACCTCGGCGGCTCCGTCGGCGAGCGTGGGGAGCCCGCTGGCGAGCGCGGCTGCGCCGTTGTCGGCGCGGACGGTGCCGGCGGCGACCTCGGCGGCTCCGTCGGCGAGCGCGGGGAGCCCGCTGGCGAGCGCGGCTGCGCCGTTGTCGGCGCGGACGGTGCCGGCGGCGACCTCGGCGGCTCCGTCGGCGAGCGTGGGGAGCTTGCCGGCGAGCTCAGCTGCACCGTCGCTCAGCTCGGCGGTCTTGCCCGCCAACGTCGTCACGCCTGAGTCGAGATCCGACGATCCCTGGGCGAGCGCCGTCGCGCCCTCACGAGCCGAGGCGGCGCCTGCCTGGAGCTCCGAACCGCCTGCAAGGAGAGCGCCGATCCCGTCCCGGACCCGCGCAGCCCCTGCGTCCACCTGCTTCGCGCCGGCGTTGAGACGGACGGCGGCGTCGGCGAGCTGTCCAGCGGCGGACGCGATCGACTCCGTGCCGTTCGCCACGGAGGCCGCGCCGGTCTGCACGGCCGTCGACCCCGCGACGAGGCCCTTTTCTCCGTCGAACCCACCGGCGAGCTGTGCCGCACCGTCGCGCGCGCCGCGGACACCACCTGCGACCTGGGCGGCGCCGGCCGACAGGCCCTTGGCTTTCTCCGTCAGGGCCGTCAACTTCGCGGTGAGCTCGGGGTCCTCGGTCGAGGCGGCGAGGTCGGCGAGCGCGCTCGCCAGGTCCGAGCTGCCACCAGCGACCTGTCCGGCACCCGCGTCAACGGACTTGAGCCCCGTGGCGAGCGAACGACTCGCGTCGGCGGCCTTGGCGACTCCCTGGGCCAGGGCCTCGGACCCTCCGGCGAGTGATGAGGCGCCGTCTGCGGCCTGCCGAGCCCCGTCCTTCAGTGTCTCCGTGGGCCCGACGAGGGCGGTCGTGCCCTCGAAAACCTGGGAGGCGCCGCTCGCCACGCTCTTGGCTCCCGTGCCGAGCTCGCCGCCCGACGTCACGAGCTTGTCGATTCCCGCGGACAGCTGGCCGACACCGGACGAGAGGTTGGAGGCGCCCGAGGCGAGGGCGCTCGAGCCGGTGGCAAGCCTCGTGCTTCCCGCGGCGATCAGTTCCGACCCGCCTGCGAGAGCGTTCGCGCCGTCCGCGGCCTTGGCGTTTCCGGCGGCGACCTGGGCTGCGCCGTCGACCAGCTGGGGGAGCTTGCCGGAGAGCTCGGAA
>NZ_JBIRXZ010000009.1:52977-227844 GCF_044389385.1 Isoptericola sp. NPDC019571
GGAAGCGCCGTCCGCGGCCTTGGCGTTTCCGGCGGCGACCTGGGCTGCGCCGTCGACCAGCTGGGGGAGCTTGCCGGAGAGCTCGGAAGCGCCGTCCGCGGCCTTGGCGTTTCCGGCGGCGACCTGGGCTGCGCCGTCGACCAGCTGGGGGAGCTTGCCGGAGAGCTCGGAAGCGCCGTCGGACGCCCGGACGCTGCCCGCGGCGACCTTCGCCGCGCCGTCGCTGAGCTCGGAGCCGCCGGCCGTGAGCAGCCCGGTGCCGTCGTGCAGCTTCTGGATCCCGGCGAGCGCCTCGATGGTGCCGGGCTGCAGCTTGGTCACGAGGCCTTCGCGCAGCTCGGCGGTGCCGTCGGCCAGGCGCGTGGTGCCAGCCGTGAGGTCTCCGGTGCCGTCGACGAGTCGGGCGGTGCCGTCGGACAGCTCGCCCGCGCCGTCGGACAGCTCGCCGGCGCCGTCGGCGAGCTGCGTGCTGCCGTCGGACAACCGGCCGGCGCCGTCGTGCACCTGGACGGCACCCGCGTCCAGGCGGGTGGCGCCGTCGGCGACCTTGCCGTTCAGGAGGACGAGCACCACGAGCGCGAGGAGAGCCGCGATCGCGAGGGCGGTGACGGCCGCGGCGGCCGAGACGGCCGGTCCGCGTGATCGTCGTGGCACGGGGGTGGTCGGGTTCATCGGGCCTCACTCCGGTCCGCGTCGTCGTCGACGCAGGCGTCCGCACGGCTGGGGGCCGTGGCCCGTCGTCGTCGACGGGTCTTGAGGGACCTTACTGATGCACCCTCAATAAGGGGAGCCCGTGTGCAGATTTCACCCGCTCGGGGTGCGCACGACGCTGGGCTCAGCCCCAGCCGCAGGTGTCGTGCACGACGTCGTAGACGGCCGCGCGCTGCTGGTCGGTCATCGGCACGTAGATCACCGGCTGCGGCGCCCCGTCGACGTCGGCGTGCACGGGCAGGAACGTGCCGCGCTTGTCCTCCGCCACGACGTGCGGGTCGCAGCGCGCGGGCACGACGTCGAGCACGACCTGGCCGTCCGCCTGGTCGGCCAGGCCGTCGCCCGTCCAGGCGTTGCCGGTGGCGGGGGAGAGCAGCGTCGTGCCGGAGACCTCGACGAGCCGCACGTCCGGGCCGCCGGGCACGGGCTCGACGGCGAGCGTGATGCGGCCACCGGGCGCGTCGCCGTCGGGCGTAGGCACGTCCGCGGCGCGCACGTCGGTGACGCGCAGCGTGACCCCCGACGCGACGAGCCGCTCGGCGCACGCCTCCGCGTGCACGGCGGCGAGGCGGGCCAGCGGGTCGGTGACGTCCACCTCGAGGGTGGTCCCCGCGGGGGTGCTCCCCGGGGAGTTCTCGCCCGCCGCCAGGCGCACCGTCGCCGTCGCGACCGGCGTCGTCTGCGCGTCCGAGCCCGACAGGGCCGCGGGCGGCTCGGCGTCGCAGTCGATCTCCCCGAGCCGCAGCCGCACGTCGCGGCCGGCCCCGGGCGCGAGGGTCCGCGCGCGCGTCGGCCCGTCGGGGGCGCTCGGGCCGTAGCCCGGCGCGTCGAGGGCGCCGCCGAGCAGCGTCACCGCCTGGTCGGAGCCGTTGACGACGTGCAGCGTGGCCCGGCGGTCGGCGTACTGGGTGCGGTCCTGCCGCAGCTCGGCGCTCAGGCCCTGCGCGACGCCGCTCGGCAGCGGCGCGGCGTCGTCGCCCCGGGACGTGCAGGCCGTCGCCAGGACGGCGAGGCCCACCGCGAGCCCGACGGCGCGACGGGCGCGCACGTCACGCCCCCTCCGCCGACGACGAGCGCGCGGGGCGGTCGATGACGCGCGTCATGACCAGAGACGTGCGCGTCTTGTCCACGCGGGCGCTGGCGCGGATGGCCTCGACGGTGCGCTCCACGTCGGCCATGTTCCCGGCCATGATCTGCACCATCGCGTCGGCCTCGCCGGTCACGGTGTCGACCCGCACGATCTCGGGGATGGTCGCCAGGTCGCGGCGCAGCGTGGCGGGGGAGACGTTGCCGCGGCAGAACAGCTCCACGTAGGCCTCGACGCCCCACCCCAGCTCCTCGGGCGCCACCCGCACCGTGAACCCGGTGATCTCGCCGCGCGCCAGCATGACGTCCACCCGCCGCTTCACCGCCGGCGCGGACAGCCCCACGTCGGCGCCGATGTCGGCGTAGGTCGCGCGCCCGTCGCGCAGCAGGTGGCCGACGATCCTGCGGTTCACCGCGTCCATGCCGCCACCATGCCCTCTCCATGCCCGAATTCTTCAACCGCCGCGCACGATCCGCCACGTCGGGGCCCCGAACGCGCAACGGATCGCGCGTCGGGCGCAACGTCCGCGGCCCTAGCGTCCCGGTCATGACGGCCCTCACCACGCCGACGACGACGTCGGCCACGGTTCCCCAGCCCGCGAGTACGGAGCGCACGGCGACCCCGCGCCGCTTCCTCATGTGCCCGCCCACCTACTTCGACGTGGTCTACGCGATCAACCCGTGGATGGACCTCGGCGTGCCGGTCGACGCCGGCCGGGCGCTCGCGCAGTGGGAGCACCTGCGCGCCACCTACGAGGCCCACGGCCACCACGTCGAGGTGATCGACCCCGTGCCCGGGCTGCCCGACATGGTCTACGCCGCGAACGGCGGCGTGGTGCTCGGCGGCCGCGCGCTGGCCGCCCGGTTCACCTACCCGGAGCGGCGGCCCGAGGGGATCGCGTACGAGGCGTGGTTCGCCGGCGCGGGCGACGGCGTCGTCAGCCTCGGCCAGGCGGCCGAGCAGAACGAGGGCGAGGGCGACCTGCTGCTCGTCGGCGACGTCATGCTCGCCGGCACCGGCTTCCGCACCTCCCGCGCCGCGCACGCCGAGGTCGCCGCGCTGCTCGGCGTCGAGGTCGTGACCCTCGAGCTCGTGGACCCCCGCTACTACCACCTCGACACGGCGCTCGCGGTGCTCGACGGCGGCCCGTCGCCGCTGGTCGCGTACCTGCCGGAAGCCTTCAGCCCGGCGTCGCAGGCCGTGCTCGCGGAGCGCTACCCGGACGCCATCGTCGCCACCCCCGAGGACGCCGCCGTCCTCGGCCTCAACGCCGTGTCCGACGGGCTGCACGTGTTCCTCACCGACCGCGCCACCGGCATGCACGCCCGCCTGCGCGAGCGCGGCTTCGAGCCCGTCGGGGTCGACCTGTCCGAGCTGCTCAAGGGCGGCGGCTCCGTGAAGTGCTGCACCCTCGAGCTGCGTCCCGCCCTCGCCGCTCCCCTGAGCCAGGAGGCCCGCGCATGACCACGTCCACCAGCAGGGTCCCGTTCCTCGACGTCGCGTCCATGGCGCGCTGGGTGGCGCACCGCGGCCCGGAGGCCCTCATCGGGCACCTCGTGGACGCCCTGGAGGTCGACTTCGCACGCTGGCCCGACCTGGACAAGCGCCCGCGCATCGCGTCGCACTCGCGCGACGGCGTCATCGAGCTCATGCCGACGTCCGACGACGTCACCTACGGCTTCAAGTTCGTCAACGGGCACCCCCGCAACCCGGCGCGCGGCTTCCAGACGGTCACCGCGTTCGGCGTGCTCGCCGACGTGCGCAACGGCTACCCCACGTTCCTCGCGGAGATGACGCTGCTCACCGCGCTGCGCACCGCGGCGACGTCGGCGCTCGCCGCCCGCTACCTGGCGCGCTCCGGCTCGCGCACCCTCGCGCTGATCGGTGCGGGCTCGCAGTCGGAGTTCCAGGCCCTGGGGATGCGGGCGGCGCTCGGGATCACGCACCTGCGCGTCTGGGACACCGACCCCGGCGCGCAGGCCAAGCTCGCCCGGCACGCTCGCGCCCTCGGCTTCGAGGTGCACGAGGCGAGCAGCGGGGAGGACGCCGTCACCGGCGCCGACGTGATCACCACCTGCACGGCGGACAAGACGAACGCGACGGTGCTCACGCACGACATGGTGTTCCGCCTCGCCCACCCGGGCGTGCACGTCAACGCCATCGGCGGCGACTGCCCCGGCAAGACCGAGCTCGACCCGGCGATCCTGCGCGACGCCGAGGTGTTCGTCGAGTACGAGCCGCAGACCCGCGTCGAGGGCGAGATCCAGCAGACGCCGGACCTCGTCGTCACCGAGCTGTGGGAGGTCGTGGCCGGCCGCCGCGACGGGCGCCGCGGCGCCCCCGCCTCGGCGGGGCCGGGGGAGACGTTCGCGCGGCACGCGGGCGACCGGCACACCCCGGACGACACCACCGTGACGGTCTTCGACTCCGTCGGGTTCGCCGTCGAGGACTGGGCCGCGCTGCGGTTCGTGCGCGACGACGTCCCCGACGCCCTGCTGCAGCACCTGGACCTCGTCGCCGAGCCGGAGGACCCGAAGGACCTCTACTCGCTGGTGCTCGCGGCCGAGGACGACGACCGCGCCGACGCCCGCCGCGCGCTGGACCGGCTCATGGGCCTGGCCGGGCGCGGCCACGTCGAGGCGCTCGCGACCGCGCGGTCCTGACCCGCGCCGCCGCACCGACCCGGCCCCGACCGTGGCCGCCCGCTCCCCGGGGGCGGCCACGGCTGCCGGCGACGGTCACGCGCCGTCGCGCACGAGGGCCGGGAGCTCCGCGAGGGTGCGGATCCGGTGGGTGGCGGCCGAGAAGTCATGCGAGGCCGTGAAGTCGTGGTGGACGACGGCGCAGTCGATGCCCGCCGCGACCGCGGCGGCGAGGCCCCGCGACGAGTCCTCGACGACCAGCGCCTCCTCCGGCGCGGCCCCCAGGGCCCGCAGGGCGGTCAGGTACGGCTCCGGGTGCGGCTTGGCGCGCACGTAGTCCTCGCGCACGAGGACGACGTCCATGAACGGCAGGATGTCGCCGCCCTCGTGGATGAGGTCGAAGTCCACGCGACGTGACGTCGTCACGATCGCCATGCGGACGTGCGGCGCCAGCGCCGCCAGGACGTCGAGGACGCCGTCGATCTCGATGGCCTCCGTGCGCAGGTACTCCTGGTAGTAGCGGTCGCGGACCGCCCGTTGGCGGTCGATCGTGGCCTCGTCGATCCCGGCGGCCCGCGCCTGGGCCCAGGTGGCCTGGCCGTGGTGCATGTCGCGCAGGTACCGGCCCCGGTCCTGCGTGAAACCGACGTCCGCGAGGGCCCGCTCCCCGGCACGGTAGTACCAGGGCTCGGTGTCCACCAGGACGCCGTCGTGGTCGAAGAGCACGTACTCCTTCACGCCCCCGAGCCTGCTCCACCTCCGCGCGGGCGTCACCGTCGTCCCGCCCCCTGAGACCTGCCTGGTCGGGGGCTTGCCGGAACCCTGGGGTGCGCTGCCATCATGAGCCCCGCGAGCGCGCCGTCGGCGCGCCGCTGGAGACCCAGGGACGGGGGCACCGTGACCGAGACCGGCGGTGACGACGCGCCGGCGCGCGCGGGCTATGTCGACGACGCGATCCGGCGGATGCGGGTCGCCGCCGCGGCCGCCGGGCGCGGGGGAGCGCCCGGCGCGGCCGGGACCGCGGACCCCCAGGTGCTGCGCACCGCCCTCGTGACTCTCTCGCGCGACGACCAGCGACTCCTGTGGGCGACGCACGTGCAGCGGCAGGAGCCGTCCGCCGTCGCCGCCGCGCTCGGCACGCACCCCCGCGCGGCGGCCCGCCTCCTGCCGCAGGTGGAGCAGGGCCTCGCGGCCGCACTCGCCGACGCGCACGCGCCGGGCTGCCCGCCGGCCTGCGCCGGGACGCGGCGGGCTCTCCTCGACCTGGTCCAGGGCCGGCTCGCGACCGGGCAGGAGACCGCGGTCGAGGACCACCTCCTCGACTGCGCCGCCTGCCTGCGGGCGTTCGTCGACGTGCGCGAGCCCGCCTGGGCGCTGCGGGACGCCGGGCCGCGGCTGCTCGCGGGCGGGTGGCACCCTCCCGCGGTCGCGGTCGTGGCGGCCGCGGAGACCTCGTCCGACCCGGCGTCCGGCACTGCGTCCGGCACTGCGGCGGGCGCCGCCCCGCGGCCCGCGCGCCGGCAGAGCTGGCTGATCGTCGCGGGCACGGTCGCGTGCGTCGCCGTGGCAGCCGTCGCGATCGCGCTCGGCAGCGGCGACGCGGCGCCCGCGGCCCCGGAGACCGGCTCGTCCCCGGGGGCGACCGTCCTGGGGACGGCGCCCGCCGGCGCGACGTCGCCCGGGGCGACCCCGTCGTCGGCGTCCCGCGACGACGGCCCGAGCGCGGGGCCGACGCCGTCCGTGGACCCGTCGGCGACGCCGTCGGGCGAGCCCTCGCCGACCGCGTCGTCGGACGACGACGCCGCGACGTCCGACCCGTCGACGTCGCCCGCGTCGTCGCCCGGGCGCGACGAGCCGGCCTCGTCGTCGAGCTCACCGTCGACAGGGTCGTCCACGTCGGATCCGTCGACGGACGACCCCGGCACGTCGGCCGGCGACCCCGACCCCGAGCCCTCCGACACGGCGCCGTCGGAGCCCCCGCAGAAGCCCACGGAGAAGCCCACGCCGACGCCGACCCCGACGGTCTCCGCGACCCCGACGCCCACGCCGACCGCGACCCCCGATCCGGAGCCCACGGACGAGACCGACCCGCCCACGGAGTAGCTCGACGTGCCGGTTCGCGGACCGTTCCGCGGCCCCGGCGGGCGTCACCGCGCCGCGCACCCCTCGGGGCAGGGGATTTGCCATCGACCCGTGGGCCGCTGCGATCATGTCCCCCGGCGCGCCCGTGCCGCGCGCCCTGGACGGCCCGCGACGACGGGCACGGACGAGCATCGGCAGGACGGGGGCGTCGCGTGACCGCGATCCACGACGGCGACGCGCCCGCGCGCCGGGGCGCCGTCGACGACGCCATCCGGAAGATGCGCGCCGCGGCCGCGGCGGACGGGCGCGACGACGCCCCGGGGGCCGCCGGCACGGTCGACCCCGCGGTGCTCCGTACGGTGCTCGCGACGCTGCCCCACGACGACCAGCGGCTGCTGTGGGACAGGCACGTCGTCGGCCGCGAGCTCTCGGCGATCGCCACGGAGCTGGGCATGCACGCCCGCGCGGTGCTGCGCCGCCTGCGCCAGGCCGAGGAGCGGCTCGGCGCCGCGTTCGCCGCGGCCCACGCCCGTGCGTGCCCGCCCGGCTGCCTCGACACGAGGCAGTCGCTGCACTCCTACGTGCGGCACCGGCTGTCGCCCCCGCGCCGCACCGTGCTCGAGGCGCACCTCTTCGGCTGCCAGGGCTGCATGCGCGCCTTCGTCGACGTGCGCGAGGCCGGCTGGGCGGTGCGCGACGCCGGCCCCCTGCTGCTCGCGGGCACGGCGGCCGGGGTCGTCGCGGGCGCCCCCGTGGTCGTCGGCGCGCTCGGCGCCGGCACGACGGGCACCGGGGCGATCGCGTGGTCCGGG
Source organism: Isoptericola sp. NPDC019571 (assembly GCF_044389385.1). Taxonomy (NCBI): domain Bacteria; kingdom Bacillati; phylum Actinomycetota; class Actinomycetes; order Micrococcales; family Promicromonosporaceae; genus Isoptericola; species Isoptericola sp. NPDC019571. The sequence continues at coordinate 60,312 of NZ_JBIRXZ010000009.1, forward strand.
CCGGTCGGGGCCGCGCTGCTCGCGGCCGGGGAGTGGGTGCGGGCGCTCGCGCTGCGGCTGGGCCAGCTCGGCAAGGCCGGGATGATCGGCGCGGGCACCGTGGCGGGGGTCGCGGTCGCGGCCGTCGCGGTGGCCCTGAGCGGCGGGGTCGGCGGGCCGGCGGCGGCTCCGCCCGCGCCCGGTCCGACGTCGTCGTCGGCGGTGCCCGCCCCGGCGCCCGGTGACACGGCCTCGCCCGACGCCCCGCCCGAGCCCGAGCCGAGCGCGTCCACCTCCGCCGAGCCGGCTCCGTCCGAGGGCCCCTCGGCGCCGCCGGTGACCGATGACCCGACGACGGCCCCGACGACCGATCCGACGGCGCCGGGCACCACGCCGGGCACCACGCCGAGCACCACGCCGACCGGCCCGCCGCCGGGCACCCGGCCCGGCACGCCGTCGTCGCCGGAGCCCAGCGACCCGGAGGCCGAGCCGACGCCGTCCCCGGCGCCGTCCGGCTCCGCCAGCCCCTCGCCGACGACGTCGCCCAGCCCGTCGCCCTCCACGCCGACCTCGACGCCGACGGCCCCCACCACACCCACCCCGACACCCACGCCCACCCCGACGCCGACCCCCGTGCGGACGACGGTCAGCGTCACCACGTCCGGTCTGCGCGGCGTCGACGCGGTCACGACGACCGACCCGGACGCGACGGTCGTCAAGGTCGCCGAGGACCGCCGCTGGCTCCGGGCCAAGCAGTGCGACGGCGGCTGGTACGTGGCGTCGTGGCGCAACGACGTCGGCGAGCTGACGGTCACGGTCGAGGCACCGCCCGGGGTCGACCCCGGCGTGACCGTCAAGCGCACCTACAACTGGCCGGCGTGGATCTGGTCCTGCTGACCGACGCAGGTCGAGCCCGCCGGGACCGGGTCCCGACAGGCTCGACCGGCGTGCGGTGCAGGTCGGCTGAGGTCAGCGCGTGGCGAAGCCGTGCGCCCCGCGGTGGTGACCCCCGCCGTGGCCGTGACCGTGGCCGTTCCCGTGGCCGTTCCCGTGTCCGTGTCCGTGGCCGTGGCACGGCCGACCGGGCCGGACGCCGTTGACGGCCTCGGTGCTCCACGCCAGCTGCTGCGCGGCGTGCCCGATCGCGCGGGACATGATGTCCAGCGCCTCGAGGCTCACGTTCGACAGGTCGTCGCCCTCGGAGTGGTAGTTCTGGTCGAGGGCCTCGCCGGCGACGCCGCCGAAGACCGCGGCCTCCTCCTCCGTCTTGATCGCGTCCGCGCCGGTGAACAGGCCGGAGGCGGGGATGCCGTTGCTGATGAACGCGTCGTAGTCGGAGCGGCCGGAGAACTCCGAGTCCACCCACGCCTGGTCGATCCCGTCGAAGTAGTCCGTGAACACGGCTTCGGTCGCGACGGAGCCCTCGGGCACCGTCACGGGGGCGGGGAACGTCGACTCGTTCGCGTCGTACACGCCGATCGTGTAGTTCGGCGAGCCGACCATGTCGAAGTTGAGGTAGGTCGCGATGTCCTCGAGCCCCTCCGGGTCGTTCGTCACGAGGTCGTCGACGTAGTGCGCCGACCCGACCAGCCCGAGCTCCTCGGCGCCCCACCACGCGAACCGCACGGCGTTGTTGAGCTTGGCGCTCTTCTTGTTGAGCTGGACGGCGGTCTCGAGGATCGCCGCGGAGCCGGTGCCGTTGTCGTTGATGCCCGGGCCCTCCGGCACCCCGTCGAGGTGCGCGCCCAGCATGACCACGTTGTCGTGCCGCCCGCGCTTCGTCTCCGCGATGACGTTGAACGTCTCGGCGGTGCCGATCACCGCCTGGAGGTCGAACGAGACCTGCAGCGCGGGGTCGGCCTCGATCGCCGCGACGATGGCTGCGCCCTCCGCCTGCGTGACGCCCACGGTGGGCGCGTAGCCGTCGTTGCGCTCGCCCAGCGTCCCGTTGAGGGCGCCGTCGGTGTTGTTGTAGATGATGAGCCCGGCGGCGCCGGCCTCACCGGCCGCGAGCGCCTTCGCGGCGAACGCGCACGCCCCGCGCTGCACGACGGCGATCTTGCCGGTGGCGTCGACGCCGGCCCACGAGTCGTCGTGGGGTGCCTCGGGGTCGTCGCTGGCCGGGCAGCCGTCGGCGATCGCGGGCTGCACCGCGGCCGCGGTGACGCCGTCGTCGGGCGTGGACGTCGAGTACGTCATCGGCACGGGGTCGAACTCGACGCCGGGGACGGTGACCGACAGGTCGAGCACGTCGAAGGTGTCGAACTCGAAGTACTGCCGCTCCGGCTGGTACCCGGCCTTGCGCAGGGTCTTCTCGACGTACCGCGCCGACGCCTCGTAGCCGGGGGTGCCGGCGGCGCGGTTGCCGTCGTTGTCGTCGGCGATCTCCTGGAACGCCTCGAGGTGCCGGAAGACTCGCTCGCCGGTGACCTTCTTCGACAGGTCGGGGCCCGGCACGTGGGTGCCGTGTCGGCCGGTGGCGACGGCGGGTGCCGCCGTCGCCGTGGGGGTGAGGGACGCCGCGACGACGAGCCCGCCGAGGGCTGCGGTCGCGACGGCCGTGCTGAACGTCCTTGTTCTCACGGTCGACCTCCTGGTGGTGACCCCGCGGCCCGGGTCGGGCTCACGACGCACGGCGCGACGCTGCGGGGTGCGGATGGCGCGAGCGTAGGCCCGGGAGGCGCTGCAGGAAACCCCTGGGATGCGACGTCCCTCAGCCGCGCTCGAGCAGGACGAGCACCTCGTAGTGGCTGGTCTGCGGGAACATGTCGAGCAGGCGCGCGCGGGTCGGACGCAGCGAGGGCATCCGCGCGAGGTCCTCGGCCAGCGTGACGGCGTTGCAGCTGGAGTAGAGCACGTGCCCGACGGCGGACTCCTCGAGCCGCCGGGACAGGTCGGCGCCGATGCCGCGCCGCGGCGGGTTGACGACCACCAGCTCGGGGGCGACGCCGTCGCGCGGGGACCCGGGCACGAGCTCGGTGGCGTCGCCGGCGGCGAAACGGACGCCGGCCACGGCGTCGGCCCACCACGCGGCGTCGTGCCCGGCGACGACGGCGTCCGCGGGCAGCGCGGCGAGCCCGTCACGGGTCGCGCCCGCGCTCGTCACGGCCTCCGCGGAGATCTCGATCCCGGTGACGGCGCGCCCGGGAGCGGCGCAGTGCAGCGCGAAGCCGCCGACGCCGCAGTAGAGGTCCCACAGGGACGCGGGCGCCACCTCGTCCACCCACGCCCGGGCCTGCGCGTACAGGGCGGTGGCGACGGCGGTGTTGGTCTGGAAGAAGCTCTGCGGGCGCAGGTGCAGCGTGATGCCGTCCGCGCCGACGCGCATCGGCAGCGCCTGCCGCTCGGTGAGCACGATCTCCAGGTCGCCCTCGAGGACGGCGGCGTGCACCGGCTGCACGTTGACGCTCACCACGGCGACCTGCGGCAGCTCGTCGAGCAGCCACGGCAGGTGCTTGCGCAGGCGTGCCACGGGCTCCTGGCTGCGCAGCACGAACCGCACCATGAGCTCGCCGTCCGGGGAGAGGGTGACGAGCACGTGCTTGAGCTCGCCCCGCCACGCGGACTCGCGCGGCGTCTCGCGGCGGCGTACCCCGCGCGACGGCGACGTCGCGTCGTACGGCTGCAGCCGCGCCCGCGTGATCAGCGCGGCCAGGACGGGGAACGACTCCTGCAGCGCGGGCGGGTACAGACCGCAGTCGGTGAGGTCGATCCCCTGGCCGGCGAACGGGCCCGCCGCCGACCCGAGGATGCCGAGCACCGGCTCCTCGACGGTGCCGCTGACCACCATCTTCGCCTTGTTACGGAACCCGGACTCCGGGCCGGTGACGGCGGGGAGCCAGTCGATGCGGCCGTCGGCGAGCAGCGCGCGCACGTGCGCCACCTTCTCGTCCACCTGCGTGGGGTACGGCGTCGCGAGGAGGGTGCACGAGTGGCAGCGGCCGGCGTCGAAGTGGGGGCACTGCACCCGCCCATTGTCCCCTGCGGCCCGACCCCGGTGGGCGCCGCGGCGTCCTCAGCCCACGAAGAGGCAGAACGGGTGGCCCGCAGGGTCGGCGTAGACCCGCAGCGGCTCCTCCGGGTCGTCGGAGCGGTCGAGCAGGAGCCGCGCACCGAGCGCGAGGGCGCGCTCGTGCTGGCGGTCCAGCGCGGCGACGTCCGGCACGGTCGCGTCGAGGTGCAGCTGCTGCGGCACGCCGTCGTCGGGCCAGGTGGTCGGCGGCAGCGACGGCACCTGCTGGAACGCGAGCGGCACGCCGCCCGGGTTCCGCAGCACCAGCCAGTCGGCACCGCGCTCGTCCGGCTGCCCGGGACCGGGTGGCTCGTCGCCGGCGCGGTACGCGAGCCCGAAGAGCTCGCGGTAGAACTCCGCGAGCCGGCGCGCGTCGGTGGTGTCGAGCACGACCTGCCGGATCGTGGGGACGTCCGGGGCGCTCATCGGGCTGCCCCGGGGAACCGCTCGGCGATGCCGCGCAGCCTGGTAGTGAACGCGGCGTAGTCGAAGCCGTCGGCGAGGTTGTCGTTGCCGGCCCGCATCCCCACGGCACCGTCGGCCTCCTCCCGGAGGATGTCGGCGTGGCCGGCGTGCCGGCTCAGCTCGGTGGAGACGTGCACGAGGATCTGGTGCAGCGTGACGTCGCGGTTCCCCTCGCGCCACCACCAGACGTGCCCGGGCGCGTCCAGCGGCAGGGCGTCGATGGTGGCGTCGGCGAAGTCCCACACCTGCCGGTACAGGCCGACGACCTGCTCGACCGACTCGTCCTCGGTGGCGAAGAACTCCGCCTGGAGCGCGTCCGCGTCGGCGTCGGGGGCGTCGGCCGCGGCCAGCCACGGCGCGTCCTCGGGACGCGGCCAGGGGCGTCCGAAGACGTCGCCGAAGTAGCCGATCTCCACCGTGGCGGCGTGCTTGACCAGCCCGAGGAGGTTGGTGCCGGTCGGCGTGCGGGGCATCCGTGCCTCTCGCTCCGACAGCCCCTCCAGCTTCCACAGCAAGGCCTCGCGCGCGGAGCGCAGGTAGCGGTGCAGCACGGTCTTGGCGTCCGGGGGCAGCTCGCTCGTCGTCATCGGCCCAGCGTGCCGGACGGCACCGACAGCCGGCGCGGCGAGTCCCGCCGACCATCGTGCGGGATCAGGGTAGGCAACCCTTACCTGGGCTGTTATGGTGACGCCAGGTCGTGACGAGCTGTCACTACCTCGGTACCTGCCGGTCGTCCATGGCCTGGCACGACACCCGATGCTGGAGGTCCCATGACGGTGCTCGCGGACGTTGCCGCGCTCTCGACCCGACTGCGCGAGGGCACGCGCGCCGAGCACACGCAGGCGGAGTCCGAGGGCTTCGTCGAACGGCTCCTGTCGGGCGGGCTCGACGTCGCCGCGTACGCCGACCTCGCCGCGCAGCAGCTCGCCGTCTACACGGCGCTCGAGCAGGCGAGCGAGCGGATGCGGCAGGACGAGCGCGGCGCCGCCCTGGTCTTCGACGAGCTCACCCGCGTGCCCGCCATCGAGCGGGACCTCGCCCACCTGCACGGCGCCGGATGGCGTGACGTCGTGCGGGTGCTGCCCGCGACCGAGCGCTACGTCGCGCGGCTCGACGCCGTCGGCGGCGACGTCGCCTGCTATGCGGCGCACGCCTACACGCGTTACCTCGGCGACCTCTCGGGCGGCCAGGTCATCCAGCGGATGATGCAGCGCCACTACGGCATGGGCGCGGCGGGCCTGGAGTTCTACGACTTCCCCGAGATCCCCAAGGCCAAGCCGTTCAAGGACGTGTACCGCGAGCGCCTCGACGGGCTCGACCTCGACGACACCGAGGTCGAGCTCGCCGTCTCCGAGGCGCAGGAGGCGTTCCGCCTCAACCGCGCGATGTTCGTCGAGCTCAGCGTCGCGCACCCCTGACGGACTGCCGGCCCGGGTCAGCGGACCCGGGCGACGAGCACGGCCACGTCGTCGCGCTGCCGGCCGTGCACCATCCGGTCGACGAGCCGCTGCGGCAGATCCGCCGTCGGGCTGCCGTGCAGGTCCGCCAGGACGGCGCGCAGGTCCGCGGCGCGGGCGGCGAACGTCGCGGTGCGCGACTCCACGAGACCGTCCGTGTACAGCAGCAGGGTGTCGCCGGGGCCGAGCTCGGCCGCGTGGTCGCGGCGCACGACCGACGGGTCGACGCCCAGCATGAGGTCGGGGCGGCCGTCGAGCTCGTGCACGCTCCCGTCGGCGCGCAGCACGACCGGCCGCGGGTGCCCGGCGCTGGCCCACCACAGCCGGCACCGGTCGTCGCCGCTGCCCGGTTCGCCGCGGCCGGTGCGGTCCAGGCGTGCGACGACGGCGGTGCCGCTGGCGGTCAGCCCGAGCCCGCGGTTGGCGCGGTCCAGCTCGCGCAGGAGCCGCGCCGGCGGGGCGTCCTGGCACCACGCGAGGGTGCGCAGCATGGCGCGCAGCTGGCCCATGCGGGCGGCGGCCTGCATGTCGTGCCCGGTCACGTCGCCGATCATCAGCACGGTCGAGCGCGGGTCGAGCTCCACCGCGTCGTACCAGTCGCCGCCCACCTTGTCCGTGCGGATCGCGGACGCGTACGTCGACGCGAGCTCCAGGTACGGCACGCGGGGCAGGTCGGTGAGCATCGCGGCCTGCAGCGTGGTGGCGACCCGGTGCCGGTCCTCCAGCACGCGGATGCGCACCAGGGCCTGCGCCACGCACGACGCGAGCGTGGCGGCCGTGCGGCGGCTCTCGTCGTCGTGCTCGTGCGGGCCGCGCCACAGCAGGACGACGACGCCGAGCAGCCGGTCGTCCACCACCATCGGCACCAGCGCGAGGCCGCCGAGCGACGGGTCGATCCACGGCGCCCAGGTGGGCTGGGCGCGCAGGGCGGCCGCGCCGTCCCGGTAGAACGCGGACCGGCGGGCGCGGGCGACTGCCGCCACCGCCGGGTCGTCGAGGCGCCAGTGCCGCGGCAGGTAGGGGTAGGCGCCGTCGCGCTCCACGAGGGTGAGGCCGGACCCGCCGGGCTCCGCGAGCGCGAGCGCGGCCCACACGGTGCCCAGCCCGGGTCCCGACGTGCGCAGCGCGTCCACGATCTCGTCGAGCGTGGTCGCGGCGGCGAACCTGTCGGTGAGGTCGAGCAGCATGCGGGTGCGGCGCGTGGCATGCACCGCCACCTGCTGGATGCGGTGCGCGCGCTGCCGCTCGAGGCGCAGACGCAGCTCGGCGGTGCAGGCGGCGGCCAGGTCGGCCAGGGTGGCGAGGTCCGTGGCGCTCCACGCGTGCGCCTCGGTGTCCAGCGCGCACACCGTGCCGACGGCGGTGCCGTGCCGGTCGAAGATCGGGAAGCCCGCGTACGACCCCATGCCGAGCTCGGTGACCGTCTCCCGGCTCGCGAAGCGCGGGTCCGCACGCAGGTCCTCGACGACGAGGGGCTGGCCGGAGCGGATCGTCTCGCCGCACAGCGGCTCGGTGAGCGTGGTGCGCCGGGTGGCCTGGAACGGGTCCGGCAGCCCGAGCGCGCCGGGGTACACCTGGGCGTCCGGGAGCACGAGCGTCACGAGGGCGGTGGGGACGCCGAGCTGGCGCTGCACGAGCCGCGCGAAGCGGTCGAACGACTCGTCCGCGACCGGCCGGGCGAGCCCGGCCGCCACGAGCGCCTGCACCGCGCCCGTCCCCGGGGCGTCCTGCACCGCGCCCGTCCTCGGGGCGTCCTGGGCCGGAACCGTCCTGCCGGGGGAGCGTGGCGTCACGGGCGCGCACCCTCGGCAGGGCTCTGCGCTCCGCGACCCGCGACCATGCCCCGGATTCTTCCACGCAGGCCGCCGGATATCCTCGCCGAACGATGGACGTCACCCGCCGTGCCCCCGCCGCGCTGCCGCGGATCCTGGCCGCCGCCCTCGTGTCCGCGTCGGCCGTGCTGCTGTTCGCGGTGCACGTGCGCCCGCTCGCCTACGTGCCGCTCGTGGCCGGCGTCGCGCTCGGCCTGCTCGTCGACCGGCGGCTGGGCCGCGACCTCGCGCTGATCGCCGTCGCGCTCGGCATCATCTCGACGATCTCCCTCGAGGCGGACCTGTCCGACGCCGGGATCGCGCGGTTCGCCGTCGTGCTGTCCCTCGCGGTGCTGGTGCCGTGGGCGGCGTCGCGGTACTGGTTCCGCGACGACGACGGCGCGGGGGCGGTGCGGTTCCCCGTCGCGACGGGCCGCCGCTGGACGCGCGGGCAGTACGTGTACCTCGTCGTCGTGGTGGCGGTCGGCTACCTCGTGCTGCCGTGGTACTTCCTGGGCTCCGGCGCCTACCTCAACTGGCCGGAGCTCGAGAGCGGGCAGGACGTCGCCCGGCTGTTCGTCGGCGTCAACGCCGTCGGCATCTGGGACGAGCTGTTCTTCGTGTGCACGGTGTTCGCGCTGCTGCGCCGCCACTTCGGGCTGTGGACGGCGAACGTGCTGCAGGCCGCGATCTTCGTGTCCTTCCTGTGGGAGCTCGGCTACCGCGAGTGGGGGCCGCTGCTCACCGTGCCGTTCGCCCTGGTGCAGGGGTGGATCTTCGCCCACTACAAGAGCCTTCCGTACGTCGTGACCGTGCACCTGCTGTTCGACGCCGTCGTCTTCGCCGTGCTGGTGCACGGCCACCACCCGGAGCTCTTCGACGTCTTCGTCACCGCCCCCTGACCCCGGCCGTCATTTGTGGCGGGCGTGCGGGCCGTGGAAGGGTGCGCCCATGCCAAGACGCGGCAGCCAGCGGTGACGAGCCCGGACGGGTGGACGACATGCAGGACCCAGAGCACGGCCCGGACGACGACGCTCTCGACACCTGTGCCGCGGAACCCATCCACGTGCCCGGCTCGGTGCAGCCCCGCGGGGTGCTGCTCGTGCTGCGCGACGACGTGGTGGTGCAGGCCTCGGCCACGCTGCCCGAGCTGATCGGCCCGCAGCCGGCCGACGTGCTCGGCCGGCCCCTGACCGCCGTGCTCGGCGCCGAGGCCGTGGCGGCCCTGCGGCTCGAGGACGTCACCGAGGGCGGGCCGCTCGCGGACGGTCTCCGGCGGGTGACGCTGGACGGCCGCACGTGGGTCGCGTCGACCCACCGCAACCCGCAGGGCGCCGTGGTCGTCGAGCTCGAGCCGCTCGCGGACCAGGCCGCCGACCCGGCGGAGCCGTACCGCGCCGCGTACACCGTGCTCGGCCAGGCGGCGACGGCCGGCTCGCTGGACGAGCTGTACGACCTCACGGCGCGCGGGGTGCGGGAGGTGACGGGCTTCGACCGGGTGATGGTGTACCGGTTCGACGAGGACCACCACGGCCAGGTCGTGGGCGAGGCGCGGCGCGCCGACCTCGAGCCCTTCCTCGGCCACCGGTACCCGGCCGGCGACATCCCGCCCCAGGCGCGCGCCCTCTACGAGAAGAGCTGGCTGCGCCTCATCCACGACGTCGCGTCCGTGCCGCGGCCCCTGGTGCCCGCGCTGCTGCCGGCCGCCGGAGAGCCGACCGACCTCTCGTTCGCCGGCCTGCGGGCGGTGTCGCCGGTGCACGTCGAGTACCTGCGGAACATGGGGGTCGCCGCCTCGATGTCGATCTCGCTGCTGCGGGGCGGGCGGCTGTGGGGGATGGTCGCGTGCCACCACGTCGCCGGCCCGCACACGCCGTCGCTCGAGGTCCGCGCGGCGGCCGAGGCGCTCGCGGCGGGGCTGTCCCTGCAGATGGTGGTGCGTGCCGCCGCGGACGACGCGCAGCACGCCCGCGAGGTCTCCCGTGCGCTCGAGGCGCTGGTCCGGGCGGAGGACGACCCGGTGGCCGACGCCGTCGCGCAGCCGGGGCTGCTGCGCATCCTCGGCGCCGACGGCGCGATGGTCCGCACCGGCGACGCGACGGCCACGGTCGGGCTGGTCCCGGACGAGCCCGAGGCCGTGGTCGACGTCGTGCGGCGGACGGCGCGGCCCCGCAGGGACGGCGGCACGGAGCCGGTGTACGCGTCGCACGACCTGCGGGCCGAGCACCCGGGGCTGGCCGACCGCCTGGGCGACGTCGCGGGCGCGCTCGTCGCCCCGCTGCCCGACGGGGACCTGCTCGCCCTGTTCCGCAGCGAGGTCGCGCGCGAGGTCACGTGGGGCGGCGACCCGCACGAGAAGACGGTCGACCGGGACGAGAGCGGCGCGGTCGTGCGCGTGGGCCCGCGACGGTCGTTCGCGGCGTGGCGCGAGGCCGTGCACGGCACCTGCGAGCCGTGGTCGGACCATGACGTCCGCGCGGCCCTCGTAGCGCGCCGGACCATCGTCGAGCTCCTGTACCGGCGGTCCCGGCCCGACCTGGGCGCGGCGCTGGTGCTCCAGCACTCCTCGCTGCCGGCGGAGCTGCCGACCCTGCCGGGGTGGCGGCTCGAGGCCCGCTACCGGCCCGCGGACGGCGGCCGGGTCGGGGGCGACTGGTACGACGCGTTCGAGCTGCCCGACGGCCGCACCGCCCTCGTCATCGGGGACGTCGCCGGGCACGGGCTGCCCGCCGCGTCGGCGATGACCCAGCTGCGCAACGGCCTGCGCTCCCTGCTGCTCGAGCACCGTGACGTCGCGACGGCGGCGGCCGGCCTGGACCGCCTCGCCCGGACGCTCCTCACCGACGACATGGCCACGCTGCTGGTCGGCATCCTCGACGTCGACCCCGAGACCGGCACGGGCGGCGTCGACTACGTCTGCGCCGGGCACCTGCCGCCGGTCGTCGCGGACGCGGACGGCGCGCGGTTGGTCGAGGTGGTCCGCAACCCGCCGGTCGGGGCGATGCGCACGGCCGTGCGTGCCGGGCGGATCGACCTCGTGCCGGGCGAGTCCCTGCTCCTCTACACCGACGGCCTCGTGGAACGACGCGGCACGCGGCTCACGGAGCGGCTGGAGGACCTGCGCTCCACCGTGGGGCTCACCCGCGACCTCGAGGTGATCGAGCACAAGCTCGCCGGGCTCGAGTCCGACGACGACTCCACGATGCTCATGGTGACGGCCCTGGGCCGCCGCTGACGGCGGACGCCCCGTCGTCGTCGTCACCCTCGGGCGCACTCGCACTCGCGCTCGCGCTCGCGCTCGCGGTCCGGCGGCGCCGCCGGACCGACGCCGGAGGCAGGCGGCACGCGGGGGCGGGCCGGTGCAGCGGGCGCTCGTGCCGGCGCGGGCCGCCGTCGACCCGGGCGTTCGAGGAGCCGTGCTCGGCGACGAAGGGTGGGCGCATGGTGGTCCTCCTGGGCGTGGTGCGGTCGGCCCTCGCGGGCGTTCCCAGGCTCGCCGTGGCCCCGGCACGGATCAACGGCCGATCCGGCTACGCTCGTTCACCCCGGGTCAACGATCGGTCGCCCCGGGCCGAGGGGGGCACGGCGGCGAGGGGTGGGACGGGGCGTGGAGCTGCGTGAGATCGAGATCTTCCTGACCCTCGCGGAGGAGCTGCACTTCGGCCGGACGGCGGACCGGCTGCACGTCTCGGTGTCGCTCGTGAGCCAGTCGATCCGCAAGCAGGAGCGGGCCGTCGGGGCGCCGCTGTTCGAGCGCACCAGCCGCAAGGTCGAGCTCACCCCCGTGGGTGAGGTGCTGCGCGCGGGCCTGCGCCCCGCGTACGAGGGCATCGGCGCCGCCGTCGCCGCCGCCACGGCCGCGGCGCGGCGCGTGGCCGGCACGCTGACGCTCGGCTTCATGGGCGGGCAGGCGCACGAGCTCGAGCCCGACCTCGCCCGGTTCCGGGCGCGGCACCCCGACGTCGAGCTGCGCTTCCGCGAGGTCGTCTTCAGCGACCCGTTCGCCGCGCTGCGGCGCGGCGACGTCGACCTCCTGACGACGTGGCTCCCTGTCGAGGAGCCCGACCTCACCGTCGGCCCCGTGCTGCGGTCCGAGCCGCTGCGGCTCCTGGTGGCGACGGACCACCCGCTCGCGGCGGCGGGGCGGGTCGACGTCGAGGCGCTCGCCGAGCACGCCGTGCCCGCGGTCCGCGGGGCGGCGCCGCCGGCGTGGCTGGCCGGCGTCCTGCCCGAGCGGACGCCGGCCGGGCGGGAGGTCCCGCGCGGACCGGCTGCCGCCACCTACCAGGAGATCCTCGCCCTCGTCGCCGCGGGGAAGGTGGTGTGCCCGGTGCCCGACGAGGGCCGCCGCTACTTCCCGTGGCCGGGCGTCAGGTACCTCCCGCTCGACGGCGCGCCCGCGGTGCGCTGGGCGCTGGTGCGGCGCTCCTCCGACGCGACCGCGCCGGTGCGGGCCTTCGTCGCGGAGGTCGCCCGCGAGGGGTGAGCCGACCCGTCAGCCGGGGAGCTCGTTGAGCAGCCGGGACATCCGGTCGATCTCCGCGATCTGATCTGCCGCCACGTTCGAGGCGAACTCCTGGACCGTCTCGTCCCGCCCGGCGGCGCTGAGGTCGTCGACCATCTCCAGCGCCCCCGCGTGGTGCTTGATCATGCCCTCGAGGAACAGCCGGTCGAACGCGGTGCCGTCGGCGTCCGCCAGGGCCGTCATCTCGGCCTCGGTCAGCATGCCGGGCATGGAGCCGTGGTCGTGGGCCTGCGGGGCGCGCGGCCCGCTCCCGTCCGACGGCGCGGCCGACGCCGTCGCCACCGCGGGCACCGGGAGGCCCTGGTCTTCGAGCCAGCGGCTCATGTAGTCGATCTCGCCGTCCTGCGTCAGGCGGATGCGGTCGGCGAACTTCGCGAGCGGCGCCGACTCCGACCGCTCGGGGACCAGCTGCGCCATCTCCACGGCCTGGGCGTGGTGGCCGATCATCCGCGTCATGAAGTCGGCGTCCGCCTCGGTGACGACGTCGGCGTCACCCATGCCCTCGTAGTCCTCGGGGGCGATGGTCTCGGCGGGCTCGCCGGGCTTCCCCGGCGCGAGCACGGCCGACGACGGCGTCGGTGCCGGCGCGGGCTCCTCGGCGGTGCACCCGGCGGAGAGCCCCAGGGCGAGCGTGACGACGCAGGTCAGGGCGGCGCGACGGCCGCCCGAGCGACGGATCCGGGGGTCTGTGGTCACCGGAAGATCCTCTCCTGAGGTTGTTGCCACGGCGTAAAAAGATGCCCGCACACCTGGTGGGGAGGATGCTTCCAGACAACACTCAGTGTGACCAACACCACGAGGTGTGGCGCTAGCGCGTCGTCCAACCCTGAGTTCACGGAAGAGGAGTCCACGGATGCGGAGTTCACGGACGAGCAGTTCACGGACGAGAGGCGTCGCCGGTGTCGCCCTCTCGCTGGCCCTGGTCGCGGGGGCGCTGGGTCTCGCGGCCCCCGCGTCGGCGTCCGACGCCGCCGAGCCCGACGTCCCGCCCGGCGAGGTGGCCTCGTCGAAGATCGAGCACCTCAACAACAACCCGAAGAACGGCGCCCTGCAGGGCACCGGCTCGGACATCGCGTTCCAGGGCAAGTACGCCTACGCGGGCAACTACGACGGGTTCACGGTCTACGACCTGCGCGACCCGGAGCAGCCCGTCCAGGCGCTCCAGGTGTACTGCCCCGGCTCGCAGAACGACATCTCCGTCTACGGCGACATCCTGGTGCTGTCCACCGACTCGTCGCGCAGCGACGACTCCTGCGCCTCGACGACCCGCCCCGCGACGGAGAAGGACGCCTGGGAGGGCATCAAGGTCTGGGACATCTCCGACCCGCTCGAGCCCGAGTACGTCAAGTCGATCGAGACGGCGTGCGGGTCCCACACCCACTCGCTGGCGCCGAGCAAGAACGGCCGGGACCTGTACGTCTACGTCTCGTCGTACAGCCCGAGCTCGACCTACCCCGACTGCCGGCCGCCGCACGACATCATCTCCATCGTGAAGATCCCGGTGAAGGATCCGGCCGCGGCGATGCTCGTCGCCACGCCGAAGCTGTTCCCGGAGGGCGGCTACGAGGGTGACCCGGACCGGCGCGCCTCGGCGACGTCGGGCTGCCACGACATCACCACCTACGCGAAGTACGACCTCGCCGCCGGTGCGTGCATGGGCGACGGCATCCTCATGGACATCAAGGACCGCGCCCGCCCCAAGGTGATCAGCACGGTCCGGGACACCGAGAACTTCGCGTTCTGGCACTCGGCGACCTTCAACAACGACGCCACCAAGGTCGTCTTCACCGACGAGCTCGGCGGCGGCGGGCTGGCGACCTGCACCGGCGAGTACGCCCCGGAGCTCGGTGCCAACGGCATCTACGACATCGAGAAGGAGCGGAAGAAGGGCGGGAAGCACGAGACGAAGCTCGTGTTCCAGAGCTACTACAAGATCCCGCGGATCAACGACGCCTCCGAGAACTGCGTGGCGCACAACGGCTCGCTGATCCCGGTCAAGGGCAAGGACCTCATGGTCCAGTCCTGGTACCAGGGCGGCGTGTCGGTGTTCGACTTCACCAACTCGAAGAAGCCGAAGGAGCTCGCCTGGTTCGACCGCGGCGCGGGCGTCTCCAGCGGTGGCACCTGGTCCACCTACTGGTACAACGGCTACGCCTACTCGAACGACCTGGGGATCGGTTTCGACACGTTCGACATCGACGACCGGATCGACGGGAAGGCGAAGACCAACCTGCGGTCGCTCAACCCCCAGATGCAGCAGAAGTTCTGAGGCGCTGAGCCCGGCAGCGGCCGGGAGTGACGACGGCGGCCGGTCCACCCACGGGGTGGGCCGGCCGCCGTCGTCCGTCGGCGCTCCGGCCCCGATAGGTGGCCGGGTCGACGATCGTGATCGAATCGATATGTTCACCGGTCCAGAACGCGCCGACCTGCAATTTTATCGGCCCTATGGTGTGTTCTGCGTCTCATCTCCGGTGCGCTGAACGCCCGTGTGACAAGACGTGAACCACGGCGAAACACAGCGCGAGTAAGGTCAGCGACTGTTGCACAGGTCTATCGTGAGGCGCCCTGCCAAACCACCCCGGCCTGCGCTTTCGTCATCAGTGCGCGCGGCCCGCACCCACCGGGCAGGGGCCACGCGCGTCGTCGGGCCACGAGCCCCAAGTGCACAGGGAAGTCCATGCGTGTCGCGCCTCTCGCCATGCTGACCGGGAACCAGCCACCCGGACGAGGGGGCACCCCCGTGCCCGCACCGACGAGCGTGGTCGGTCGCGACTGATGGGCCGGTTCCTCCTGCGGCGTGGTGCGAACTACGTCGCGATGCTCTTCGTCGCCGTCTCGGCGACGTACCTGCTGGCCTCGGTCTTCATGGACCCCCGGTCCAACTACTTGTCGCGCAACCCGCGCCCGCCGATGGACTCCATCAACGCGTCCCTGACGGCGGCG
Organism: Isoptericola sp. NPDC019571; assembly: GCF_044389385.1. Lineage (NCBI taxonomy): Bacteria > Bacillati > Actinomycetota > Actinomycetes > Micrococcales > Promicromonosporaceae > Isoptericola > Isoptericola sp. NPDC019571. The sequence continues at coordinate 75,504 of NZ_JBIRXZ010000009.1, forward strand.
AACATCAACGACGAGGACCCGCTGCTGCTGCGCTACTGGCGCTGGCTGACGGACATCGTCCTGCACTGGAACTGGGGCTTGAGCCCCGACCAGGAGCCGGTGGCCAGCGCGGTCGCGACGCGGATCGGCGCGTCGACGCAGCTCGTCACGCTCGCCACGGTGCTCGCGATCGTCATCGGCGTCGCGATCGGCGTCTACACCGCGATCCGCCAGTACAAGTGGCAGGACCGCGTGCTCGGCGGCTTCGCGACCTTCTTCCTCGTGATCCCGACGGCGGTGCTCGCGCTGTTCGTCGTCATCGCCGCGATCTACATCAACGAGGCGCTCGGGTTCCGGTTGTTCTACGTCACCGGGTTGCACAGCTACGAGGGCGACAACCCATGGTTGTGGCTGCTCGACCTGGCGCAGCACCTCATCCTGCCGACCATCGTGCTGACGATCATCGGCGCCGTGAGCTACCACCTCACGCAGCGCACGTACCTGCTCGACACGATGAAGGCCGACTACGTGCGCACCGCGCGGGCCAAGGGCCTGCCGCTGCACCTCGCGATCCGCAAGCACGCGCTGCGCACGTCGCTCATCCCGACGGCCGTGAACGTCGCGTTCTCGATCGCGACGGTGTTCACGGGCGCCGTGATCACCGAGACGATCTTCGCGATCAACGGCCTGGGCCGGTACTTCGTCACGACGATCGTCAACAACGACATCAACGGCGCGACGTGCATCGCGGCGTTCGCCGGCGTGTGCACCCTCGTCGGTGCGCTGCTGGCCGACCTCGTCGTCGCGTGGCTCGACCCGCGCATCAGGATCAGCTGAGAGGGGCTGGACAACCATGGCTGACTCCGAGCTGACCGTCACCGCCGCCGCCGTCCTCACGGCGGAGGACGAGCAGAGCACCGGGCTGCGGCGCACCGGGCGCTTCACCCTGATCGCCAGGCGCTTCGCGCGCCGCCCGTCCGCCGTCGTCGGGCTGGTGCTGCTGGTGCTGCTCGTCGTGTTCGCGTTCGTGGGCCCGCGCATCGCGCAGTGGGGCTACGACGAGCCCGACTTCCTCGCCCTCGCCCAGGCGCCGTCCGCCGAGCACTGGTTCGGCACGACGACGGGCGGGTCCGACGTCTTCGCCCTCGTGGCGCGCGGCCTCGGCCGCTCCCTCGCCATCGGCATCCTGTCGTCCGTGGCGATCACGGTGATCGCCGCGATCATCGGCACCACCATCGCCTTCTTCGAGGGCTGGGTGGAGCGCGTCGGCATGTGGGTCCTCGACATGCTGCTGGTGATCCCGTCGTTCCTGCTCATCGCGATGATCGTGCGCTCGTCGTCCGGCGCCAACGGCTGGATCTGGCTCACGTTCGGCATCACGGTCTTCGGCTGGATCGGGTACGCCCGCGTGCTGCGCACCCTGACGCTGTCGCTGCGCGAGCTCGACTACGTGCACGCCGCCAGGTACATGGGCGTGCGGTCGTTCACGATCATCCGTCGGCACCTCATCCCGAACCTCGGGTCGGTGCTCATCATCCAGACCGTGCTCGGCGTGGTCGCCGCCGTGAACTCCGAGACGGCGCTGTCGTTCCTCGGCCTCGGCATCAAGGCGCCGGACACCTCGCTCGGCACCATCCTCCAGGCGGGGCAGAGCGTCATCCTCACCGCGCCGTGGGTGCTCATCGCCCCGTCGGTCGCGCTGGTGCTGCTCACGTTCTCCGTGCAGCTCATCGGCGACGGCCTGCGCGACGCCATCGACCCGAACTCCCGGTCGGGAGGCCGAGCATGAACCCCGTCCTGAGCGTGCGCGACCTGCACGTGAGCTTCGCCTCGGAGGCCGGTACCGTCCGCGCCGTCCGCGGCGTGAACTTCGACCTCATGCCCGGGCGGACGCTCGGCATCGTGGGGGAGTCGGGGTCCGGCAAGTCCGTGACGTCCCTGTCGGTCATGGGGCTGCTCGACGAGAACGCCCGCGTCGAGGGCTCCATCCGGCTCAAGGGCACGGAGCTGCTCGGGCTCAGCGAGCTCGAGCTGTCCAAGTACCGCGGCAACGAGATGGCGATGGTCTTCCAGGACCCGCTGTCCGCGCTGACCCCGGTCTTCTCCATCGGCGACCAGCTCGCCGAGGCCCTCGACCTGCACCAGGACCTGAACCGCAAGCAGGTCAAGGAGCGGTCGATCGAGCTGCTCGACCTGGTCGGCATCCCCAACCCGGCCGAGCGGCTGCGGGCCTACCCGCACCAGTTCTCCGGCGGCATGCGCCAGCGGGTGATGATCGCGATCGCCATCGCGAACGACCCCGACGTCATCATCGCCGACGAGCCCACGACGGCCCTCGACGTGACGATCCAGGCTCAGGTGCTCGACGTCCTCAAGAAGGCGCAGCGCGAGACCGGCGCCGCCGTCGTGATGATCACCCACGACCTCGGCGTCGTGGCGGGCGTGGCCGACGACGTCCTCGTGATGTACGCCGGCCGCCCCGTGGAGCAGGCGCCCGTCGACGAGCTGTTCGCCCGGCCCGCCATGCCGTACACGATGGGCCTGCTGGGCGCCGTGCCGCGCCCCGACCGCGGCGAGAACCGCCGCCTCGTGCCGATCCAGGGCAACCCGCCGTCGCTGGTCGACCTGCCCGTCGGCTGCCCGTTCGCCGACCGCTGCCCGCTCGTCGAGGACCGCTGCCGCACGGCCGAGCCCGACCTGCTGCCCGTGGCCGGCCGGCCCGAGACGCTCGCCGCGTGCGTGCGCGCCGACGAGCTCGCCGAGCAGGGCGTCACGTTCGAGGACGCGTACGAGGTGGCCGAGGCCGCCGAGTCGACGCTCGAGTCGGTGCCCCGCTCCGAGCGCGAGGTCGTGCTCGAGGTCGAGGGCCTCAAGCGGCACTTCCCGCTCACCAAGGGCGGCTTCCTGCGCCGCCGCGTCGGCACCGTCAAGGCCGTGGACGGCGTCACGTTCGACGTGCGCGCCGGCGAGACGGTCGCGCTGGTCGGCGAGTCCGGCTCCGGCAAGACGACGACGCTCCTCGAGATCATGAAGCTCGAGGCGCCGCAGGGCGGCCGGGTCGCCGTGCTCGGCAAGAACCTCGAGGAGCTCTCGACGCGCGAGCGGGCGGGGCTGCGACGCGACCTGCAGATCGTCTTCCAGGACCCGATGAGCTCGCTCGACCCGCGCATGCCGGTCTACGACGTGCTCGCCGAGCCGCTCAAGGTGCACGGCTGGTCGCGGCAGAAGGTCAACGCCCGCATCGACGAGCTCATGAAGCTGGTCGGCCTCAACCCCGACCACGTCGACCGGTTCCCGTCGCAGTTCTCTGGCGGCCAGCGCCAGCGCATCGCCATCGCGCGGGCCCTCGCCGTGAACCCGCGGCTCATCGTGCTCGACGAGCCGGTGTCGGCCCTCGACGTGTCGATCCAGGCCGGCGTCATCAACCTGCTCGAGGACCTGCAGGCCCAGCTCGGCGTCGCGTTCCTCTTCGTCGCGCACGACCTGTCCGTGATCCGGCACATCTCCAGCCGCGTGGCCGTGATGTACCTGGGGCAGGTCGTCGAGTCCGGGGACACGGAGGCGGTCTTCACCGCGCCGCGCCACCCGTACACGCAGGCCCTGCTGTCGGCCGTGCCGCTGCCCGACCCGCAGCTCGAGCGCGGGCGCAAGCGCGTGGTGCTCGAGGGCGACCTGCCCAGCCCGGTGGAGGAGATCCCCGGCTGCCGCTTCGCGAGCCGCTGCCCCGTGCGCGCCACGCTGCCGGCCGACGACCAGCGGCGCTGCGACACCGTGCTGCCCGTCCTCACCGGCGGCGACGACCAGCTCGCCGCCTGCCACTTCCCGCTGACCAGGACGTCGGCGGGCCTCACAGACGTGCGGGAGACCACCCGCGCCTGACCCGTCCGGGTCATCTACCCCCCGGGTAGACGCTTCTCAAGGAGAATCATGACAACGATCCGCAAGAAGGGCGTCGGTGCGGTCGCTGCTGCCGCGGTGCTCGCGCTCACCCTGGCCGCGTGCGGCTCCGGCGGTGGCGACGACGAGGGCACGGCCAAGGGCAACGGCGACACGTCGATGACGACGCAGCCCGCCGACGGCGTCCCCTCCTCGTACAAGGGCGAGCTGCCCATGCCCGAGGCCGGCAAGGCGTACAACAACCCGCAGGACCGCGACGCGGTCGAGGACGGCGGCACGCTCACGCTGGCGACGTCCGAGGTCACGCCGAACTGGAACGCGTTCTCGGTCGACGGCAACACCCGCTACATGGGCGACTTCTGGAAGCTGTACCAGGCGTCGCTGTGGGACTACGACGTCGCGGGCAACCCGACGCCGAACCCGGACTACCTGTCGAACGTCGAGGTCACCAGCGAGGACCCGCTGGTCGTCACCTACGACGTCAACCCGAAGGCCACCTGGAACGACGGCACGCCGATCGACTGGACGGCCTTCGAGGCCACCTGGAAGGCGCAGTCGGGCACCATGAAGGGGTTCAACCCCCTGGGTACCACCGGGTACGACCAGATCAAGTCGGTGAAGAAGGGCAAGGACGACAAGCAGGTCGTCGTCACCTTCGACACGCCGTTCTTCCCGTACCAGTTCCTGTTCATCAACCTGATGCACCCGGACGCCCTGGACGCCAAGACCTACACCAAGGGCTGGGTCAACGAGCCGCACAACGAGTGGGCCGCCGGTCCGTTCATCGTCGACTCGCAGGACGAGACGCAGGCCACCTTCGTGCCGAACCCCAAGTGGTGGGGCGAGGCGCCGAAGCTGGAGAAGATTGTCTTCAAGCAGATGGACGACGCCGCCTCGATCAACGCCTTCCAGAACGGTGAGATCGACTCCGTCGGCGTCGCCGCGGCCGACCGCCTCAAGGTGGCGCGCGGCATGGACGACGTGCAGATCCTCATCAACTACGCCCTGTCGACCGGTGTGTTCACGCTGAACACCAAGGCCGAGGCGCTGCAGGACATCGCGGTGCGCAAGGCCGTGACGCAGGCGACCGACGTCTCCAAGCTCGCCGAGATCGACTTCCAGGGTCTCGGCTGGGAGGAGGACCCGGCCGGGTCCGAGGTCATGTCGCCGATCCAGGACGGCTACGAGAACAACATGCCGGCCGACGCCGCCTTCTCGGTGGAGAACGCCAAGGCGACGCTCGAGGGCGCGGGCTACACCCTCAACGAGGAGTCCGGCTACTACGAGAAGGACGGCAAGCCGGTCCACCTCAAGTACACCTTCTTCGGTGACAGCCCGACGCAGACCGCCATGGCGAACGCCGTGCAGGCGATGCTCAAGGCGGCCGGCATCGAGGTCGAGCTCGACAACCAGGACCCGTCGAAGTTCTCGGACACCGTCCTCGGCGGCAAGTACGAGATGCTGATCATGGCCTGGTCGTCCTCCGACCCGTACGGCTACAGCACCTCGGGCTGCCAGCTCTACTGCTCCGACTCGGACTCGAACTTCACGTACATCGGGACGAAGGAGATCGACGAGCTGATGAAGAAGCCGGGCACCATCGAGGACATCCCGGCCGCGATCACCGCCTTCAACGAGGCGGAGAAGAAGGCGCTCGAGCAGTACGGCACCTTCCCGATCGACTTCGGTCCGGAGATGACCGCGGTGAAGAAGGGCCTGGCCAACTTCGGCTGGCGCACCTCCGGGTTCGAGGGCCTCGCCCCGCACCCGGAGAACTGGGGCTGGCAGAAGTGACGCACCGCGTCACCCGCTGAGCACCACGCACGACGACGCCGCCTCGACCGCCTGGTCGGGGCGGCGTCGTCGCGCCCGGGAGCGACCGGGAGGTCAGCGGTGGCGGCGCAGCGCGCCCTCGAGGAGCGGGACGGCGACGGCGACGAGGGTGAGCGCCGCGCCGGCGTAGGTCGCGGCGCCCGGTGGGGCGACGGCGGGGGAGACGACGTCGAGGACGAGCGCGCCGACCACCTGGCCGGCGATCATGCCGAGCCCGAGCAGCAGCACGCCGATGCGCTGCACGACCGCCGCCTGCAGGGCGATGAAGACGATGCCGAGCAGGCCGCCGGAATAGAGCAGCAGGTCGGGGGGCAGCGAGCCGGTGGGGGCGCCGTCGACGGCGAGCGACACCCCGAACACCACGAGCAGCGCCGCCGTCCCGACGAGGAAGCTCACGAACGTCGCGGCCAGCACGCCGCCGTCGCGGCCGCCGCCGGCAGGGCGCACGGCCGCGCGCACGCGGCCGTTGAGCGCCTGCTGGAACGACTGCAGCACGCCCGCCACGAGGGGGAACAGCGCCAGCCCGAGGGCGGCGGTCGCCGCGCCCGCGCCGGAGACCACGACGACGGCGACGACCGTGAGCACGGGGCCGAGGGCCCGGCCCACGGTCACCAGGCGCACGCCGCCCGGCGCGAGCCCTAGCCGGTCGATGACGAGGGAGCTCACCGACTGCCCGGCCACGAGCGCGATCGTGAACACGGCCACACCGAGCGCGTCGACCGTCAGCCCCTGCGACATCACGTAGAACGCGCCGCCGAGGCCGCCCAGGCACTCCCACCAGCGCAGGCCGCCCGAGGAGCCGCCGCGGCGCAGGCCGGCGCCGACCTGGGCGAGCGCCGACCGCCCGGCGCGGGAGAACGGGAGCGCGAGGGTGAGGAGCACCAGGCCCGAGCCGAACGACAGGGCGGCCGTGCCGAACGCCGTGCCCGTCTCGGTGGCGAGGGTGCCGTTGACGCGGCTCTGCAGCGCGGCGGCGAACCCCGCGACGATCGCGAGCGCCACCCCGACCGCCCGCCCGGTCCCGGGGCCTGCGGCGGGGTCGGGCGTCTGGTTCACCCCGGGAGTGTACGTCCGGGAAACCGGCGGGCCCCGTGTGAGGATTCGCCCATGACGGGAGCCCACGCACACGGCCACGCGCACGGCGGACCGGTGGCGCCGGCTCCACGACGCACCCGGCTCGTCATCGCCTGTCTCGTGCTGCCCGCGATCGTCGCGACGGCGCTCGGGATGTGGATGCTCTGGCCGAAGGCCGGCGAGGTGCCCGATCGCATCCCCGTGGTCGTGGACGGGAGCTCCTTCGTCGAGGTGACGGTGGCCGGGCCCCCGGGCGAGGACGAGTCGGGCGAGGTGACCCTGCCGATCGAGCTGCCCGACGGCGGCGCGTCACGCATGCAGGTCGACCCGCGGTTCGAGTTCGAGACCGGCGACGGCCTGGTGGCGCTGCACATCGGCGACCTCCAGGGGGAGATCGCCGCCCCCTACGTCTTCATGGAGCACCAGCGGGAGCTCCCGCTGGCGCTCCTCGCCGGGGCGTACGTGCTCGTCGTCCTCCTCGTGGCCCGGTGGCGGGGCCTCGCCGCGATCGCCGGGCTCGGTGTCGCGTTCGCGGTCTTCCTCGGGTTCACGTTCCCCGCCCTGCTCGCAGGCAAGGACGCGATGGCGGTCGCGCTGGTGACGTCGTCGGCGGTGATGCTCGTCGTGCTCTACCTGGCGCACGGGCTGACGACGCGGACGTCGGTGGCGCTGCTGGGCACGCTGGCCGGCCTGGCCCTCACGGCCGCGATCGGCACGTGGGCCACGTCCGCCTCGAAGATCACGGGCGCGACGTCGGAGACCGCGCAGATGCTGCCGTCCATGGCGGCCGGGGTGGACCTGCAGGGCATCGCGCTGTGCGGGCTCGTGCTGGCGGGCATGGGCGTGCTGAACGACGTCACGATCACGCAGGCGTCGGCCGTCTGGGAGCTGCGCGCGCTGGCGCCGCTGGCCTCGCGCCGCGCCCTGTTCGCGCGGGCGATGCGGATCGGTCGTGACCACATCGCGTCGACGGTGTACACGATCGCCTTCGCCTACGTGGGCGCCGCGCTGCCCCTGCTGCTCACGGTGTGGCTGCTGGACCAGTCGCCCGTGACCGCGCTCACCTCGGGGGAGATCGCGGAGGAGATCGTCCGCACGTTGGTCGGGTCGATCGGCCTCGTGCTCGCCATCCCGATCACGACGGCGATCGCGGCGGTCGTGGTGCCGGGACCGCCGGACGCCGCCCCGGTCCTGCCCCGGCACGAGCCCGCCGAGGCACTCACGTGAGGTGGTCGAAGTCGCCGCGCACCCAGGCCGCGTGCCGCTCGGCGGAGCGCAGCACGACGTCGCGCGCGTCGGCCGGGATGACGCCGTCGAAGTTGTTGTAGAGGCGGTCGAAGGGCCGGCGGGCCACGTGCGCGGCGACGCGCGTCACGACCGCCGCGGACAGCGGGATGCGGTTGGGGTAGCTGCGCATGAAGCTCGCCGTGCGGTCCGGGTTCGCGAAGATCGTGTCGCCCGACAGCAGCACGCCCCGCCCGTCGGCGCCGGCCTCCCAGTGCACGACGGCAGAGCCCGGGAAATGCCCGCCGGGCTGGCTGAGCCACACACCGGGAAGGATCTCCCGCTCGCCCGCGGGTCCGGGGGCCCAGGTCTCGATCACCGGATCGGGGCGTGCGACCCAGCCGGCGTCGGCCTCGCTGACCAGGACCGGGACCTCGCGTCCCGTGACCGCGGTCAGCCGCCGTGACCACTCGACCTGGGCCCCGAACATGTGCGGGTGGCTCGCAGCGACCGCGACGACGCCGCCCTCGCCGGCCAGGCCGGCCACGGCGTCCACCGCCGCGTCGTCGACGAAGCCCAGCGGGTCCCACAGCAGCGCACCGGCCGACGTCAGCACCAGCTTCGACTGCTGCCCGATACCGACCCCCGGCGCGACCTCCAGGGCGACGAGCCCCGGTTCGAGCTCGCGCACGGACACCGCGCACCCCTCCGCGGCCAGCTCCTCGAGGGTGGTCCACGCCTGCCCCGACGCCGGCACCCACTGGCGCTCGTCCGCGCAGATCGCGCACGTGTCGGGGCGCTCGGCGTGCTCGACCGCGCAGGTGCGGCACACGGAGACGGTGAGGGCAGCGGGGGGCGTCGTGTCGATCCCGGTGATGGTGGTCACGTCGCCCATCCTGCCCCCGAACTCCGCCTCGTGGGGGAGGCGGGACCCCGGCCGGTCTTCCTACGCTGGGCGGATGCCGCAGCAACCTGCCGGGTGGACCGCCCGTCTCTCGGACTGGTGGGGGATCGACTCCGGGTGGGAACGCGTGCCCGCCGACCCCGCCCGCGCCTACCGCCACGACCTGTGGCTCGGGGCCGTGTTCGTCGTCGTCTCCCTCGTGGGCGCCGAGCTCGCCCGCAGCATCGGGTACTTCGAGGACGAGACGGCCCCGACCTGGCTGCTCTACCTGCTCGCGGCCGTGGGCGCCGCGCCCCTCATGTGGCGGCGGCGGTTCCCGCTGGTCGTGCTCTCCGTGGTGTACCTGCACTTCCTCGTGGTGGGTCTGACCGTCCCCCTGGTGACGATCCTCGTGCCGCTCCAGGTCGTCTACTTCGTCGCCCTGTTCAGCGCGGTGGCGTGGGCGCGCGACCGGCAGGCGATGGTGCTCGTCGTGGGCGCCGCGCTGCTGGCGATGTTCGGGTGGCTGGCCTGGCAGTTCGCCGTCGGGGCGGGCATCGACGGCATCATCGAGTCGATGGGGCTGGCCGACGAGCAGCCCGGCCTGGTCGACCCCGGCGTCGCGTTCACCGCGTACAACCTGCTCATCAACGTCGCCTACTTCTACGGAGCGGTCGTGGCCGGCCAGCTCATGTGGCACGGCGCCCGCCGCCGCGAGCAGCTGGAGGCGCAGGCCGCGACGATCGAGCGTCAGACGGCGGAGCTCCAGCGGCAGGCCGTCGTCACCGAGCGGCTGCGCATCGCCCGCGAGCTGCACGACGTCGTCGCGCACCACGTGTCCGTCATCGGCATCCAGGCGGCCGCAGCCCGGCGGATGCTCGCGGGCGACCCGGCCGCCGCGGCCGAGCCGCTGGCCACGATCGAGAGCGAGTCGCGCGAGGCGGTGGCGCAGATGCGCGGGCTGCTCGGCACGCTGCGGGGGGTCGAGGACGTCGGCCCGGCCGGGACCGCGGCGGCCGGCGGGCGGGCGCCGGAGCCCGGGCTGGCCGACGTCCCGGCCCTCGCGGACGACGCCGGTCTCGACGTCGACGTGCGGGTGGTGGCCGAGCCGGGCGCCGTCGACGCCGTGCCCGCGCCGGTCGGCCTCAGCCTGTACCGCACCGCGCAGGAGGCGCTGAGCAACGTGCGCAAGCACTCCACGGCCCGGTCCGCGCGCGTCGTCGTGCGCGTGGACCGCCGCCCGGCACGGCGCGACGACCCGTCCGCCGACCGGTTCCCGCACGGCTTCGCCGAGGTGGAGGTGCTCGACGACGGCCGCCCGCGCCCCGGCTCCACGGGCACCGGCCTCGGGCTGGTGGGCGTGCGCGAGCGCGTCGCGACGCACGGCGGCGTCGCCGACGTGGGGCCACGTGCCACCGGCGGCTACCGTGTGCGGGTGCGCCTGCCCCTGCCCGAGGACCGCCCGTGACCAGCGCCGACGCGCCCGTGCGGGTGCTGCTGGTCGACGACCAGAAGCTGGTGCGCTCCGGCTTCGCGATGATCCTGTCCGTCGAGCCCGACGTCGAGGTCGTGGGCGAGGCCGCCGACGGCGCGCAGGCGGTGGAGCAGGTGCGGGCGCTGCGCCCCGACGTCGTGCTCATGGACGTGCAGATGCCGGTGATGGACGGCATCGAGGCCACCCGGCGCATCGTCGCCGACGACCTCGCCAAGGTCCTGGTGCTCACCACCTTCGACGACGACGCCTACGTGGACGACGCCCTGCGCGCCGGCGCGTCCGGCTTCCTGCTGAAGAACTCCGACGCCGACCGGCTCGTCGACGCCGTCCGCACCGTCGCCGCCGGGCACGCGCTGCTCGCGCCGGAGGTCACCCGTAGGGTCATCGAGCGCATGGTCTCCGGGGAGCGGCCGCCGGCGGGCGCGCCGTCGGGCACCCAGCCGGCACCGTCCGACCCCCGGCTGCACCAGCTCACTCCGCGGGAGCGCGAGGTGCTGGTGCTCGTCGGCCAGGGGCTGTCGAACGCCGAGATCGCGGGCGAGCTGTTCCTCGGCGAGGCCACCGTCAAGACCCACGTCTCCAACGTGCTGGCCAAGCTGCACCTGCGCGACCGCGTGCAGGCCGTCGTCTACTACCACCGCGCGCTGACGTAGTACCTGGTGACGGTTCCCGGCGCGGAACCGCCACCAGGTACTACCTCGAGGGCTGTGGACAACGCCGGCCGTCCGCCGTCCCGCTCGGCTTGGCTGCTGCCATGCCTCGTCGGATCGACGTCCCCTCGCCACTTGTCCGGCTCGCCGCCCACCAGGAAGGCCTGGCTTCCGTCACCCAGTGCCGTGATCACGGGCTGACGGGCCATCAGGTCGCCGCGCTCGTACGGCAGGGACGATGGCGGCGCGCCATGCTCGGCGTCCTCGACACCGGCATTCCCTCGGCGCGGGACGACGACCCGTACGACCGACGTCGGCGCCGGGGCGCGATCGTCGGCCCGCTCGCGTTCCCCGGCTCGGTGGCGACCGGCGTCGCCTCGCTCGTGCTGCAGGGCGCACAGGGCGCGCCGCGGCGGGTGCCGCCGGAGGTGACCTTCCCCGACGGCACGCCTCGTCGGAGCAGCAAGCCCGTCCGGATCCGACGGGAGCAGCTCCGCCGGTGGGTGGTCGTCGACGGCATCCCCTGCGTCCAGGCAGACCTCGCCCTGGCCCAGGCGGTCCCGGAGCTCGACCGCTGCGACGCCGTCGCCCTCATGGACTCGGTGGGGCATCGACGCCTCGTCACGGAGGCCGAGTTCCGACACGCCCGCGAGGCCGCCCGTGGCCGTCGTGGCGCCGCGCGCTCGAGGGCGTGGTGGGACGAGTCGGACGGGCGGGCGGAGTCGCCGATCGAGACCCGGGCGCGGCTGGCCTGCACGGACGCAGGCTTCCCGCCCGATGCGCTCCAGCTCGAGATCCACGACGAGCGCGGCCGGTTCCTGGCCCGCGCGGACCTGGCCTGGTTCCTGCCCGCCGGAGGGGTCGTGCCCGTGGAGCTCGACGGGCGGGAGGAGCACTCCACCCCCGAGGCCGTGTTCCGCGACCGGACCCGGCAGAACGCCCTGGTCGCCCGCGGGGCCAGGATGCTGCGGTACACGGGACGGGACGTCATCGGGGGAGCTGTCGTCGCCGATGTCGGCCGCCTGCTCGATCGGGCGGGCTGGGCGCCGCGCCCCTGGCCTGCCGACACCCCGTTGGTGCTGTCGACGTAGTACCTGGTGACGGTTCCCGGCGCTGAACCGTCACCAAGTACTACGTCGACGTCAGGCGCGCGAGGTCAGCCGGATGACGGGCAGCTCGTGGTCGGGGTGTGCCGCGAGGTTGAGGTACCAGGCGGGGTTCGCCCCTGCGCCGGCGGCGGACGCGACGACGATCCAGCTCCCGTTGCCGCCGGGGAACCCGCCGACGGGGGCGGACCGCTCCTGACCGGTCTTCCGGCCGACCGTCGTCAGGGCGAGGAGGTCGCCGGCGAACCGTGCGTCCGGCCGCACGGTGCCGGGGGCGGACGGCCGCCGGTACCGACCGGCGGCCACCGTGCCGCGACGAAGGTCGAGGGTGAGCGCGGCTCCGTCGGCAGGGGGAGGCGCGGAACTCCGCCGCCGGGCGGATCCGCCGCGGGCTCGCGGTCCGTAACGTCGTCGTCATGGACAACGACTCCCTCGAGGTCCGGGGCCTGACCCGGACGTTCGGCGACCTCACGGCCGTCGACGACGTCTCGTTCGCGGCTCCGGCCGGGCTGCTCACCGGGTTCGTCGGCGGCAACGGCGCCGGCAAGACGACGACCATGCGCATGATCATGGGCGTCCTCGCGCCCACGGCCGGCGAGGTCCGGTTCGGCGGCGACCCGGTGACCCGCGCGGACCGCCGCGCGTTCGGGTACATGCCCGAGGAGCGCGGCCTCTACCCGAAGCAGCCGGTGCTCGACCAGCTCGTCTACCTGGCGCGGCTGCGCGGCATCGCGGCCCCGCGGGCCCGCGCCGAGGTGCTGGACATGCTCGACCGGCTCGGCCTCGCCGGCCGGTCCAAGGAGCACGTGGAGAAGCTGTCGCTCGGCAACCAGCAGCGCGTGCAGATCGTCGCCGCGCTGATGGGCACGCCGCGGCTCCTGGTGCTCGACGAGCCGTTCAGCGGCCTCGACCCGGCGGCCGTCGACGGCATGGTCGACCTGCTCGCCGAGCACACCGCCCGCGGCGTGCCGGTGCTGTTCAGCTCGCACCAGCTCGACCTGGTGGAGCGGCTGTGCGAGCGGCTCGTGATCCTCAAGTCCGGCCGCGTCATGGCCGACGGCGCGCCCGCCGACCTGCAGCGGACCGGCGCGCTGCGCCACCGGCTCGTCACGAGCGGCGACGCCGGCTGGGTGCGCGGCGTCCCCGGCGTGCACGCGGTCGACGTCGACGGGCCCGTCGCGCTGCTCGAGGTGGCCGACGACGCGTCCCTGCAGCGGCTGCTCGCCACCGGCCTCGAGCGCGGCGGCGTCCGCGAGCTCACCCCCGTCCGGCCCACGCTGGCCCAGATCTACCGCGAGGTGACGGCATGACCACCACGACCCCGACCCGCCCGGACACGCCGGGCACCCTCGACCGGACCGGCGAGGAGAGCACCCGCGGCGCATGGCTGGTCGTGATGAAGCGCGAGATCGTGGTGCGCGCCCTCAACAAGACGTTCCTCGTGGGGCTGCTCGTCTCGGTCGCGATCATCGCCGCGCTGGCCGGGTTCATGGCCTGGCAGGGCAGCAAGACCGACAGCTTCACGGTCGCCGTCCCGGCGGGCGACGCCGCGGCGACGGCGGCGGTCGCGTCCGCGGCCGCGATCCCCGAGGAGCAGGGCGGCGGCGCCGAGCTCACGACCCTCGAGGTGCCCGACGACGCGGCCGCCCGCGAAGCGCTCGCCGACGGCGACGCGGACGGCTGGCTGCACCCTGCTGACGGGGGCGCGGACGGGGGCGCCGGCGGCTGGGTGCTCACCGGCGAGGCGGACCCCGACAGCACGCTCACCCGTCTGCTCACGGCGGGGGTGGCCGCGGAGACGCTCGACGCCAACGCGCAGGCCGCCGGCACCACGACCGCCGAGCTCACCGCCGGCGGCACCCTGACCACCGACCGGGTCGACGGCGACGCCGTGGACTCGCAGACGCTGTTCTTCGCATCGTTCGCCCTCGCGCTGCTGTTCTTCATCGGGGCGCTCGGCTCCGGGCAGATGATCGCGGGCAGCGTGGTCGAGGAGAAGCAGTCGCGGCTGGTGGAGATCATGGCCACCGCCGTGCCGCTGCGGCACCTGCTGGCCGGGAAGATCCTGGGCAGCTCGGTCGTGGCGCTGGCGCAGAACGTGGTGTTCGCCGCCGTCGGCCTCGCGGCCCTGTCGTTCACGCCGACGGCGTCGATCCTGCCGTCGCTGTCGACGTCGCTCGTCTGGTTCGTGCTCTTCTTCGCGGTCGGCTTCCTCGGCCTCGCGGCCCTGTACGCGGTGGCGGGCGCGCTCGCGTCGCGCACCGAGGACCTGCAGCACACCACCACCCCGATGACGATGGCCATCATGGGCGTGTACTTCCTGACGTTCTCCGCCAGCGGCACCTTCGAGACGGTCCTGTCCTACGTCCCCGTGGCGAACGTCGTCTCGATGCCCGTGCGCGTGCTGTCCGGCGACGCCGCGTGGTGGGAGCCGATCGTCTCGCTGCTGATCCTCGCCGCCTTCGCCGTCGTGGCGCTGCTCGTGAGCGAGCGGGCCTACCGCGGCGCGCTGCTGCAGACCGGCGGACGCGTCGGCTGGCGGAGCGCCCTGACGGCGCGCGCCTGACCGGCAGCCCGCACGGACCGCGATTCCCGTCCACGAGCACCGTCCACGAGCACCGTCCACGAACACCGACGAGGGAGCCCGGCCATGACCGCACCGACCACCGCGTGGGAGCACAAGGTGCTCACCTACAAGCTCGCGATGCGCGGGTTCGACTACGCCCAGATGGAGCGCGACCTCAACGACCTCGGCCGCGAGGGCTGGGAGGCGGTGGGCACACTGTCGCCGAGCTACGGCGCCGGCCAGGCCATCGAGGTCGTGGTCGTCGTCAAGCGCCCCGCCGCCTGAGGTCGGCCGTGGGGGTAGGGGAGTCCCCCGAAATCGCTCAGGGTTGTCCCCCGAAGGTCCCGAAAACCCTGGGATCGCGGGGCTCGGGCGCCCTAGCGTCAGCCGCATGACCGCCGTCGACGCCGCCCGCCTGCAGTTCGCGCTGCTCGCCGGGACCCACTTCCTCTTCGTCCTGGTGACGCTGGGGCTCGGGCCCGTCGTGGCGATCCTGCAGACCCGATGGGCGGCCGCCCGCGACGCCGGCCGGGCGGCGACGCTCGAGACCGCCACCCGCTTCTGGGGGCAGCTCTACCTCGTCAACTACGCGCTGGGCATCGCCGCCGGCATCGTCATGGAGCTGCAGCTCGGACTCCACTTCCCGGGCCTGCTCGACGTCGCCGGCGGCGTGTTCGGCGCCCCGCTGGTGATCGAGACGATGGCGGCGTTCTTCCTGGAGTCCACGTTCCTCGGGCTGTGGGTGTTCGGGTGGCACGTGCTGCCGCGCTGGGCGCACACGGCGGCGTTCTGGGCGGTGGTGGTCACCGGCTACCTGTCGGCGTTCACCGTGATGGTGGCGAACGGCTTCCTGCGGAACCCGGTCGGTGTCGAGATGGTGGACGGCGTCGCCCGCGTCACCGACGCCGCGGCCCTGGTCACCAACCCCGCAGCGCTGCTGTCCGCGCTGCACGTCGTGGGCGCCTGCCTCATGGCGGGCGCGTTCCTGCTGGTGGGCGTCAGCGCCTGGCACCTGCGCCGGGCGCCGTCGCGGCTGCCGGGCGTGGTCGCGGCCGGCCTGCCGGGCGCCGTCATGTCGCCGGAGAACGACGTGTGGCGGCGCTCGATGCGGATCGGGCTGGTCGCGGGCACCGTCGGCGCGTTCGTCGCGACCTCCTTCGGGTACGCGCAGTTCACCTACCTGCAGGACCTGCCCGGCGGCGACCCGCCGGTCGTGGGCATCGCCTACGGCGTGATGCAGGGCGTCGCCGGACTGGCGTTCGTCGTCGGGTGCGTGCTGCTGCTCCTGCTGCCCGGCAACGTGCTGTTCCGCCTCTGGCGGCCGCTGCGCACCGGCCTCTACGCCACGCTCACCGCGCTGCTGCCCGTGCCGTTCCTCACCGCGCTGCTCGGGTGGGCGGCCCGCGAGATCGGCCGCCAGCCGTGGGCGATCGCGGGCGTGCTGCGCACCGAGGACGCCGTCTCCGGCGCGTCCGCGGGCGCGGTGATCGCGTCCCTCGTCGTCCTCGTCGGCGTGATGGTCACCCTCGCCGTCGTCGACTGGTCGGTGATGGCGCGCCTCGCCCGCCGCGGCACGACGCGCCTCGCTCTCGGCGCCCCGCCCGCCCAGGTGCTGCACGACGCCGACACCGACGACGACGGCGACGCGCGCGACGACGGCGACGGGCGCGACGACGGCGGCACCCGGCGCGAGGACCGCGCCGAGCTCCTCACCTTCGGAGGCACCCGATGAACGTCCTGGGCTGGGGCCTGCTGCTCTCCGTCCTGCTCGCGGGGTGGGCCGCGCTCGACGGCGCCGTCCAGGGCGGTGTGCCGCTGGTGCGCGCGCTCGGCGGCCGCGACGACGCGCGCCGTCGCACGGTGCTGGCCACGGTCGCGCCGTTCCTCCTGCTGGGGGAGGTGTGGCTGGTCGCCGCGGCGGGCGTGCTGCTCGCCGCCTTCGGCCACGTCGAGGCGACGCTCTGGGCGGCCGGGTACCCGTTCGTGGTGGCGCTGCTGGTGGCCTGGGTGGTGCGCGACGCCGCGCTCTGGCTGCGCAGCCGCCTGCCGTCGCCGGGCTGGCGCCGGGGGTGGGACGCCGTCGGGCAGGCGGCGAGCCTCGCGCTCCCGGCGGCGTTCGGTGCCCTGGCCGGCGTCGCGTGGGTGCGGTTCTCCGTGGTCGGGCCGCAGGCCGACGGCGGCTCCGGCGCGGCGCAGGCGCTCGCGCTCGGGCTTCCGGTCGTCACGGCGGGGCTCGCCGTGGCGACGGCGCGGGTGCACGGCGGGCTGGTGGTCGCCGCGCGGGCGCCCGAGGCGATCGCGCGGGAGGCCCGGCGGCGTGTCCGCCGCGCCCTCGTGCCGGCCGCCGCGCTCGCCACGCTCGGCGCGCTCGGCGCGCTCGCCGTCGCGGCGCTTGGGACGGCGTCGGCGCTGGTCGCCGCCGTCCTGCTCGTCGTCGTCGCGGGGGTGGCGCTCGCGGCCCGGTTCGACCTGGACCGCGGTGTGCACCGCACCGGCGTCGTGCGCGTCTCCGGCCCGCTGCTCGCCGTCGTGCCGGTGGCCGCGACCGCCGCCGTCGTCGGGCCCGCGGTGCTCGCCCTCGCCGCGCCCGCGGCGGTGCTGCACGCCCTGACCTGGCCCGTGCTGGGCGCGTTCGCCGCCGTCCTGGCGGCGCAGGCGGTGAGCTGGCGGGTGCTGGTGCGCCCCCTCGGGCCGCGCACCGCCGTCTTCCTCTGAGCGCTCCGCCGTCCCGGGTCCTGACGCGGTCGTGACGCCCGGGCAACACCGCGGAAACGGGCGCCGCGCAGCATGGGGACGAGCGGCCGCCCGGGCCGCGCGAAGGAGGTCTCCCATGGCTGCCACGATGCCCGTCCCGACCCCCGTCCCCGCCCCGTCGCGGGCGGTCCTGCCCTCGCCGCACTCGGCGACCGCCCCCGGGGCGGGGCGTCGCGCCAACCCCGGCGACCGGCTCACGGTCGACCCCGACGACCGCCGCCGGCGCGCCCGCACCGCGCTGCTGGAGCTCGCCGTCGCGCGCTCCGTGGAGCGCCGCCGAGCGCTCTGAGGGGCGGTACGAGCGGGCCCTGAACATCCGCGACGCGCACGGGTCGCCGGGCACGCGGGCCAGGCTTAGGTTCGAGAGGTGGCCCGACGACGCGGCGCCCGCCCGGACGCCTACACGTTCGACCTCGACGCGGACGGCGCGGCGCCCGACGACGTCGAGGATCCCGCGGACGCGCCGGTCGTCCGCGCCACCCGGAGCGCCGGGTCCCGCGGTCCCCTCCTCATCGACCTCGACCCCGACGACGTCGACGACGGCCCGGACGGGTTCCCGCCGCCGTCGGGCGCCGGGCCCGAGCCGCTGACGTGGCGCCGCGCGCTGGACCGCGCGCGCGACGCCCTGCGCGGCCGCCGGCTGGTGGCCGCGGTGGTCGTGGTCGCGGCGGCGCTCACGGCGGTGGTCGTCGACACGGTGGGCGACCGCGGACGCATCGCCGCCCTGCGCGCCGCGCCCGGCGGGGTGCTGGACCTGAGCGCCCAGCCGCACGAGGTGTGGCGGGTCGAGGCGGAGGGCAGCGTGCCCGGCGGGCTCATGG
Source organism: Isoptericola sp. NPDC019571 (assembly GCF_044389385.1). Taxonomy (NCBI): domain Bacteria; kingdom Bacillati; phylum Actinomycetota; class Actinomycetes; order Micrococcales; family Promicromonosporaceae; genus Isoptericola; species Isoptericola sp. NPDC019571. The sequence continues at coordinate 93,786 of NZ_JBIRXZ010000009.1, forward strand.
CGGTGGCCGGCGGGCTGGTGGTGGCGCAACGTCAGGACACGCTCCTCGGCCTGGACGTCGAGACCGGCGAGCGGCGCTGGCAGGTGGCGCTCCCGGCCGGCGCGAGCTCGTGCGGCCCGGGGATGCAGGTGTGGTCGGGCGGCGTCCAGGCGGACACCGCGGACCGGATCGTGTGTGTGACGGCGAGGCCCTCCGACGGCGGCGCCTCGGAGGGCGACAGGGTGCGGCGCAGCACGGTGACCGTGGTCGCCGCCGACGGCACCGTGGAGGGCACGCGGGAGGTGGAGGGCTCCCCGGCCGAGCTCTACCCCGGCGGCGACGGATCGCTGGTCTCCGTCGAGTGGGTGGGCGAGGCGTCGCCCGTGGACCCGCGGGTCGCGGACGACGTCGTGGCCGGCGTCGCGGACGCGGGGGCCATCTCGGACGGCTACGACCTGCGGGTCCGGGTCGAGGACGCGGTCACGGGCGACCGCCGGTGGCAGCAGACGGTCCCGTTCGACGGCGCGGTGGACCCGTCGTTGTGCGTGCGGTGGTCGGACGACGGCACGACGTCGGGGGTGGACCTGCGCGGCGGCGTCCAGACGGTGGTCACCGACCGCCTGCTGTGGCTCGGCGGGTGCGGCATCGACGCGTGGTTCACGCCGGACGGCGGTCGCCTGGACCGCCCGGCCGACCCGGGGACGTTCGAGGGGTTCTCCGTGGAGCCGCTGACCGGCGGCGGCTACGCGGTGCGCACGGACGCCGACGACCTCAGCGCCGAGGATCCCACAGCCACCGACCGCATCCTGCGCGACGACGGCACCGAGGTGCGCGAGGTGCGCGGGCGGTACCTCGTGCCGCTCAGCACGGACGGGGGCGGGGACGGCGTGCACCTCGCGCGGCGCGGCGCCGCGACCGTGGCGACGTCCGACGACGGGACCGAGCTGTGGCGCACCGACGTGCGCAGCACCAGCGTGCTGGTGCGGACCGCTCAGGTGGCCGTGGTGGTGGACGAGGGCCGGCGCGTGCACGGCGTGGACCTCGGCACGGGGGACGTGCTGTGGGTGCGCCCCGACCTGGTGGAGGGGCTCGACGCGATGGGGGCGTACGGGCCGCGGTTCGTCGACGCGGCGTTCACCGACGGTCGGCTGGCCGCGTTCGTGGTGCCGGACTACGCCCGAGGCGACGTCGTGCACTGGGTAGCGCTCGACGCCGCCTCGGGTCGTCAGCTGTGGCAGGTCGAGCTCGGCGGCGACGGCTGGGGGGTCCAGCTCGCGGTCGCCGGCCGGCTCGTCCGCTGGTCACCGACCGAGATCGTCGGCCTCGGCTGACGGGTCGTCGGTGTCGTCCGCGTCGGCGTCGGGGGCGACGTCGTCCGCGAGCACGAGGTAGACCTCACGCCGCGCCTTGTCGAGCACCGCGGCCGCGGCCTCGGCCTGCGCGCGCGTGCCCGCTCGGGCGACCTGCTCGACGGCGCCGCCCAGGGCGCGCATCGCGTGGTGCAGCTCGTGCCCCTGGCGCCGCGGGTCCTCCGCGACCTTCTGCCACGGGGTGCCGAGCTCGTCGCGGTGCTCCTCGACGTACGCGCGGCCGGAGTCGGTGAGCGACGCGAGGCGGCGTCCGCCGTCGTCGGCCACCGTGACGAGGCCCTCGTCCTGGAGCTGGGAGATGGCCGGGTAGACGGCGCCCGGGCTGGGGCGCCAGCGGCCGTCGGTGCGCTCGGCGAGCTCGGTGATCACCTGGTAGCCGTGCATCGGCTGCTCGGCGAGGAGCAGCAGCAGGGCGGCGCGGATCTCTCCGCGACCGGCGCGGCGGCCGCCGCCCCGGTGGCCGCGCGGTCCGAAGCCGGGGCCGAAGCCCGGGCCCGGAGGGAACCCGGGGCCGAAGCCGCCGGGGCCGGGGAAGTCGCCCCGCCGGCGGCGGTCGCCGCGCGGGCCGGGCTGACGGTCGAAGGGGTGCCGGTCGAAGGACCGGGGGTCGTAGGTGCGGGGGTCGAAAGACGTGTCTCGGGGGGTACGCATGAGCGGTGTCCTCACTGGTTCGGGATGGATGGTCGGTGTCGCCCGGGGAGCGCCGGCGGCGCCTCGACCTCGGGCGGCGACGTATCTAAGATAGGACGCGATATATCTTTACGGCAAGTCCCGACGAGGTGTGACGTGGGTCACTCCGATACCGGATCGGAGACGGGCCCAGGAGAACGCGCGGAGGTGCGCCTACGTTGTTCGGCATGGAAGTCCTGCTCTTCGGCGTGCTCGCAGCGGTCGTCGTCATCGCCGTCACCGCGCTCGCCCCCCGGGCCGGGGTCGCCGCACCGCTGGCACTGGTGCTGATCGGTGTCGCCGTGAGCTTCCTTCCCGTCGTCCCGGCCATCCCGATCAACCCCGAGGTCATCCTCGTCGGCGTGCTGCCCGCGCTGCTCTACGCCTCGGCGGCCTCGTTCCCCTCGATGGACTTCCGGCGCGACTTCACGGCGATCGGCGGGATGGCCGTGCTGCTCGTCGTCATCACCGCGGTGTTGCTCGGGTTCGTGTTCTCGTGGGTCATCCCCGGCATCGACCTCGCCGCGGGGATCGCGCTGGGCGCCATCGTCAGCCCCACGGACGCGGTCGCGACGTCGATCATCAAGAAGCTCGGGGCGCCGCAGCGCGTCGTCGTGATGCTGGAGGGCGAGGGGCTGCTCAACGACGCGACGTCCCTGGTGCTGCTGCGGTCCGCGATCGCCGCGACGGCCGCCAGCGTCAGCCTGTGGGGGGTGGTCGGAAGCTTCTTCAAGGCCGTGCTGCTCGCCGTCCTCATCGGCGTGGTCGTCGGTCGCCTCGGCCTGTGGGTGCGCGAGCACCTGCGGCACGCCGCGCTGTCCACCGCGGTGTCGTTCGTCGTGCCGTTCGTGGCGTACCTGCCCGCCGAGGAGCTGGACGCCTCCGGCATCGTCGCCGCCGTCGCGGCCGGCCTCGTCACCAGCACGCTCTCGGCGCGCCACCTCAGTCCCCAGGACCGGGTGGCCGAGCGGATGAACTGGCGCACCATCGAGACCCTGCTCGAGGGCGGGCTGTTCCTGGCCATGGGCCTGGAGGTGTTCGGCCTCGTCCAGGACGTCCGCGAGGCGCACGGGTCGCTGTGGACGGCGGTGGGCGTCGCGGCGCTCGCGGCGGTCGTCGTCATCGCGCTGCGCGCGCTGTTCGTGCTGCCGCTGCTGCGCTACCTCGCGGCTCGCCGACGGCGCGCGGAGCAGGTCCGCGAGACGCTCGACCGGATGGAGCAGCGGGTCTCCGCGAAGCTCGACGAGTTCACCGATCCGCGCGGGATCATCACGCCCGACGCCGCGAAGGCGCTCTCGGCCGTGTGGACGCAGGGCGACCAGCGCGTCTGGGAGGCCGGCAACCCCCGCCGCCAGGTCCGGCGGGTGCAGCGCCGCGTGCAGCTCGAGGCCGCGAAGCGGCGGGCCGCGGCCTCGGGCGGGCTGTCCGACGACCAGAAGGAGCGGATCCGGCAGCGCCGCATGGATCGGATCGCCGAGTTCCGCCGCCGGTTCACGCGCCGGATCGCCGACGTCGACTACCTGCTCGCCGCCCCGCTCGGGCCGAAGGAGGGCGTGGTCATCGTGTGGGCCGGCATGCGCGGCGTCGTGACGCTCGCGGCGGCGCAGACCCTGCCCAGGGAGGACTTCCCGCAGCGGTCCCTGCTGGTCCTCATCGCGTTCGGGGTCGCGGCCGGCACCCTGCTGGTGCAGGGCGGCACGCTGCCGTGGGTGGTGCGGAGGCTCGGGCTGGCCGGGGTCACGTCGTCGCGGTTCGACGAGGGGACCCAGGGGCTGCGCGAGATCGTCGACGGCACCGCCCGGGACATGCTCGACGACCCCGGGCTGCGCCGCAAGGACGGCACCCCCTACGCCCCGTACGTCGTGGAGCGCGTGCGGACCGTCGTCGTGCGCGAGCAGGCCGACCAGGACGAGGAGGAGGCGACGCCCGAGGAGCTGTCGGCCCAGTTCTTCGAGCTGCGCCTCGCGACCATCGCCGCGCAGCGCAAGGCCCTGCTCGAGGCCCGAGCCGTGGGGACCTACGACTCGGACCTGCTGAGCAGGGCCCTGGACCAGCTCGACGCCGACCAGATCGCCGTCGAGATGCGCGGGCACCTCGACGGCTGATCCGGCGGACTGATCAGGTCAGGACGACGAGATCTCGCTGCGCGCCGTCCGCCACAGGCCGCCGGCCAGCGGTGCGACCACCCAGATGAGTGTCGCGGTGGCGAGCTGGGTCCAGCCCTGGCCGTCGAGCGCGCCGCCGAAGAGCAGCGGCTCGCCCGCGGTGCCGAGGTCGATCCAGGGCAGGACGTCGGCCATGCCCGGCACGAGACCGCCCACGAGGCCGAACAGCGTCGGCGCGAGCAGCAGCGTGACGATCGCGGCCGGCGTGCTGCGCAGCAGCAGGCCGAAGCCCACGCCCTGCGCCATGAACAGCACGACGGAGAGCGCCAGGTAGAGCACGGCCCGCAGGGAGACGTCCCAGGCCGGGTCGGCGTCGCGGAAGGCGACGACGAGCAGGTGCGCGAGGGCGGCCAGGCCCACGGTGAGCACGAGGAGCGCGAGACCGGAGCCGATCGCGCCGACCACCTTGGCCAGCCCGACGCGCGTGCGGCGGGGTTCGAGCGTGAACGTCACCAGGGCGGTCCGCTGGGACCACTCGGACGTCGCGGCGAGCACGCCCACGATGGGCAGCAGCATCGCCATCGGCGTCGTCGTGCCGACGACGAACGCGCTGAACGAGTGGTTGCCGCCGTTGACCGCCATCATCACGGCGAGCACCGCCGCGGTGATGATCGCGATGACGGCCAGCATCCAGCGGCCTGCGCGGGTGTCGAGCTGCTTGCGCCACTCGACGAGCGTGAGGGTCGCGAAGGACACGGGGCGCGGGTCGGCGCCCGGGCGGTTCGTGCGGCTCGCGCCGGCGGCGCGGGTCGGGGTCGCGGTGGTCATGCCGACACCTCCATGCGGGTCTGCTCGCGGGCGTCGTCGGCGGTGAGCTCGAGGAAGAGGTCCTCGAGGCCGCGGGAGTCGGCGGCGCGCAGCTCGGCGATCACGACGCCCGCCGCGGCGGCCGCGCGGCCGACGTCGATGGGCTCGGCCTCGACCGACAGCCCGCCGGTCGCCAGCTCCTCCACGCCGGCGCCGCCCTGGCGCAGCGCGAGGGCGAGCGCGGCGTCGTCGGTGGAGCGGACGAACGCGCCGGCCTGCCGGAGCAGGTCGTCCTTGTGGCCCTCGGCGACGACGCGGCCACGGCCGATGACGACGATCCGGTCGGCGACCGCCTCCATCTCGCGCAGCAGGTGCGACGAGAGCAGCACGGTGCCGCCCCGGGAGGCGAAGTCGTCCAGCAGGTCGCGCATCCAGCGGATGCCGGCGGGGTCGAGGCCGTTGGCCGGCTCGTCGAGGATCAGCACCTCGGGGTCTCCGAGCAGCGCGGACGCGAGCCCGAGCCGCTGCCGCATGCCGAGGGAGTACTGGCCCACGCGGCGGGCCGCCTCGCGGTCGGTGAGCCCCACCAGGTCGAGCGTGGTGTCGATGCGGCGGCGGTCGACGCCGGTCATGAGGGCGGCGAGGGTGAGCACCTCGCGCCCGGTGCGGCCGGAGTGCTGGGCGCCGGCGTCGAGCAGCACGCCCACGCGCCGGCCGGGGTTGGCGAGCGCCGTGAACGGCTTGCCGAGCACGCGGGCGGAGCCCGACGTGGCCGGCGTGAGGCCGCAGATCATGCGCATCGTCGTGGACTTGCCGGCGCCGTTGGGGCCGAGGAAGCCGGTCACGTGGCCGGGCTCGACGGTGAACGACACGTCGTCCACGGCCACGGCCGGCCCGTATCTCTTGGTGAGGTGCTCCACGGTGATCATGGCTCCACCCTGCCCGGGCGCGGGCGGGCGCCGCGTCCGGCGAGGGGATGGTTCGTGTCCTCCTTCCGGAGGATGCGGCACCTCCGCCCGGCGGATGCCCGCGGTGCCGCTGCTGCCTAGGCTCGACGTCGTGCCGACCGCCCCTGCCCGTCCGTCCCGAGCCCGCCGGGTGTGGGGCGAGACGTGGCGCGTGCTGGTCGCCCTCCTCACCGGCCTGACGGTGATGGTCCTCGTGGCCTGGGAGGTGGACACCGGCCAGCGGCAGATGACCGACGGGCAGTGGGCGCTGGACTTCCTCGTGGGGCTGGTCGGGCTGGGGCTGCTGCTCCTGCGCCGCAAGGCCCCCCTGACGATCGCGCTGGTGCTGTGCGTCGGGGCGACGGTCTCGTCCCTGGTGGTCGGCGCCGAGACCATCGCGGTGATCTCCCTGGCCACGACGCGGCGGTGGTGGAAGATCGCCGTCGTCGGAGTGGTGTTCGTGGCCGCGGGACGGGTGCACAGCACGCTGCACCCGTACGTCACCCCGGAGTCCTACGACCGTTGGATCGAGCTCGTCGGCGGCGCGGTGATGTATGCCCTGTTCGTGTGGATCGGCGCGTACATCGGCCTGCGCCGGGAGCACCTCGCGTCGCTGCAGGAGCGGGCCGAGACGGCCGAGCGGGAGCAGGTGAGCCGGGTGGCGCAGGCACGCACGGCGGAGCGGACGCGCATCGCCCGCGAGATGCACGACGTGCTGGCGCACCGGATCTCGCTCGTCGCGATGCACGCGGGGGCGTTGGCCTACCGCACCGACCTGCCGCCGGAGAAGGTCGCGGAGACCGCCGGCGTCGTGCGGGACAACGCGCACGCCGCGCTGACCGAGCTGCGGGAGGTGCTGGGTGTGCTGCGCGACCCGCTCGCCGGGGACGGGGAGGGCGGCGTGCCGCCGGAGCCCCCGCAGCCGTCGCTGGCCGACCTCGCCGAGCTGTTCGCCGAGGCCCGCGCGAACGGGGCCGACGTGCGGGTGGAGGGGATCGAGGACCTGGCCGAGCGGGCCGCGGGGCTCGGCGAGGCGGTCAGCCGGCACGCGTACCGGATCGTCCAGGAGGGGCTGACGAACGCGCGCAAGCACGCTCCGTGGGCGCCCGTGGCCGTCGCCGTCACGGGCGCGCCGGGCGAGGGGCTGACGATCGTCGTGCGCAACCCGGTCCGCAGCGTCGGGCCCGTGCCCGAGGCGTCCGTGCCCCCGCCGTCGGGCCTCGGCCTGGTGGGGCTCACGGAGCGCGTGGAGCTCGTCGGCGGACGCCTGTCGTACGGCACGACGGCGGACCCGGCGTCGCGCGACGGGCGCGCCGCGGCGTTCGTGCTGGAGGCCTGGCTACCGTGGGCGGCATGAGGTGGGCGGCATGAGGTGGGCGGCATGAGGTGGGCGGCATGAGCGGGGCGACGCGTGTGGTGCTGGTCGACGACGACGCGCTGGTGCGCTCCGGGCTCACGCTCATCCTGGGCGGCGACGCGGACCTGGAGGTCGTCGCGACGGCGTCGGACGGGCTCGAGGCGCTGGACGTCGTGGCGCGCGAGCGGCCCGACGTCGTCCTCATGGACATCCGCATGCCCCGCCTGGACGGCATCGAGGCGACGCGGCGGCTCCGGTCGGTGCCCGACGCGCGGGTCATCGTGCTCACCACGTTCGACGCGGACGACATGATCGTCGAGGCCCTCCGCGCGGGCGCGGCCGGGTTCCTGCTCAAGGACACCCCGCCGGACCGCCTGGTCGCGGCCGTCCGGGCGGCCGCGGCGGGGGAGCCGACCCTGTCGCCGCGCGTCGCGGAACAGCTCATCGCGCGGGTCACCGACCGGTCCGCCCCCGACGGCCGGAGGGCCGCCGCCGCGCGGCTGGAGACGCTGACCGAGCGCGAGCGCGACGTCGCCCTCGCCGTCGCGCGCGGGCTGTCCAACGCCGAGATCGCCGCCGCGCTCTACATGAGCGTCCCGACGGTGAAGACGCACGTGTCGCGCATCCTCACCAAGCTGGACGCCGCCAACCGCGTGCAGGCCGCCATCGTCGTGCACGACGCCGGGCTCGCCACCGGCTGAGCGGCTCCCGCCCGATCTCGTCGAGCGACCACGGCACCCGGCCCGCCCGTCGTCCACAGGCCTGCCGGCAGGCGGAGGTCAGGCGGCCAGCCGCTCCCGGAGCCACGCGATGTCGGGGCCCATGTCGCCGTGCGTCTCGCACACGACGGGCGCGCCGGCGGCGGCGACCACGCCGACGAGCTGCTCGGGCGGGATGTTCCCGTCGCCGAAGTGCGCGTGGCGGTCGGCCCCGGAGCCCGCGGTGTCGCGGGAGTCGTTGGCGTGCACCAGGTCGATGCGGCCGGTGATCGCGCGGATGTCGTCGACGGCGGTGGCGAGGTCGATGCCGCCCGCCCACGCGTGACACGTGTCGAGCGTGAAGCCGACGTTCTCGGCCCCGTTCGCCCGCATCACGGCGGCCCAGAGCATCTCCAGCCGGTCGAGGCGGCGGGCCATCGAGAAGTCGCCGCCCGCGGTGTTCTCGATGAGCACGGGCACGTCGGTCTCGAGCGCGTCGATCGCCTTGCGCCAGTTGTCGAAGCCGACGTCCGGGTCGTCCTTCGCGGTGACGTGCCCGCCGTGCACGACGACGCCCTTCGCCCCGATCTCGCCGGCGCCGGTCATGATCTGCTGGAGCAGCTTGCGGCTGGGGATGCGGATGCGGTTGTTGGTGGACGCCACGTTGATCACGTACGGCGCGTGCACGAAGACGTCGAGGCCCGCGGCCGCCGTCTCCTCGCGGAAGGCCTCCGCGCCACCGGGATGGTCGAGCGGCGGCACCTTCCAGGCCTGCGGGTCGGAGAGGAACACCTGCACCACCTCCGCCCCGATCTCCGCCGCCTGCGCGACGGCGTCGGTCCGGTCGACGTGGGCCCCGATCTTCACGCTCATGCGCCCACCCTACGGATCGCGCCCGACAACACCCGTCCGCCACCGTCGTAGGCTGGCCCACCATGAGCACCACGCCGCCGCTCGCGTACGTCATCGCCGGGTCCGAGGCCACGGGAGGGGCCGGGATCCAGGCCGACCTCAAGACCTTCCAGCAGCTCGGCACCTACGGGGTGGGGACGCTGACCTGCATCGTCTCGTTCGACCCGAAGCACGACTGGGGCCACCGGTTCGTGCCCGTGGAGCCGCAGGTCATCGCGGACCAGTTCGAGGCCGCGACGTCCACCCACGCGCTGGACGTGGTCAAGATCGGGATGCTCGGCACGCCCGCGACGATCGACGTCGTCGCCCGCTCGCTGGAGACGCAGCCGTGGCGCCACGTCGTCCTCGACCCGGTGCTGATCTGCAAGGGCCAGGAGCCCGGTGCCGCGCTCGACACCGACACCGCGCTGCGCGAGCGGGTGCTCCCGCTGGCCACGGTCGTGACGCCCAACCTGTTCGAGGCCAAGACGCTCGCGGGCATGGACGACATCACGTCCGTCGAGGAGCTGACCGAGGCCGCGCGCCGCATCCACGCCCGGCTGGGCGACGGCCACGGCCGCCGGTACGTGGTCGCGAAGGGCGGCGTCGAGCTGGCCGGCCCCGACGCCGTCGACGTCCTGTTCGACGGTGACGAGGTCACCGTCTTCGCCACGCCCAAGGTGGGCGAGGAGCGCGTCTCCGGCGCGGGCTGCACGTTCGCCGCCGCCATCACCGCCGAGCTCGCCAAGGGCGCCGACGTCCCCGAGGCGGTCCGCGTCGCGAAGGACATGGTGACGCAGGGCATCGAGGCGCGCGTCGAGGCCCGCACGCCGTTCGACACCGTGTGGCAGGGCGCGTACGCCTCCTGACGACCTGAGGAAGGAGCCGCCGTGACCGTCGACGAGGACGTGCACGCGGGCGGGCATCGCACGCACGGGGTGACCAACCAGCCGCCGGAGCGTGTGGACGTCAACGAGTACCTCGACTTCCCGGTGCTGCGCGACGCCGTGCACGCCTTCGGCGGGGGCTGGGGCGAGGAGAGGCTCGTCGAGGCGGGGGCGCACGTCGGGAGCGCGGCGTTCCAGCGGGCCGCGGAGCTCGCGAACACCCACGAGCCGGTGCTGCGCACCCACGACCGGCGGGGACGGCGGATCGACGAGGTCGAGTACCACCCCGCCTACCACGAGGTGATCTCCGCGGCAGTCGGCCGCGGCGCGCACACGAGCGCGTGGGCGGACCCGCGGCCGGGGGCGAACGTCGTCCGCGGCGCGCTGTTCTCCCTCTTCGGGCAGGTCGAGCCCGGCCACGCCTGCCCGGTGTCGATGACGCACGCCGCCGTGCCCAGCCTGCGGCACGCCCCCGACCTGGCGGCGCTCTGGGAGCCGCGCCTGCTCGCCACCGGGTACGACGGCGCCCTCGCCGCGCCCGGCGCCAAGCCCGGCGCGCTCGTGGGCATGGCGATGACGGAGAAGCAGGGCGGCAGCGACGTGCGGGCCAACACGACGCGCGCGGTGCCGGCCGGGGACGGCACGCACGTCCTCACCGGCCACAAGTGGTTCTGCTCGGCGCCGATGTCGGACGCGTTCCTCGTGCTCGCCCAGGCCCCGGACGGCCAGTCCTGCTTCCTCGTGCCGCGCGTCCTCGAGGACGGCACCCGCAACGTCTTCCGCCTCCAGCGGCTCAAGGACAAGCTCGGCAACCGGTCCAACGCGTCGGCCGAGATCGAGCTGGACGGCACGGTCGGGCACCTGGTCGGGGAGCCTGGCCGAGGCGTGCGCACGATCATCGAGATGGTGCAGCGCACCCGGCTGGACTGCGTGCACGGCAGCGCGGCCGGGATGCGCCAGGGCGTCGCCGAGGCGCTGTGGCACGCGCGGCACCGGACGGCGTTCGGCGCCGCCCTCGTGGACCAGCCCGCGATGACGGCGGTGCTCGCCGACCTGGCGCTGGAGTCCGAGGCCGCGACGCTCACCTCGATGCGCCTCGCCGCGGCCCACGACGCGGACGACGAGAGCGAGCGGGCGTTCCGCCGCCTGGCCACCGCCGTCGCGAAGTACTGGGTGTGCAAGCGAGGACCGCAGCACGCGTACGAGGCGATGGAGTGCCTCGGCGGCAACGGGTACACCGAGGCGTTCCCGCTCGCCCGGCGCTACCGCGAGCAGCCGGTGATGGCGATCTGGGAGGGCTCGGGCAACGTCGTCGCGCTCGACGTGCTGCGGGCCATGACGCGCGAGCCGGCGTCGCTGGCCGCCGTCGACGCCGAGCTCGCGCTCGCCGCCGGCGCCCACCGCGACCTCGACGCGCACCTCGCCGCGACCCGCGCGGTGCTCACCGGGCTCGCCGGCGCGGACCCCGCCGGGCAGCAGGCCTCCGCGCGCCGCGTCGTCGAGGCCCTCGCCGTCGGGCTGCAGGCGTCGCTCATGGTGCGGCACGCCCCGGACGCGTCGGCCGACGCGTTCGTGGCCGCCCGGCTGGGTGCCGACCGCGGCCACGGGTACGGCGTCCTGCCGCGCGGCACCGACGCCGCCACGATCCTGCGGCGGCACACCGGGCCGTGACCGTGCGCCGTGACCGCGCGCCGCGGGTGCCGCGTCAGTACCCCCCGCCGCCCGAGCCGGGCATCGTGGTGATCTCGGAGCCGTCCGGCGCCACCACCCACCAGACGTCCTGGATGCCCTGGCCGGCGACGTCGCCCGGCGCCGCGTCCCCCGCGTACAGGTAGACCGGGCGGCCGTCGAGCGTCACCTGGGACTCCCCGTCGTTGCCGGTGATCGTGCCGACCTCGGCCGTCACGCCCTGCACCTCCGGCGTCGCGCTGCCGGCGTGCACCGGGGGCCACGCGGCCAGGCACTCGCCGGTGCACTCGCTCTTGCCCGACCCGGCCTCGTCGGGCGTGTAGTAGTAGACCGTCATGCCCTGGCCGTCCACGACGATCGTGCCCAGGTCGCTGTCGGCGGTGGACAGCGCGCCGGCGCTCCCCGACCCGCCGCCGGAGGACGAGCCCGACATGGTGTCGGTCGGGGTGCTCGCCCCGCCGCCGTAGCCGCCGCTCCCACCACCGCCGCCGCACGCGGCCAGGGTGGTGGCGAGCGCCGCCGCCGCGGCGAGGGCGGCCAGTCGTGACCTCGTGGTGCGCATGATGACTCCTCCGGCTCGGACTCTCCGCTCGGGTGCTGCTGTGAGGGACGACGAGATCGCGGCGCCGGCGGTTCACCTGAACCTTCGGGCGCCCTGCTTCGTCGTGCGGGGTGGAGCCGCGCGGGCGGGCGCGGCCCGGGGCGGGAGGAGCGGTCGTGCGGACACGGACGAAGGTGCTGGTGGGGGCGGGAGCCGGGCTGGTCCTGCTCGGCGGCGCCGCCGTGCTCGTCGGCCCCGGCCTGTACGCCGACCACGCCAACCGCGCCGCGGCGGAGGTCCCGACGCTCTCCACGTCGGGGGCTCCGCTCGCCGACCCCGCGGCCCTCGACGGCACGTGGACGGTGGCACCCGGGTCGGAGGCCGGCTACCGCGTGCACGACGTGCTGCGGGGCGAGGACGTGACCGTCACCGGGCGGACCGACCAGGTGACCGGCACCGTGACCGTCGAGGACGGCGCGCTCACGTCGGGCGAGGTGACGGTCGACGTCGCGAGCATCCACACCGACGAACCGCCGCGGGACGCGTACTTCCGTGGCAGCGTGATGGAGGTGGGGACGTACCCGACCGCGCGTTTCACGGTCACCGAGCCCGTGCCGCTCGCCGCCGGCGCCACCGAGGTGGACCTGCCGGGCAAGCTGACCGTGCACGGCGTGACGCGCGACGTCGTGGCCGCGGCCCAGGTCGCGGCCGTCGGGGAGGTCGTGCAGGTCGTCGCCGAGGTGCCGGTGACGTTCGCGGACCACGACGTCGCAGCGCCGTCGCTCGGCTTCGTCCGCGTGGACCACGAGGGCGCCGTCGAGATCTCGCTGGTGCTGGAGCGGTCATGAGGCCGCGCTCCCGCGCCGACGAGCAGCTCCTCGAGGCCATCCACGCCGCGCACGCCCCGGACCTGCAGCGCTTCGTCGCGCGGCTGGTGCCCGCCGACACCGACGCGCAGGACGTGGTGCAGGAGTCGCTGCTGCGCCTGTGGCGCCACCCCGAGGTGCTGGAACGGCCGGAGGAGTCCGTGCGCGCCTGGCTGTTCACGGTGGCGCGCCACCTCGTGGTCGACCAGCTCCGCAGCGCGCGCCACGCGCGCGAGCGCGCCACCGGGCGCCTGCCCGAGCAGCCCGAGCCGGACCGGACCCAGGCGGTCCTGGACGCCTGGCTCGTCGCCGACGCGCTCGCGGACCTGTCGGCCGAGCACCGCGCCGTCGTCGTGGGCGCCTACTACCGCGGACGGTCCGTCGCCGAGCTGTCCGACGAGTTCGACGTCCCGCCCGGGACCGTGAAGTCCCGCATGCACTACGCCCTGCGCGCCCTGCGGCTCGCCCTGCAGGAGAAGGGAGTGACGCCATGACCGCGCCGACCGACCCGTACCGCGAGTGGGACGCGGCGTACGTCCTGGGCGCGCTGAGCCCGGCCGACCGGCGGGACTACGAGGAGCACCTGGCCGGCTGCGACGCGTGCCGTGCGGCGGTCGCGGAGCTCGCGGGCCTGCCCGGGCTGCTCGCCTCCGTGCCCGCGGAGCACGCCCTCGCGTCGGACCCCCGGGGCACGGTTGCGGGCACGGCCGCGGGCGGGGACGCAGGCCGCGACGTGGGCGGGGGCGACGACGGCGACCTGGCGGACGTCGTGCCCCTCGCGGCCCTGGCCGGCGCGGCCCGGCGCTCGCGGCGCCGGCGCCGATCGGTGGCTGCGGTGGCGGCGTCGGTGCTGCTGGTGGGCGGGGTCGGCACGGGGCTGGCGCTCGGCGGCGCGGGGGAGGGTCCGGGCCCGGCACCCTCGTCGCCGGCGCCGGTCGCGCAGTCCACGGCCGTGGACCTCGAGCCGGTGGGCGCGGTCGACGTGCGGGCGTCGCTCACCGCGACACCCCGCGCGTGGGGGACCAGCCTGGAGTGGAGCTGCACCTACCCGCCGCGCTCGGGCGGCTACGACCCTGCGGCGGCGCCGACCTACGAGCTCGTCCTCGTCGACCACGACGGCGGACGCACGGTCGCCGCGACGTGGACCGGGTCGGGCACGGCCTCCACCGGCCTCGGCGCGGCGTCGTCGGTGCCGCTGGACCGGATCGCGCGCGTCGAGATCGCGCACGCGGGCGGCGGGACGCTGGCCGCCGCCACGCTATGACGTGCGCCGGCGTCAGGCGGGCACGACGGGCGGGACCGTCCAGGCGGCGAGCTCGTCGAGCCGCGGCCGGTACAGGCGGACGGTGAAGTTCCACCCCTCGGGCAGCGGGATGCGGTGGGGCGTGTCGTCGGGCCAGTCGCCGAGGTGGATCGTGACGCGGCCGTCCGGGTCCGGCGTCGCGAAGACGGAGTTCACGTTCGTCAGGCCGCTCGGGCCGGGCTCGAAGTAGCCGTCGGCGTTGTAGACGCTGAGCGACCAGAACGCGTCGGCCGGCGCGTCGTCGAACGTGATCGTGTACCGCCCCACCGAGAGCCGCGGCTCGACGTTCAGGTACGACGCCTCGGCGTCGGGCAGGCCGCCCCACCCGAGCGCCGTGCCGACGAGGTGCCGCACCGGGTCGACGTCCTCCGCCCGGCCGAAGCAGTGCTCGAGGCCGCCCATCGTGCGGCCGAGGGTGAGCAGGGCCCCGCGCACCTCCTGGTGGCTGGCCGGGTCGTAGTCGGGGCGCACGAACTCGCGCTGCTCTGCGGTGACGAGGGTGAGCCCGTCCTGGAGGCGGTGCACCTCCTCGACGTCGGCGGGGCTCGTCGGGTCGAAGAGCGTGCGCGCCGCGACGACCACGTAGTCCGTGCCGAACTCGTCGCGGGAGAGGACGGACGGGCCCGCCTCGTGGAGGACCCGGTTGATGTAGTGGTCCTGGTTGATCACCATCACCGACAGGTACCGGTCACCGACCTCGGGCACGGTCAGCGTCGCGTCCCCCGCGTCCAGGTCGACGATCGCCACCGAGTACAGCGTGTCCCGGTTCTGACGGATCACGGGCTGCTCGTCGAGCGGGGCCAGGACGCGGTCGTGGTGGAACGTCCCGAGGCCGCCCACCATCGGCAGCATCCTCGCGATCATCGTGTCCGTCTCCGCGCGGGCGAAGTTGTCGATGCTGACCTGGACGGCCATGGCCGTACCTCCTCGGGGGTGCGGGTGACGTCCCGCCGGGGAGGTGCGGGACAGGGGTTCGTCACGATGGCCGGACGCTGCCGCAGGTGGCGCGGCCCGGTCGCGGTGTCACGCTATGGGGGCGCGGCCCGCGGCGCGCGCCGGACGTCGCGGCGGGCGGCGGGCGGTGCGTGGCGGACCACCGAGGGAGGGAACGTGCGGATGCGGGGGTACGTGCTCAGGCGCTACGGCCACCCGGGCGTGATGGAGCTGCGCGAGGTGCCGCGCCCGGTCGCCGGACCGGGCGAGGTGCTGGTCCGCGTGCGGGCGGCGGGCCTGAACCCGATCGACCACAAGACGCGCGACGGCGGCCTGCGGGTGATCACCCGGCTCCGGCTCCCGCTGGTCGCGGGCAGCGAGCTCGCCGGTGAGGTGGCGGCCGTCGGGGCCGGGGTCACCCGGTTCGCGGTGGGCGACCGGGTCTTCGCGCGGGTCGACAAGCGGCGGCTGGGCGCGTTCGCCGAGTACGCGGCGGTCGCTGAGGGCCTGGTGGCGGCGATGCCCGCGTCGCTCGGGTTCGTCGAGGCCGCGTCGCTGCCGCTGGCCGGGCTCACCGCGTTGCAGGCCCTGCGCGACGAGCTGAAGGTGGCCCCGGGGGACCGGGTGCTCGTCACGGGCGGCGCGGGCGGCGTCGGAACCCTTGCCATCCAGCTCGCGGTCTGGCTCGGCGCGGAGGTCACGACGACGGCGTCCGCCCGCGGCACGGCCCTCGTGCGATCGCTCGGCGCCACGCGGGTGGTGGACTACCGGAGCGAGCGGTTCGCCGACGTCCTGCACGACTACGACGGCGTGTTCGACCTCACCGGGGGGCAGGACCTCACCGACGCCTTCACGATCCTCGAGCCGGGCCGGACCGTCGTCTCCGTGGCCGGCCTCCCGGACGCGACGACCGCACGCGTCGACCTGGAGGCCGGCCCCCTCAAGGCGGCCCTCCTGTGGGCGGCGAGCACCGCGATCCGACGCCGGGCCCGCCGCGCGGGCGTCCGCTACCGCTACCTCTTCATGCACCCGAGCGGGTCGGATCTCGCCGTCCTGGCGGGCCTCGTCGACGACGGGCACCTGCGCCCCGTGGTCGATCGGACGTTCGCGTTCGCCGACATCGCCCGCGCGTACGCCTACCTGGAGCGCGGCCGCGCGAAGGGCAAGGTCGTCGTCGAGCTTCCGGACGACGGGCCGGAGGACCTGGCGGCCTAGGGTGTCGGTTCGCCCGCGGGGGAGGTGGTCGGGGTCGGCCGGGGCGTCCGGACGTCAGGCGAGCCGCGCGACGAGGCAGGGCCCGCCCTCGTAGACCCCACCGTCGATGGCGAGCGCGTGGCCGTCGGCGTAGGAGTGCGGCTCCGTGACGTCCGTGTACGCAGTGCCGAGCATCTCGGCGACGATGCTGTGCCCGTGCACGACCCGGTCACCACCGAGGTGGTCCAGCAGCTCTCGTGCGGCCCGCGGACCGTGCTCCCCGCGGAAGGCCGCGCGAGACGTGAGGTCCCGCCACGTCTCCCACCACACCACGAGGTCGTCGCTCGCCAGCCGGTCCCGCCCGGCGGCGTTGAGGTCCTCGAGGGTCCGACCCCACCCGAGGTAGGCGAGGGTGTCCGAGTGCACGAGGAGCGCACCGGCGTCGTGCGCCGCCAACGGCAGGGCGCCCAGCCAGGCGACGTGCTCGTCGGTGAGCCGCGCCTGGTCGCGGTCGAGGCCGCCGTTGCGGGCCCACGACCGTGCGAAGCTCCGCCCGGGCTCGCCGGGCGGAGGGACCGTCGTCGCCCCGAACCGCCGCATCCCGAGCGCCAGCACTTCGTGGTTGCCGAGGAGCGCCGCCACGGCGCCTCCGGACTCGTCGACGAGCCGCCGGACGAGGTCGATGACGCCGACGCCGTCCGGCCCGCGGTCCAGGTAGTCCCCGAGGAACCAGAGCCGGGCGTCCCGGCCGGCCCACCGTCCGTCTGCGTCCGTGAGCCCTTCCTCGGCCAGGGCACGCACCAGGACGTCGCGGTAGCCGTGCACGTCGCTGACCGCGTACACCCTCGTCATCTGCCGTTCGCTCCGTCCGTCGTCCGGCCGTGCCACCGGTCCGTGGGGACCATCCGCCGGGGACGACCTTAACCGCGACGCTCGCCCGCTCCCGCACGCGGCACCGTCGGTCGGGGCGACCAGAAATGCGCTGCCGAGAGCCGATGGTCGCTGCGACGCTGGGGAGCATGCAGACACCAGCCCCGATCGACCTGGACACCTGGCCGCGCCGGCAGCACTTCGAGCACTACCGGGCGTCGCCGTGCACGTACGCGATGACCGTGGAGCCGGACGCGACGGCGTTCGTGGCGGCGCTGCGCACGTCGTCGCGCCGCACGTACGTGGCGCAGGTGTGGGCGCTCGCGACGGTCGTGAACCGGCACGACGAGTTCCGCATGGTCCTCACCGAGGACGGCGCGCCCGCCGTCTGGCCGGTCGTGCACCCGGCGTTCACGGTGTTCCACGTGGAACGGGAGACGTTCTCGTGCGTCTGGGCGCCCTACGACGCCGACTTCGGCGCGTTCCACGACGCCGCGACCGCGGTGCTGGCCGAGCACGGGGGCTCGACGGACTTCTTCCCGCAGGGCTCGCCGCCGCCGAACGCGTTCGACGTGTCCAGCCTGCCGTGGGCGTCGTTCACCGGGTTCACGCTGACCATCCGCGACGCCTGGAGCCACCTCGCGCCGATCGTCACCCTGGGCCGGTACGTCGAGCGGGACGGCCGGGTGCTCCTGCCGCTGGCCGTGCAGGTCCACCACGCCGCCGCCGACGGCTTCCACACGGCGCGCCTGGTCGACGAGCTGCAGGAGCTCCTCGACGACCCGTCATGGGTGGGCTGAGCCACAGTTCAGGGGTCACCTGCCGGACGGCTCGACGCCCGGACGGCGAGACGGCTTACGCTCTGGTCCCGTGAGCGAGAACCTGGGATCCACCGGCTCGATCGAACGCGTGGTGGCACGCCACGAGATGCCCGACCCCCTGCGGGACGACATCCGCCTGCTGGGCGGGCTGCTCGGCACCGTGCTGAAGGAGGCGGGTGGTCAGAGCCTGCTCGACGACGTCGAGCGTCTCCGCGGCCTGACGATCCGCGCCTACGGGGCGGACGACGGCGGCGCGACGCTGGCGGAGGCGGCCGAGGTCGTGGCCGGCTTCACGCCGGAGCGCGCCGAGCAGGTCGCGCGGGCCTTCACGTGCTACTTCCACCTGGCGAACCTCGCCGAGGAGTACCACCGTGTCCGTGTGCTGCGGGCGCGCGAGTCGGACGCCGCGTCGGGAGTCGTCATCGAGGACTCGCTGCCGCAGGCGTTCACGCAGCTCGCGGAGGAGGTCGGCCGCGACGAGGCGCTGCGGCGCCTGGGCGAGATCGAGTTCCGCCCGGTCCTCACCGCGCACCCCACCGAGGCCCGCCGTCGCGCCGTCTCGGGCGCCGTCCGCCGCATCTCTTCGCTGGTCGCCGACCGCGACACGATGCGTCCCGGAGGCACCACGCTCGCCGAGAACGAGCGCCGCCTGCTCGCCGAGATCGACACCATGTGGCGCACGTCGCCCATCCGCGCGCACAAGCCGTCCGTGCTGGACGAGGTGAAGACCGCGATGGGCGTCTTCGACGCCACGATGTTCTCCACCTTCCCCGAGGTGTACCGCCGCCTGGACGACTGGCTGCTCGACGGCGAGGCCGGCAGCGTGCCACCCGTCGCGCGCCCGTTCGTCCACCTGGGCTCCTGGATCGGCGGCGACCGCGACGGCAACCCGAACGTCACCGCCGAGGTCACCCGGCAGGCCGCGACCCTCGCCGCCGAGCACGCGCTCGGCGCGCTCGAGAAGGCCGCCGTCGAGACGGGGCGCAAGCTCACGCTCGACGAGGAGGGCACGCCGGCGTCGGCCGAGCTCAAGGCGCTCTGGCAGCGGATGCGCCAGCTCTCCGACGAGCTCGTCACCCGCGCCGCCGCCGACTCGCCGAACGAGCCGCACCGCGCCGCCGTCCTCGCCGTCGCCGGCCGTGTCGCCGCGACCCGTCGCCGCGACGCGGACCTCGGGTACCGGGAGCCGGAGGAGCTCGTCGCCGACCTCGAGGTCGTGCAGCGCTCCCTCGTCGAGGCGGGCGCCCCGCGTGCCGCCTACGGCGACCTGCAGAAGCTCGTGTGGCAGGTGCAGACCTTCGGGTTCCACCTCGCCGAGCTGGAGGTGCGCCAGCACTCGCAGGTGCACGCCGCGGCCCTCGCGGAGATCGACGAGAAGGGCATCCACGGCGACCTCTCCGAGCGCACGGTCGAGGTGCTCGACACCTACCGCGCCCTCGGCGCCGTGCAGAAGCGGTTCGGCATCCGCGCCGCCCGCCGCTACATCGTGTCGTTCACGCAGGCGCCCGAGCACCTGGCCGCCGTCTACCGGCTCGCCGCGCTCGCCTTCGAGGGCAGCGACGACGCCCCCGTCGTCGACGCCGTGCCGCTGTTCGAGACCTTCGACGACCTGGAGAACTCGGTCGACATCCTCGAGGCGATGCTGGAGTTCCCCGAGGTGCAGCGCCGCCTCGCGGAGAACGGCCGGCGCGTCGAGGTCATGCTCGGCTACTCGGACTCGTCGAAGGACGTCGGCCCGGTCGCCGCGACCCTCGCCCTGCACAAGGCGCAGTCGCGGATCGCCGAGTGGGCGCAGCGCCACGACATCACGCTGACCCAGTTCCACGGCCGCGGCGGCTCGCTCGGCCGCGGCGGCGGCCCTGCCAACCGCGCGGTGCTCGCGCAGCCGCCGCACTCGGTGGACGGCCGCTTCAAGCTCACCGAGCAGGGCGAGGTCATCCTCGCCCGCTACGGCGACCCGACGATCGCCGCGCGGCACATCGAGCAGGTCGCCGCGGCGACGCTGCTCGCCTCGGCCCCGACGGTGGAGAAGCGGAACGCTGACGCCCGGGAGCGGTTCGCGCCGCTGGCCGCCGCGCTCGACGAGACGTCGCGCGCCGCGTTCCACGGCCTCGTGAAGTCCGAGGGCTTCCCGCAGTGGTTCTCCCAGGTGACTCCGCTGGAGGAGGTCGGCCTGCTGCCGATCGGCTCCCGCCCCGCCAAGCGCGGCCTGTCGGTCAACTCGCTCGACGACCTGCGCGCCATCCCCTGGGTGTTCTCCTGGTCGCAGGCGCGCATCAACCTCGCGGGCTGGTTCGGCCTCGGCACGTCGCTGCGCTCGGCCGGCGAGCAGCCGGGCGGGCTCGAGGAGCTGCAGGCCGCGTACCGCGAGTGGCCCCTGTTCACCACGCTGCTCGACACCGTGGAGATGGGCCTCGCCAAGACGCAGGAGGACATCGCCGCGCAGTACCTGGCCCTCGGCGACCGCGACGACCTCGCCGAGCTCGTGCTCGGCGAGCTGCGGCTCACCCGCGAGTGGGTGCTGCGGGTGACGGGCAACGAATGGCCGCTCGCCAACCGCCGCGTCCTCGGCCGCGCCGTACAGCTGCGCTCCCCGTACGTCGACGCGCTGTCGCTGCTCCAGGTCCGCGCCCTGCGCGCGCTGCGCAGCCAGGGCGTCAGCGAGGGCCTCACCGTGGACGACGGCGAGTGGGTGGACGGCGGACACAAGGACCGCTGGCAGCACCTGCTGCTGCTCACCGTGAACGGAGTCTCCGCGGGCCTGCAGAACACGGGCTGACCCCGCCGGTTCGTCGGGGTGCTCGATGGGCGTTGTTCGCGAGGCGAACAGCGCCCATCGAGCACCCACCACGGTCTAGGGTGGCCGGTCATGAGCCTGGTGACCTTCAAGGACCTGTGCGTCGACGCCGTCGACGCGGCCTCGCTGGGAGAGTTCTGGGCCCGCACCCTGGGGCTGCGGGCGGAGGCGCTGGACGACGGCGACGTCGTCCTGCGCGACCCGGGCCCCGACCCCGCGAAGGCGCGGACGATCTGGGTCAACACCGTGCCCGAGGCGAAGACGGTGAAGCACCGCGTGCACCCCGACGTGCGCGCCCGGTCGCTCGACGAGCTCCCCGACCAGCCGCGCCTCAGCGAGCCCGGTCGGTTCCACTACACGACGCTGGCCGATCCCGAGGGCGGCGAGCTCTGCGTCTTCACCGCCGAGGAGGTGCCGGCCTACCGGCTCAAGGACATCGTCGTGGACTGCGCGGACTACCGGACGGTCGCCGCGTTCTGGCACGGGCTCCTGGGTGGCACGCTCACCCAGGACGACGCCATGGACTACGCCTACCTGGACGAGGGCGCGGGCGTCCCGTTCGAGTCGTTCGACTTCGTCCCCGTGCCGGAGCCGAAGACGGTCAAGAACCGCTGGCACTGGGACGTGACCCTGAACGACGGCGTCACCGTGGACGACCTCGTCGCCCGCGGCGCACGCGTGCTGCGCGCGCAGGACGACGAGATCGCCTGGACCGTCATGGGCGACCCGGAGGGCAACGAGTTCTGCGTCTTCCAGCCCTGACCCGTCCGGGCCGGGGTGCGGCTCAGGGGCGGGCGGCGAGGGCCGCGAGCACGCGGTCCACGCTGCTGCGGATGCCCCACCGCTCGGCGAGGGCGTCGAGCGCCTCGGGGTCCTTCGGGGCCCGAGGCAGCGTCGCGTCGACCTCCCCGACGGGGGCGTCGTGCGCGACCTGCACCACCGTGGGCGCGACGTCGAGGTAGGGCGCGGCGTCGAGCAGCTTCTGCCGCTGGGTCGGGGTGATCCCCTTCGCGCCGTGCTCCGCCGCGGCGCGCAGCCCGGCCAGGTCGCCGAACGCGGCGAGCAGCTTGGCCGCCGTCTTCTCGCCGATGCCGGGCACGCCGGGCAGGCCGTCGGACGGGTCGCCGCGCAGGGTCGCCATTTCGGCGTACGCCTGCCCGCTGGGCACGCCGTACTTCTCCGCGAGCCTCGCCTGGTCGACGACGTCGGGGTCGCGCACGCCGCGCGCCGGGTACAGCACGCGCACGCCGGCGGCGTCGTCGACGAGCTGGAACAGGTCGCGGTCGCCGGTGACGATGTCGACGCTGGCCGGCATCACCATCCCGACGGCGCCGGCCACGGGCAGCGCGGTCGCCGCGCTGCGCGCCACCTCGCGGGTGACCAGCGTGCCGATGACGTCGTCCGCCTCGAAGCCCGGCGCGCCCACACGGGCGATGCCGAGCGCGGCCAGCACGTCGACGATCACGGGGACCTGCGGCGTGAGCGCGTCGGGCACCTCCTCGACGTCGGGCTCCCCGACGGGGGTGACCGCCGCGACCCGGTGCTCCTTGTACGACCCGATCGCCTCGACGCGGAACGCCGGCCGCCAGTCCTCGTCCCAGCACGCCACGAGCCGGTCCGGCCCGTGCTCGGTGACGAGGAACGCGATCATGTCCAGCAGGCCGCGCACCGCGTTGACGGGCTTGCCGTCGGGGGAGCGCAGCGAGTCGGGCAGGCCGAAGAAGGCGCGGAAGTACAGGCTCGCGGAGTCCAGCAGCATGAGGCTCACCGGGTCAGCGTGCCACAGGCCCCTGACCCCGAGCGCCCACGACGTCCTAGAGGAGCCGACCCACGAGGACGCCGAGGCCGATGCCGACGACGACGGCGGCCAGCGTGAGCGCCATGGTGCCGAGGGCGTTGGCCAGGGCCAGCCGGGGCCGACCGGAGCGGGCGAGGCGGACGGTCTCGACCATCGCCGTGGAGAAGGTGGTGTACCCGCCGCAGAACCCGGTCGCCACGCCGAGGCGCCAGGGCTCGAGGTGGGCCGGGTCGCCGGCGCCGAGCAGCACGCCCGAGACGAGGCCGATGAGCAGCGACCCGGACACGTTCACCGCGACCGTCGCCCAGGGGAACGCCGCGCCCGGCGTCCGCGCCCGCACCGCGCCGTCGACGACGAACCGGGCGGCGGCGCCCAGCCCACCTGCCACGGCGACGAGCAGCAGCGTCGCGGCGGCGCTCATCGCGGCACCCTCATCTCGGCCGCCTCATCGGGACCTCCGGCGAGAGCCGAGCAGCACGCCCGCGAGGCAGGCGAGGTACCCGAGCACCAGCGTGCCGAGGGCGTACGCGAGCCCCTGCCCCACGGATCCGGAAGCGAGCAGCCGTTCCGTCTCCAGGGCGAGGGACGAGAACGTCGTGAACCCGCCCAGCACGCCCGTGCCGACGGCCAGCCGCACCCGCTGCACGGTGGGCGTCTCCGGCCCGTGGGCCGCGAGCGACTCCAGCAGCCAGCCCAGCACGAACGCACCGAGCACGTTGGCGGCGAGCGTCGCGACCGGCCACCCGTCGACGGCGGGCCACGCCTGCGCCAGCCCGAACCGGGCGGCGGTGCCGACGGCGCCGCCGGCTGCGACCAGCGCGACCAGACCAGGGCGCCGGTGGGCCGGGCGTCCGCGCGCGGGCGGGCTGCCCGCCGTCACGACGCGTCGCCCGCGTGCCGGTCGGGCAGCACGACCACCGGCCGCGGCTGGTCGTGGACGAGGTGCCCGGCGACGGTGCCGCCGACCAGGTGCGTGGCCCAGCCCCGCATCCCGGGGCGGCGCGCGCCCACCACGATCAGGGCAGCGTCATGTGCGGCGGCGATCCGGGCGAGCTCCGTGGCCGGGTCGCCGGCGGTGCGCTCGAGCCGCCAGCGCACGGGGCTGTCGGCCAGGGCGGCGGCGACGGCGTCGCGCAGGCCGCCGTCGTCGGCGGGAGAGCCGGCGTCGGGGTCGACGGGCACCACGGCGCCGGACGGCTCGCGCACGGACGCCTCGTCCACGGCCACGCACACCAGCTCGGTACCGAGCGCGGCCGCCAGGTCGGCGGCCCGCCGGGGCACGCTGGGGTGGCGGTCGTGGGGCACGCCCACCAGCACCGGACCGGTCATCCCGACATCGTAGGCAGCGGGCCGGTCAGGACGTCCGGTCGAGCACCGGCAGGCCGTCGTCGTCCAGCCGCTCCTGGTCGTCGGAGCGCACCCCGAGCAGCTTCGCCATGGGCGTGCCGGTGAACCCGTACACGATCGCGGTGAGCAGCACGACGCCGAAGATCACCGGCACCAGCTGGGGGAACGGCTCACCGGCGTCGTCGAACCGCAGCGAGAAGACGGACGCGGTCGACGCGGCGACGATGCCGCGCGGCGCCATCCAGCCGATCATCGCCCGGTCGGACCATCTCAGGTCGGTCCCGAGCGTCGAGACGGCGGCCACCACGGGGCGCAGCACCAGCACGAGCGCCGCGACGACGAGGACGGTGGGCAGCGCGTACCGGGCCAGGGCGTCCAGGTCGATCCGGGCGGACAGCACGACGAACAGCGCGCCGATGAGCAGCAGGCCGATGTGGGTTCCGAACTCGTGCAGCGGCTCGGTGCGCGCCACCCGCTGGTTCGCCAGGACGGCGCCGAGCGCGGTCGTGGCGAACAGGCCGGCCTCGTCGTGCACGCCCTCGGCCAGCGCGTAGGCCCCGAGGGCGAACGCGAACGCCAGCACGACCTCCGTCTCCTTCGGCACCTTGCCGAAGCGGATGAGCACCACGAGCAGCACGGCGGCCACCCCGCCCACCAGCAGCCCCAGACCCCCGGTCTCGAGCAGGCTGACGGGCTCGGCGTGGAGCACGACGTTCGCCACGGCGAGCGCCACCGTGGCCCCGATCGGGTCGATGAAGATGCCCTCGAAGGCGAGGACGGACTCGACGGGCTGGCGGGGCCGGATGATGGCGAGCAGCGGCCCGACGACGGTCGGCCCGGACACGATGAGGATCGCGCCGATGACGGCCGCCCGGCCCCAGGTCACGTCGAGGAACAGGTACGCGGCGGCGGTGGCGCCGAGGCCGGTGACGAGGGCGCCGGTGGTCACCAGGCCGAGCACGGGCCGCCGCGCGCCACCGCGCAGGCGTCCGAAGTCCAGCTTGAGCGACTCCTCGAAGAGCAGGAGGCCGACGGCCATCGACACCAGCGGGAACAGCGCCTCGCCGAACAGCGCGTCCGGGTCGAGCCAGCCGAGGACCGGCCCGACGAGCAGCCCGAGCACGAGCAGCAGCAGGATCGACGGGACCCGCAGCGCGCGGGCGGCGACCTGTCCGGCCACCCCGACGATCACGATGAGGGCGATGCCGCCGACGAGGTCCGGACTCATGCGTTGCTCATCTCAGCTCTCACTCCTCTGCGCCGTCGCGGCGCCGGGCCTCCGCCTCGCGGGCGGCACGCTCCCCGGCTTCGAGGTTGCGCCGTCGCCGCGACGACCACACGCCCTCGCCGCGGCCGGACGGCTGGTCGGGGTCGTGCAGCAGGGTCGAGTCGACGAGCTCGTGCCGCTGCAGGTACGTGTTCCCGAGGGCCTGCACGGTCGCGAGGATCGGCAGGGCGAGGAACGCGCCGAGCGCGCCGAAGACGGCGCCGAACCCGAGGACGCCGACGAAGGACACGGCCGGGTTCATCTCCAGCGCCCGGGCGCTGACCTTCGGGGAGAAGATGAGGTTCTCCACCTGCTGGTACGCGACGATGAAGATCAGCACGGCGATCGCCTGCGGCAGTCCCTGGGCGGCGAGCGCGACCGCCACCGGCAGGGCGCCGCCGATGTACGTGCCGATGGTGGGCACGAACTGCGACACGACGCCCGTGAACACCGCCAGCGGCAGCGCGTACGGCGTCTGCACGATCAGCAGGAAGACGAACGTGAACACGCTCGACAGCGCGGCGAGCACGACGCGGGAGCTGATGAAGTCGGAGACCTTCACCTGCGTGATCTCCCACAGCGTCAGCACCTCCTGCTGGCGGTCCGGCCGCAGCCAGGCGCAGATGGCGGCGCGGAACTTGGGGCCCGCGGCCATGAGGTAGTAGGTGATGAGCAGGATCGTGGTGATCGCGAACAGGACGCCCACGATGGACACGCCGATGCTGATCGCACCCGTCGCGACGTCCTGCCCCCACTGGTCCAGGGCCTGCGCGACGAGATCGTCGGAGTCAGGGACGGTGACGTCCCAGCGCGACTCGATGCCCTGCTGGATGCTCGTGTAGAGGTCGGGCAGCGACGAGACGAGCTGGATCAGCTGCTGCACGAACAGGTTGCCGAACATCGCGAACACGGCGAGCACGACGACGATCGCCCCGCCCAGCGAGACGCCCGCGGCCGCGCCGCGCCGCCACCCGTGCCGCACCAGCCACACGACGATCGGCTCGAGCGCGAGCGCGACGAAGAAGGAGATGAGCACGTTGACGGCCAGCCCGCCGAGCTGGCCGAACGCGTACGCGAGGAAGGTGGCGACGAACGCGGCCACCACGACCATCACCAGCGCGCGCGGCAGCCACCGCGGCGGGTTCTTGCTGTCGTGCTGGACGGGACGGACGGAGCTGTCGACCTCGTCGACCTCGTCGGGCTCGCCCTCAGGGTGCGGGGCGTCCGTGGTCATGCGGGAAAACGTAGCCCAGCGCGGCCCGCGGGGCGCGCTGGGCCGCAGGTCAGAGGGCGGGCAGCCGGTCGGGCAGGCCGAACCGGGGGAACCAGGTGGCCGTGTCGAGGAACGTGGTGATGCCGGTGATCCGGCCGCTGCCGTCGTCCTCCAGCACGGCGAGCCCCCACGGCGACCAGCCGCCCGTGGGGTCGCGCCGGTACTGGCCGTACGCCATCGAGCCGTTCGCCTGCACGGGCACGCAGCGCGACCCCTCGCAGCCGGAGCCGGGACCCGTCATCCAGCGGATCACCTCGGAGCGCCCGCGCACCCACATCGTGTAGGGCGGCATGTTGAGCACGGCGTCCTCGTGCAGCAGCGCCACCAGGGCGTCCATGTCGTAGCGTTCGAACGCGTCCAGGTACCGCTCGAGCAGCGTCTGGTCGATCTCGTCCCACTGCGGTTCGGGGGCGTCGGCGCCGTCGTCGCCCGCCCGGCGCAGGCCCTTGCTGCCGAGGGTGGCGCGGGCGCGCTGCAGCGCGCTGTTCACGGACGCGACGGTGGTGTCGAGGAGGGCGGCGACCTCGGCGGCCGACCAGCGCAGCACCTCGCGCAGCACCAGCACGGCGCGCTGGCGCGCGGGCAGGTGCTGCAGCGCGGCCACGAACGCGAGCCGGATGGACTCGCGCCCCACCGCGACGTCGGCCGGGTCGCCCTCGCGCGGCAGGACGGCGTCGTCGGGCACGGGCTCGAGCCACCGGTCCTCCGCCAGGACGTCGCCGAAGTACTGCTCCTCCGCCGGCTGCGGCCCGCCCAGCCCCATGGGACGCTCGCGCCGCTTGGACGAGCCGAGGTGGTCGAAGCACACGTTGGTCGCGATGCGGTACAGCCACGACCGCAGCGACGACCGGCCCTCGAACCGGTCGTACGAGCGCCAGGCGCGCAGCAGCGTCTCCTGCACCGCGTCGTCGGCCTCGAACGCGCCGCCGAGCATGCGGTAGCAGTAGCCGGTGAGCTCGCGGCGGTACGGCTCGAGCAGGGCGCCGACGTCCTCGCCCTCGCCGTCGGACGTGGGGGAGGCGCCGGTCGCCGTCGTCCCGCGTCGGGACGGCGCGGCGGCGCGCTGGGCGGTGTGTGTCACGTCTCACACCGTACGACGTACCGCCGACACCCGGGAGGGGTGTCGCCCGGGGCGACGGCAAGGGGTCAGCGACGGTCGTCGCGCAGCACGCGCTCGACCAGGGGCACGGCGCCGGTGGCGGGCGTCGGCGGGCGTACCCGCTTGACCGTGCCGGTGAGCGGCCGGGCCGCGCGGTCGATCTCGAACCACACGGTCTTGCCCTCGACGACGCCGGAGTGCCGCCCGACGGCGTCGGAGCCGTCGTGCAGCTGGACGCCCCACCGGGACGCGAGGCGGTCGAGGAAGAGCACGCCGCGGCCCGACAGGTCCTGCGGCCGGGGGGACTGCAGCTCCGGCTCGGCCATGCTCCCGTCGCGGACGCCCACGCGCAGGCGGCGGCCGTCCACCTCGACCGTCGCCGTGATCGGTCCCTCGCCGTGCTCCAGCGCGTTGGTCAGCACCTCGCTGGTCAGCAGCATCGCGGTGCGCCGCTGCTCGTCGGACACGTCGCACGACTCGAGCACGTCGTCCACCCACCGGCGCGCCGGGCCGAGGTCGCTGAGGTCGTCGTCGGCGACGCGCCGCTCCGCCTTGGCGGGCCCGGCCGACGACGGCGGCCCGGACGGGGCGGGGACGCGCACCCGCAGCGCCAGCACGGCGACGTCGTCGCGCTGCGCGTCGCCCACGAGGCCGCGCACCAGCGCGCGCGGGACCGCGGACGTGGCCTCGCCGTGCGCGGAGCGCAGCACGGTCTCCAGGTCGGACAGCCGCTCGTCGCTCGGGACGCCGCGGCGCTCCACCAGCCCGTCCGTGTACAGCACGAGGGTGTCGCCCGGCAGGAGGCGGACGGAGCGGTCCACGCGCGGCGTGGTGGGCACCACGCCCAGCAGCAGGTCGGGGGTCTCGGACAGGCGCTCGACCCGCCCGTCGCGCCGCAGCACCATCGGCGGCGGGTGCCCGGCCACCGACCACGTGAGCGTGTACGCGCGCTCGGGCCGCTCGGCCGGCGGGACGCCCTCGAGCGCGTCCGTCGGGCACGGCGCCGGGTCGCGGTCCAGGCGCGCGACGACGGCGGTCGCCATCGCCCGCGGGCCGAGGCGCGCGTTCGCCTTGTCGAGGCGGGTCAGCAGCCCGGCCGGCGACTCGTCGTGGCTCCATGCGAGCGCCCGGAGCATCGAGCGCAGCTGGCCCATCTGCGCGGCGGCGTGCACGTCGTGGCCCGCGACGTCGCCGATCATGACGATCGCGGTGCCGTCGTCGCGCACCACCGCGTCGTACCAGTCGCCGCCCACCTGGTCGGTGCGCGCGGCGGGGGCGTAGGTGGTCGCGATGTCGAGGTGCGCCACCGTGGGCGGCGCGGTGAGCATCGACTCCTGCAGCGTGGTCGCGACCCGCCGACGCGCCTCCAGCAGCGCCACCCGCTCCAGCGCGAGCGCCACGTACCGGCTGATCGTCGACTCGAGCGCCGCGGTCTCGGCGTCGTGCTCGCGGGCCTGGTCCCACACGCAGGCGATGACGCCCACGACCATGCCGTTCGACATCACCGGCAGGAACGACCGCGCGCCCTCCGACACGGACCCCACGGGGCCCATCTCCGGGTAGGTCGCGACCATCTCCGCGTGGTCGCGGAACCGCAGGGCGGCCCGGCTGCGCACGACGTGCGTGTCGGGCCGGGGCGCGTCGAGCCGCGTGCTGCGCAGCGCGGGCTCGCCCGGGTGGTGGTGCCCCACGGTGAAGAACGACAGGTGCCGCCGGTCGGCGTCGACCAGGGCCAGCGACACCCAGCGGGCGCCCGTGCCGGTGCCGATGACGTGCGCGATGGCGTCCTCGACCTCGTCCAGCGTGGTGACGCGCGCGAACCGCTCCGACAGCCCGAGCAGGAACCGCGACCGGCGGTGCGCGCGGAACGCGACCTGCTCGGCCAGCCGCGCCCGCTCCCGCTCGGCGCGCAGCCGCAGCTCGCCCGACGCCGCGGCGGACAGGTCGGCGAGGGTGGCGAGGTCCGTCTCGGTCCAGGTGCGCGGCACGGACGACACCGCCCACAGCGCGCCCACCACGTGGCCACGGGCGTCCTCGATCGGGTACCCGGCGTACGCGGCGAGCACGAGGTCGCCGATCCTGTGCCGGCCGCCCACCCGCGGGTCGTCGTCGGCGTCGCCCACGACGAGCGGCGTGCGGGTGCGCGCGACGATCGCCGTCAGGGGCCGGGGGAGCACGAGGCGGCGGCTGCGCTGCGCGTCCTCGGGGAAGCCGACCGCGCCCGGCAGCGTCTTGACGTCGCCCTCGTCGGTGAGCATGGCGACGGCGGCCGCGGGCACGCCGAGCTGTCGGTGCACGAGCCGCGCGATGCGGTCGAACACCTCGTCTGCGACGGGCTCACCGTTGGCCGGGCCGGGCGGCGGGCCGGGCACGCGGTCGGACGCGGGACCGGGCACGCGGCCGGGCGACGGGCCGGACAGGGAGCCGACAGCCTGGGCTTCCGGCACGGGCCCAGTATGGACCTCGATCGGTCAGACGCCGATCAGCCCGCGCCGGTGCGCGACGGCGACCGCCTCCGCCCGCCCCGACACGCCCAGCTTCGCGAGCAGGTTCGACACGTGCACGCTGACCGTCTTCGTGGAGATGTACAGCCGCTCGCCGATCTGCCGGTTGCTCAGCCCCTGCGCGACGAGCACCAGCACCTCCTCCTCGCGCTCCGTGAGGACGGACGACGTGCGCCGGGCGCCGGGAAGCGGCACGCGGGCGCGGCGGCCCCACGCGTGGATGGCCTCGGCGAGGGGCGCGGCGCCCATGGCGACGGCCTCGCCGAGCGCCTCGGCCGCCTCGACCTCGGCCGCCGGCACGTCGCCGGACGCCCGCAGCGCCTGCGCCCACCGGAACCGGGACCGGGCCACCTCGTAGCGGTAGCCGAAGTCGAACTCCTTGACGGTCGCCTCCCACACCCCGGGGTCGGCCGGGGCGTCGGTGAGCGCGGTCCGCAGCCGGGAGTGCTCCGCCGCCGCACGGCTCAGCCACGCCCGGCCCTCGGGACCGAGGCGGCCGCCGCGGGGGCGCCCGCGGCGCGCGGTCTCCTGCGCGACGGCGAGGAGGGCGTCGCCGCGGTCGAGCAGCCCCTGGGCGGCGTCGGCGGCGTGGGGGCCGCCCTCCGCGTCGTCCGCGAGCGCCGCCAGCGCCAGCGCGGACAGCCAGATGCGGCCGAGGAAGAACTCGGACCAGGTGGCGCCGACGTGCGCGGCGACCTCCTCCGCCGTCGAGACGGCCTCGTCGTACCGGCCGGCCCAGGTCAGCGCGTCGGCCAGCAGGCCGCCCGCGACGAGCGCGATCTGTCCGTCCACGCCCCAGGACGGGCGCAGCGCCTCGGCGGCAGCGACGGCGTCGCCGCCCTCGCGGGCGGTCGTGGCGTAGAGGCGGCCGCTGTCGAGGTAGACGAGGGCGGGCGCGGGCGCGCCGTCCGGGATGGGCTGGTCGGAGAGGTCGCCGGCGAAGTACGACACCAGCAGCGCGAGGTCCAGCAGCTGCACCCCGTACACGCCCCAGATGACGCCCGTGGCGCGGCCGCGCTCGATCGCCGCCTCCAGGACGCGCTCGGCCTCGTCGAGGTGCCCCGCGTAGAAGTGCGTGGTGGCGAGGCCGTACCAGCAGCGCATCTCGGTGCGCAGGTCGCCGGCGACGACGGCGCGCTCGCGGGCGCGGTCGACGAGCTCCGCCGCGGTGTCCGGGGTGCCGACCTCCAGCACGGCGAGCGTGGTCAGGGCGTCGGCCTCCGCGCCGGGGGCGTCCGCGCGGCGGGCGACGTCGACGGTCTGCCGGGCGAACACGCCGGCCTCGTCGTCGCGGTCCACGGTGAGCAGGACGCGCGAGTGCACGGCAAGGGTCCACGCGAGCTCGGGCGTGGCGTCGGCGTCGGCGACCTCGGGGAACGGCCCCGAGACGCCGGCCTCGGTGGCGCCCGGGAGCAGCACGTCGAGGGCGCCGGAGGACTGGGCGAGGGCGTCATCGAGGGACTCGAGGTCGAGGACGTACCGCACGAGCACGTGGCGCAGCCGGGCCTGCCTGTCGGGGTCGCCGGACAGACCCTCCACGGCGCGCCGGGCGAGCTGCTCCGCGCGCATCGGCAGCCCGGCGGAGCTGGCCGCCGCCGCGGTCCCGAGGGCCAGCGCCACGCGGTCCTCGCCCAAGAGCTCCGCGGCGTCCGGCACCGACTCCCAGAGGGACAGGACCTGCTCCAGGTGCCGCAGCTCCTCGGCGGGGGCGAGCAGCTCGGCCGCGCTGCGGGCCGCCTCGCGGGACGCGACGAGTGCCGCCGTCAGGTCGTGGCCCTGCAGGGCGTGGTGCGCGCGCTTGGCGGCGGAGCCGAGCGCCGGCTCGGCGCACAGCGCCTCGAGGTACGCGCGATGCATGGTGGTGCGCTCGCCGGGCAGCAGGTCGAGCACGAGCGCCTCGGCCACGAGCGCGTGCCGGAAGGCGACGTGCTGGCCCTCCACCCCCAGCACCTGCTGGGCCACTGCCTCGCGCAGTGCGGCGTCGGCGGCGCCGGGGACGTCGAGCCCGGGCAGGCGCGGCGCCGCCGCGCGCAGCAGCGACTCGTCCACCTGCCGGCCGGCGACCGCCGCGAGCCGCACGAGCTGCTGCACGGCGGGGTCCAGCCGCTGCAGCCGCGTGTGCAGCACGTCCGCGAGCGACCAGGGCAGGCCCACGCTCGAGGGCCCGGCGTCGAGCAGCTCCTCGGCGAAGAACGCGTTGCCGTCCGACCGGCTGCGCACGGCGTCGAACTCGGCGTCGTCGAGGGGCTCTCCGCGGGTGGCGGTGGTGAACTCGCGCAGCTCGTCGGGCGTGAAGGGGGACAGCTCCACGTGCTGCACCGGGCGCTGGCGGTGCAGCTCCGCGATGACGGGGCGCAAGGGGTGGCGCCGGTGCACGTCGTCGCTGCGGTACGTGGCGACCACCAGCAGGTGCTCCGAGCGCATCCGCGCGACGACGAACCGCAGCACGTCGCGGGTGGACTCGTCCGCCCAGTGCAGGTCCTCGAGGACGAGGACCAGGGGGGAGCCCGCGTGCCCGGCCGCCGCGAGGCTGCCCGCGACGCCGTCGAGCAGCTGCAGCCGCTCCGCGTGGTCGGTGCCGGAGCCGCTGGCGGGGTCGAGCAGGCGGGTCAGGGCGGGCCGCTCGGCGATCACCTCGCCCACGGCCGGGACCGTCCGCAGCTGTCCCAGAGCCTCGGTGAACGGCAGGTACGGGATGCCGACGTCGCCCAGGTCCACGCAGTGCGCGACGACGACGCGTGCGCCGGCGTCGCGCGCGGTGTCCGCGAGGTGCGTCACCAGGCGCGTCTTGCCCACTCCGGCGTCGCCGCCGAGCAGCAGGACGCCGGGCTCGCCCTCCGCGGCGCGCTCCAGCGCACCGCGGAAGGCGGTGACCTCCTCCTGGCGGGCGATCAGGGGCACCTCGCTGGAACGTCGCACGAGGTGATCGTCCCACCGGCCGCCCACACCCGCCGCAGGTTTTCCGTGCTCGCCGACCCGCTCCGCGGCCGCCTCCACCGCGGTGCGGGCCCCCGTGCCGCCCACGGTCAGGCGGCCCGGCGTCCCGCGCCGTCCTGCGGGCGCAGCGCGTCCAGCCCGTGGGCGATCTGGTCCGCCCGGCGGGTCACCTGGAGGTCCCAGGCGCGGGCGTCGGTGCGGGCCGCGACGGCGTCGAGCGTCGAGCCGAGGCGCTGCACCGCCTCGCGGTCCACGGCCCGCGACCGTGCCCGGCGGGCCAGGTCCCGGACCGCCCGGCCCACCGTGCGCACCCACGCCGGCGTCCCGCGCTGGTAGGTCTCGGCCATCCGCTCGCGCCGGTAGTCCAGCTCGGCCAGGACGGCCACGTCCCGCGACGTCATCTGGTTCATGTCCTCGTCCCCTCACCGGCCGGGGTCCCGGCCTTCGTGCCGGCCACCGCCGGCTCTCCGATCTCGTGGTGACCACGTTCGTCCTGAGGCCCCCGGCGGGGGATCGGGCAACTGCCCCGTCTTCGCCGTCGGAGGTACCTCAGACGGCGTGGCGACCAGGGCCTTCGCCCGTCTGAGGTACCCCCAGGGCAGGGTTGCGGTGCGCCGGGGCCGGTCCCGGACCCGCCTTCGCCCGCGCCAGCCGTTGCGACCTGGGTCACAGCGGTCGCACACTGGGGAGACCGGACCTATACGGGGGTGGACTCGTGGCTGGATCTGTTGCAGGCGCTTTCGACGCGCTGCCGATGCTCGGGCGTGGCAAGCACCGCAACCCCAAGAAGGGCGCGTGCTTCATGGAGCTGGCCTCGTTCCTGGCCGGTGAACGGTGGAGCGACCATCCGCAGTGCACGCACCCGCTCCTCGCGATGCTGGCCCGTGCCGTGAACGACCTGACCTCCGACGGGAACCGGCCGCAGCTCGCGCCGCTCATCCCGTCCGTCATCGGGCTGACCAGCGGCGACCCGCGCTGGGACGTGCGGATCGCGCTGCGTGCCGCGCAGACGGCGCTGCCCGTCGCGCCCGCCGACCGGCAGCAGACGCTGGCCGTCGCCATCATCGGTGCGGAGCGCATGCTCGACGCCCTGGACGGTCGACCCGAGGGGACCCTCGACCCCGCCAGCGCCGACGCGCTCGCCGCGTCGCCGAAGACGGCCGAGTGGGCCTACCGGTTCTGCGAGGGCACCCGCGTGCGGCCCAAGCGGTTCGTGCGCGACGCCGCGCCGTCCGTGGTCTCTACCGCGGTGCAGGGCATCAGCGAGGCGTTCGTGCCGGACACGGACGCCCGGCTGCGCGGCCTGCTCGCCGCCACGATCGAGGACGCCCGGCGCTGGGCCGGCCACACCGACGAGGACCGCCCGGCGCTCGTCGAGGAGCAGTGGGCCCCGGTGGTGAAGACGGTCCCGTCCGCCTGACCCGTGCCGAGGTAGCACCCCCCGGCGCCGAGGTAGTACGCGGGCGCCTCTGGTAGACCGGAGCCGTGACCGACAACCCCCTGGAGCAGCTCACCCTCGACGACCTGCGCCGTCGTACGTCCGTGAAGTGGCGCGCCTACCCGCCGGACGTGCTCCCCCTGTTCGTCGCCGAGATGGACACGCCCGTCGCCCCGCCCGTCGTCGACGCCGTCCGTGCCGCGCTCGCCCTCGGCGACACGGGGTACGACGTCGGCACCACGTACGCCGAGGCGCTCGAGCCGTTCGCGCGAGAGCGGTGGGGCTGGGCGCCCGACGTCGCGTCCAGCCGCACGATGCCGGACGTCATGGTCGCGATCGTCGAGGTCCTGCGTGTCCTCACCGCCCCCGGCGACGCCGTCGTCGTCACGCCGCCCGTCTACCCGCCGTTCTACGGCTTCCCCGGCAACGAGGGGCGGCAGGTCGTGGAGGCGCCGCTGGACGCCGACCTGCGGCTCGACCTGGGCACGCTCGAGGCCGCATTCGCGCGCGTCACGGGCGCCGCCGCCCACGGCACGGGGCCCGGCTCCGGCCGGCGCGCCGTGCTGCTGCTCTGCAACCCGCACAACCCCACCGGCACCGTGCACACCCGCGCGGAGCTCGAGGCGGTGCTGGCGCTCGCCGACCGGTACGGGGTGCGGGTGGTGGCCGACGAGATCCACGCCCCCTTCACGTTCGAGCGCGTGGCCGCCGGCGTGCCCGCGTTCGTGCCGCTGCTCTCCGTGGCGGGGTCCGAGCGCGCGATCGTCGTGCAGTCGGCGTCGAAGGCCTTCCACCTCGCCGGGCTGCGGGCGGCGGTCGCGCTCGGCGGGTCGGACGCCGCCGACGACCTGCGCCGGATCCCCGAGGAGGCTGGCCACGCCGTCAACCACCTCGCGGTGCTGGCGCACGCGGCGGCCTACCGTGAGTGCGGGCCGTGGCTGGACGCCCTCCTCGCCGGCGTGCGCGCGAACCGCGGGATGCTCGCGCGCCTGCTCGCGGAGCACGCGCCCGCCGTGCGGCTCCAGCCCGCCGACGCCACCTACCTCGCCTGGCTCGACCTGCGCGCCGCCCTGCCCGGCGGGGTCCCCGCCGCCGACGCCGCCGCGTTCGTCCTGGAGCGCGGCCGCCTCGCCCTCGAGGACGGCGTGCGCTTCGGCGCCGGCGGCGCCGGGTGGCTGCGGCTCAACCTCGCGACGTCCACGGCGGTGCTCACCGAGGCCGTCGAGCGCCTCGGCCGCGCCCTCGCCGCGCCGGAGTAGCACGGACCTGCCGAGGCGGTCCCGTGCCCCAGGCTCTGTACTACCTCGGCGCGGTCCGTACTACCTCGGCGCGGTCCGTACTACCTCGGCGCGGTCCGTACTACCTCGGCACGGTCCGTACTTGCCCGCGACGGTCAGGACGCCCGCCAGGGTGCCCGCCACGGCAGCGTCACGAAATCTATGCGGGACCGTGACCACGACACGGGGGAACATGCCGACACGGTTGCCAGGGAGCCGATAATCTCGCCAAGGTGCGCCGCCGACACCGCCTCGCCCTCGCCGTCCTGCTGACCCCTGTCGTCGGGGTGTCCCTGGTGGCGTGCACCGGGACCGACACGCCGTCCGCCGAGCCCACCGCCGCGGCGCTCGCGACCGCGCTCCAGGCGGGCGACGTGAAGGACCTGCCGCTGCAGGCGCCCGGCTCCGTCGACGTGCAGACGCAGCTCAGCCAGGTGCTGGAGCCGCTCGTGGACGCCTCGGGCGAGCGCGAGCACACGGTGACGGTGGCCGACGTCGGCAAGCCGGTCACGAAGGACGGCTCGACGACGGCGGTGGCCACGCTGGACTGGTCGTGGCCGGTGGGCCGCGACGTCACGTGGAAGTACAGCACCGACGTCGACCTCGCCTACACGCCGCCGGAGAGCGGCGACGGTGAGGGGGCCTGGCGCGCGGTGTGGCGGCCGGACGTACTGGTGCCCGACCTGGAGCCGGGCGAGCGGCTGACGGTCAAGACCCTCGACGCGGACCGCGGCGACCTGCTCGACGGCGACGGGAAGCCGATGGTGACCGAGCGGGGCGTGTGGCACATCGGGGTGGACAAGACGGCGGTCGAGGGGCTCGGCCAGGAGTCCGCGGCGCGCGACCTCGCGCAGCTCGTGGGCCTCGAGCCGAACGAGTTCTTCGCGCGCGTCGACGCGGCCGGGGAGAAGGCGTTCGTCGAGGCGATCACGATCCGCCAGAAGAACCCGGGCGTGGACTTCACGGTGGAGGACGCGCAGGACATCATCGGCGTGCGGGCGGTCGAGGACTCCCTCGAGCTCGGTCCGACGAGCACCTTCGCGTCGCCGATCCTGGGCCGGGTCGGCGAGGCGACCAAGGAGGTCATCGAGGAATCGGACGGCGCGGTGCAGGCCGGCGACGTGGTGGGCCTGTCGGGGGTGCAGCGCGCCTACGACGACCAGCTCACCGGCTCTCCGGGCGTCCTCGTGAGCGTGGTCCCGGCCGGCGACGGCGGCGACGTGGGGCTGGACGGCGAGCCGGAGGAGGACGAGAACGAGGGCCGGGAGCTGTACCGCGTGGACGCCGTCGACGGCACGCCCGTGGCCACCACCCTCGACCAGCACCTCCAGAAGCTCGCGGAGAACGTGCTCGACGACGTCGACCCGGCCAGCGCGATCGTCGCGATCCGGCCGTCGGACGGCGAGGTGCTCGCCGCGGCGAGCGGGCCGGGCAGCGAGGGCTGGTCCACCGCGACGCTCGGGCAGTACCCGCCGGGGTCGACGTTCAAGGTGGTGGACGCCCTCGCGATGCAGCGGGCGGGGATCACCCCGGACACGAAGGTCGCCTGCCCGGAGCACCTCACCGTGGACGGCCGGACGTTCGGCAACGTGCCCGGCTACCCGGCGTCGGCGACCGGGGAGGTGCCGCTGCGCACGGCGTTCGCGCACTCGTGCAACACGGCGATGATCGGGCAGCGCGACAAGGTGGCGCAGGCGGACCTGGCGACCGCGGCGTCCGACCTCGGGCTGGTCGACGACGAGGTGGCGTCGCCCGTGCTGGGCGTGCCCGCGTTCCTCGGCGCCGTGCCCGCGAAGGCGGACGGCACCGAGCACGCGGCGTCGATGATCGGCCAGGGCAAGGTGCAGGCGTCGCCGCTGGGGATGGCGACGGTCGCCGCGAGCGTCGCCGCCGGTCACCGTGTGCAGCCCGTGCTGGTGAGCGACGAGACCGGCGACGAGAAGGAGGCCTCCGCCTCGCCGTCGGCCGACGAAGAGGCGTCGGAGAAGGCCCCGAAGAAGCCCTCGACGCCAGGGGTGGCGGACGACGAGGCGGCGGTGCTGCGCGACCTGATGCACGGCGTCGTCACCGAGGGCAGCGCGGACATGCTGCAGGGCGTGCCCGGCATCGTCGGCGCCAAGACCGGCACCGCGCAGTACGGCGACGGGTCGAAGCAGCACGTGTGGATGCTCGCGATCGTCGACGACCTCGCGGTCGCCGTCTTCGTGGAGGACGGCCACCGCGGGTCGGACACCGCCGGCCCGCTCATGAAGGACTTCCTGGCGGGCCTGTGACCGGTCAGGCGCCGTGCTTGTGCGGCACGCCTGCCACGAGCCCGCCGTCGACGACGAACTCGGAGCCGGTGGAGTAGCTGGACTCGTCGCTCGCCAGGAAGACGATGGTCTGGGAGACCTCCTCGGGCCGTGCGCCGCGGCCGAGCGGGATGAGCAGGTCGCCCGCGTCGATGCCGGCGGTCATCGGCGTCTCGATGAACCCGGGGTGCACGGAGTTCACCCGCACGCCGTGCGGCCCGAGCTCGAGCGCGACCGACTTGGTGAGCCCGCGGACGCCGAACTTGGAGGCCACGTAGCCGTGCAGGCCGCGGCTCCCGCGGAGCCCTTCGACGGACGAGATGTTGATGATCGAGCCGGAGCCGGCCCTGACCATGATCGGCGAGACGGCCCGGATCCCCAGGAACACCCCCGTGAGGTTGATGTCGATGATCCGGCGCCAGGCGTCGGTGTCGAACTCGGTGATGGGGCCGCCGTTCGCGATGCCCGCGTTGTTCACGAGGACGTCGATCCGGCCGAACTCGTCCAGCGTGTACGCGACGGCCTTCGCCCAGTCGTCCTCGCTGGTGACGTCGAGGTGCACGTAGCGGGCGACGTCGGTGCGGTCGCCGCCCAGCTCCGCGGCGAGGGCCTCGCCCTTCGCGTCGTCGAGGTCGGCGACGACGACCTTGGCGCCCTCGGCGGCCAGCGCGCGGGCGTGGGTGACGCCCATCCCGCCGGTCCCGCCGGTGACGATCGCGACCTTGTTGTGGACGCGGCTTCCTGTGCTGACGGCCATGTCGGCCCTCCTTCGTGGTTCTGCTGTGGTGCGCGCACCGGGTGGGTGCACCTGCCCGCCTGGGACGCGACGGTCCCGGGACGGAGGGGACGTCAGGGGGACGGCGTGGTCCACCAGGCGGGCAGGGCGTCGTGGGCGACGCGCGGGAAGAACCCGGGGTCGCGGGGCGGGGGAGTGCTGAGCCAGACCTCGAGGGCGCCGACGGTGCCGAGCCCGACGTACGTCGCGAACGCGCGCGCGTAGCGGTCGACCTGGTCGGCGGGGGTGCCCGGGGCCAGGGGCATGAGGCCTGGGTGGGCGCGCAGATGGTCGGTGAGGGTGCCGGCCACGTGATCGGCGAGCAGGCGCGCCAGCGGGGCGCTGAGGCCACCCTCGAGGGCCCGCTCGTACACGGGCAGGTGCGCCTCGACGTGGGCCTGAAGCGCGCCGGTGTACCGGGCGACGACCTGCTCGGCGTCGCCGTGGGTGGCGTGACCGGCGACCTGCCGCACGGCGGCGTCGAACTCCGCGCGGATGCGGTCGAGCTCGCCGCCGAGGACGCGGGCCAGCAGGTCGGCCGGGCTGGCGGCGTGGTCGTAGAACGTGGCCCGGTTGATGCCCGCGCGGGCGGCGACGGCGGACGCGGTGAGGGCGGCGACGTCCTGCTCCGCGGCCAGCTCGAGGACGGCGGCGCGCAGCGCCTCGGCGGTCCGCTCGACCCGCTTGTCCACGTCCGTCACCTCCCGACGCCTTCGACGGTACGCCGGGGAAACCAGTAAAGCAACAGGTGTCGTCTAACTCGCCCCTGCGGGTGCGGGGTCGCCCGGCGCGGCAGTCTCTGCTCGGCGCGGCAGTTCGAGCTGCCGCGCCGAGCACGAACTGCCGCGCCGACGGTGCGGTCAGCGGCCGAACCGCTCCGACCGCTCGACGACGCGGCCCGCGCCGCGCCCGCGGTCGGCGGCGCGGTCCCAGGTGTAGACCTCGGTGCCGGTGACGAAGACGTGCTCGGCGCGCGAGCCGACGTCGAGGGGGTCGCCCGACCAGACGACGACGTCGCCGTCGAGCCCGGGCCTGAGCGCGCCGACGCGGTCGTCGAGGCCGAGGAACGACGCCGGGTTCACGGTGAGCGCCTCGAGCGCGACCCGCGGGTCCAGCCCCTCCTTCACGGCGAACGACGCCTGGTGCACGAGGAAGTTGATCGGCACCACCGGGTGGTCGGTCGTGATGGCGACGCGCACACCTGCCTCGGCGAGGCGGGCGAGGTTGGCGACGTCGCGGTCGCGCAGCTCCGCCTTGGAGCGGGACGTGAGCATCGGGCCGTAGATGACCGGCACGTCCCGCTCGGCGAGCACGTCCGCGATCGCGGCGCCGTCCGTGCCGTGGTTGACGACGAGCCGGTAGCCGAACTCGTCGGCCAGCCGCAGCGCGGTGGCGATGTCGTCGGCGCGGTGCGTGTGCTGGTCCCAGGCGAGCTCGCCGGCGAGCACCCGCCCCAGCGTCTCCTTGCCGAGGTCGCGGGCGAACGGCTCGCCCTTGGCCTCCGCCGTGTCGCGCTGGGCCACGTAGTGCTGCGCGTCGAGGAACGCCTGCCGGATGACGGCGGCCACGCCCAGGCGGGTGGACGGAGCCTTCTTCTGCTCGCCGTACACGCGCTTGGGGTTCTCGCCGAGGGCCGACTTCACGGAGACGGCGTCGCTGATCACCTGCTCGTCGACCGTGCGCCCGCCCCACGTCTTGATCGCGACGGTCTGGCCGCCGATGGGGTTGGCCGACCCCGGCTTCACGACGACCGACGTCACGCCGCCGGCGAGGGCGTCGCGGAAGCCCTCCTCCTCGACGTTGATCGCGTCCAGCGCGCGCAGGTGCGCGCCGTTCGGCCCGGTCTTCTCGTTGGTGTCGTCGCCGGCCCAGCCCTCGGCCTCCTCGTGCACGCCCACGTGCCCGTGCGCCTCGACGAAGCCGGGCAGCACCCACCGGCCGCCGGCGTCGAGCGTCGGCACGCCGGCGGGCACCTCGACGTCCGCGCCGACGGCGGTGATCACCCCGTCCGTGACGAGGACGGTGCCGTTCTCGATCGGCAGCCCGTCGACCGGGACGACGTAGCCGTTCGTGATCGCGACGGACGAGCGGGCGGTGCGGATCGGTGCGGTCATGGCCGCCATCATGCCGCTACGGTCGGAGCATGCCGACCCGACACCTGCACGTGCTGCGCCACGGTCTCGCGGACCCCTTCGGCGAGCTGACGGCGGAGGGGGAGCAGCAGATGGAGCTGGCCGGCCGCCGCCTGGCCGCCCTGCCGGTGGACACCGTCTGGCACTCGCCGCTGTCGCGCGCGGTGCGGTCGGCGCAGGTCCTGGGCGCGCAGCTGCCGGGCGTGCGGGTGCGCGAGGCGGCCGAGCTGATCGACCACGTGCCGTACCTGCCCGACCCGATGCCCGCCGCGTGGGCGGGATTCTTCGACGGGTACGACGTCGCCCAGGCGGCCGAGGGCGAGCGGCTCGCCGCCGCGCTCACCACCCGCTTCGCCCGCGCCGTCGACGTCGAGACCCACGACGTGCTGGTCACGCACGCGTTCCAGGTCGCGTGGCTCGTGCGCGACGCCCTCGCCGCGCCGCCCGCGAGCTGGCTGGGGCTGCCCTACGGCAACGCCGCCCTCACGACGATCGAGTACCGCGACGACCGCAGCGCCTCCCTGATCGTCTACAACGACATGGGCCACCTGCCGCCCGAGCTGCGCTGGACCGGGTTCGGCCCCGCCGCCCGGCCCTGACGCGCACGGGACTCAGACCGTCGTCGGGACGTTCTCCTCCAGCTCGGCGAGCCAGGCGGCGGCGGACGCGTCGGACGGCATCCGCCAGTCTCCGCGCGGCGAGAGCGAGCCGCCGGCGGCGACCTTGGGGCCGTTCGGGATGGCGGACCGCTTGAACTGCGACGAGAAGTAGCGCCGGAAGAACACGGTCTCCCACTTCCGGATGGTCGCCAGGTCGTAGGCCGACCGCTCGTCGTGGGGGAAGTTCGGCGGCCACTCGCCGGCGTCGGGGTCGCGCCAGGCGTGCCAGGCGAGGAACGCGATCTTGGACGGCCGCAGGCCGTGGCGCAGCGTCCAGAACAGGGTGAAGTCCTGCAGCGCGTACGGGCCGATGGCGGCCTCGGTGGACTGCGGCGCCTCGCCCTCGCCGGCCGGGACGAGCTCGGGGGAGATCTCCTGGCCCAGGATCTCCAGGAGCAGGGCGTTCGTGTCGGCCTCGAACTGGCCGGAGTCCGCCACCCAGCGGATGAGGTGCTGGATGAGCGTCTTCGGCACGCCGGTGTTCACCGCGTAGTGCGACATCTGGTCGCCCACGCCGTACGTGCACCAGCCGAGCGCGAGCTCCGACAGGTCGCCGGTGCCGAGCACGATGCCGCCGCGGTGGTTCGCGAGCCGGAACAGGTAGTCGGTGCGCAGCCCGGCCTGCACGTTCTCGAAGGTGACGTCGTAGACCTTCTCGCCCGCGCCGTAGGGGTGGCCGAGGTCGCGGAGCATCTGCTCGGCCGCCGGCCGGATGTCGAGCTCCTCGAAGTGCACGCCCAGCGACGTCGCGAGCCGGGTGGCGCGGTCCTTCGTCTCCGACGACGTCGCGAAGCCGGGCATGGTGACCGCGTGGATGTCGGTGCGGGGCCGGCCGAGCCGGTCCATCGCGCGGGCCGCGACGATCAGCGCGTGGGTCGAGTCCAGGCCGCCCGAGACGCCGATGACGATCTTCGGCTGCCCGATCGACCGCAGCCGCTGCTCCAGCCCGGCCACCTGGATCGAGTACGCCTCGTAGCAGTCCAGCGCCAGGCGCTCCGGGTCGTCGGGCACGAACGGGAAGCGATCCACCTTGCGCCGCAGGCCGACGTCGCCCGCCGGCGGGTCGACGGTCCAACCGACGGTGCGGAACCCCTCGACGCGGGCGCCGAGCGCGCGACGGTTGTCGTCGAACGACCCCTGCCGCAGCCGCTCCTGGCGCAGCCGGTCGAGGTCGACGTCGGCCACGGAGCGGCGCGCGCCGTCGGGGAAGCGCTCGGTCTCGGCGAGCAGGTCGCCCACCTCGTAGACCATCGTCTGGCCGTCCCACGACAGGTCCGTGCTCGACTCGCCCTGCGCCGCCGCGTACGCGTAGGCGGCCAGCCCGCGGTGCGACGCGGACCGGACCATGAGCCGCCGGTCCTCCGCGCGCGCGACCGTGATGGGGCTCGCGGACAGGTTGAGCAGCACCGTCGCGCCGGCCAGGGCCGCCTCCGCCGACGGCGGCACCGGCACCCACAGGTCCTCGCACACCTCGACGTGCACGACGAGCCCGGCGACGTCGTCGGCGGCGAACAGCAGGTCCGGGCCGAACGGCACGGACCCGTCCGCGAACGGCAGCGTCACCGTGGTGCCGCGGCGGTCGTCGCCGGGGGCGAACCACCGCTTCTCGTAGAACTCGCGGTAGTTCGGCAGGTACGACTTGGGCGCGACGCCGAGCACGCGGCCGCCCTGCACGACGACGGCGCAGTTCAGCAGCCTGTTCCCGACCTCCAGCGGTGCCCCGACGACCAGCAGCGGCCGCAGGCCGGAGCTGGCCTCGACGATCGCCGCGAGGGCGTCCGACGTCGCCTCCAGGAGCGTGTCCGCGAGGTGCAGGTCGTCGATCGCGTACCCCGAGACGCACAGCTCGGGGAAGACGGCGACCGCGACGCCGTCGTCGTGGCACGCGCGCGCCTCGGCGAGGATCGCGGCGGCGTTCGCGCGGGGGTCGGCGACGGTGACGGGGACGGTGCAGGCCGCCACGCGGGCGAAGCCGTGGGCGTAGGCCGAGGTGAAGTCCACCCCCCGAGTGTAGGAACGCCGCCCGTGCCCGCGAGACCTGGCCCTGACACGTCGGGCGGGCGGGTCGCTAGGGTCGGGCCGTGCACCCCCGACCCGCGCGCCGTCGTCGCGTCCTCGCCGTCCTGCTCGCCGCCGCGGTGACTCCCGCGCTCGCCGTCGCCGTCGCGCAGCCCGCCAGCGCGCACGACCGGCTCCTGTCCTCGGACCCGGCCGACGGCGCCACCGTGGACGAGGTGCCCACGCAGCTCACCCTCGTGTTCAGCGCCGACGTGCTGGCCGCGGGCGCCCAGGTGGCGGTCACGACGGCGGACGGCACGGTCCCGGCGGAGGTCACCGTCGACGGCGACGAGGCCGTCGCCGCGCTGCCCGACGACCTGCCCGGCGGCGACTGGGACGTGTCGTGGCGCGTCGTCTCCTCCGACGGCCACCCGATCGAGGGCGAGCTCGCGTTCACGGTCGACGCCGCGCCGCCGTCCCCGAGCGCCTCGCCGACCGCCTCGCCGACAGCCTCCCCGAGCGCCACGCCGTCGGGCACTCTCTCGAGCCCGACGTCGTCCGGGCACGAGCACGACGGCGGGGGCACGCCGGGCGTGGACCTGGACGCCGACGGCGAGGCGGGGTGGGCGACGGCGTGGCTGTTCCCCGTGGCCGTGCTCGCGGTGGTGGGCGTGGCGGCCGCCGTCCTGCTGCAGCGGCGCCGCCGCGCCGCCGAGGACGCGCACGACGCCGGTGACGGCCCGCACACGACGGGCGAACCGCGCGAACCGGGCGACATGCCCGGCGACGAGGACCAGCCGACGTCCTGAGGGTTGCCCTGCCAGCACGCGATCTGTCCCGCCATGACGGCAGATACCGGGACAGATCGCGTGCTCGAAAGGTTCCCGATTCGAGGTGTCCGGCACGCCACGCGCGCAAAAGTCGCAGGAATCCGCGGATGTTCCCTAGTGTGTTCCCCGTCCTCCCGGCGCGAGCCGGGGTGGCGTACGAACGTGACGACGCGCGGGTCGCGTGCGTCGTGAACCGGAGAAGGGATGCACATGTCGCTGAACAAGTCCGAGCTGGTCTCGGCCATCGCCGGCAAGGCTGAGCTCAGCAAGGCGGACGCGGAGAAGTTCCTCAGCGCCTTCCAGGAGGTGCTCGAGGAGTCGCTCGCCA
Organism: Isoptericola sp. NPDC019571; assembly: GCF_044389385.1. NCBI lineage: Bacteria > Bacillati > Actinomycetota > Actinomycetes > Micrococcales > Promicromonosporaceae > Isoptericola > Isoptericola sp. NPDC019571. The sequence continues at coordinate 138,463 of NZ_JBIRXZ010000009.1, forward strand.
AGGGCGAGGCGGTCAAGGTCACGGGTCTGCTCTCGGTCGAGCGCGTCGAGCGCGCGGCCCGCACCGGCCGCAACCCGCGCACGGGCGAGGAGATCCAGATCCCGGCCGGCTTCGGTGTGAAGATCAGCGCCGGCTCGCTGCTGAAGAAGGCCGTCGCGAAGTGATCCTTCGCTGACACGACGCGTCGTGTCAGCGCTCCGGAGGCCCGCCGCCCGCATCCTGCGAGCGGCGGGCCTCCGGCGTTCCCGGACCCGGGCGCGGGCGGCGCCCGGCGCGTGGCGTCTGGATCGAGTCCGTCGGCGTCCCGGTCGGCCCGGGCGCGGCCGCGCGTTGTTGCGACCAGCATGACGACGAACCCGATCGACACCACCGCGGCTCCCGCGGCGGCCACGACGACGGCGACGACGGCGGCACCGGGGTCGCCCGGCCCTCTCTCGCGCCGACGCGCCGCACTGGCGCTGGCCACGATGTTCCTGGGCAGCTTCTCCCTCGTGACGGCGGAGTTCCTGCCGCCCGGGGTCCTCACCCCGGTGGCGCAGGACCTCGGGGTGACCGAGGGCGTGGTGGGCCTCTCCGTGAGCGCCACGGCCCTCACCGCGCTGCTCACCGCCCTCGTGCTGGGTTCCCTGTTCCCGCGCACCGACCGCCGCACGCTGCTCGTGGTGCTCGCGCTGGGCGCGGTCGCCTCCAACGTGCTGGTGGCGCTGGCGCCGAGCATCGGCGTGCTCATGGCGGCCCGGCTGCTGCTGGGCGCGGCGCTGGGCGGCTACTGGTCGATGTCGCTGGTCATCGCGACGCAGCTCGTCCCCGCGGACCGGGTGGGCAGGGCGATGATGGTGGTCAACGCCGGCACGACCGTCGCCACGGTCGCCGGCGTGCCGCTGGGCGTGATCCTCAGCGCCGCGGCCGGCTGGCGGGTCGTGTTCGTGGCCGCCGCGGTGATCACGGTGGTGACGGCGGTCGCGATGCGCGTCGCCCTGCCGCCGGTGGCGCCGACGCCGGGGATCGGCTGGTCGGCGACCGGGCGGGCGCTGCGGTCGCCGGGCGTCGGCGTGGGCCTGGTGGCCATCGTCGCGGTCATCGGCGGGCACTTCGCCGGCTACACGTACGTGCGGCCCGCGCTGTCGCTGCTGCCGGGGTCCGACGTCGGGACGGTCGCCGTGCTGCTCGCGCTGTTCGGCGTGGGCGGCCTGGTCGGCAACTTCGCGATCGGGGCGCTCGTCGACCGGCACCTCGCCGTCCTGCTGCTCGCGGTCCCCGTGGCGATCGGCGCGGGCGTCGCCGCCGTCGGGCTGGCGTCCGCCCTGCCGCTGCTCGTGTACCCCGCGGTGATCGTGTGGGGCGCGGCGTTCGGCGGCGTCCTCAACGTGGTGCAGGTGTGGATCACGCGCGTGATGCCGGGCCAGGTCGAGGCGGGCAGCGGGCTCGTCGTCGCCGCGTTCCAGACGGCGATCATCCTCGGCTCCGCGGTGGGCGGCCTCGGCGTCGACTCCGTGGGGGTCGGCTGGACCTACCTCGTGGCGGCGGTGGCCGCCGTCGCGGGCGGGGTCCTGGTGCGCAGCACGCTGTCGCGGCGGTACTCGGACGGCGTCGCGCCGGTGTGACGGCGAAAGGCGCGGCCGAACGCCGTGTCGGAGCCGTAGCCCAGACGGCGGGCGATCGTCGCGACCGGCAGGTCGCCCGCCGTCAGGAGGCAGCGCGCGTGCGCCACGCGCACCTGTGCCAGGTAGCGCCCGGGGGGCAGCCCCGTCGCGGCGCGGAACCGGGCGGCGAACCCGGACCGGGAGGCGAGCGCCACCCGGGCCAGGTCGTCCACCGTCCACTCGCGGCCGGGGTCGGCGTGGATCGCGGCGACGGCGCTCGCCAGGCCCGGGTCCTCGCGCTGCATCAGCCAGCGGGCGGGGGCGCAGCCTCGCGCGTACCAGGCGCTGATCGCCATCGACGCCACGAGGGTGACGACCCGGTCGCCCAGCACGCTGCGCGGGGCGCGGTAGTCCTCGACCAGCGAGCGCAGCATCGTCGCGGCCGTCGGCTCGGTCTGGGGCAGCTCGGTGAGGAGCACGACGGCGGGCAGCACGCCCGCGCCGTCGTCCGCCCCCACGGGTGCCACCCGCACGCACTGCACGGCGGCGGCCGAGAGCGCGTGCACCTCGAAGCGTGGGCCGTGCGGCAGGAACAGGAAGTCGCCGGGCGCGAGGTCGGCGACGTCGCCCACGCCGCGCACGCGCACCAGGCCGTCGGTGACGAGCAGGAGCGCCGCGTCCCCGGAGGTGTGCTCGGCCCACTCGCCGGCGGCCAGCGTGTGCCGGGACCGTGCCACGAAGCGCCACTGCAGCCCCGCGAGCACGCGGTCGAGCTCCTCCGCGGCGGCCGACGCCGACGTCGTGCTCGACGAACAGCGGGACGCGCAGCCCAGGGCCGTCACAGGTCGCCCGTCTTCTCGAGCCGCTTCATCGCCACCCAGCCGATCGGCACGCGGGCCCAGTACGTGACGACGCGGTAGAGCATGGTCACGGTGACGGCGAGGGACGCCGGGATGCCGGCCGCGGTGAGCCCAGCGATGAGCGCGCCCTCGACGCCGCCCAGGCCGCCGGGCGTGGGCACCATCGCGCCCACGGAGTTGCCGACCAGGTAGATCACCGCGACGTCGATGAGGTTGAGCGACTGCCCGAACGCGGCGAGGGCGAAGTCGAACGCCAGCACGTACCCGAGCGTCATGATGACGTTGCCGCCGAGGCCCAGCGCGAGGCGGGTGGGCTGGCCCAGCATGGCCGACAGCCGGGGCCAGACCTGCTCGAGCGTCGGGCGCGCCTTCTCCCACGCCCACCGGCGGACGGACGGCACCAGGAGGATCGCGACGACGGCGATCGCGACGCCCGCGATCGCCAGCAGCACGGTCGTGGAGGGCAGGTCGATGAGGCCGCCGGACTGGGTGGACACCGACAGCACCACGAGCAGCAGCACCGTGACGACGAACTGCGACAGCTGCACCAGCGCGACCGTCGCGACCGCCATCGGAGTCGACACGCCGCGGCGGGTGAGCATGCGCAGGTTGAGCGCCGCGGGCCCGATGCCGGCGGGGGCGGCGAGCGCGACGAACGAGCCGGCCATCTGCGTCAGCGTGGCGCGCCACAGCGGCAGCTTCTCCGGCGAGAAGGCGCTGAACGTCAGGGCCGCGCCGAACCAGGTGAGGGCCCCGAGCAGGAACGACGCCGCGACCCACCAGGGATTCGCCTCGGTGATCGCGGAGGCGATCTCCTCGAAGTTCAGGGTCGTGACGATCACCGTGACGGCGACGATGGTCAGCGCGAGCGTGATGACCGTGCGGGCGCCGAAGCGGGTGATGTTCTGCGGCTGCACGTCCGCCTGCGGCAGCCGCTCGACGAGCGCCTCGCGCAGCTCGTCCAGCAGGCCCTTCGTGCGCCGCACCTCCTCGCGCGTCGGGCTGGGCAGCGCGATGGACTGCAGCAGCGGCCCGATGGCGGCGATGTCCTCGTCGGGCAGGGCGCGCACCGCGGAGGCGAGCGCGCGACGCGCCCCGACCCGCAGGGCCAGCAGCGCGAGCATCTGCGTGAGGTCCAGGCGTCGCGACAGGGTGCCCGACGCGATCTCGCCCTGCTCCCAGCCGGTGAGCCACACGTGCGGCGCGCCGGAGAGGTCCCGGTGCACCAGCACGACGTCGGGCGTCAGGGCGTGGTGGGTCAGACCGGCGTCGTGCGCGCGCCGCAGCTGCTCCCACGCCTGGGCGAGCACGGCGTCGCCGCGCGGCCCGTCGAGGTCGTCGGGCTCGAGGTCGCGCAGGGAGACGGCGCCGCGGGCGTGCTCCTGCACCAGCACCACGGAGTCGGCGGCGACGCCGATGCCCTCCAGCCGAGGGGTGCGAACGCCGGCCGCCTGGGCGGCGTACGCGAGCAGGGCGGTGCGCTCGGCCGCGGCGCGCAGCGAGATCGCGGCGCGGCCCTCCAGGCCGCGCAGCCGCAGGGCGCGCCACAGCCGCTGCACCGTGGTCAGCACCTGGCGGTCGCCGTCCAGCACGACGACGTCGCGGCGGGGCTCGCCGTCGCCGGTGAACAGCGCGTACACCCGGTTGTCGCCGGAGCGGGTGAGGGCCACGGCCGCCGCGTCCGCGGTCGTGGGGTCCGGCGGGAGCGTGTGTTCCTCGTCCTCCGGGGCGTCCACGACGTCGCCGTCGGCGTCGTAGGAGGCCACCGGGTCCTCCGGCACGGCGGGAGGCCCGTCGGCGTGCGCCTCGCCGTCGTCGACGACGGCGGAGACGTCGCGCACCCGCACCAGCGCCGTGGGGTGGAACCCGGCCCGCCGCACCGCGCCCACGAGGTCGGCGCCGTAGGCGCGCTCGCTGCGCACGCCGGACACGTACTGCACCGCCTGCCCGGCGAGGCGGCCGAGCAGCAGGGCGACGAGCACGCCCGGCAGCGACACCTGCCCCGTGATGAGCACGATGAACAGGGCCAGGTACAGCACGTTCCACGACCAGCGCACCGTGCGCCGGCGGGTGCGCGGCCCCGCCGTGGTGAGCAGGCCGGCGATCGCCGCCACGTACCCGGGGATGGTGAGCTGCCACGCGCCGTCGGTGAACACCGACAGCCCGCGCACCAGCTCGTCGCTGCCGAAGCGGGAGATGGTCAGGGCCGTGACGACGCCGAGCACGAGCCCGAGCGCGGCCGCGCAGATGGACTCCACCACCTGGCGGCCCAGCCGGCGCCAGCCCAGCTCGATCAGCACGGCCGCGGGCACGAACAGGGTGATGAGGCCCTCGAGGAGCGCGACCGGGATGAACAGGATGCGCGCCAGCAGGGAGCTGAACGTCCGCACGTCCTGGGTGACGCCCTCGGTGGTGGCGTGCGCGACGACCGACAGCACCAGCACCAGGGCCACGCCCAGCGCGCTGACCACCATGCCGAGCATGTCGGACGGGTGCCGCACCCGGGCCTCGGGGGTGTCGACGACGCGCACCAGGTCGGTCGGCGTGCCCTGGTCGGAGGTGTCGCCGCCGAGCAGGGCGCGCAGCGGGCCGGTCGGTGTCGCCGCGTCGCCCGCGGGGCTCCGGTGCGGAGGATCCTGGGCAGGACCCGCGGTGCTCGCTCCGGACATGCCGGAAAGTCTAGGTGTTGCCGGGCCTCACGGCCTGTGACACGAGGTAGAGAGCGGTGGTAGGTTCCCGGACCACGATGCGAACCTGCCCCCGGGTGTGACCCACACCCGTGACGGGAGCGACACACCGGTGTGCTAGAAACCCGCATCGTGACGAGTCCGCGGCCACCCGCCGCGGCCGGCCTGGACGAAGGGGACCACGACCATGAGTGCCATCAGAGGCTCGCGACGGCTGCTCGCCGGCGCCGCAGGAACGGCAGCGCTCGCGCTGGTGCTGACCGCGTGCGGCGGGGGTTCCGGCGACGGCGGGAGCGGCGGCGGAGGCAGCGCCGAGTCGCTGGTCGTCGGCACCACGGACAAGATCACGTCGCTCGACCCGGCCGGGTCGTACGACAACGGGTCGTTCGCGGTGATGAACCAGATCTACCCGTTCCTCCTGAATACCCCGTACGGCAGCCCCGACGTGGAGCCGGACATCGCGGAGTCGGCGGAGTTCACGTCGCCCAAGGAGTACACGGTCAAGCTCAAGCCGGGCCTGAAGTGGGCCAACGGCAACGACCTCACGTCCTCCGACGTCAAGTTCACCTTCGACCGCCAGCTCGCGATCGCGGACGAGAACGGCCCGTCGTCGCTGCTGTACAACCTCGACTCGGTGGAGACGCCGGACGACACGACCGTCGTCTTCAAGCTCAAGAGCGCGGACGACCAGATCTTCCCGCAGATCCTGTCGTCCCCTGTGGGCCCCATCGTGGACGAGGACGTCTTCTCGGCCGACGCCGTGACGCCGGACCAGGAGATCGTCGACGGCAAGGCGTTCGCCGGCCAGTACTCGATCACGAGCTACAAGGCCAACGAGCTCATCAGCTACGAGGCGTACGACGGCTACCAGGGCATCCTCGGCGCGGCCAAGACGCCGAAGGTCGCCGCCAAGTACTTCACGGACGCCTCCAACCTCAAGCTCGAGGTGCAGGACGGCTCGGTGGACGTCGCCCTCCGGTCGCTGTCGCCCACGGACATCGAGGACCTGCGCGGCGACGACGCGGTGAAGGTCGTCGACGGGCCCGGCGGCGAGATCCGCTACATCACGTTCAACTTCAACACCCAGCCCTACGGCGAGAAGCAGCCGGACGCCGACCCGAAGAAGGCGACCGCGGTCCGCCAGGCCGTCGCCGACCTCATCGACCGCGAGGCCCTGGCCGACCAGGTCTACAAGGGCACCTACACCCCGCTGTACTCCTTCGTCCCGGACGGCCTCACCGGCGCCACGGAGCCGCTCAAGGAGATGTACGGCGACGGCCAGGGCGGCGCCGACGCCGACGCGGCGAAGAAGCGCCTCGACGACGCCGGGGTCACCACCCCGGTCGAGCTGAACCTGCAGTACTCGAACGACCACTACGGCCCGTCGTCGGGCGACGAGTACGCGCTCATCAAGGACCAGCTCGAGGCGGACGGCCTGTTCACCGTCAACCTGCAGACCACCGAGTGGGTGCAGTACTCCAAGGACCGCACGTCCGACGTCTACCCGGCCTACCAGCTCGGCTGGTTCCCGGACTACTCGGACGCGGACAACTACCTCACGCCGTTCTTCCTCAAGGAGAACTTCCTGGGCAACCACTACGTGAACCAGGACGTGGAGGACATGATCCTCGAGCAGGCCGTCACGGCCGACGAGGCGAAGCGCACCGAGCTCCTGGGCCAGATCCAGGAGGCCGAGGCCAAGGACCTGTCGACCGTCCCGTACCTGCAGGGTGCGCAGGTCGCGGTCACCGGCGCCGACGTCACGGGCGTCGAGGACACCCTCGACGCGTCGTTCAAGGTCCGCTACGCCGCGCTGGCCAAGGGCTGAGAGACGGACTGAGCACTTCTCGTGTCTGCACGTAGCACGGCAGGGAGCGCACTGGGACGCTACGTCCTGGTGCGCTTCCTGCTCATCATCCCCACCGTGTTCATCCTGGTCACCACCGTCTTCGTGCTCATGCGCGCGACCGGTGACCCCATCACCGCCGCGCTGGGCGGCAAGCTTCCGCCCGACCAGCTCGCCGAGCTGATCCATGCGGCCGGCTACGACCGACCCATCGTCGTCCAGTACTGGGAGTACCTCACCGGGATCTTCTCCGGCGACTTCGGCACCACGATCAGCGACAACCGGCCGGTCACCGAGGTGCTCACCACCTACGGGACGGCGACGCTGGAGCTCGCGTCGTACGCGATCCTCGTGGCTCTCGTGCTGGGCGTCCCGTTCGGCATGGTCAGCGGTTACTTCCGCGACCGTCTGCCCGATGCGGTGCTCCGCATCCTCGCGATCCTCGCGTACGCGACGCCGGTGTTCTTCGCCGGCCTCATCCTCAAGCTGGTGTTCTCCGTCTGGCTGGGCTGGTTCCCGGTGGCGGGCCGCGTGTCCACCGACGGGGAGATCGCGATGCAGCTCGCCGGCGCCGACTCCGGGTTCATGCTGATCGACGCGTTCAAGACGGGCGACCCCGCGGTCGTGCTCGACGTGCTGTCGCACGCCGCGCTGCCGGCGATCGCGCTCGGCCTGCTCACGGCCGGCGTGTTCCTGCGCCTCGTGCGCACCAACATGATCGGCACCCTCGGTACCGGCTACGTCGACGCGGCCCGCTCGCGGGGCGTCAAGGAGAGCCGCCTCGTGCGCAAGCACGCGTGGCGCCCGGCGCTCATCCCGATCATCACCGTGGCCGGCATGCAGGTCGCGATGCTGCTCGTGGGCGCCGTGCTCACCGAGACCACGTTCGAGTGGCGCGGCCTCGGCTTCCAGCTGTCGGAGTACCTGCAGGCGCGCGACTTCGTCGCCGTGCAGGGGATCGTCGTGCTGATGGCCGTGGTCGTGGCGGTGACGAACTTCCTCGTGGACGTCCTCGCCGCCCTGATCGACCCGAGGGTGAGGTACTGATGACCAGCGGAGAGATCACGAGCGTCGGCACGGCCGGCGCAGCCCCCGAGCACGTCGCCGGACGCGGTGCCTGGTTCAAGAAGCTGCCGGTGGTGCACCAGGTGCGCCAGAGCGTCGGGCTCCAGCGGGGCATGCTCATCGCGGGCCTCGTCCTGACGACGGTGTTCGTGCTGGTCGCGGTCTTCGCGCCGCTCCTGGCGCCGTACGGCTGGTCGCAGCTGCGCAGCGGGGACGGCGTCGCGTTCGGTGCCCAGCAGCCACCGTCGGCGGAGCACTGGTTCGGCACCACCGTCGGCGGCTACGACGTCCTGTCCCGCGTGGTGTGGGGCGCGCAGACGTCCCTGCTCGTCGTGATCGTCGCGGTCGCGGCGTCGATCGTCGTGGGCGTGCTGCTCGGCCTGGTGTCGGGCTACTTCGGCGGCTGGCTCGACCGGGTGCTCGTGGTGATCGCGGACGCGATCTACGCGTTCCCGTCCCTGCTGCTCGCGATCCTGCTCGCCATCGTCATCTCGGGCGGGCAGTCGAGCATGTGGGGCGGCATCCTCGCCGCCGCGCTGTCGATCACCGTGGTGTTCGTGCCGCAGTACTTCCGGGTGGTGCGCGCCGAGGTGGTGCGGATCAAGGCGGAGGCGTTCGTCGACTCGGCGCGCGTGCTCGGTACCGGGCACTGGCGCATCATGACCCGCCACGTGCTGCGCAACTCCACGCGCACGCTGCCGCTCATCGTCACGCTGAACGCGTCGGAGGCGATCCTCACGCTCGCCGGCCTGGGGTTCCTCGGCTTCGGCATCGAGCCGACGGCGGCAGCCGAGTGGGGTTACGACCTGCAGCGCTCGCTCGCCGACGTCACCTCCGGCATCTGGTGGACCGCGCTGTTCCCGGGTCTCGCCATCGTCCTCGCGGCGATGGGCATGACCCTCATGGGCGAGTCGCTCAACGACCTGGCCGACCCGCGCCTGCGCTCGCGTGCACGCTCCGGCCAGGTGGCGGGGGCGGTCGCGGCGACGTCGGTCGAGGCGGACGCCTCCGACCCGGAGAACCCGGCGTCCGCCGAGCACTCGGAGGAGAACCCGAAGGGAGGCGACGCATGAGCGCCGTCGCATCGAGCGCCGCCGCATCGAACGGCGCGGTCGCGCCGAACGGTGCTGTCGCGTCGATCAGGGACCTCGAGGTCTCGTTCGCCACGGACGCCGGGCCGGTACGGGCCGTCGCCGGCGTGAGCCTCGACGTCCAGCCGGGCGAGGTGCTCGCCGTCGTCGGCGAGTCCGGCTCCGGCAAGACCGTCACGGCCAAGACCATCCTGGGCCTGCTGCCGGAGACGGCGACCACGAGCGGCGCCGTCGTCCTCACGGGGCGCGACGGCGCGGCGACGGACGTCGTCGCGGTCTCGGCGTCGAAGCTGCGCCAGGTGCGCGGCCGCGACGTGGCGATGGTGTTCCAGGAGCCCTCCAGCGTGCTCAACCCCGTGTACACGGTGGGGTGGCAGATCGCCGAGGGCATCCGTGCGCACGGCGACGTGTCGAAGAAGGAGGCGCGGCGACGGGCGATCGAGGTGCTCGGCACGGTCGGGATCCCCGACCCCGAGCACCGCGTCGACCACTACCCGCACCAGTTCTCGGGCGGGCAGAAGCAGCGCATCGTCATCGCGATGGCGCTGGTGCTGGGGCCGAGCCTCATCGTCGCGGACGAGCCGACGACGGCGCTGGACGTCACCGTCCAGGCCGAGATCCTCGACCTGCTGCGCCACCTGCGCGACGAGACCGGCACGGCGATCGTGCTCATCACGCACAACATGGGCGTGGTGGCGGACCTGGCCGACCGGGTCGCCGTGATGTACCAGGGCAAGGTCGTGGAGCAGGCGCCGGTGGGCGACCTGTTCACCGACCCGCAGGCCGACTACACGAAGGCGCTGCTCAAGGCCGTGCCGCGCGTCGGGGAGGGCACCGTCCGCGCCGTCGAGCGCGCCGCCGCCCGCCCGGAGGGGTGGGCGGCGTCCGAGCCGGTGGTGCGGGCCGAGGGCCTGACCATCACGTACCCGGGGCGGTTCCGGCAGCCGGCGTTCACCGCGGTGGACGGCGTGGACCTCGCGATCCGCCCCGGCGAGGTGCTGGGGCTGGTGGGGGAGTCGGGCTCGGGCAAGACGACGATCGCCCGCGCGATCGCCGGCCTCACGCCCGTGAGCGGCGGGTCGCTGCGGGTGCTCGGCACCGAGATGCGCGGCGCCAAGGGGCGTGACCTCAAGGCGATGCGCCCGCGGCTGGGGTTCGTGTTCCAGGACCCGGCCACGTCGTTCAACCCGCTGCTGACCATCGCCGAGTGCGTGGCGGAGCCGCTGGTCGTGCACGGGCGGGTGCGCAACCCGGAGGCCGCGCGCGGCCGCGTCGACCAGCTGCTCGAGGCCGTCCAGCTGCCCCGCAGCTACGGCGACCGCTTCCCGCACGAGCTGTCGGGCGGGCAGCGGCAGCGCGCGTCGCTGGCGCGCGGCCTGGCGCTCGACCCGGAGCTGCTCATCGCCGACGAGCCGACGTCGGCCCTCGACGTGTCGGTGCAGGCGCGGGTGCTGGAGCTCTTCGCCGAGCTGCAGAAGGAGCTCGGCTTCGCCTGCCTGTTCGTGTCGCACGACCTCGCCGTCGTGGACCTCCTGGCCGACCGCATCGCGGTGCTCTACCGCGGGCACCTGGTCGAGGAGGGTACGGGCGAGCAGGTGCTCGGCGCCCCGCGCGAGGACTACACGAAGCAGCTGCTGGCCTCGCTGCCGGTGCCCGACCCGGACGCGCAGGCCGTGCACCGGGAGGAGCTGCTCGCCCTCCGGCAGCGCTGACCCCGGCGGGACGCGCTCGGTCGCCGATCAGAGGCCGAGCGCGTCCTTCCACCCCTGCGGCAGCAGCGCGTAGCCGACGAAGGCGACGACGTCGAGCAGGGTGTGCGCGACGACGAGCGGCACCACCCGATGCCGGCCCCACCGGCTGGTGTAGAACCACGAGAACACCAGCCCCATCACGACGTTGCCGAAGAACGGGCCGATGCCCTGGTACAGGTGGTACGAGCCGCGCAGCAGCGAGCTCCACACCACGAACCACAGGCGGGACCACCCGAGGTCGCGGGTGCGCTCGTGCAGGTACGCGACGGCCACGACCTCCTCGAGCAGACCGTTCTGCAGGGCGGCGACGACGAGGACCGGCACCGTCCACCAGTGCTCGTTCAGGGCGCTGGCCTGCACCTGGACCGTGATGCCGAGCAGGCGGCCGAGGGCGTAGAACGCGAGCCCCGGGATGCCGATGGCGGCGGCCAGCGCGAAGCCCCACGCGACGTCGCGGCCGGGGCGCGCGTCCTCCAGGCCCCAGTCGAGGCCGATCCGACGGCGCGTGCCCCGCCACGTGGCGCCCGCCCGCCCGCTGAGCAGGTACAGCGCCAGCGCGACCGGGACCAGCGCGAAGAAGATCCCCAGCAGCTGGTAGGTGAGGTCGAGGAGCGAGCGGTCCGACTGGCTGGCGTTGAGGGTCGCGGACTGCTCCGCGAGCGGGGTCTCGGCCGTGAGCCTCGCGATGATGTTGACCAGGGCGTACACGCCGCTCTGCCCCAGGCTGAGGCCCAGCACGATCCAGATCTCGGCGGTGGTGCGGCGTCGCGCCGCGGGCGTCATCGTCTGCGGGTCGGCCACCGTCCGGTTATAGCACCCGCCCCTGGACGACGGTCAGGAGGACGGCGGCGTCCTTGAGCGCTGGTCCCCGGGTTCAGGGGCGCGCGGGCGTCACAGGTGCAGCGATCCCGCGTGACGACGGGGTGGCGCGGCTCTCGCCGCACCGCACCACCAGCAGGTTGGAGACCGTGGTGGCGCGGCGCTCGTCGTCGAGCGTGACGACGCCCTCGGACTCGAGGCGGTTCAGCGCGTCCGCGACCATCGAGACGGCGCCTTCGACGATCCGCGACCGGGCGGCGATGATCGCGCCCGCCTGCTGGCGCTGCAGCATGGCCCGGGCGATCTCCGGGGCGTAGGCGAGGGGGGTTGTGCGCGGAGCCGCTCGGTGTCATGATCAACAAACCAGTTTGCAGCGCAAAGTCGTCTGCAGGATCCTCGAGAGGGAGCCATGACCGACCACCCCGACCGCCCTGGCGACGCCACCGACGACGCCGGGCTGGCCGCCGCCGACTCGCTCCGGCTCATCCGCGAGCAGCAGGACCGGGCCCGCGCGGCCCTCGGGCCGGACGGCCGCGCGCTCTACGGCGCGTGGGGCGTCGCCTGGCTGGCCGGCTACCTGGTGCTGTGGTTCAGCGCGCAGGGCCGCGAGCAGCCGGAGGCCTGGGCGTACTGGGTCTTCGCCGGCGCCCTCGCCGCGGCCGTCGTGTTCACGATGGTGCACACCATGAGCCGCACGTCCGGCACGCGCGGCGTCTCCGCCCGGACGGGCGCGATGTACGGCTGGGCGTGGATGCTCGGCTTCCTCACCTTCAGCGCGTTCCTCGGCGGGCTCGCCCGCGCGGGCGCGGACGGGGAGCTCATGGGCCTCGCCAGCAACGGCGGCGCGTGCCTCGTCGTCGGGCTGCTGTACCTGGGCGGGGCGGTCGCGTTCGACGACCGCTCCCTGTTCGTCCTGGGTGGGTGGATCCTGCTCGTCGCCGCGGCCGCGACGCTCGCCGGCCTGCCCCTCACCTACCTCGTGATGGCGTTCGCCGGCGGGGGCGGCTTCCTCGTGATGGCCCTCGTCGACCACCTGCGCATCGTGCGCCGACGGCGCCGCGCGGGGGAGGGGGCGGGCCGTGGCTGACGCCCTCGACCCGGTCATCCACGCGCCCGCCCGGCTGCGCGTCGTCGCGACGCTCGCCGCCCTGGACGCCGGCGACGAGCTGAGCTTCCCCAGGCTGCAGAAGCTGCTCGACATGACCGCCGGGAACCTGTCCACCCACCTGCGCAAGCTCGAGGACGCGGGCTACGTCCGCGTCACCAAGACCCACGAGGGCCGCACCCCCGCGACCTATCTCGCGCTCACCCCGCAGGGGCGCCGCGCGTTCGAGGACTACCAAGAGGCCCTGACCGGCCTGCTGAGAGGAGCCGGATCATGACCCGCACCCGCCCCCCGGAGCGTGCCCCCGCCCGGGCCGACACGCCGCCCGTGCCCGCCGCCGCGCCCGACCCCGGGCCCGCAGCGGTCCCCGCCGTCGTCGCCGTGCGCGGTGTCACCCGGCGGTTCGGCGACGTCGTCGCGCTCGACGACGTGTCGCTCGACGTCGGACCCGGCGAGCTCGTGGGCCTGCTCGGGCCCAACGGGGCCGGCAAGTCCACGCTGCTCTCGCTGGTCAGCGGCCAGCGCCGCCCCGACGCGGGGACCGTGCGCCTGCTGGGCGGCGACCCGCGCGACGCCGCCAGCCGCGCCGGCCTCGGCATCACCCCGCAGGAGACGGGCCTGCCCGCCACGCTGCGGGTGCGCGAGGTGGTCGACTTCGTCGGCGGGCACTTCGCCGACCCCGTGCCCACCGGCGAGCTGCTGGAGCAGTTCGGGCTCGCCGACCTGGCCCGCCGCCAGACGGGCGCCCTGTCCGGCGGGCAGAAGCGGCGGCTCGCCGTCGCGCTGTCGCTGGTGGGGCGGCCGCGCGTCGTCCTGCTCGACGAGCCCACCACCGGGCTCGACGTCGGCGCCCGCCAGGCGCTGTGGGACGCGATCCGCGCTTACCACGCGGACGGCGGCACGGTCCTGCTCACCAGCCACTACCTCGAGGAGGTGCAGGCGCTGGCGCAGCGCGTCGTCGTCATCGACCGCGGCGTGGTGCGGGCGGACGACACGCTCGACGCCATCCTGCGACGCGTGGGCCTGCGGCGGGTGGCGCTGCGCGCGACGGCCGACCTGGCCGCGTGGCCCGGCGTCGTGCGCGCCGAACGACTCGACGACGGCACGCAGGAGCTGTACACGGCGGACGCCGACGAGCTCGTCCGGTCGCTGGTGCGCGGCGAGGTGGACTTCCACGACCTCCGCATCCGGGGCGCGAGCCTCGAGGAGGCGTTCGAGGAGATGGTGACGGAGGCGGCACGATGAGCGCGACGACGACCCCCGCCCGGGCGGGGACGGCCCCGGGACCGCTGCGGCTGACCTGGCTGCACCTGCGCTACCAGTTCCTGGAGACGGTGCGGGTGCCCATCGCGGTGCTGGGCAACATGCTGTTCCCCGCGCTGGCGATGTTCTTCTTCGTGGTGCCGCAGCGCGAGGTCGCGCAGAACCCGCTGTGGGCCACGATGTCGGTGGCGAGCCTCGGCCTGTTCGCCGTCTGCTCGGCGAGCCTGTTCACCTACGGGCTGGGCGTGGCCGAGGACCGGCAGCTCCCGTTCGACCCGTTCCTGCGCTCCCTGCCCGCCGGCCCCGGCCCGCGGATGGTCGCGCGGATCGGCAACGGCGCGATCTTCGCGCTGTTCGGGTTGGTCCCGCTGATCCTCATCGGCTGGCTTTTCACGGCGGCGACCGTGACGTTCGGGCAGCTGCTCGCCGGGGTGGGCACCATCCTGCTGGTCTCCGTGCCGTTCGTGCTGCTCGGCATGGCGGTGGGGTACTCGCTGTCCGCCAAGGCCGCGCTGCCGGTCGTGCAGGCGGTGCTGTTCCCCCTGGCGTTCGCGGGCGGCCTGTTCCTGCCGCCGCAGGCGTTCCCGGAGTGGCTGGACGCGATCTCGCAGGCCACCCCGACGCGCGCCGGTCGTGACCTGCTGGTGCAGGCGCTCACCGGCGAGCCCGCCTACGGGCTGGCGTGGGTCGTGCTGCTCGGCTGGACCGTGCTGTTCGCCGTCCTCGCCGCCGGCGCCTACCGCCGCGACGAGGGCCGCCGCTTCCGCTGACCTGCCTGCCACCGGCTGTGTTGTGGGCGCGATGTCGGGGACCATGCGTCCCCGACATCGCGCCCACACCATCGCGGGAGGGTCAGCCGGCGCGGCGCAGGCGCAGCGAGTTGCCGACGACGATGACGGACGACGCGGCCATGGCCGCCCCGGCGATCATCGGGTTGAGCAGGCCTGCCGCGGCGAGCGGGATCGCCGCCACGTTGTAGGCGAAGGCCCAGAACAGGTTCTGCTTGATCACGCGCAGCGTGCCGCGCGAGAGCCGGACGGCTGCGGGCGCGGAGCGCAGGTCGCCGCGGACGAGCGTGATGTCGCTCGCCTCGATCGCGACGTCGGTGCCCGTGCCCATCGCGAGCCCCAGGTCCGCCGTGGCGAGGGCGGCGGCGTCGTTCACGCCGTCGCCGACCATCGCCACGACCCGGCCCTCGGAGCGCAGCCGCGTCACGACCGCCGCCTTGTCCTGCGGCAGCACGCGGGCGATGACGTCCTCCTCGGCGATGCCGACCTCGCGGGCGGCGACACGGGCCGCGCCCTCGCCGTCGCCGGTGAGCAGCACCGGCCGGAGCCCGAGGTCGCGCAGCTCGCGCACCGCCTCGGCGGAGGTCGCCTTGACCGGGTCGCGCAGCACGACGACGCCGCGGGCGGCGCCGTCCCACGCGACGACGACGGCGCTCGCGCCGGTCGCCTCGGCGTCGGCGAACGCCGCCGCGAGGTCGCCGTCGAACGCGACGCCCTGCCCGGCCAGCCACGACGGCTGCCCGACGAGCACCCGCCGGGCGTTGAGCCCGCCGTCCGCGGCGAGCCCGGCGAGGCCCGAGTGCGCCCGCCGCACGACCGCCTCGACCCCGCCGCCCGGCGTCGCGCGGAAGTCGAACGCCTGCAGCGCGCCGATCCCGACGCCGTCCGCCCCCGTCCCGCCCGACCTGTCAGGGCCAGGACCATCAGAACGTGCTCCTGGTCCTGACAGCTCGCGTGCGGCGGCCGCGACGGCGTGCGCGATCGGGTGCTCGCTCAGGGCCTCGACGGCGCCGGCGTACGCCAGCACCTCGTCCTCCCGTGAGTTGTCAGGGCCAGGGCCATCAGAACCTGCTCCTGGCCCTGACAGCTCGGCGACGACGCGCTCCACCTGCATGCGGCCCTCGGTGACGGTGCCGGTCTTGTCGAGCACGACGGTGTCGACGCGGCGGGTGGACTCCAGGATCTCCGGGCCTTTGATGAGGATGCCGAGCTGCGCGCCGCGGCCGGTGCCGACCAGCAGGGCGGTGGGCGTCGCGAGGCCGAGGGCGCAGGGGCACGCGATGATCAGCACCGCGACGGCGGCGGTGAAGGCGAGCTGGACGTCTGCGCCGGCCAGCAGCCAGCCCACCAGGGTGAGCACCGACAGCCCGATGACGATCGGCACGAAGACGGCGGAGATGCGGTCGGCGAGCCTGGCCACGGGGGCCTTGCCGGTCTGCGCCTGGGACACGAGGCGCCCGATCTGCGCGAGCGTCGTCTCCTCGCCCACGCGCGTGGCGCGCACCAGCAGGTGGCCGGACGTGTTGTCGGTCGCGCCGGTGACGGCGTCGCCGGGGCCGACGTCGACCGGGACCGGCTCGCCCGTGAGCAGCGACGTGTCGACGGCGCTCGCGCCCTCGACCACCTCGCCGTCGGTGGCGACCTTCTCGCCCGGCCGCACGACGAACACGTCGCCGACGGCGAGGTCCGCGACGGGCACGCGCTCGGTGACGCGCCCGCCGTCGGGACCGGTCAGGGGCGCGCCGTCGGGTGCGAGCCGCACGCGCTCGGCGTCCTTGGCGCCCAGCTCCAGCAGGGAGCGCAGGGCGTCGCCGGCGCGGCGGCGGGAGCGGTGCTCGGCGTAGCGGCCGGCGAGCAGGAAGGTCGTGACGACGGCCGCGACCTCGAAGTACAGCTCGGGCGCGCCGCCCGACTCGGACGGGATCAGCGACGGCCGCATCCGCATGCCGAGCTCGCCCGCCCCGCCGAGCGTGAGCGCCCACAGGGACCACAGCGTCGCGGCGGCCACGCCGAGCGAGACCAGCGTGTCCATCGTGGACGCGCCGTGCCGGGCGGCCCGCGCCGCGGCGGTGTGGAACGGCCACGCGCCCCACGTCACGACCGGCAGCGCGGCGGCGGCGACCACCCACTGCCAGCCCGTGAACTGCAGCGCGGGGATCATCGACAGCGCGACCACCGGCACGGTGAGCGCCGCGGACGCGACGAGCCGACGGCGGAGGTCGGCCCCGCGGGCGTCGCCGGGGGCGGACGTGTCGGACGGAGGTCGTACCGGGGTGCGCTGAGCCTCCGACAGGTCGGGGGCGGGCGGGGCGACGTCGCGGCGGCCGGTGACGCGGGCGCCGTAGCCGGCCTTCTCGACGGCCTCGACCAGCGCGGAGTCGTCGACGGGCGCGGTGAGCTCGACGTGGGCGCTCTCGAGCGGCAGGTTCACCGTCGCGGTGACGCCGTCGACGCGGTTGAGCCGCTTCTCGACGCGCGCCACGCACGACGCGCAGGTCATGCCCTCGATGGCGAGGTCGATCTCCAGGATCGGAGGGCCGGCGGCGGGCCCTGCCGGGTCGACCGGCGAGGACGTGGGGGTGCTCATGAGGGTGACTCCCTGAGGTGCTGGGTGGAGGTCACCCGCGACGACCCGGGGCGGCGGGGTCGCGGTGGGGGCGCCGGGTCGGGGGGACGGCGGCGCGGCGCGGAGGGCCTGGGTCGCGGCGGCTCGTGGTGGTCGAGCGGCGCGACGGTTCGGCAGGCGGTCCGCGGGGATGGGCTCCGGGGAGCGGGGACTCAGGCGCGCGGGGGCACGGCCAGGTCGTAGGTCTTCCGCGCCGGGCCGGTCTCGGTGGCGGAGGCCTCGCCGGTGCCGCAGCCGCAGGCGCAGTTGTGCGCCTCCTGGCGGGCGGGCGCCTGCGCGGCCTGCTGGGCGGCAAGCGCGTCCTGCTGGACGGCGACGGACTCGACGTCGTAGCCCGCCTCGTCGACGGCCTCGCGCAGCGCGGCCTCGTCGAGCGGGGCGTCGGAGAAGACGGTGACGTCGGAGGTGCCGCCGGCGTGCAGCTCGACGGAGACGTCCTCGACGCCGGGGACGGCGGAGAGGTCCTTGGTCACGTGCGCGACGCAGTTGCTGCAGGTCATGCCGGTGACGCCCAGGGTGGTGACGGTGCTCATGCGTGCTCCTTCATCGAGGGTGGATCAGCAGGGGTGAGACGTGGGTCAGGACCGGACGAGCCGGCCGATGGCGTCGGCGGCCTCCTTGACCTTCGCGGCGCCCTCGGCCTCGGACGCGCGGGCGGCGTCGACGACGCAGTGGCCCAGGTGGTCCTCGACGAGGCCGATGGAGACCGCCTGCAGCGCCTTGGTCACGGCGGACACCTGGGTGAGGATGTCGATGCAGTAGACGTCCTCGTCGATCATGCGGGCGATGCCGCGCACCTGGCCCTCGATGCGGCGCATGCGCTTGAGGTAGGCCTCCTTGTCGGAGGCGTAGCCGTGCGGGCCGTCGTGCGGGTGGCCGCCGTCGGTCGCAAGGTCGGGGAGGGGCGTGCCGGTGTCGGTCATGGGTCCACCATACCCCTAGGGGGTAATGCGTCAACCCTTGAAGCGGTCAGCCGACGCGGAACGGCGTCACCAGCAGGTCGTCACGGCGCGAGCTCGGACCGACGAGCAGCTCGAACTCGCCCGGCTCGACGACGCGGCGGCCGGCGGCGTCGACGATCGTGCAGTCCGTGGCGGGCACCTCGACCTCGACGACGACGCTCTCGCCGGGTGCCAGCGGCACGCGGCGGAAGGTCTTCAGCTCCCGGTCCGCCCAGGTCACGGACGTGACCTTGTCGCTCACGTACACCTGCACGGTCTCGACCGCCGGGCGGGCCCCGGTGTTGGCGACGGTGACGCGGCCCCGCACCACGCCGTCGGCCGCGACGTCGGCGGCGTCCAGCTCCAGCCCGGAGTACTCGACCGTCGTGTACGACCGGCCCTCGCCGAACACGTACGGCGGGCGCTGCGTGAGGTCGGCGTACCGCGTGCCGTGCTGGCCGCGCACCTGGTGGTAGAAGACCGGCTGCTGCCCGGCGTGCAGGGCGTAGGAGATCGGCAGGCGGCCGGTCGGCTCGACCAGCCCGAGCAGCAGCTCCGCGACGGCCCGGCCGCCGCGCATGCCGGGGTTGGCGGCGTGCACGAGGGCGGCGGCGCGGCCCACGGCCTCGGGCAGCACGAGCGGCTTGGAGGCGACGAGCACGACGACCACGGGAGTGCCGGTCGCGACCAGCCGCTCCAGCAGCTCGGCCTGCCCGCCCTGGAGCTCCAGCGTGGCGGTCGACCTGCCCTCGCCCGCCAGCGCGACCGCGTCGCCCAGCACGGCGACGACGACGTCCGCGGAGAGGGCCGCGTCCTCCGCCTCGGCCAGCAGGACCGGGTCGGACGGTGCGGGCAGGGCCGCCGGCGGGCGCGGCTGCCCGTCGGGGAAGTGCGTGCCGTCGGGGTCGGGTCCCAGCTCGACGATGTCGGCGCCGCGGGCGTACGTCACCTCCCACGACGGCGGCGCGACGGCGCGCAGCCCGTCCAGCACCGTCTCGGTCAGCTCGCGCGGGTGGCCGTCGCGGATCCAGCTCACCTGGCCCGACGCGCCGGCCCAGTCGCCGAGCTGGGCGTGCGGGTCGTCGGCGTTCGGCCCGACGACGGCGACGCGCAGCGGCGCGGCACCGGTCGGGGCGCCCGCGCGCCCGTCGTCGTCCGCCACGAGGCCGCCCGCGAGCGGCAGGGTGCCGTCGTTCTCCAGCAGCACCAGCGAGCCGCGCGCGACGTCGAGGGCGAGGTCGCGGTGCTCCGCCGAGCCGACGACGGCCTCGATGCGCTCGCCGACCGGCGCCCGCGGGTCCTCGAACAGCCCGAGGTCCACCTTGAGGCGCAGGATGCGCCGCACCGCGTCGTCGAGCCGCGTCTCGTCGATGCGCCCGTCGGCGAGGGCCTCCTGCGCGCCCTCGAAGAACGTCGGCGTCGCCATGATGACGTCGTTGCCGGCGCCGACGGCGGCGGCCGACGCGGCCGCGTGGTCGGGGCTGACGAACTGCTCCCACACCATGCGGCCCACGTTGTCCCAGTCGGTGACGAGGGTGCCGTCGAAGCCCCACTCGTCCTTGAGCACGCCCTGCAGCAGCCAGCGGCTGGTCGTGATGGGGACGCCGTCGATGGCCTGGTAGCCGATCATCACGGTGCGCACGCCCTCGCGGACCACGCGCTCGAACGGCGGCAGGAACCAGGAGCGGAGCTTGCGCGGCGTGAGGTCGGCCTCGGTGGCGTCGCGGCCGCCCTGGGTCTCGGAGTAGCCGGCGAAGTGCTTGGCCGTCGCGAGCACCGCCGTCGGGTCGGTGAGCCCCTCGCCCTGGTAGCCGCGCACCATCGCGGCGCCGAGCTCGCCGATGAGGTACGGGTCCTCGCCGAACGTCTCGTTCACGCGGCCCCAGCGCAGGTCGCGCGTCGCGCAGAGCACGGGGGAGAAGGTCCAGTGCAGGCCGGTCGCGGCGGCCTCGACCGCCGTCGCGCGGGCCGCCCGCTCCACGAGGTCGAGGTCCCACGTCGCCGCCATCCCCAGCTGGCTGGGGAAGACGGTCGCGCCGGGGAAGAAGCCGTGCCCGTGGATCGCGTCGTCGGCCACCAGCAGCGGGATCCCCAGGCGGGTGCCGCGGGCCAGCTCGATCGCCTCGACGACGCGCGACGGCGACGCGTGCAGGATCGACCCCGCCAGCCGCCCGACGACGATCTCGTCGAGGTCGTCCATCGCGTTGAGCTGCAGCATCTGCCCGACCTTCTCGGGCAGCGTCATGCGGCTCAGCAGGTCCTCCACCCGTGCGGCGGGGGACAGGGACGGGTCGCGGTACGGCAGGTCGGTCATGGCTCCTGAGCCTTCCGTCGGTCGAGGATCGCTGAGGTAGTACGAGTCTCCGCGAGGTAGTACCCCACCCCGCGAGGTAGTACGGGCCGTGCCGAGGTCGTGGGCAGCCCACTACCTCGGCACGGCCCGTACTACCTCGGCAGGGTCCGTACCACCTCGCGGACGGGGTCAGCGGACGGTGAGGCCGTTCGCCTGCGCGACGGAGCCCAGCCAGCCCAGCGACGGCTTCGGGCGCCGCTCGAACGTCTCCTTGTCGAACTCGACGAGCCCGAACGTGGGGCGGAACCCGGAGGCCCACTCGTAGTTGTCCAGCAGGCTCCAGTGCAGGTAGCCCCGCACGTCGATGCCGTCGGAGATGGCGGCGTGCAGGCCGGCCAGCGCGCCCTCGGTGTAGTCGATGCGGCGCGCGTCGTCCTGGGTCGCCATGCCGTTCTCGGTGACGAACACCGGCACGCCCTCGGTCTTCTCCCACGCCGAGCGCACGCCGTGCTCCAGGGAGAGGGGGTAGAACTCCCAGCCGGTGAGGGTGGTCTCGACGCCCTCGGGCACCTGGCGCGGGCCGTCGGGGCCGATGATGGTGCGGGTGTAGGCCTGGACGCCCACCCAGTCGTCGCCGCGGGCGGCCTCGAGGTACCAGTCGTCGCGCTGGTGGCCGTACTCGTGGGCCACGTCCTCGCAGCCCGGCTCGGGCTGGAAGTCCTGGGTGGCGACGGTCCAGCCGGAGCTGATGCCGCCCACGCCGGCGAGGATCTCGCGCGAGCGCCGGTGCGACTCCAGCAGCGTGTCCGCGACCTGCAGGTCGGGGGCGGGCAGCCCGTAGGCGACCAGGTTGGCCGGGTCCTCGCCGCCCGCGATCATCGCGGCGATGTTGGGCTCGTTGATGGTGCAGACGTAGTCGACGTCGTTCCCGAGGATCGGCAGGGCGAGCTCGGTGAAGCGGGCGAAGCGGTCGGCCGCCTTCGGGGAGCGCCACATGCCCTCCTCGTAGAACCAGCGCGGCACCGTGAAGTGCATGAGCGTGACCATCGGGGTGATGCCGAGCTCGAGGCACGTCTCCACCATGCGGCGGTAGTGCGCGATCTCGGCGCGGGAGACGAAGCCCTCCTCGGGCTCGATCCGCGCCCACTCGATGGAGAAGCGGTACGTGTCGAGGCCGGCGTCGCGCAGGAGCGTCATGTCCTCGCGGTAACGGTGGTAGCTGTCCGCGGCGTCGCCGCTGGGCTCGACGATCGAGGTGCCGGCGGCGTGCTCGCGCACCCACCAGTCGCTGGAGACGTTGTTGCCCTCGATCTGGTGGGCCGCGGTGGCGGCGCCCCAGCGGAAGCCCTCGGGGAAGTGCAGCACGGGATGGTCCTTACGTAGTGGAGCGGTGTTCGGGGGGTGGCTCAGCGGGAGGTGGTCCAGAAGCCGGCCAGGAGGTCCGCCGTCGCGGCGGGGTTCTCGACGTTGGGGAGATGACCGGCGTCGGCGATCACCTCGTAGCGGGCGCCGAGCCGCTCGGCCATGGCGCGCTGCCACGGCTGCGGCCACGCCGCGTCGTCCACGCCGTGCGCGACCAGCACCGGCAGGCCGGTGGCGGCCAGGCCGGGCGTGACGTCGCGGACGTCGGCGAGGACGTCGATCGCGCCCAGCAGGTTGTCCGTGCTGGTCGCGACCGAGCGGTCGCGGTGGAAGCGGGCGTCGACGTCGAGGGCGGCCAGGGCGGCCGGGTCCTCGGACAGGCGCCGGGCGAGCCCGGGGTTGTCGAGCGTCCACAGGTCGACGAGCCCGGCGGCGGCGAGCAGCCGGTCGCGCTCGGCGTCCTTGCGCCCCGGCCAGCCGTGCGGGCCCGAGCAGAGCATGGTGAGGCTGGCGAACGGCGCGGCGTCGCGCACGGCCGTGGCCGCCGCGACCGTGCCGCCGAAGCTGTGCCCCAGCAGGTGGAGGTCGCCGGCGGGGAGGCCGGCGGCCGCGCCCACGACGGCGGCGACGTCGAGCGCGTCGCCCGTGAAGTCGTCGCGGCGGTAGGCGCCCACCCCGCGAGGCGCGACCGAGTCGGCCTGCCCGCGCTGGGAGTACGTCCACGCCTCGACCCCGCGCTCGGCCAGCAGTGGCAGCAGCAGCCGGTGGTCCTCGCGCGACCCGGTGAACCCGGGGACCAGCAGCGCGACGGCGCGGCGCTCCACGCCGTCCGGCACGACCGACCGCAGCGCGGTCAGCGGGCCCACCGGCACGTCCAGCACCAGCGGCTCGACGCCGTCCGGCAGCGGGAGCACCGAGAACGGCGCCCCGGGCCGGACGGCCGTCGGGGCGGGGGCGGTCACGACGCGGCCCCGTCGGAGAAGCGGCGGGCCGGCTGCGGGATCGCGTCGAGCAGCTGGGTCGTGTACGCGTCCTCGGGGAACCGCAGCACCTGCGTGGTGCCGCCGGACTCCACGACCTTGCCGTGGTGCAGCACCATGATCTGGTCGGTGACGACGCGCGCGGACAGCAGGTCGTGCGTGATGTACAGCAGCGAGACGCCGAGGTCGGCGCGCAGGTCCTCCAGCAGGCTGAGCACGCCGGCGCGCAGCGACACGTCGAGCATGGAGACCGGCTCGTCGGCGATGAGCACCTGCGGGTCCGACGCCAGGGCGCGCGCCACGACGACGCGCTGGCGCTGCCCGCCCGACAGCTGGTGCGGCAGCTTGGCCGCGTACTGCTCCACGGGCGTGAGACCCACGGTCTCGAGCAGCTCCAGCACGCGCTCGCGCGCGGCCTCGCCCTTGAGCCCGGTGAAGTTCTCCACCGGCCGCGTGAGCGTGTACTCCACGGTGTGCAGCGGGTTGAGCGCCGAGTACGGGTCCTGGAAGACCATCTGGACGTCCGCGTGCAGCGTCTTGAGCTGGCGGCGGCGCAGCCGGTCGACCCGCAGGTCGCCGAACGTCACGGTGCCCGACGTCGGTCGCTCCACGCCGGTGACCATCTTGGCGATGGTCGACTTGCCGGAGCCCGACTGGCCGACCAGCGCCATCGCGGCGCCCGGCTCGAGCCGGAACGAGACGTCGTCGACGGCGGTGACCGCCTTCTCGCCGCGGCGCGGCGGCGGGTACACCTTCGACACGTGGTCGACGACGATCGCGTCGTGCGCGGCCGCGCGCCCCTCGCGAGCGCCCGTGCGGGCCGCGCCGTCCTCCGCCCCGCCGGTCGCTGCGGCCGCAGGTGCCTTGCGCTCGAAGCCCGGCAGCTCCACGACCTCGGCCCGCGGGTCGGCGTAGTGGCTCAGCAGCATCTGCGTGTACGGGTGCGCGGGTGCGGAGAAGATCTGCCGCGAGGCGCCGTCCTCGACGATCTCGCCGTCGTGCATGACGACGACGCGCTCCGCGGACTCCAGCACGACGCCGAGGTCGTGCGAGATGAGCACGGCGGTGAAGCCCTCCGCGGCCTGCAGCTCGCGGATGGTGTCCATGACGGCGTGCTGCACCAGCACGTCGAGGGCCGTGGTGGGCTCGTCGAACACCATGAGGCGCGGCTCGAGCGACAGGGCCAGCGCGATCGAGACGCGCTGGCGCATGCCGCCGGAGAGCTCGCCGGGGTAGCGGTCGAGCACCGTGGACGGCAGCTGCACCTTGTCGAGCAGCTCGACGGCGCGCTGGCGGCGCCTGCCCTTCGGCACGTGGCCGTGCGCGGCGAAGATGTCGCCGAAGTGGTGCGCGATGGTGCGCACCGGGTTGAGCGCGTTCATGCCCGACTGCAGCACCATCGCGAACCCGCCGCGGCGCTGCACGCGCAGCTCCTCGGCGTCCAGGTGCGCGATGTCGGTGCCGTCGAACACGATGCGGCCGGCGGAGATGCGCGCCGGGGCCTTGGCGAGGCGGGTGACGGCGAAGCCGAGCGTCGACTTGCCGGAACCGGACTCGCCGACCAGGCCCACGAACTCGCCCTGCTCCAGGGTGAGGTTCGCGTGCTTCACGGCGTGCGTCGGGACGGCACCGCGGGGCTCGTAGACGACGGACAGGTCCTGGATCTCGAGCAGGCTCATCGGCCGGTCCCTTCCCGCAGGCGCGGGTTGGACAACCCGTCGACGCCGAAGTTCACGAGGGTCATGGAGGTCGCCAGCAGCGCGATGCACAGACCCGGGGCGAACAGGAGGATCCACTGGCCGGTGAGGATCGCCATCGAGTTCTGGGCCCAGAAGATCATCGAGCCCCAGCTCACGGTGGCCATGTCGCCCAGGCCGAGGAACGACAGGCCGGACTCGGCGAGCACCGCCGACGTCGCGGCGCCGAAGAACGACCCCGCGATCATCGAGGTCATGTTCGGCAGGATCTCGCGGAAGATCACGCGGGCCGAGCTCTCGCCGGAGAAGATCGCCGCGGTGACGAAGTCGCGCGAGCGCAGGGACTGCGTCTGCGAGCGCAGCACGCGGGCGCCCCACGCCCAGCCGGTGATGACGACGACCAGGATGATCATCGGCAGCCCGCCGTTCTGCAGGTACGCCGCGATGATGATCATCAGCGGCAGGCCCGGCATCACGAGGAACAGGTTGACGAGGAAGTTGACGACGTCGTTGCCCCAGCCGCGCAGGTAGCCCCACGACAGGCCGATGACGACGGCGACGACGGTGGACAGGCCGCCGGCGACGAAGCCGACGAGCAGGGAGACGCGGGCGCCGTAGATCACCTGGGACAGCACGTCCTCGCCGGCGCCGGTGGTGCCGAGCCAGTGCGCGGCGCTGCCGGGCTCGTTGCGGGCGAACGAGTCGTCGTGCGGGGAGTACGGCGCCAGCAGCGGCGCGAAGACCGCCATGAGGACGAACAGGCCCAGGATCACGAGGCCCACTCGCGCCTTGGGGTTGGCCCAGACGGTGGCGAACGCGCGACCGAGCACCTGGCAGGTGCGGCCGAGGCGGGTGCGGGCGGGCCGGTGCGGGCCGCGGGCCGCCTCGGGGGCGGGACCCTCGGGGTCCGGGATCGTCGCGGTGGTGGTGGTGGTCGGGTCAGCCATCGGGGTCACCGCCTCGTTCGGGGGTCGAGGACGCCGTAGAGGATCTCCACCAGGAAGTTCGCGAGCAGCACGCTCACGGTGATCATGAGGAAGAGGGCCTGCATCAGCGGGAAGTCCTGGTTGGTGACGGCGTTGAACAGCAGGTAGCCGACGCCGGGGTACGCGAACACCTGCTCGACGAGCAGGGAGCCGCCGACGACGCCGCCGAGCGCCATGCCGAACCCGGTGAGGTTCGGCAGGATCGCGTTGCGGGCGGCGTAGCGGATCGCGACGGTGCGGCCGCGCAGGCCGTTGGCCTCGGCGAACGTCACGTAGTCGTCGCCGAGCGTGTTGATCATCGTGTTGCGCATGCCGAGGATCCAGCCGCCGAGCGACGTGATGAGGATCGTCACCGCGGGCAGGGCCGCGTGGTACAGCACGTCGCCGAGGAACTCCCACGACAGGTTCGGCACCGCGGTGGCGGAGTAGGCGCCCGAGGTGGGGAACCAGCCGAGCACGTAGCCGAGGAAGAAGACGATGAGGAGCGCGGTCCAGAAGTAGGGGAACGCGGAGAGGAAGCTGCCGGCCACCGTGGGCAGGGAGTCCATCCAGGTGCCGCGCTTCCAGGCCGCCCCGATGCCGATCAGGGTGCCGAGCACGAACGCCACGACGGTGACGGCGCCGACCATGATCAGCGTCCAGGGCAGGGCGCCGGCGACGAGCTCGGAGACCTGCTGCGGGAAGAAGGTGTAGGACACCCCGAAGTCGAGGTGGATGACGTTGTTCAGGTACGTGACGTACTGGTCCCAGATGCTGCCGCCGGGCACGCCGAGCTGGGCCTCGATCGCCGCCTGCACCGACGGCGTCACGGGGCCGTTCTGGGCGAGCTTGGCGATGGCCGCGTCAGCGGGCGAGCCGGGCATGAGGCGCGGGATGACGAAGTTCAGCGTCACCGCCGCCCACAGCGTGAGGACCAGCAGGCCGAGCTTGCGGAGCGCGTAGCGCAACGGAGCCTCCGGGTCGGTCGGTTCGGTGGGGCAAGGGGTGCCGGCCGGGCCCGACGGCGGTCGTCGGGCCCGGCCGGCGGGCGGGCGTCAGCCCTGGGCGGGCTTGAGGTGCGTGAGGATCAGCAGCGGGGTGGAGTCCCACGTCTTCGGGGAGGCGTAGGGGTCGTCCGCGCTGGGCCAGCCGGTGAAGTTCTTGTTCGAGAACAGGCCCCACGAGCCGCCGTAGAACAGCGCGATCATCGGCAGCTGCTCGTAGGTGATCTGCTCCAGCTGGTGCGTGATCTCGAGCTGCTTGGCCTCGTCGGTGGTCACCTTGAGCTCGGCGAGCAGCGCGTCGGCCTCCTTCGACTCGAAGCGGCCGAAGTTGCCGGCGGAGGTCTTGCCGACGGGCAGCAGGAACTCCGAGCCCATGAGGCCGTTGTAGTCCTGGAACGGCTGCCCGGTACCGCCGACGGTGCCCATGATCATGTCGAAGTCGCCCGTGCGGAGCTCCTTCTGGTACGCCGCGGCCTGCGGCTGCACGACGGTGACGTCGATGCCGATCGCGGTGAGCTGGCCCTTGACCTGCTCGACGCCCTGCAGCCAGTCGGACCAGCCGTTCGGGGTGGTGATCGTGACCTTCAGCGGCTTGCCGGACGAGTCGACGAGCTTGTCGCCCTTCTTCGTGTACCCGGCCTTCTCGAACGAGGCGAGGGCGGCGTCGGTGTCCTGGTCGACGTAGCCCTGGTTCGGGATCGACGTGTCGAGGATGGCCTCCTGGTTCGGCAGCATGAGGCCGGTCTGGCTGGCCCGGTCGACGTAGCCCTGCTCGGCCTTGTCGGCGATGACCTGCTTGTCCAGGGCCAGCGCGATGCCCTTGCGGAAGTCGACGTCGTCGTACGGCGCCTTCGTCATGTTCGGGATCAGCGAGATCGCCGCGCCCGCCGGGAACCAGTAGGTGTTGTTCTCGGGGTCGGCCTTGACCCAGGTGTCCTCGACGTCGCTCATGAACGCGTAGGCCCAGTCGTAGCCGTTGTTGACGATGTCCAGCTCGGAGTTGGCGGCGGGCTGCACGAGCTCCTCGACGGCCACCTCGTCCGCCTGCCAGTACGTCGCGTTCTTCGTGAGCGTGTACTGGTTCGGCGTGAACGTGCCGAGCGTGTAGGGGCCGGACCCGACGGGCTCCTCGTTGGTCCAGGTGACCGGGTCCTTGACCTCGGACCAGATGTGCTCGGGCACGATGAGCTGCTGGGCGAGGATCTTCGCGGCGGGGACGTCGTCGGTCTTCAGGTGCGCGACGACGGTCTTGCCGTCCACCTCGACGGACTTCAGGTGCGACCACGCACCCTTGAGGTCCATCTCGGGGTGCTTCTTGACGAGCTCGAAGGAGTACTTGACGTCCTCGGCGGTGAGGGGCTCGCCGTCCGACCAGGTGACGCCGTCCCGGATGGTGAAGACGACGGTCTTGGCGTCGGGCTGCTCGTACCCCGTGGCCAGCCAGGGGGTCTCCTCGCCGCTCATCTCGTTGATGATGACCAGCGGCTCGTACATGTACGTCGTCGTGTTCCGCTTGCCGGACGAGTACGGGTTGAAGTTCCGGTCGAACGTCGGCGAGCCGTTGTCGGCCGCGATGAGCATCGACGTCGCGCCGCCGGCGGCGCCGTCGTCACCCTTGTTCTGCACCGGTGCCGAGCAGGCCGCCGTGGCCAGCACCGCGACGGTGGCCGCGATGGCGGCCAGGCGCCGCCCCGAGCGCGCTGTGCGCGTCATGGACATCCACTCCTCTTCGTCGAGGCCTCTCCTGTGAGGGCCCGCGCACGCCGGGGTCGGCGTGCGGCGTCCCGGCGAGTGTATGCGCATACATTTCGGAGCGGCAAACCGTGTGGCCAACGGCCCGGGCGTGCGCTGCGGTGCCCCGGTCGGCGAGGGTCACGCGCAGCCGCAGCTCTCGCGCAGCAGCACGCGGACGGGCAGGTTCACCGTGGCTGCCGGTGCCGACGGGTCGGCGAGGCGCCCGCGCAGCAGCTCCACGGCGGCGCGCCCCAGCTCGACCATCGGCTGGCTCACGGTGGTGAGCCGCGGCATCGACGCCTGCGTGGCGTCGATGCCGTCGAACCCGGTGAGGACGACGTCGCCCGGGACGTCGACCCCGGCCTCGGTGAGGACGTCGAGGAAGCCGAGCGCCGTCTGGTCGTTGGAGCACACCAGCGCGCGGGGGAGCGCCTGTCCCGTGGTCCCCGACCCCCGGCCGGTCACGTGGGTCTCGAGCATCCGGCGGGCGAGGTCGCGGGCGCCGGTGCGCGTGAAGTCGCTGCGTGCCACCGGCTCGTCGGGCACGGGCAGGCCCGCCGCGGCGAGCGCGTCGCGGAAGCCCTGGAAGCGCTCGTGCGCGTCGGGGGAGTCGAACGGGCCGCCCACGAACGCCAGGTCGCGGAGGCCGTGGTCGGCGATCAGGTGGTCCACCAGGGCGCGGGTGCCTGCACGGTTGTCCACCGAGATGTGGTCGTAGGCGTCGTCCTGCGGCGGGCCGGCCATGACGACGACGGGGACGCGGCGGGCGATGTGCGCCAGCAGGTCGTCGGGCACCGACTTGGCCAGCACCGCCAGGCCGTCCACGCGCCCGGCCAGCTCGTTGACCGCCTGCGCGCGCCGCAGCCCGCGCGCGACGCCGATCATCACCGCGTGGCCGGTGCGCCACGCCTCCAGCTCCGCGCCGCGCATCACCTCGCCGAGGTAGAGGTTGCTCCAGCGCGCCGTGACCGGGCCGCCGACGTCGCGCACCACCTCGACCGCCTCGCCCACGCGGACCGGGTCCGGCAGGTCGGCGGCCTCGTCGATGCCGTCCACGTCGGGGAAGCACAGGCCCAGCACGCCCGTCGAGCGCGCCGCCAGCCCGCGGGCCGCGCCGGACGGCACGTACCCCAGCTCGCGGATCGCCTCGTGCACCACCGTGCGGGTGCGCTCGCGCACGTCGTCCGGGCGCCGCAGCACCCGCGAGACCGTCGCGATCGAGACCCCCGCGCGCTGCGCGACGTCGTACACCGTGGGGGCCTTCGCCACCGGAACTCCTGACCGCATCCCTCGCCCGCACGGCCGTGCGAGCGGTCCCACGATAGTGAACGCGCATACATCTCTGCATCGCGGCTGGTCACCACCAGGTCCCTGTCGCCTTCGAGAACGGGATCCGTACCGCCATTCGATGACGTGGCGGTACGGATCCCGTTCTCGAAGGCGACCGAGAGGTCAGGCGATGGTGGGCACGGCGTCCGGCTCGGGGTCGTCGACGGCGATGCGCAGCGCGGCGACCAGGTCGCGGTACAGCTCGTCCGTGGCGTGCAGCTCCTCGTGGGTGCCGCTGGCCCTGACCCGGCCGCCCTCCATGACGAGGATCCGGTCGGCGTCCAGCACCGTGGAGAGCCGGTGCGCCACGGTCACGACGGCGCCGTGGCGGGTGTGCGCGCGGATCGCGTCGTGGATCGCCGCCTCGGTGAGGCCGTCCACCTGCGACGTCGCCTCGTCGAGCAGCAGCACGTCCGGCTCCTTGAGCAGCGCGCGGGCCAGGGCGATCCGCTGCCGCTGACCGCCCGAGACGGCGGACGACACCAGCGAGGTGTCCAGGCCGTCGGGCAGGGCGTCCAGGTCGGCCGCGAGGCGCACGGCCTCCAGCACCGCGCGCACCTCGGCGTCGGAGGCGTCGGGCCGGCTGAACAGCAGGTTCTCCCGGATGGTGCCCGGCACCACCGGCGTCTCCTGCTCCACGTAGGCGAAGCTGGCGCGCACCTGCGCGTGCGTCAGGTCCCGGTACGGGACGCCGTCGAGGCGGACCTCGCCGCCCGTCGGCTCGAGGAACCGCAGCAGCAGCGAGAGCAGCGTCGTCTTGCCCGCCCCGGACGGGCCGACGAGCGCCACGTGCCCGCGCCGCGGCACCTCGAGGGTGACGTCGTGCACCACCGGAGTGCCCTCGGCGTAGCCCGCGGTGACGCCGTCGAGCACGAGGACCGGGCGCGCCGCGCCGTCGCGCCCGTCGGGGCCGGGGGCGCGCGGCGTGGACGCCGGCCGCGCGGCGGCGCCGTCCTCCTCGAGCTCCATCGTCCCGACCTCGCGGATCCGCTCCGCGGCGGCGAGGCCGGACTGCAGGGTGGTGAACGCCTGGGTGAGCTCCGAGATCGGCCCGACGATGTTGAACGCGTAGAGCAGGAACGCCACGAGGCTGGAGACGGCGAGCAGGTCCTGCGAGACGCGCCAGGCGCCGAGCCCGAGGATGACGATGATCGCGAGCTGGATGCCGCCCCACGAGACGGTCCAGGCGACGGCCTCGGTCTTCACCGCCGTCACCGCGTGCTTGCGCGCCTCGCGCGCGTCGCCGAGGATCTTCGTCCCCTGCCGCTCCTCCGCGCCGCTGGCCTTGACCGTGCGCACGGCGCGCACCGCGCCCTCGACGGCGCCGCCCAGGCGGCCCACCGCCTCCTGCGTGCGGTGCTGCGCCTTGCCGATGCCCGGCAGCAGCAGCCCCATCGCGACGGCGACGACGACGATCGCGACCACCGTGGAGCCGAGCAGCGTGAGGTCGAGCACCGCCATGAGGACGAGCGTGCCGACCAGGGAGATGAACCCGTTGACGAGGCTGACCAGGCTGTTCGACGTCGCCTCGCGCAGCAGCAGGGTGTCGGAGGTGACCCGCGTGACGAGCTCGCCGGCCGGCTTCGAGGTGATGGCGCCGACCTTGGCCCGCAGGTAGCGCGTGACGATCGACGCCCGGGCCTCGTAGACGACGTCCTCCGCGAGGCGGCCCAGGAGGATCCACTGGAACAGCCCGACGACGGAGCCGACGACCATGAGCGCGAGGAGCCAGGCGACCGGGCCGCCCAGGGACGCGCCGGTCGACAGCGTGTCGAGCACCCACTTGGTGACCATCGGGGTGGCGAGGCTCATCGCCGTGGCCAGCAGCCCGAGCACCAGCCCGAGCGCGAGCGTGCGGCGGTGCGGGCGCACGAAGCCGAGCAGGATGCGCAGGCGCTCGCGGCCGGAGCGCTCGGGGTCGCTGGTGGCCCCGGCGGCGTCTGGTGGGGGTGCGGTCTCGGTGGCGGCCATGCTGTCAACCATGGTTGACGCTCCTCAATTCGTCAACCCTGATTGACGATCCGACGGGCGGGGTGGTCTGCTCCAAAGTGGAACACTGATGTTCCAACATGGTCAAGCAGTGAACCATTCCCGGGTGTAGCGTTCGCCCCATGACGGAGGTGCACGACGCCGAGACCGGCGCCCGCGCGCGGACCCGGCGCGCGATCGTCGAGGCCGCG
Source organism: Isoptericola sp. NPDC019571 (assembly GCF_044389385.1). Taxonomy (NCBI): domain Bacteria; kingdom Bacillati; phylum Actinomycetota; class Actinomycetes; order Micrococcales; family Promicromonosporaceae; genus Isoptericola; species Isoptericola sp. NPDC019571. The sequence continues at coordinate 170,432 of NZ_JBIRXZ010000009.1, forward strand.
GTCGGCCGGCTCGCGCGCGACCCCGCGGCCTCGCTCGGGCAGATCGCGGACGCCGCCGGGGTCGGTCGCACCACCCTCCACCGGTACTTTCCCGACCGCGCCACGCTGCTCGAGGCGGTCGGCGCCGAGACCGTGGCGCGGCTGACCGAGGCGCACGCGCGGGCCCGGCTCGACGAGGGCGACGCGCGCTCCGCGCTGCGGCGGCTGTGCCCCGAGTACCTGCTGCTGGGCGACCTGCTCACGCTGCTGTTCACCGGCGTCGTCCCGGACGCCGTCCTCGACGGGGAGGGCGCCGCTCCGCTCGCGGCGCTCGTGGCACGCGGGCACCGCGAGGGCAGCATCGATCCCGAGCTCGACCTCGAGTGGGTGGTGGGCGTCGTCTGGGCGCAGCTCTACCTCGCGTGGGCCACGCTGCGCGAGGGGCAGGCCGCGCGGCACGACATCGTCCCGATGCTGGTGCGCACCGTGGACAAGGCCGTCGCTCCCTGACCTCGTCGGGCGGGGCCGACGTCAGGCGGTCAGCCGGACCCGGTCGTGCGGGGCCACGCCGTGCGAGCGGCCCGGGTACCGCAGCCCGGAGAAGTACATGGTCGTGTGCGCCACGATGTGCTCGGCCGGGACCACGACGCCCTCCCACTCGGCATCCGTCGTCGTGTGGGCGTCGCTGACGAGCGTGACGTCGAGACCGCGGGCCGCGGCGGCCTGCGTCGTGGTGCGGATGCAGTAGTCGGACTGCGCCCCGGCGACGACGAGGCGCGTCGCGCCGAGGTCGTGCAGCACGTCCTCCAGCTCCGTGCCCGCGAACGAGTCGCGGTACGCCTTGCGCACCAGGGGCTCGCCCGAGGCCCGCTCGAGCGGCGCCGCGAGCTCCCAGCCGGGGGAGCCCTCGGGCAGGTCGCCGTGGTCCTGGACCCAGACGACAGGCGTCCCCGCGCGGCGGGCCCGGTCCACGAGCGCGGCGGTGCGGCGCACGACGCCGTCGGCGTCGAGGCAGCCGTCGAGCACCCCGACCTGAAGGTCGATCACCAGCAGCACGGACCGCTCGGCCCCGGGCGCCCGAGGCGTCGGGTGCGTGACCACCACCGGCGTCAGGCGGTCGCCGCGGCGGCGGCGCGGGCGCCGGCGGGCAGGGCGTCGAGGATGCGGTTCACCGCGTCGTCGTCGTGCGCGGCGGAGACGAACCACGCCTCGAAGACGGACGGCGGCAGGTTGACGCCGGCGTCGAGCAGCGCGTGGAACAGCGCACGGTAGCGGTACGCCTCCTGCGCCTGGGCCTGCGCGTAGTCGCGCACGCCCTCGGCAGCGGCGAGCGGGCCGAAGAACGTCGAGAACAGCGACCCGGCGCGCTGCACGCGGTGCTCCACGCCCTCGGCGGACAGGACGTCGCCGAGCGCGGTGGCGATGGCGTCCGCGACGGCGTCGACCCGCGCGTAGACGGCGTCGTCGGCGAGGCGCAGCGTCGTGAGGCCGGCGGCGACCGCCACCGGGTTCCCGGACAGCGTGCCCGCCTGGTAGACCGGGCCGGTCGGGGCGAGCTGGTCCATGACCGACGCCGGGCCGCCCAGGCCCGCCACGGGCATGCCGCCGCCCACGACCTTGCCGAAGGTGATCAGGTCGGGGGTGTACCCCTCGCCGCCCTCGCCCCGGATGCGCGCGTTCTCCAGCCCCCACCAGCCGGACGGGCCGACGCGGAAGCCGGTGAGCACCTCGTCCATGACGAACAGGGCGCCGTGCGCGCGCGTGATCCGGCGCAGGCCCTCGTTGAACCCCTCGGCCGGGGGCACCACGCCCATGTTGGCGGGGCTCGCCTCGGTGATGACGGCGGCGATCCGCGAGCCGTGCTGCGCGAACGCGGCCTCGACGGCGGCGAGGTCGTTGTAGGGGAGCACCAGCGTCTCGGCCGCCGACGCCTCCGTGACCCCGGCCGTGCCCGGCATGGCGAGCGTCGCGACGCCCGACCCGGCCTCCGCCAGCAGCGCGTCGACGTGCCCGTGGTAGCAGCCGGCGAACTTCACGACGAGAGGCCGGCCGGTGACGCCGCGCGCCAGCCGGACCGCCGTCATCGTCGCCTCGGTGCCCGTGGACACCAGGCGCACCCGCTCGGCGACGGGCACCCGGCGGCGGATCTCCTCCGCGAGCTCCACCTCGGCCACCGTGGGCGCGCCGAACGACAGGCCGCGCGCGGCGGCGTCCTGCACGGCCGCGACGACCTCGGGGTGCGCGTGGCCCAGCAGGGCCGGGCCCCACGAGCAGACGAGGTCCACGTACTCGCGCCCCGCGACGTCGGTGACGTACGGGCCGCGCGCGCTGGCGAGGAACCGCGGGTCGCCGCCCACCGAGCCGTACGCCCGGACCGGGGAGTTCACGCCCCCGGGGATCGCGGCCTGCGCGCGCAGGAACGCGGCGTGGTTGTCGGTCGTCATGGTCACTTGATCCACTCCGCGATCTCGTTGGCCCAGTAGGTGAGGACGACGTCGGCACCGGCGCGCTTGATGGCGGTCACGGACTCGAGCACGGCGCCCTCGCGGTCGATCCAGCCGTTCGCGGCTGCCGCCTCGATCATCGCGTACTCGCCGCTGACCTGGTACGCCGCCACGGGGACGTCGGACCGGTCGGCGACGCCGCGCAGCACGTCGAGCGACGTGCCCGCCGGCTTCACCATGACCATGTCCGCGCCCTCGGCGAGGTCGAGGTCCGCCTCGCGCAGGCCCTCGCGGGCGTTGGCGGCGTCCATCTGGTACGTGCGGCGGTCGCCCTGCAGGGCGCTGTCGACGGCCTCGCGGAACGGGCCGTAGAAGGCGCTCGCGTACTTGGCGCTGTAGGCGAGGATGCTCACCTGGTCGAACCCGGCGTCGTCGAGCGCGTCGCGGATGACGGCCACCTGGCCGTCCATCATCCCGGACGGCGCCACGACCTCCGCGCCCGCCCGCGCCTGGGCCACGGCCATCGCCGCGTACCGGTCGAGGGTCGCGTCGTTGTCCACGGTGCCGTCGGCGGCGAGCACGCCGCAGTGGCCGTGGTCGGTGAACTCGTCCAGGCAGGTGTCGGCCATGACGACGGGGCCCGGGCGTCCGGTCTCGGACTCGACCTCCGCGACGGCCTCGCGCGCGACGCGGATGCCGCGCTGCAGCACGCCGTCCGGGTCGTCGCCGGCGGTGCCGGTCGCGTCGCGCTCGGCGGGGATGCCGAACAGCATGACGCCGCCCAGTCCCGCGCGGGCAGCGTCGGCGACGGCGTCGCGCAGCGTGGCCTCGGTGTGCTGCACCTGGCCGGGCATCGAGGTGATCGGTGCCGGCTCGGCCAGGCCCTCCTTGACGAACAGCGGCAGCACGAGGTCCGCCGCGTGCAGGCGGGTCTCGGCGGCCAGGCGACGCATGCGGGGGGTGGTGCGCAGGCGGCGCGGTCGGTACACGATGCCGGTGCCCGAGGTGCTCACGGGTGCTCCTTCGCTGAGGTGTCAGGCGCACGGTTCGCTCCCGTGGGCCGTGGTGCTGACGGTGCCGGGTCTGATGCTGCGGGGTCGGTCAGCGCCTGCGCGACGGCGGCGGCGAGCGCGTCGTCGGTGGGGTGCGACGCGACCGCGGCGACGCGCAGCCCGGCCTCGCGGGCGGCGTCGGCCGAGGGGGTGCCGATGGCGACGACGGGCGTGCCGGTGCCCGCCTGGTCGGCGATCTCGCGCGCCACCGAGCCGGACGAGACGACGACGACGTCGAAGCCGCCGGCGCGGGCGCGCTCCGCGACGTCCGCGGGCAGCGCGTGGCGCACCGTCCGGTAGGCCGTCACGACGTGCGGCGCCCAGCCGCGGTCGGCCAGCCCGTCGTCGAGGGTCGGCCGGGCGAGGTCGCCGAGCGGCAGCAGCACGGCCGGCGTCTCCGGATCGGTGACGGCAGGGTCGGGGAACGCCGCGACCAGGCCGGCGGCCGTGGCGTCGTCGTCGGGGACGAGGTCGGTCGTGACGCCGGCCGCGGCGAGGGCACGGGTCGTCGCGGGCCCGACGGCGGCCCACCGCGCGGGGGTCTCCGCGAGGCTCGTGCCGGTCCGGGCGGCGGCGTCGGCGAGCGCGTCGACGGCGTTGACGCTGGTCACGACCGCCCACACGTAGGCGCCCCGGGCCAGGCCGCGGACGGCGTCGTCGAGGGGGGCGAGGTCGTCCGCCGGGGCGCGCTCGATCACCGGCGCGACGACGACCTCCAGCCCGCCGTCCCGCAGCCGGGCCGCGAGGCCTGCCGCACGCTCGGGGGCCCGCGCCACCAGCACGGCGCGGGCCGGGGTCGCGGGGGTGTCGGGTGTCACGCGCCCTCCGGGTCGTCGGTGCCGGTGGGCGTGTGCAGGGGCTCGACGTCGGAGCGCGGGGTGACGGCGTCCGCCTCGCCCCGGCGCGGCTCAACCGTGCCGCCCACCAGCGGCGCGAGCCGCGCCGCGCCGTCGGCGAGCAGAGCCTCGGCCACGCGGACCCCCAGGGCCGTCGCGGCGTCGTCCTGCGCGGCCGGGTCGAGGGGGGCGTCGTCCGCGGCGAGGACCGCCGACGCGCTGTGCGTGAGCTGCTCGGTCCCGTCCACGCGCGCGACGACGGCGGTGAGCTGCAGCTCGCCCGCCTCGACGCGGGCGTGCGCGCCGACCGGAGCCGCGCACCCGGCCTCGAGGCGCGCCAGCACCGCGCGCTCGGCCAGCACGGCGAGCCGCGTGGGGCGGTGGTCGAGGGCGGCGAACGCGTCGGCCAGGGGCGTGCCGGGCGCGAGGTCGGCGGTGCGGGCCTCGACCGCGAGGGCGCCCTGCCCGGGCGCGGGGGCCACGACGGCCGGGTCGAGCGCCTGCGTGACCACCTCGGTGCGGCCCAGCCGGGTCAGGCCGGCGAGCGCGAGCACGACGGCGTCCAGGTCGGCGTCCGGGCCGAGCGCGCGGGCGAGGCGGGTCTCGACGTTGCCGCGGATGTCCACCAGCTCGACGTCGGGGCGCGCCGCCTGTACCAGCGCCGCCCGGCGCGGGGAGCCGGTCCCGACGCGCGCGCCGCGGGGCAGGGTGTCGAGGGTGAGGCCGTCGCGGGCGCACAGCGCGTCGCGCGGGTCCTCCCGCTCGGGGGTGGCGATCGTGAGCTCGGCGGGCTGCGCCGTCGGCAGGTCCTTGAGCGAGTGCACGGCGACGTCGCAGCGCCCGCCCGCCAGCGCCTCCCGCAGTGCGGTGACGAACACGCCCGTGCCGCCCAGCGACGCGAGCGAGCCCGTCTTCACGTCGCCCTCGGTGCGGATGCGCACCAGCTCGACCGGCCGGCCCAGCAGCTCCTCCAGCCGGCGCGCGACCAGGCCGGACTGCGTCGTCGCGAGGGCGCTGCCGCGGGTGCCGAGGCGCAGCGGGGCGGGGGCGGTCTCGGGGGTGCTCACCCGTCCAGTGTCGCGCAGCGGTACCGCCTGTGGACAACTCCCGGCGGGCTGGAGGCCGATCTCACACCGTTCTCCCCGACGTCGTGACGCAGGGTCATGACGATGCGTCACTACCGCCCGGAGAGCTGTCAGAGGGCGGCGACGGCGGCCTGCGCGTGCGCGACGATCGCGGCCAGGCCGGTGCCGGCCACCCAGCCTCCCGTCACGGCCAGCCCGGGCGTGTGCCCGACGGCGGCGGTGAACGCCCCGACCTGCGCGCGGTAGGCGGGGGTCGGCGGGGGCAGGGCGCCGTCCCAGCGCTGCAGCAGGTGGTCGCGGACCCGGTCGGTGAGGTCGACGCCGAGGAGGGCGGACGCGTCGCGGGCGGCCTCCTCGGCGGACGGGGGCTCGGTCGCGGCGCCGATCCGCCCGTACGACAGCCGCACCACGTGCACCCCCGGGCCGGCGACGGCGCGCAGGCGGTCGGCCAGCCACGGCCACTTCGCCGTCGCGTGCGTCAGCGCCTTGGCGCGCACCCCGTCCGCCCCGTCGCCGTCGGGAGCGACGAGGAGCCCGGAGCCGCGGGGGGCGTCGTCGAGCTCGGGCGCGTCGAGCAGGAGCGTCGCGAGCCAGATGTCGGCGCCGGCCTCCGCTGCCGGCACGGGCACGGACCCCGGCTCGACCTCGCCCGGAGCCGTCACCCACGGGGACAGCAGCGGCGCGACCTGCGGCGTCGTCACGACCAGCCGCGGCGCGCGCACGGTGTCGCCGACGGTCGTGGTGACCTGCCAGTCGGCGCCGAGCCGCTCGACGCCGTCGACCTGCTGCCCCACGCGCACGGCGGCATGGATCGGGCCGGTCGCGTCGGTGCGCGGGGAGTCGGCGAACTCCTCGGCGCTCGCGGCGATCTCGCCCGTGAGCGCCTCGACGACGGCGTGGATGCCGCCGTCGATGCCCCTGACGGCGGACCCGGCCGGCGCGGCGGCCCGCAGCTCGGCCACGGCGCGCGACAGCGATGCCGTGCGGGCGAACGCGTCGAGCAGCCCGGGCGCGACGGCGGCGACGTCGAGGCGGTCGAGCGGGGCGGAGTGCACCCCCGTCGCGACGGGCGCGACGAGCCGGTCGGCCACGCGCCGGCCGAGCCGGGAGCGCACCAGCGTCCCGAGGTCGGTGGTGTCGGCGACGAACCGCGGCAGCACGCGGTCGAGGGCCGCTCGTGCGACGCCGGGCCAGCCGATCGCGCGGCGGACGTCGGGCGCCCACGGCACGGAGGGGATGCCGAGCACTCCCGCCTTCGGCAGCGGGAAGGCGCGGCCCGCCGCGTACCCCCAGGCGGACAGCGGGGCCGGGCTCACGACGTCCAGCCCGAGCTCCTCGGCCAGGTCCGTGACGGCGGTGCCGCGCGCCGCGAACGACTCGGCGCCGAGGTCGAGCCGCACGGGGAGCGAGCCGAACGCACCGCCGCGCACGGGCCCGCCCACGCGGTCGGACGCCTCGAGCAGCACCACCTGCAGGCCGCGGTGCACCAGTGTGCGGGCCGCGACGAGCCCGCCGATCCCGCCGCCGACCACCACCGCGTCCACGTGCTCGGGCGGCCGGGCGGGCCGGCCCGAGGGCACGTCGACGGGGGCGCCGAGCGGCGGGAGCGGCGTCACAGCGAGTGGACCAGCTCGACGACGCGCGTGAGCACGGTCGGGTCGGTGTCCGGCGGGACGCCGTGGCCCAGGTTGACCACGTGGCCGGGGGCCCCGGCGCCGCGCGCGACGACGTCGCGCACGTGCGCCTCGAGCACCGGCCACGGGGCGCCCAGCAGCGCGGGGTCGATGTTGCCCTGCACGGGCACGGCGCCGCGGGGGTGGTCGGCGAGCAGCCCGGCGGCCTCGTCCAGCGGGGTGCGGTAGTCGACGCCGACGACGGGGTACCCGATCCCGGCGGTGTCGAGCACGTCGCGCAGCGCGGGCAGCAGGTGCCCGGTGCCGGTGCCGAAGTGGATCGCCGGGAGGCCGTCGCCCTCGTCGGCGCCCGGCGTGCGCAGGTCGGCGACGTGCGCCAGCGCGGCGGTCGACGACGGCGCCACGTGCGCGGTGTAGTCGGCCAGCGAGAGGGAGCCCGCCCACGAGTCGAAGAGCTGCACCGCCGAGGCGCCGGCGAGCACCTGCGTGCGCAGGAAGCGGCCGGTGAGCTCGGCCGTCCAGGCGGTGAGTCGGGCCCACGTCTCGGGGTCGGCGTGCATGAGGGTGCGCGCGGCGAGGTGGTCGCGCGAGGGCCGGCCCTCGACCAGGTAGGCGGCGAGGGTGAAGGGGGCGCCGCCGAAGCCGAGCAGCGGCACGTCGCCCAGCTCGGCCACCGTCAGCCGCACGGCCTCCGCGATCGGCGCGAGGGCGCCGTCGTCGAGCGTCCGCGAGGTGAGCCGCGCGACGTCCTCGGCCGTGCGGTACGGCTGGTCCATGACGGGCCCGACGCCGGGCTTGATGTCCACGTCCACGCCCGCGAGCCGCAGCGGTACGACGATGTCGCTGAAGAAGACGGCGGCGTCGACCCGGTGGCGGCGCACGGGCTGGAGGGTGATTTCCGCGGCGAGCGGTGGCCGGAGGCAGGAGTCGAGCATCCCTACTCCCTGACGGACCTCGCGGTACTCGGGCAGGGAGCGGCCCGCCTGCCGCATGAACCACACGGGGGTCACGTCCGGACGGTCGCCCCGCAGGGCACGCACCAGCGGGGCACGCGTCGTCCGGCCGTCGACCAGCGGGTGGTCGGCGGGGAGCGGGTGGGTCTCGCTGCTCGGCTCGGGAGCGATCGTGGGGGATGTCACGGTTCATGATTCTGCCCCGCCTCGTCGGCCCTCTTAAAGTGGAGCCACTGTGGTACTCCTCTCCCTCACCGCCTCGCACCGCGAGCTGGACCTGGACGCGCTCGAGCGGCTGTCCACCGGGTCCGGCTCCGTCGGGCGCGTCGCCGTGGGGTCGTGCGGGCCCGTGCAGGGCGCCGTCGTGATCTCCACGTGCAACCGTTTCGAGCTCTACCTCGACGTGGACGCCCCGTTGCACGGCGACGCCGTCCGGCACACGACGAAGCACGTCGCGGCGCTGGTCGCGGCCGGCTCCGGGGTCTCGGAAGAGGTCGCGGCCGACTCGTTCACGGTCCGCACCGGGCCGGAGGTCACCTCGCACCTGTTCACGGTGGCCGCGGGCCTGGACTCGATGGTCGTGGGGGAGCGCGAGATCGCCGGGCAGGTGAAGCGCGCCCTCGCCGAGGCCCGCGACGACGGCACGACGTCCAAGACCCTCGAGCTGCTGTTCCAGACGGCGTCGCGCACGTCCAAGCGCGTCGGCACGCGGACGGAGCTAGGCGCCGCCGGGCGGTCCGTCGTGTCGCTCGGGCTGGACCTCGCCGGCCAGGACCTGCGGCGCGGACGCGCGGCCGAGCTCGACGCGTCGTGGCGGGGCCTGCGCGTGGTGCTCATCGGCACGGGCTCGTACGCGGGGGCGTCGGTGGCGGCCCTGCGTGCCCGCGGCTGCGACGACGTGCGGGTGTACTCGCGCTCCGGCCGCGCCGAGATCTTCGCGCAGGGCCACGACGTCGAGGCGGCGCCGGACCTCGTCGAGGCGCTCGCCGACGCCGACCTCGTGGTGTCGTGCTCGGGCGCCCGCGGCCGCCGGGCCGGCGGCGTCACGGACGGGCGGGCCGAGGCCTCCCTGGAGTACGTGCTCGACGCGGCCGCCGTGGTGCGCTCGCGCGAGCGGGCCGCGGTCGCCGCGGGCGACGAGCCGGAGCCGCGCCCCCTGGTCGTGCTCGACCTGGCGCTGCACCGCGACGTCGACCCGCGCGTCGCGGACGTCGAGGGCGTGCTGCTGTACGACCTGGGAACGCTCAAGGCGCACGCCCCGGCCACCGCCGCGGACGTCGTCGACCGTGCCCGGCGGATCGTGGACGACGCGGCCGCGGGCTTCGAGGAGACCCGCCTGGGCCGCGCCGCGGACGCCGCCGTCGTGGCGCTGTTCGACGCGGCCGAGGTCGAGGTCCGCCGGGAGGTCGACGCGGCGGTCGACCGCCTCACCACGGAGCTGGCGGCGCGCGGCGGGACCACCCCCGACGAGGCCGACGTCGACGCCATCGCGCGTGACGTCCGCAAGCGGGTGCACGCCGCCCTGCACGGCGAGATCGTGGCCGCGCGGGCGGAGGCGCTGGCCCGGGCGCGGGCCGAGGAGGCCGCCGTCGTGGCGGGCGCCGAGGAGCTCGTCGAGGACGCCGAGCGCGCCGACCGGCGCTGATCGTCCCGCCTGTCGCGAACCTCCCGCAGAGCCCGGTTCGCCGGTTGGGGGCCTAGATCACCCCGTTTCAGCGCGCGCGTCCGGCATGTCGGCACTAGCGTGCCGAAAGCGGGCACCTGGCCGCCCCTGTCGGCCGTCGACGGTGTGGGAACCGCCTTCGAAAGGACGCGCTGAACATGGACACCTTCTGGGACTTCTTCTGGTACCTCGTCTGGATCTTCCTCTTCGTGGCTTACCTGATCGTCCTCTTCCAGATCCTCACCGACCTCTTCCGTGACCGGGACCTGTCGGGCTGGTGGAAGGCGGTGTGGGTCATCTTCCTGATCTTCGTCCCGATGATCACCGCGCTGATCTACCTCATCGCCCGCGGGCGGGGGATGTCGGAGCGCCAGCTCGCGGCGGTGAAGGAGGCCAAGGCCGGCACCGACGCGTACATCCGGGAGGTCGCGGGCAGCCCGGCCGACCACATCGCCCAGGCGAAGAAGCTGCTCGACGAGGGCACCATCACGCCGGAGGAGTACGCGCAGCTCAAGGCGAAGGCGCTCGCCTGACCACTCCCGGCTGACCGGCTCACGACGCCCGGCCCCGCCCCGCGGGACCGGGCGTCGTCGTGCGCGGGGCGGGTACGGCGTCCGACGCCGCCGCTACGCTCGGCTGCCATGAGCAGTGCAGCCCGGGCCTCCGCGCCCCGCCTCGGCGTGATCGACATCGGCTCCAACACGGTGCACCTGCTCGTGCTGGACGCGCGGTACGGCGTGCGGCCGGTGCCGCACGCGGAGCGCAAGATCACGGTGCGCCTCATGCGGTACCTCGACGCCGACGGCGCGGTCACGGACGAGGGGCGGCGCACGATCCTGGCCGCCGTCGACGACGTCATGGGGCTCGCCCGCGAGTCCGCGGTCGACGAGCTGCTGCCGATGGCGACCTCCGCGCTGCGGGACGCCGCGAACGGCACCGCGGTGCTCGCGGAGATCGCCGGCCGCGTGGGGCGCGAGGTGGTCGTGCTGTCGGGCGAGGACGAGGCCCGGCTCACGTTCCTCGCCGCCCGCCGCTGGCACGGGTGGGCCGCCGGCCGGCTCCTGGTGCTCGACATCGGCGGCGGCTCGCTGGAGATCGCGACCGGCGTCGACGAGGAGCCGGACCTCGCCGCGTCCGTGCCGCTCGGCGCCGGCCGGACCACGAGGGAGCACCTGCCCGACGACCCGCCCCCGCCCGACCAGGTCCAGGCGCTGCGCGTGCACGCCCGCGCGCTGCTGACGCCCGTCGTCGACAGGCTGGCCACCGTGCCGGCACCCGACCACGTGGTCGCGACGTCGAAGACGTTCCGCTCGCTCGCGCGGCTGGCCGGCATGCAGGTGGAGGCCGTCGGCCCGGACGACCGCTGGCGGTTGCGCCTGCCCCAGCTCGCGGACTGGGTGCCGCGGCTGGCCCGCCTCACCGCCGAGGGCCGCACCGCGCTGCCCGGCGTGACGCCGGAGCGCACCTATCAGATCGTCGGCGGTGCGGTCGTGGCGGAGGAGACCATGCGCGCGCTCGGCGTCGACGAGGTCGAGATCTGCCCGTGGGCGCTGCGCGAGGGCGCCGTGCTGCAGTGGCTCGACCACCTGTGAGGCCCGATCCTCGGGGCAGCCGGCACTGATCCGGCCGGCTCAGCGGGGCGGGGCCTGCACCCAGGCCGCGCCGGACGCGGACACGCGGACGCCGTCGGGGCGTTCGACGACGACGAGCAGGACGGCGGCGCAGGTCGCGCAGCGCACGACGCCGCCCATGGCGGACAGGTGCACGGTCGTGCGGGCGAGGACGTCGGTGTGCCCGCAGCTCGCGCAGCGCACGACGGCGCTCGTGGTCTCGAAGGCGTAGACCTCGCTCAGTGCGCCGGCCAGGGCCGACCCGTCGAGGACGGGCCCGCCCGGGGCGGACGGCTCGGGGGACGACATCAGGCACCTCCGAATCGCTCGGTGCGGACCCGGTCGGGCGGGTGCCCGAGGCCGGTCAGCAGGCCGGCCGCCGCCTCCACGAAACCGGTGGGGCCGCAGACGAAGACCTCGGTGCCGTCGTCCGGGCCGAACCCGGGGGCGACGAGGTCGTCGGTCGTGATCCGGCGGGGCGGAGTCGGCCACCCCGGCGGGGCCTCGCGCGTGAAGACCCAGCGCACGTCGAACCCGCGGTCGGGGGTGTCGACCTCTCCGCGCTCGATCACGTCGGCGGGCGTGCGTACGGAGCACACGAGGCGGAACGGCGCGCGGCGGCCGGTGCTGCGGCGGGCGCGCAGCATCGCGAGGAACGGCACGACGCCGGAGCCGCCGGCGACGAGCAGCACCGGGGCGGTGTCGGCGTCGTGCCAGACGAAGTACCCGCCGAGCGGACCGCGCACCTCGAGCTGGTCGCCCGGCCGGGCGTCGCGGACCAGGTAGGGCGACACCTCGCCGTCGGGGACCTCGTCCACGACGAGGTCGACGCGCTCGTCGTGCCCCGTCTCGGCGAGCGAGTAGGCGCGGGTGGCCTGGTAGCCGTCGGGGGCGGTGAGCCGCACGTCGACGTGCTGGCCGGGCAGCGCCCCGACGAACCCGGGCACCGCCAGGGTCAGGGCGCGGGCGGTGCGCGTCAGGGGCCGCGCCCCGACGACCGTCGCGACGTGCCAGCTCACGCGTACCGCTGCTCGAGCCAGGGGTCGCCGTAGGCGTGGTACCCGTTCTGCTCCCAGAACCCCAGGTCGTCGTCGTCCATGAGGTCCAGGCCGCGCAGCCACTTGGCGCTCTTCCAGAAGTACAGGTGCGGCACCAGCAGCCGGGCAGGCCCGCCGTGCACGGGCTCCAGCGGCTCGCCCTCGAACTCGTACGCCACCCACGCCTGCCCGTCGAGCAGGTCCTGCAGCGGCAGGTTCGTGGTGTAGCCGCCGTAGGAGCGCGCCATGACGAACTCGGCGCTCGTCTCGACGTCGGCCAGCAGCGTGTCCAGGGAGACGCCGCGCCACGTCGTGCCGAGCTTGGTCCAGTGCGTCACGCAGTGGATGTCGGTGACGACGTCCTCGGCCGGCAGCGCCAGGAGCTGCTCCCACGTCCACGAGACGCCCTCGCCCGTCTCCGTGCGGACGGTGAGCTCCCAGCGGGACACGTCCACGTCCGGGGTCGGCCCCGCCGACAGCACGGGGAAGTCGTCCGTGACGAACTGCCCCGGCGGCACCTCGTGCTCCGGTTCGGGGCGCCGGCCCCCGAACCCTCGTGTCACGACCGCCATCGCCGACCCCTCTCACGCCGCCGCCCGGACGGTGCGTGCCGGGTCAGGTCCGATGACACCAGAGGCCCGGCCCCTTCGCACGTCCCGGGCCGAGGATCACCCCGGCAGCGGCGTCGACCAGGCGGCGTGGTCCGTGCCCCAGGGGTGGGCGGGCGTCGGGTGGTCGTCGTGGCCGGGCAGCGCGGGGCGGGCGGTCGTGACGCGCGGGCGACGGCCGTGGCTCACGACCACTTCCGGTCCGGGCGCCGCGGCCGGCGGGTGCGCGGGGTCGCGGCCACCGGCGTCGAGCAGCCAGGCGGCGGTGCGCGCGAGCGACGCCGCGACGTCGCGCCCGCGGCCGTCGTCGCGGCGGGCGGCGAGCGTGTCCACGACGCCGGCGGCGAGCAGGTAGCCCGTCGCGTGGTCGAGCGCCTGCGCGGGCAGCGCGCCGGGGGTCTCGCCGTCCGGCGACTCGAGCAGCGCGACGCCCGACGCGGCCTGCACGATCGAGTCGAAGCCGCGACGGTGCGCCCACGGCCCGGCGTCGCCCCACGCGGACACGTGCGCGACGACGGCGCCCGGCGGCGGACGCAGCCCGAACCGTGCCAGGGCCCCGGGACGGTAGCCGGTGACCAGCACGTCGGCGTCGTCGAGCAGGGCCTGCGCGCGCTCGCGGTCGCCGTCGTCGCGCAGGTCGAGCAGGGTCGTGCGCTTGCCCTGCCCGACGTCGAGGTGCTGGTGCCGGATCTCGGCGGGCAAGGGCGGGTCGACGCGCAGCACGTCGGCGCCGAGGGCGGCCAGCGCCCGGGTGGCGACGGGGCCGGCGATGACGCGGGTGAGGTCGAGCACGCGCACCCCCGCGAGGGGTGCGGCCCCGCCCGCCAGGACGGCCGGCCGGGCGACGACGTCGTCGCGCACCCCGGCCCGCACCAGCGCCCCCCGCGAGGCGGCCCGGCCGGGCGCGGACGCGCGCCACCCCGCCTCGGGGCGCACGCGGACGGCGATCGCGCCCGCGGCGGCGGCGTCGTCCTCCACGGCGCCGGCCGAGGTGTCCGCGAGCCGGGCGGCGAGGTCGTCCCGGTCGGCGCCGTCGCGAAGGCCGAGCAGGCGCAGCAGCCGGACCCGGTGGTGCGGGTAGTTGGCGTGCGTGCGCACCCAGCCGTCGCGGGTGCGGAAGAAGCCGGACAGCGGCGCGAACCCCGGGACCGGCCGCCCGTCGAGCCGCAGCAGCCGGTCGGAGCCGAACGACGCCGCGAGCCGCGCCGGCGACGGCCCGCGCTCCACCAGGGGGCCGGTCGCGCCCGCGCGGCGGGCGGCCGAGGCGAAGGCCGCGACCGACCCTGCCGCCAGGTCCAGCGCCGGCAGCGTGCCGGCGAGCCAGTGGTCCCGCGCGCCGTCGAGCGGCGGGACGTCGTCGTCGGTCCGGGCACCGTCGTCGAGCCCGGACCGGTAGTCCGCCACGAGGCGGCGCCACGGCTCCATCCCGTCACCGTACCCACGCCCTCCGGGGACGACCCGACCTGGCGAGGTAGTACCGGACCCGCCGAGGTAGTACGAGATCGCGCGAGGTGGTGGCGGGCCCCGCGAGGTGGTGCGGCGCGCCACGAGGTACTACCTCGGCAACCTCCGTACTACCTCGGCGAGCCCCGTACTACCTCGGCGGGACCGGTACGACCTGGGCGGGAGGGGGGTGTGCCGGGCCGATAGGATCGCGGGCATGGCCAAGAGCTCTGCGACCGCCCCTGTCCTGCGTCCGTTCGAGGGTCTTCCCGGGGAGGCGGACTGGGTCGCGCTGCGCGAGGTGGTGCCGTCCGCCACGGCGACGGCGCGCACGACGGCCGACCACGGCGGGCGCGACGTCACCGTCACGACCGTCCTGCCCGGCGGCTGGTGCGCGCTGCACCGTGAGGACGGCACGGTCCTGCTCGCGCTGCAGGGCCTGGGCGCCTCCGACGACCTCAGCCGCGACCTGGCCGCCGCGCTCCTCGCGGCGCTCGCGGCGGAGCCCGGCTCGGGCATCCTGCCCGAGGAGCTGCCGGCCCCGGCGGACGACAACCCGCGCCTGCAGGACGTGCTCGACCTCGACGTCCCGTTCGAGGTGACCGTGCACGACGGCTACGACTACTGGATCGACGCCGGCACGCAGATGACGGACGAGATCCGCGAGTCCCTCGACGAGGCCGCGGAGTCGTCCATCCCCACCGTGAAGCTGGCGTCGGTCCCCGCGGCGTACTGGTGCCGGATGTCGCGCGAGTTCCTGCGCTGGGCGCGCACGGAGGACGAGGACGCCGTGGTCGACGCGATCGCGCGGCTGCACGCGCGCCGCGAGTCCGGCCTCGCGGGCGGCAAGTTCCTCGGGATGTTCCGCGCCTGCGGGCTCGTCGTGCCGGTCTGGGAGCTGCCGCGCGGCACCGAGGCGGCGGAGCTGGAGGAGCCGGTGGCGGAGCTCGCGGCCCGGCTCGACGAGGCGCTCGCGGTGACCGAGCCGCTGGACGCGAACGAGCGACGCGCCCGGGCCGGTATCGTCTCCCGACAGGTGACGCTGCGCTGACGCGGCGCCGCCCGGTGGCCTCGGCCGCCGGCGGTACCCCGCGACGTCGCGGGCTCCGCACGATCTTCACGGACCGTCCCGCTCAACACCGTTTCTTGACCAGAGATCGGGCGTTCCGGGGGAGTACAGTTTCTCAGGAAAAGTTTGCTCTTCTGATTCCCGGTGATTCCCCCAAGGGGACACCGCACAGCACGCCGGCGGAGCGCCGGCCGACACGGGCGAGAGAACCCAACAGGCAGGGAGTCGTGAACACGGACCACGGAGCGACCCGCACGGGCGCTGAGGTGTCCACCAGCCAGGACGAGGCCGGCGAGCGGAACTCCGTCGCCGGCGGCGACGGCAGCGTCGTGACGACCCGCGTGGGCGCGCTGCCGGTCGCCAAGACCCCGCGGCCACCGGTCGCGCAGGGGAGGCGCAACCCGCAGCGCGTCGCGGTGATCATCCCCGCGAAGGACGAGGCGGCGCGCATCGCGGCGACCGTGCGCTCGGCCCGCGCGATCCCGCACGTCGACCTCGTGCTGGTGGTCGACGACGGCTCGACCGACGACACGCAGCACGTCGCGCGCGACGCGGGCGCCGTCGTCGTGCGCCACTCGCACAACCGCGGCAAGGCCTCCGCGATGGAGACCGGCGCGGCGGTCGTCGCGATGCGCGACGCCGACGGCCGGGCCCCGCGGCTCCTGCTGTTCGTCGACGGGGACCTCGGCGACACCGCCGTCAACACGGCGCCCCTCGTCGCCCCGGTGCGCGAGGGCGTGGCCGACCTCGCCATCGCGCTGCTGCCGAAGCAGACCGGGGCCGGCGGTCGCGGCATCGTCGTCGGCACGGCGCGCCGCGCCATCCAGCACCTCACCGGGTGGAGCCCGAGCCAGCCGCTGTCCGGGATGCGCTGCCTCACCCGCGAGGCGTTCGAGGCGGCGACGCCGCTGGCGCACGGCTGGGGCGTGGAGACGGGCATGACGATCGACCTGCTCCGCCAGGGCTACGTCGCCGTCGAGGTGCCGTGCGACCTCAGGCACCGCGCGTCGTCGAACGACCTCAAGGGCCAGCTGCACCGGGCCGGGCAGTACCGGGACGTCGTGCTCGCGGTCAACGCGCGCCGCGTGCGCGGGGCGGTGGACGCGGTGCGCGGCATCGGGCGTTCGCACGAGAGCGCGCAGTCCTGACCCGGGCGACCTGACCGGGCCGCCGGGGCCGATCTGGCCCCTGATCAGCGCCGACACCTCGCGTCGACAACCTCGCCGGGGCGTGGCTAGGCTCGCAGCGCCGGGACGAACGCGTCCCGTCCCGCCCCGACGGAGGCCTGATGCCCACCACCACTGACACCGGAGCTCCCGGCCCGCTGCGCGGGTCCGACGTCCTGGAGGTGCTCGACGCGCTGGTGGCCGCCGGTCCGGCCGACGACGCCTCGGTCGCCGAGGCGACCGGCCTGCCCCGCGCGACCGCCGCGGACGCTCTCGCGGCGCTCCGGGCGAGCGGCGCGGCCGCGGACGACGGCGCCGCGGGCGCGTTCCGGGTGGACCCGGACACCGCGTTCGGGCTCGGCGTGGACGTCGCCCGGGACCGGGTGCGGGTCGCCCTGGTGGACTCGACCGGCGCCGTCCGGGCGCGTGCGGAGCGGCGGGACGTGCAGCGCACCCCCGTGGCGCGGGCGCGGGCCGCGGCGGTGCTGGCGAACTCCTGCCGGGAGGACGTCGAGGCGCGGCTCTCGCCGGGCCGCCGGGTCGAGGTGAGCCGCGCGGTCGTGGCGTTCCCCGCCGTCGTCGGGGCCGACCGGACCACGGTGCTGCACGTGCCCGGGTACGAGAAGGGCGGGACGGCCCTGCACGACGCCCTGGTGGACGCCCTGGCCTGCCCCGTGACGCTGGACAACGACGTGAACCTGGCCGCGGTGGCGGAGCAGCACCGGGGAGCCGGGCGCGGACGCACGTCC
This sequence comes from Isoptericola sp. NPDC019571, assembly GCF_044389385.1. Lineage (NCBI taxonomy): Bacteria > Bacillati > Actinomycetota > Actinomycetes > Micrococcales > Promicromonosporaceae > Isoptericola > Isoptericola sp. NPDC019571. Next base: position 187,760 of record NZ_JBIRXZ010000009.1, read on the forward strand.
TTCGTGACGGTCTCGTTCGGCGCGGGGTTCGGGGCCGGCATCGTGCTCGACGGCCGGGTGCACCGGGGTGCCGCAGGCATCGCGGGCGAGGTGGCGTTCCTGCCGCAGCCAGGGCACGCCCTGGGGGAGCAGGTGCTGGGCGACGCCGCGATCGCGGCGCTGGCGAAGGACCACGACCTGCCGGAGGACGTCACCGTCCGTGAGCTCCTCGACCGCGCGGAGCAGGGCGACGGGGTCGCGGACGAGGTCGTCGCGGAGCTGGCGCGCCGGGTCGCCGTCATCGTCGCGTCGCTGGCGCTCGTGCTCGACCCGGAGGCCTTCGTCCTGGCCGACGAGGCGGCGCGGCCCGCGATCCACGACCGGGTCGCCAGCTACCTCCGCGACCGCATCGGCGTCCTGCCCGTCCACATCGACGCGTCGCCGCTCGGCGCGGACGGCGCCGTGCTGGGCGCCGCGTGGGCCGCCGGCGAGGCGCTGCGCGCGCGGATCGCCGACGACGTGGCCGACGACGCGGCGGCGGTCGTCGACGGGGCCACCCGGTGAGCGCGGCCGGCGCGCCGCCGTCCGACCTGACCGCCCGCCTCGGGCTCGCCCCCGACGGCCGTGCGATCATCCTCAACGCGGACGACCTGGGCATGTGCCGGGCCGCCAACCGCGCGATCCTGCCGCTGCTCGGCGAGGGGCTCCTGGACTCCTCGACGGTGATGGTGCCGTGCCCGTGGGCGCCGGACGCCCTCGCGGCGGCGGCCGCGGACCCAGGGCTGGACGTGGGCGTGCACCTGGTCCTGACGAGCGAGTGGACCCGCTACCGGTGGCGGCCGCTCACCGGCGTGGGCACGTCGCTGGTGGACGACGCCGGGTACTTCCCCACCGCGGTGGACGTCGTCGAGCGTCACGCGCGGGACGAGGACGTCGCCGCCGAGCTCGCGGCCCAGCTCGACGCCGCGCTCGCCGCGGGCGTCGACGTCAGCCACCTGGACAACCACATGGGCTCGGTCTACGGGCTCGCCACCGGCCGCACGTTCCTGTCGCAGGTGCTGGAGCTCGCGGCGACGCGCGGCCTGCCGTTCCGGCTGCCGCGCTCGCTGGACGGGCTCGCGGCGATGGGCGCCGACCCCGACGCGCCGGGGTCGCAGGCGATCCTCGACGCCGCGACCGCCGCCGCCGACGCGGCCGGCGTCGTCATCCTCGACCGGCTGTGGACGCACCCGTTCGAGCTGGCGGGCGAGGGCACCCCCGACGCGGAGGGGTACGAGGCGGTGAAGGCCGGCTTCCTCGACCTGCTGCGCGGCGTGCAGCCGGGGGTCACGGAGATCTTCCTGCACCCGATGCTGCACGACGACGAGCTGCGCGACGCCGTCGACTACGCAGCGCCCAAGCGCGGCTACGAGGAGCGGCTGCTCCGCGACCCGGACGTGGCCGCCGTGATCGAGGACGAGGGCCTGGTCCGCGTCGGCTGGCGCGACCTGCGCGAGGTGCAGCGGGGCGAGACGGTGCAGCGGGCCGAGCGGTGAGCGACACCGGGACCCGCGCGGGCGTCCTCGCCCGGCTGCGCGACCGGCGTCTCGAGGGGGACCCGACCCGGGCGCAGGCCGTCGCCTACGGCGCGTCCGCGTTCCCGGCGAACCTCATGCTGCAGACGTTCTCCGCGTTCGTCGTCTTCTTCTACGTGGACCACCTGGGCGTGCCCGCCGGCTGGGTCGCGGGCGCGATGGTGGCGCACGGCGTCCTCAACGCCGTCCTCAACCCGGTGGTCGGGGCGGCGTCCGACCGGCGCCGCACGCGCTGGGGCCGCCGCGTCCCGTGGATCGTGCTGGGGATCGTGCCGCTCGTCGTGTCGTTCGCGCTCGTGTGGGCGCCGCCGTCCCTGCCCGCGGCGGGGCTGGTGGTGTGGTTCCTGCTCGTCGTCGCGGTGTTCGACGTCGCCTACGTGGCGGTCGTGCTCAACGTGTCCGCGCTGTTCCCGGAGATCTTCCGGACGACGGCGGAACGGGCGCGCGGCAACGCGCCCCGGCAGCTCTTCGCCCTGGTCGGGATGATCCTCGGCACGGCGGGGGCGCCGCTGCTGTACGACGCGATCGGCTGGGCCGGGATGGGTGTCGCGCTCGCCGTCGTGTGCGCCGCCTTCTTCGCCTGGTCGCTGCTGGGGATGGTGGAGCGCGACGCCGACGACGCCGTGCGGGCCCGCGAGTCCGCCGTCGGGCTGCGCGACCAGCTGCGGTACACGTTCGCCAACCGCGCGTTCGTCACGTACGTGCTCGGGTCGCTGCTGCTGCAGAGCACCACGGCGGTGCTGCTGGCCGGGATCCCGTTCTACGTGAAGTACACCGTGGGCGGCACGGAGGCGGACGCGACGCTGCTGCTGGCGCCGATCTTCGTGGCCGCCATCCCCGCGATCTGGGGCTGGTCGTGGGTGGTGCGCCGGCTCGGGCCGCGCACCACGATGCTCGCCGTCGTCGCCGTGTACGGCCTGGCGACGTGCCTCTACCTGCTGCCGACGACCGTGCTCGGCGCCGCGGTGGCCGGGCTCGCCGTCGGCCTCGGCGTCGCCGGACTCATGCAGGTGCTGGAGGTGGCCCTCGGCCAGGTGATCGACGACGACGAGCGCCGCACCGGCCTGCGCCGCGAGGGCATGTACTTCGGCGCGAACGGCTTCGTGGTGCGCGGGTCCGTCGTGGTGCAGGCGGTGGTCGTGGCCGGCGTGCTGGCCGCGAGCGGGTACGTCGAGGGTGCGGCGACGCAGGTGCCGCAGGTGGCCGCCGGCATCCGTCTGCTCGTCGGCGGGGTGCCGGTGGCGCTCGCCGCCCTGGCCTTCGTCTGCTTCTGGCTCTATCCCCTGCGCTCCGCGGCGCCGGCCGCGCCCGCCCCCGCCGCCACGCCCTGAGCCGGGCCGCCGCGCCGTGCGACGAGCCTGTTCAGGCGCTCGGACATGACCAGGCCCAGCGCCACGAGCACCGCGAGGAACAGGGGGAACACCCAGGCCCCGGCCCACGTCGAGAGCACGCCGAAGGCGGGCGGCGCGAGGGTCGAGCCGGTGTACGCCGCGGCCATCTGGATCCCGATGATCGCCTGCGAGCTGCGCGCGCCGAAGTTGACCGGCGTGGAGTGGATGATCGCGGGGTAGATCGGCGCGCACCCCAGTCCCGCGACCACGAGGCCCGCCAGGGCGGGCACGGGCGTGCCGACGGGCAGGGCGACCAGCAGGACACCGAGGCCGACCACCGCGAAGCCGCCGCGGATCAGCAGCTTGTCGCCGACCCTGTCGGCGAAGAATCCGGCGAGGAACCGCCCGGCGGTGATGCCGAGGAGGAAGAGGGAGGCGAACGCGGCCGCGGTGGCGTCGTCGACCCCGCGGTCGGTGACCAGGTACGTCGACGCCCACAGGATCGCGGTGCTCTCGAGCGCGCAGTAGGCGAAGAACGCGGCCAGGACCAGCAGGACGCCGGGGATCCGCAGTGCCTGTGCGAGCGGGACGTGCGAGCCGCCGGTCGCCGGCTCGCCGTCGCCGGCGTGCTCGGCGCCGGGGGCCGGCCCGACCTTTCTCCAGAGCGGGATGCTGAGGATCAGCACGGCCGTGAGCACCGCCTGCGTGACGCCGACGATGCGGTAGGCGCTGGACCAGCCCAGGCCCGAGGTGATCGCGTAGCTCATGATGAACGGGCTGATCGAGGCGCCCAGGCCCCAGAAGCTGTGCAGCCAGTTCATGTGCCGCGCCGCGAAGTGCAGGGCGACGAAGTTGTTGAGCGCCGCGTCGACCGCGCCCGCCCCCAGACCGTAGGGGACGGCCCAGAGGCAGAGCAGCCAGAACGAGCCCGAGACGGAGAAGCCCACGAGCGCGGCGGCGGTCAGCCCGACGCTCACGGCGGTGACGGCGCCGGCGCCGAACCTCCGGGTCACCCGCTCGGACGCGAGGCTGGAGAGGATCGTGCCGCCCGCGATGATCATGGTGATGATCCCGGCGAAGGCGACGGGGACGCCGAGGTCCTGGTGCATCACGGGCCAGCCCGCACCGACGAGGGAGTCCGGGAGCCCGAGGCTGACGAAGGCGACGTAGATGAGGGCGAGGAGGAGCGAGTACACGGTGGGGCGGGTCGCCTTTCACGGGTGGCTGGCGGGAGACACGGCGAGGTCCATCCTCGCAGTCGTCGCCCGCGTCCGGGTCGAGCCTGCCCCACCCCGGCGGGTGACGGCAGGCTCGACCTGAAGGACGGGTCGGACAGGCGTCAGGACCGGAGCCAGGCGGTCGTGCCGCCGGGCAGCGCGCCGCCGGCGAGGGGCGCGCTGCCCAGCAGCACCTCGCCCTCGGGCAGCGGCACGGCGGCCGCGCCGAAGTTGGTGACGCTGGTCCACCCGTTGGGGCGGCGGAACGCGAGGACGTCCGGCGAGCCCGTCTCGAGCCACTCGAGCTCCTCGGCGGTCTGCAGCTGTCGCCGGAGACGCAGCGCGTCGCGGTAGAGCTCCAGCGTCGAGCCCTCGACGCCGTCCTGGGCGTCGGCGGCGTGCTCGGCGAACCATGCCGGCTGCGGCAGGTGCGCGGGCCCGTCGCCGAAGCCGAGCGACGGCCCGTCGGCGGTCCAGGGCAGCGGCACGCGGCAGCCGTCGCGGCCGACCTCGACCCCCCGGTGGCGGAAGAACGTCGGGTCCTGGCGCTCGCCGTCGGGGATGTCCGCGACCTCGTGCAGGCCGAGCTCCTCGCCCTGGTAGAGGTACGACGAGCCGGGCAGCGCGAGCTCGAGCAGCGTGGCGGCGCGCGCCCTGGCCAGCCCGGCCGCGCGGTCGAGCTGGTCCTCCGGGCCGCCGGCGAGCAGCCAGTCCGTGCCGCCCTTGCGCCGGTCGTCGCCGCGGGGGGCGAGGCCGTAGCGGGTGGCGTGCCGCACCACGTCGTGGTTGGAGAAGACCCAGGTGGTCGACGAGCCCGACGCCGCTGCCAGCTCCAGGTTGGCCGTGATGATGCGGCGGAACTGCGCGGCGTCGAAGTCGGCCTCGAGCAGGTCGAAGTTGAACGCCTGCCCCAGACCGTCCCTGCTGGCGTACCGCGCGCGGCGCTCGGCGGAGCCCACCCACGCCTCCGCGACGGCGGTCCGGGGCGGGTCGTAGGAGTCGAAGACCTCGCGCCACGCGGCGTACACGTCGTGCACGTCGTCGCGGTCGAACAGGGGGTGCTGGCCGTCGCGCGGCAGCGCCTCGAGCTCGTCCTGGGACGGGAGCGGCTCGCCGTCGGCGGGCAGGTCCTTGGTGAGCATGTGCGCCACGTCGATGCGGAACCCGTCGACGCCGCGGTCGGACCAGAAGCGCAGCGTGCGCAGGAAGTCCTCGCGCACCTCCGGGTTGTCCCAGTTGAGGTCCGGCTGCTCGACGGCGAAGTGGTGGAAGTACCACTGCCCGTCGCCCACCGGCTCCCAGGCGGGGCCGCCGAAGGTGGAGGTCCAGTCCGCGGGCGGCAGCTCGCCGTGCTCGCCGAGGCCGTTACGGAAGATGTAGCGGTCGCGGGCGGGCGACCCCTTCGGCGCGGCGAGGGCCTCGGCGAACCACTCGTGCAGGTTCGAGGTGTGGTTGGGGACGATGTCGACGACGACGCGGATCCCCGCGCCGTGCAGCGCGGCGACCATCTCGTCGAAGTCGGCGAGCGTGCCGATCTTCGGGTCGACGTCGCGGTAGTCGGCGACGTCGTAGCCGCCGTCGGCCAGCGCGGAGGGGTAGAACGGGCTGAGCCACACGGCGTCGATCCCGAGGGCGGCCAGGTAGTCCACGCGGGAGGTGACGCCGCGGAGGTTGCCGATGCCGTCGCCGTCGGAGTCCGCGAAGCTGCGGGGGTAGATCTGGTAGACGGCGGCCTGGCGCCACCAGGTGGCGTCGGAGCCCTCGGTGGTGGGGGCGGGGACGTCGAGCAGGTCGCTCATGGGGTGCATGCCCTTCTTCGGTGGTGCGGTCTGGCGGGGGGTCGGGCGGTCAGCCCTTCACAGCCCCCTGGGTGACGCCTTCCATCACCCAGCGCTGCGTGAACAGGTACGCGACGATCGCCGGAGCCATCGCCATGAGGTAGGAGGCGAACGAGACGTTGTAGTTGTTGCTGAACTGGGTCTGGAACAGCTGCTGGCGCACCGGCAGCGTCTGGAGGTCGGGGTCGGAGATGATCAGCGACGGCATCATGAAGTCGTTCCAGGCGTAGAGGAACGCGAAGATGCCGACCGTGGCGCTCATGGGGGCCAGGAGGGGGAAGATCAGCCGCCAGAAGGTCTGCCACGTGGTCGCGCCGTCGATCCGGGCGCTCTCCTCGAGCTCCAGCGGGATCGAGCGGAGGAACGCCGTGAACAGCAGCACGCTGAAGCTCAGCTGGAACATCGTGGCGAGCACGATCACGCCGACCGGGTTGTCGAGGCCGAGGCGTCCGGTGAGCTGGATCTGCGGCAGGGCGACGACCGGGAACGGGATGAACATCGCGCCGAGCAGGTAGAAGAACGACCAGCGGAACAGGCGACGCTCCCAGTTGCGCATGATGGCGAACGACGCGACCGCGGCCAGCAGGATCGTCGCCGCGACCGTGCCCGCCGTCACGAGGACCGACACCGCCAGGCCGACGGGGAACTCGGTGAGCTGCCAGGCCTGGACGAAGCCCTGCACGTCGAACGGGGCCGGCAGCGAGAACGCGTTGCCGTCCACCGCCTGGCCCGTGGTCTTGAACGCCATCGAGACGGTGACGTAGAGGGGCAGCAGCACGGTCACCGAGCACAGCAGGAGGAGCAGGGTGCCGGACCTGCTCCACCGTTCCCGGGACGGCCGCAGCGGGCGCGCGGCGGCGGTGCGCGGCCTGCGCGCGGTCGGTGCGGTGAGCGTGGCCATCAGAGGGAGTTCCTTCCGCGGGTGACCGAGAGCTGGAGGAAGGCGATCAGCACCGTGACGACGAAGAAGATCGTCGCGTTCGCCATCTGGTAGGCGTAGTCGCCGCCGTTGAAGCCGGTGATGATGGTCATGGCGATGCTCCGGGTGGCCGTGCCGGGGCCGCCGTTCGTGAGGCCGACGATGATGTCGTAGGCGTTGAGGAAGTTCTTGAAGCCGAGGATGACGTTGATGACGACGTACCCGGCCATGAGCGGCAGGGTGATTCGCGCGAGCCGCTGCGACCGGGTCGCGCCGTCGATCTCGGCGGCCTCGTACACGTCGCCGGGGATGGCGAGCAGGCCGGCGATGTAGATGAGCAGGGTGCCGGGGACGGCCTGCCAGGCCGTGACGACGACGATCGCGAGCCAGGCCAGGTCCGGGTTGGCGAGCAGGCTCGTCTCCAGGAAGGGGATCCCGACGGCCTGTCCGGCGGCGGGCAGGGAGTTCGAGAACAGGAAGTTGAAGACGTACGCGATGATGATGCCGGAGACGACCATCGGGATGACGAAGACCGCGCGCAGGCCCACCTTCAGCCGGATGCGGGAGGTCAGCCCGACCGCCAGGAGGAACGCCACGACGTTCACCAGCACCACGGTCACGAGCGAGAAGCCGAAGGTGAACAGGTAGCTGCGCAGGATGGCGGGGTCGGTGAACGCGACGGCGTAGTTCGTGAGGCCGACGAAGTCCCAGTCCCCGATGCCGACCGAGTTCGTGAAGCTGAAGAAGATGCCGACGATCGCGGGGACCGGGATCGCCAGGGTGAACAGCACGAGGCTCGGCAGGAGGAAGAGGTAGTAGATCGGCTCGGTCCGCCTGGTGCCGCGCGGAGCAGGCCGCGCGGCGGCCGGAGCGGGCACGGCCGTCGTGGTGAGGAGGGACATGAGCAAGGACTCCTTCGTTCCGCTCGGGCTCTACCGGCGCCGGGCCAGGCGGGCCCAGTCCGTGTCGAGGGTGCGCATCGTGGCGTCGACGTCGGCGCCGAACGCGATCCCCTGGGTGTAGGCCATGACCGGGATCGTCTTGGGCACGAGCACCGAGGCGCCCTGGTAGACCCGCCCCTCGTCGTAGTACTCCGTCATGCCCGCGAGCCGCGGGTCGGAGGGCGGTGGCGCGTCCGTCGTCGGGGTGTAGCCGAGCTGCGACTCGTTGTAGGCCTCGATGATCTCGGGCCGGTACAGGTACTCGAGGAAGTCGCGCGCGGCCTCCTGGTGGCGCGATCCCTCGGGGACGATCGCCGCGAGGTCGACGTTGACGCGCACCTTGAGGTCGGCCGGGTCCTCGGTCATGGGCAGGGGGAACGTGCCGAGGTCGAGGTCGGGAGCGGTCTTGGCGATCTCGCTGAAGGCCCACGGGCCCTGGAGGTACATCGCGGCCTGGCCCTGGGCGAAGGCGAGGTTGCCGTCCCCGTACCCGCGGCTCGCGGCGTCGTCGTTCGTGTACTGCGCGAGCTGGGTCATCTGCTCGAGGGGCCGGCTGAAGTCCTTCTCGAACGAGACGTCCGAGCGTGGGCCGACGTCCGCGCCCTCGGCGTCGAGCCGGTGGAAGAAGTCGAGGGTGTCGACCTGGCCGCCCACGGCGTAGTCGAACCACCCCTGCGCCACGGTCCAGTCGTCCTTGAACGTGCCGTAGAACGGCGTCACCCCCGCGGCCTCGAGCGTGTCCGCCACCCCGAGCAGCTCGCTCCAGGTGTGCGGCACCTCGAGGTCGTGCTCCGCGAAGACCGCCTTGTCGTAGATCACCGAGGCGGCCATCACCGAGTACGGCAGCGCGCTCGTGCGGCCGTCGCAGGTGCCGTACTGGTCCATGAGGGGCTGCAGGTCCGGCCGGATCCGGGCCGCGGCCGCGGTGTCGCCCAGGTCGCTCAGCGTGCAGCGGTCCACGAACCGCGCGACCTCCATGTTGTAGTTCGCGAGCATGAGGTCGGGCGGGTTGCCCCGCACGAAGCTCGCGGACACGACGTCGACCCCCGAGGTGTCGAGCTCCACGCGGACGTCGTCCTGCGACGCGTTGTAGTCGGCCACGACCTGGGTCATGTACGGGATCGCCTCGCGCTTGCTGAAGGTGAAGCGGACGGGCTCGGCGCCGTCGCCGCTGCCGCACCCCGCGAGGAGGCTGCTGACGAGCGCCAGCCCCAGCGCCCCGGAGATCCCGCGCAGCGCACGTCTCGGTTCCTCAGACACCGTCGTCCTTTCGTCGAGAGAGCTCGAACCGGGTAGATTTCCGCACTAAATGTTGTGCCGAAATTAACTCGGTCGAAGCACCATCTCACCCGCCTGCGCCCAGGGTCAACCCCTCCGGCCGAGAAAATCGCGGCCTAGAATCAACCCGCCCGCCGGCTCGCCGCCGGGAGGGGACCACGACGCGAGGCGGAACGATGACGAACGGCCCGGAGGGGGCCACGACTCCCTCGACCCACCTGGTGCGCCGGCTCAACGCCGAGCGCGTGCTCCAGGAGGTCTGGGACGGGGAGCCCGTGACGGCCAGCGACCTCATGGCCGCCACCGGCCTGGCGCGCTCCACCGTCCTGGCGCTGTGCCGGGAGCTCATGGACCGGGGCTGGCTCGTCGCCCTCGACGACGCCCGCGCCGCCGGTGCGTACACCAAGGGCCGCCCCGCGCTGCGCTACGCCTTCCGGCCCGACGCCGCGCTCGTCGTCGGCGTGGACGCCGGGCAGCACCGTGTCTCCGCGGCGGTCGCGGACCTGCACGGTCGGGTGCTCGCCGAAGAGGCCGTGCGGGTGGACCCGGCGAGCGACGCGGACGCGCGCCGGGCGACGGTCCGCGACGCCGTGGACGCCGCGGTGGCGAGATCCGGCCGCGACGGCCGGGCCGTCGTCGCCGCGGTGCTGGGGGTGCCCGCGCCCGTGGGGACGGGCGACGTGCCGGCCGGCGCGCGGAACCCGTTCTGGGCCCTGATGAACCCCGGTCTGGGCGACCTGTTCGCGGCCCGCGGCTGGGACGTCGTCGTCGAGAACGACGCGAACCTCGCGGCGGTCGCGGAGACCGAGCACGGCGACGGCGCCGCGGCCTACGCCGCGCTCCTCGTGGGGGAGCGGATCGGGGCCGGGATCGTGCTGGACGGCGCCCTGCGGCGGGGGCCGCGCGGGGCGATCGGGGAGATGCGGATCCTCGACCTGGTCGTGGGGGTGGGCTCCAGCGACGGCCTGGGCGCGCTGGCGCGGGACGAGGCGGGCCGGCTGCTCGACGCCGGACGGGCCGGGAGCGTGCTCGCGGACGTCCCGCGCCAGCGCCTGGACGCCGAGCACGTCCTGGCGGCGGCGGACGCCGGTGACGCCGTGGCGCGGGAGGTGGCCGACGGGCTCGCCGACCGGCTGGCCCGGGTGTGCGCCGTCCTCTCCGGTCTCCTCGACCTCGACCGCGTGATCGTCACGGGGGCGATGGCGCCCGCGCTGGGGCCGGTCGTGGAGCGCGCCCGCGCGCTGCTCCCCGACCACCTGCACGACCCGGCGGTCGAGGTGGTGCTGTCCGACCTCGGTCCGGACGTCGTGCGGACGGGGGCCGTGCGCCTCGCGGTCGAGCGCGTCCGGTCCCACGCCCTCGACCGCGACCTGCCCGCGGGCGCCTGACCCGGGTCCCGGGGCGTCCGGTCAGCGCGAGCGCAGCAGGGCGATGAACTCGTCCGCCATGGCGAGCTTGCGGGCCAGCCCTGCCCGGCGCTCCTCGGCCGCGGTGCGGTAGCCGTCCAGGCGGGCGCGGGCGTCGCCGGCCCCCGCGTCGTCGAGCGTCCCCGCCTCGAGCGCGTCGGTGATCTCCAGCAGCTCCGCCATCTCCTCGAGCGTGAAGCCCAGGGGCTTCATGCGGCGCACGAGCAGCAGGCGCTCGACGTCGTCCTCGGTGTACAGGCGGAACCCGCCCTCGCTGCGGGCCGACGGCCGCACCAGCCCCACCTCGTCGTAGTGGCGCAGCGTGCGCAGCGACAGCTCGGTGCGGCTCGCGACGGCCCCGATGTGCAGCGTGGCGGCGGGGGAGGGGTCGGTCATGGGGACCAGTCTGACGGATCCGGACGGGGTGGAACCCTACCCTCACGTGAGGGTAGAGTCGGCGCCGCCGCGGACGCCCGTGCCCAGTCCGACCGCGGCCCTCTGGACCTCTCCCCGCGACGCACGCTCCCGCCCCGCCAGGGCGTGCCGTCGGCCGCCCCCGGAACGAACGGAGTCCTCCGCGTGTCGGACGACCTGCGCGCCTCTCTGCCCGACCCGGCCCCCCGCCCCCTCCCGGTGACGCCCCCCGAGGCGACCTCGTCGGGCTCGTTCCGGGCCGCGTTCAGCTCGGGGAGGGCCCTGCGCACCGAGGTCCTCGCGGGCCTCGTCGTGGCCTTCGCGCTCGTCCCCGAGGCGATCGCGTTCTCGATCATCGCGGGCGTGGACCCGCGCATCGGCCTGTTCGCGGCGTTCACGATGGCGGTGACGATCTCGTTCGTCGGCGGCCGGCCGGCGATGATCTCCGCGGCCACCGGCGCGGTCGCGCTGGTCGTCGCGCCCGTCATGCGCGACCACGGCCTCGACTACCTCGTCGCGACCGTGATCCTCGGCGGCATCGTCCAGGTCGTGCTCGGCGTGCTGGGTGTCGCCAGGCTGATGCGGTTCGTCCCGCGCTCGGTGATGACGGGCTTCGTCAACGCGCTCGCGATCCTCATCTTCACGTCCCAGCTGCCGCACCTGTTCGGCGACAAGGTCACGGCCGACAACCGGTGGTGGATCTACGCGCTGGTGGTCGTGGGCCTCGCGATCATCGTGCTGCTGCCGCGCTGGACCAGGGTCGTGCCCGCGCCGCTGGTCGCGATCGTGCTGATCACCGCCGCCGCGCTGCTCGGCGGGCTCGACGTCCCGACCGTCGGCGACGAGGGCGAGCTGCCGCAGTCCCTGCCGACCCTGGTCTTCCCCGACGTGCCGCTGAACCTCGAGACCCTGCGCATCATCGCCCCGTCCGCCCTCGCGATGGCGCTGGTCGGCATCCTCGAGTCGCTCATGACGGCCAAGCTGGTCGACGACATCACCGACACCCACTCGAACAAGACCCGCGAGTCCTGGGGACAGGGCGTCGCGAACATCGTCACCGGCTTCTTCGGCGGCATGGGCGGCTGCGCCATGATCGGCCAGACGATGATCAACGTGAAGGCGTCGGGCGCCCGCACCCGCCTGTCGACGTTCCTCGCCGGGGCCTTCCTGCTGGCGCTCGTCGTCGGGCTCGGCGACGTCGTCGCGACCATCCCGATGGCCGCGCTCGTCGCCGTGATGATCATGGTGTCGGTGGGCACGTTCGACTGGCACTCGGCCCGCCCGTCGACGCTCCGGCGGATGCCGAGGTCGGAGACGGCGGTCATGCTGGCGACCGTCGCCGTCACCGTGGCCACCCACAACCTCGCCTACGGCGTGGGCGTGGGCGTGGTCGTCGCCGCGGTCCTGTTCCTCCAGCGCGTCGCCCACCTGACCACGGTGACCCGCCTGGACGCGTCGGACGCGGACGACGAGCGGGTGTACGCCGTCGACGGCGAGCTGTTCTTCGCGTCGTCGAACGACCTCGTCGACCAGTTCGACTACGCGGGCGACCCGCACCGGGTCGTCGTCGACATGTCGAGGGCGCACGTGTGGGACGCCTCCACGGTCGCCGCCCTCGACGCCGTGCAGCACAAGTTCGCCCAGCACGGGAAGACCGTGGAGTTCCGCGGCCTCGACCCTGACAGCGCGGCGCGTCTCGACCGGCTCGCGGGCCGGCTGGGCGCCGGCCACTGACCTCGGTGCAGGCCCGGAGGCGGCCGGGCGCGCGGTAGGTTCGGGCCATGCCCGCTGCCATGCCCGCTGTCGGAGGACTCGCCACCTCGATCCCCAGCCCCGACCCCGCGTGGGCGGTGCTCGAGCTCGGCCCGTTCTCGGTCCACGTGTACGCGCTGTGCCTGCTCGCCGGGATCGTGCTGGCCACGTGGATCACGCACCGGCGCCTCGTCGCGCGCGGCGCGGGCCCCGAGGTGACGCTCGACATCGTGATGTGGGCCGTGCCGCTGGGCATCGTCGTCGCGCGGATCTACCACGTGCTCACCCACCTGGGCGACTACTCGGACGGCACCGGGACGTGGGGCTACTGGGAGTGGGTGCGCATCTGGGACGGCGGCATCGCCATCTACGGTGCGCTGATCGGCGGGGCGCTCGGCGTGTGGATCGGGTGCCGTCGTGCGGGCCTGCGGTTCTGGTCGTTCGCGGACGCGCTCGCGCCCGGCATGCTCGCGGCCCAGGCGGTGGGCCGGCTCGGCAACTACATGAACCAGGAGCTGTTCGGGGCGCCGACCACGCTGCCCTGGGGCCTGGAGATCGACCACCCGGTGGCGGGCTTCCCGGACGACACCCTGTTCCACCCGCTGTTCCTGTACGAGATGCTCTGGAACCTGCTGGGCGTCGCCGTCCTGCTCCTCGTCGAGCGGGCGGTCCGGCAGCGGGCCGAGGTCCGCGCCGACGCCGTCGGCGAGCCCGGCTACGGGCTGCGCTGGGGCCGGCTGTTCGCCCTGTACCTGGTCTGGTACGGGCTCGGGCGCAGCTGGCTCGAGGCGCTCCGCATCGACCCCACGAGCAACGCGTGGCTCGACATCCCGGCGAACATCTGGACGTCGTTCGTCGCCGTCGCGCTGGGCGTCGCGCTGTTCGTCGTCCGGGGCCGCCAGCACCCGGAGCCCGAGACGTCCGTCTACCTGCCGGGTCGCTCCGCCCCGTCGGAGGCGGCGAACACCGCGGACTCCCCGGACGACGCGGGTCCCGCGGACGCCTCGGGTTCCTCGGACGAGGCCGGCACCCGCTCGGGCGACGCCGGCTGAGCCGACCCGTCGGGCTCGCCGGTCATCCACGACCGCAGCACGATCGACCCGACGAGCGGCACGGCGGCCATGAGCATGATCGACACCATGCGGATGCCGTAGTCGTTGACGACGGCGCCGCCGACGCCGGCGATGATCAGGCTGATCAGCACGGGCCGCAGCAGCGGCCAGCGGCCCTCGGTGCGCTGCAGCCACCGTGCCCGCAGGCGCGGCCCGCCCCACAGCACGGCGACGAGGCCGACGAGGACGGCGAGCGCGAGCCACGCGGGCACGCCGCCGCTCAGGGAGCGCAGGGCGTAGCCGGCCTTGCGGGCGATGGTCTCGAGGGCGGTGCCGTCGACCACGGACTGCACGAACGCCCCGAGGTGGGTGCGCTGGGCCGGGGGCCGCAGCCAGTCGACGACGCCGATCGCGGCGACGAGCGCCACGCCCGCGAGCCCGGCGAGGATCAGCCGCTTCCACGTGACGCGAGCCTCGACGACGCCGAGCACGAGGACGACGAAGACGGGCACCAGCACCAGCCCGCCGCCGACGTCGGCGCCGAGGGTGGGCCAGACGCTCACGACCAGGGTCACGGCGCCGACCGCCGAGGCGACCACCCCGGCGGGGATCCGGCCCCAGCGCCGCCGCACGGCCGTGGCGAGCCCCGCGGCGGCGATCACGGCGGCCGTCGCGTAGACCGAGTACGTGGGGTTGCCGAAGCCGTAGTAGCGACCGCCCAGGGTCGGGGCGGAGCCCAGCGGGCTGCCGCGGTGCAGGGGCGTGCCGAGCATCGCGTCGATCGTGAGGACGAGGAAGGTGAGCGTCGCGATCACCGTCGCGCCCGCCCACGCGGGCCGGCGGGGGGCCAGGGCTCCGACGAGCGCGACGACGACGGTGCTCAGGCCGAGAGTCACCCACAGGGACGTCGCGGGCTCGGCGAGGCGCCACCAGCCCCACGCGGTCATGAGGAACGCGGCGGCGGGCACCGCGGCGCACGCGAGCAGGACGACGTCGAGCACGCGGGCCCACAGGCCCGCGGCCCGCGGCGACCTGCGGCGCAGGGCCGGGAGCAGCAGGACGACCAGGGCGAACGCCACGAGCCCCACGTACGCGGGGGCGGTGGTGACCGTGCCGGTCGTGACCCGCAGCATGTGGTCGCGCTCGGTGAGCCCGGCGAGCTCGCGCACGGTGGCCCCGGTCCCGCCCGGGCGCTCGGCGGCGAGCTCGAGGGGCGAGCCGCTGAGGTCGGCGGGCACGGGCAGGCCGAACGCCGTGACGAGGGTGGTCGGCACGTCGAGCAGCCGCACGACGCCGAGCCAGTGCGTGGCGCCGGACGTGAGGTAGGCGGGCGCGTCGTCCGCGTCCGCGTCGGCCACGCCGACGCCGAGGGACGGGCGTCCGGGGGCCGGGTTGCCGACGTCCATCACCAGCACGGTCGCGTCGGTGGGCACCGCCGCCAGCACGCGGCCGACGGTCGCGTCGACGGCGCGCAGCGCGGCGTCGCGGGCGGGGCCGTCGGACGTCGCGTCGTCGGTCAGCGGCACGAGCCCCGTGGAGGTCTCGGGGTCCGGGTGGTACGGCGCGCTGCCGGCGTCGACCAGGGTGACGGGGCACGAGAAGGTGTCGGCCGGGTCGGCGAGCGCCGCGTCCAGGTCGCGGTAGCGCGCCACCGTCCCGTCGCGGCCGGCCAGGGCGAGCGCCGCACCGGGTGCGACGGCGGTGGTGCAGACGCCGCCGTCGGCGAGGGCGTCGCCGAGCACGCCGAGCGTCGGGCGGAACTCGGACGACGACTGCAGCGCGGCGAGCCCGTCCCACCCGTCGACGGTCGCGGCGCCGTCGTCGCCCGTGCCGCCGGGCGCGACCTCCCACGGGGCGCACGACCACGCGCCGTCGGTGGTCTCGCCGGTCACGGGGCTGCGCCCGGACGACAGGCCGAGCCACCCGGCGGCCGGGCACGTCGCCGAGGCGCCGCCGACGGCGGGCGTCACGCCCGCGCCGCTGGCGCCGTCGCGCAGCACGTCCCACAGCGTCGGCGTGGCGGACGGGCTGACGTCCTCCCAGCGCACCCCCTGGGTCCCCACGATGACGACGGGGTGCGCGTCGTCGACCACGGGGGTGCCCGAGGTCGAGACGTCGCCGGCCCGCGCGGACGCCGAGCCGGGCAGCGCCGTGGTGCCGACGAGCAGCGCGACGAGCAGCCCCGCCGACGCCCCGACGAGCACGGCGGGCACGCGGGAGAGCACGGGCGCCGCGGCGCGCGCGGCGTCGCCCCGGGGTCCGGCGCCGGCCGCGCCCGCGTCGTCGGCGTGGGCGAGCCGCCCCGCGAGCAGCACGGGCAGCGCGAGGGCGAGCACGATCGCGGCGACCGCGACGCCGGAGTCGTTGAGCAGGGTGCCGACGGCGGCCGTCACGACCAGCGCGACGACGAGCCGCCACAGCACCGGGTCCTGCCGGTAGGCGCGGGCGAGGTCGTCGAGCCGCGCGCGCTCCGGGGAGAGCACGGCCCACGCGGCGGCGACGCACACGAGGAGCGCGGCCGCGCCGGCGGGGTTGGCGACGGTCGCCCACGCGCCGGCGGCCTTCCCGGCCACGACGCCGAGGGCCTTGCCCTCGACGACCGACTCGACGAAGCCGCCGAGGTGGCTGCCCGGGCCGGGCAGGAGCCAGTCCACGACGGACACCACCGCGACCAGGAGCACGGTCCCGGCGGCCACGAGCAGCACGCGGCGCCAGGTGATCCGCACGCCCGCCACGCCGAGCGCCAGCACGGCGAAGCCCGGGACGAGGGCCAGGATGCCGCCGAAGTCCGCGCCGAACGGCGGCAGGCCGTCGACCAGCACGGTCACCAGGCCCACCGCGGCCACCGTCCACCCGGCCCGGGCCGGGCTGCCGCCCCGGGCGCGCACGGCCGCCGCGAGCCCCGCGGCGAGGACCAGGCCGACCACCGCGTAGACCGCGAAGACGGTGTTGGAGAAGCCGTAGAACCGCGCGCCCAGGGAGGGCGCCGGGCCCAGCAGCGAGCCCTGCTGCAGCGTCGTGCCGGTGAGCCCGTCCACCGTGGCGACCAGCCACGTCACGCCCGCGAGGCTGGTGGCCAGGCGCCACGGCGACCGCGGCAGCAGGTGGCGCGCGAACCAGGCGACCAACGCGGCGGCCAGGGCCGCGACGGTGAGCGCCAGGACCAGCGTCGTCACCGGGGACGGCGCCGCCCACCAGCGCGACAGGGTCGCCAGCGACGCCGCGACCGGCAGGCTCGACGCGACCACGAGGACGGCGAGCCCGACGCGGCGGCCGTACCGCGGCCCGGCCGGGGGGCCCGCGTCGGGAGCGTCGAGGCGGGCGCCCCGGCGGCGGGCCAGCAGCAGGGCGCCCACCACGACGACGTCGGCCAGGCCGACGAGCCCGAGCACCAGCGGGGACAGGCGCGGCACGGTGTCCGTGAGCACGCTGAGGTACTGCCGGTTCTCCACCGTGCGGGACACGGAGATGCGGCGGTCGTCGCCCCGCTCCAGAGGGGAGCCGCTGAACGGCGCGAGGGCGGTGGTGAGCGCCTCGTCGGCCTCGTCGGCCTCGTCGGCCTCGTCTGCCCCGTCGGCCGCCGGCTCGTCGTCGGTCGCGTCGTCGTCGGCCGAGGTCCCGGACAGGGCGCCTCCGGTGACGGTGTCGGCGAGGGTCGCGGACAGGTCGGCCAGCACCACCACGCCGGCCCAGCGGGACGACGTCGAGGTGAGCCACGTCGCGCTGCCGCCGGGTGACGTCCAGTCCACGACCACCTGGAGGTCCGCGGGGCCGAGCGGCGTGTCGGAGATCCCGGCCACCACGAGCCGCCCGCCGGCGGGGAGCAGGTCGGCGAGGCGGCCGACCTGCGCGTCGAGCTCCTCGACCGCGGCCGTGCGCTCGCTCGCGGCGTCGGGCAGCACGCCCAGGTCGACGACGGTGGCCGGGCACTCCGCCACGTGCGCGGCCGTGAGACGCCCCACGTCGGGGAGGTAGCGCGCCACGTCGCCGTCGGCGTCGGCGAGCGCGACGGCGGCGCCCGGCCCGACGGCGGTCGTGCAGGCCCGCGCGACGTCGGCGACCTCGCCCAGCGCGCCGGGCTCGGCGGCGTTCGGCGTCAGGGGGTCGCTCGCGGCGAGATCCGTCCACCCGGGCACGTGCGTGCGCTCCGTGCCGGCATCCGCGCCCGTCTCCGTGCCGCCCGCCGTCGTGCGGGGCACGGGCACGGAGGTGCAGCCGAGCGCGGGCGCGCCGTCGTCGGGGGTCTGCCCCTCCTCCTCGTCGCCCTCGTCCGCATCCTCGAGGAGGGTGGGCTGCGCGACGGCCCTGCTGCCCGCGGACAGGGTGAGCCACCCCTCGACCGGGCAGGTGGGGGTGAGGGTGCGCACGGCGATCGAGGCGACCGACCCGCCCCCGATGAGCCGCCAGAGGTGCGGGGTGCGCACCGCGTCGACGTCGGACCACTGCAGGCCCGACACCCCCGCGAGCACCAGCGGGGTCTCGGGCGGCTCGGCGTCCGCCGGCGCCGGGGCCGCGGACGCCGCCGGCGCTCCGAGGAGGAGGGCGGCGAGCAGGGCGAACGTCGACGCGACGAGCGCGCGGGCGGGGCGGATCACGCGGGCCAGCCTATGCACCGCCCGGTCGCGGGGTCCGCGAGGCCGCCGCGGGACGCCGGACGTTCACGCGATCATCCCGTCCGGACCACGAGCGCGCCGGGCTCCACCCAGGTCTCCAGCTCGACCGCGTTCCCCAGCGGGTCGCCGTCCACCTGCGCCTGCTCGCCGTCGTCCACCCGGATCACCGCGCGGCGGGCGCGGGTGTGGTCGATCCGGCCGATCTTGCCGGGCAGGTCGTTGCGCACGCCGAGGCCCTGCGCCACGACCTCGCCGAACAGCTGCGCCCACCCGGCCAGGCCGCCGCGGGTGTCGATGGCCGCGACGTCGAGCTCGCCGTCGTCGATGACGGCGTCGGGCAGCAGCGTGATGCCGCCGGGCAGCCGGCCGCAGTTGCCGACCATGATGCTGCGCAGCCGCGCCTCGACCGGCTCGCCGTCGTCGAGGCGGATGGTCGCGCGCATGCGCCGGCCGTGCAGGTGCCGTGCCCCGGCGACGAAGTAGGCCACCCAGCCGACCTTGGCCTTGAGCTGGTCGTCCGCGTCGGCCACCATCGCGGCGTCGAAGCCCAGCCCCGCGATGACGAGGAAGAGGTGCGCCTGGTGGGGGTCGCCGTCGACGAGGGGCTCGGCGCCGGGGGCGAACTCGCTGACCCGGGCGCGGCCGACGTCGATGGCGCGGTCGGTGCCGCCCAGGACGACGGCGACGGCGTCGGTCACCGACGTGAGCGGCAGGTCGAGGTTGCGGGCGAGGAGGTTGCCGGTGCCGACCGGGATGAGGCCCATCGGGCGTCCGGTCCCGGCCAGGACCTCCGCCACGGCGCGCACGGTGCCGTCCCCGCCCGCGGCGACGACGACGTCCGCGCCGTCGGACAGTGCCCGCCGGGCCTGGCCGGTGCCGGGGTCGTCCACCGTGGTCTCGTAGAACAGGGGGTGGGGCAGCGCGGCGTCGGCGCACACCCGCTCCACGACGGCGCGCACGTCTGCCGCGCCCTCCTTGGAGGGGTTGATGACGACGGCGAGCCGCATCCCCTGGGCCTCGCCCTCCTGCGCATGCTGCGCGTCCCGTGCCGCGAGGACGTGCTCGCGGGTCCGGGCGCGGCGCCACAGCACCAGCGTCGCGGCGAGCGCGCTGAGCACCAGGGCCAGCGCGACGACCAGCGCGACAATCTCCGCGTACTCGTCCGGCATGACGGCAACCTACGACGGATCAGCCGCCCGGACCCGGCGAAGTCGTCCATCTCACGCCGAAGGAGTGCCCACGTGCCGAGGTAGTACGGAACCTGCCGAGGTAGTACCGGACCTGCCCAGGTAGTACGGAACCTGCCGAGGTAGTACCGGACCTGCCCAGGTAGTACGGAACCTGCCGAGGTAGTACGGCACCGAGCTCCGCGGATATCCGTGGGGCCGCGTGCGGCCCGGCCGTTAGGCTTGCGGGCGTGATCGACCTCCGACTGCTGCGCGACAACCCCGACGTCGTCCGTGCGAGCCAGCTGGCCCGCGGCGACGACCCCGCTCTCGTGGACGCGGCGCTCGACGCCGACGCGCGCCGTCGCTCCTCCCTCACGGAGTTCGAGTCGCTGCGGGCGGAGCAGAAGGCGCTCGGCAAGCAGGTGGCCAAGGCGCAGGGCGACGAGAAGGCCGAGCTGCTGACCCGCACCAAGCACCTCGCGGAGCAGGTGAAGGCGCGGCAGGCGGAGGCGTCTGACGCCGAGAAGCAGCTCGACGAGCTCCTGTACGGCATCGCGAACGTCGTCGAGGGCGCGCCTCCCGGGGGCGAGGACGACTACGTCGTCGTCAAGGAGGTCGGCACGCCGCGCGACTTCGCGGCCGAGGGCTTCGCGCCCCGCGACCACCTGGAGCTCGGCGAGGGTCTCGCCGCGATCGACACGGCGCGCGGCGCCAAGGTGTCGGGCTCGCGGTTCTACTTCCTCACCGGCATCGGGGCGCGCCTCGAGCTGGCGCTGCTGAACGCGGCGGTGGACCAGGCGGTGAGCGCGGGCTTCACGCCGATGATCACGCCGACGCTGGTCAAGCCGGACACGATGCGCGGCACCGGCTTCCTCGGCAGCCACGCGGACGAGGTGTACCACCTGGAGAAGGACGACCTGTACCTGGTCGGCACCAGCGAGGTGGCGCTCGCGGGCTACCACGCGGACGAGATCATCGACCTGTCGGCGGGCCCGAAGCGGTACGCCGGCTGGAGCGCCTGCTACCGCCGCGAGGCCGGCGCCGCGGGCCGCGACACCCGCGGCATCATCCGCGTGCACCAGTTCCACAAGGTCGAGATGTTCAGCTACTGCGACCCGGAGGACGCGGCCGCCGAGCACCAGCGCCTGCTGGCCTGGGAGGAGGCGATGCTGGCCAAGGTCGAGCTGCCCTACCGCGTCATCGACACGGCCGCGGGCGACCTCGGCACGTCCGCCGCGCGCAAGTTCGACTGCGAGGCGTGGCTGCCCACCCAGGAACGCTTCCTCGAGCTCACCTCGACGTCGAACTGCACCACGTTCCAGGCCCGTCGCCTGGGCGTGCGCGAGCGGACCGTGGACGGCACCACGCGCCCGGTCGCCACGCTGAACGGCACGCTGGGCACCACCCGCTGGATCGTCGCCATCCTCGAGAACCACCAGCAGGCCGACGGCTCGGTCCGCGTGCCCGAGGGGCTGCGGCCCTACCTGGGCGGCCTCGAGGTGCTCGAGCCGGTCGCGTGAGCGGGCAGCCCGCCCCGCGCCTGGTCGCCCTCGACATCGACGGCACGCTGCTCGGGTACGACGGCGGCCTGTCGCCCGCGGTGCGCGACGCCGTCGCGGCGGTCCAGGCGGCGGGGCACCACGTGGTGCTGTCGTCGGGGCGGTCGCTCATCGCGATGACGCCGGTGGCGCAGCTGCTCGGCATCACGACCGGCTGGATGGTGTGCTCCAACGGCGCCGTGACCGTGCGCCTGGACGCCGCCCTCCCGCACGGCTGGGAGCTCGACGAGGTGCGCACGTTCGACCCGGGCCCCGCGCTGCGCCTGCTGCGCGAGGAGCTGCCCGACGCGCGCTACGCCGTCGAGGACATCGGCATCGGCTTCCGCATGAACGCGCTGTTCCCCGAGGGCGAGCTCGACGGCGTGCACCAGGTCGTCGACTTCGAGCAGCTGTGGGCCCGCGAGGTGACGCGAGTCGTCATCCGCAGCCCCGAGCGCACCCCGGAGGAGTTCAGTGCGATGGCGGCGCGCATCGGCCTGGGCGACGTCACCTACGCCGTCGGCTGGACGGCGTGGATGGACGTGGCACCGAAGGGCGTCACCAAGGCGTCGGGGCTGGAGCGGCTGCGCGAGCGCCTGGGCGTCGACCCCGCGGACACCGTGGCCGTCGGCGACGGACGCAACGACGTCGACATGCTGCGCTGGGCCGGCCGCGGCGTCGCCATGGGGCACGCGGACGACGTCGTGCGCGCCGCCGCCGACGAGGTCACCGGCCCCGTCGACGAGGACGGCGTCGTGCCGGTGCTGCTCTCCCTGCCGAGATAGAGAACCCGGAACGCGAGATAGAGAGGCTCGGGGTTCTCTATCTCGCGGTCCGGGGTTCTCTATCTCGGCGCGTCAGTTGCGCGCCGTGAGGACCAGTGGGCCGTCGTCGGTGATGGCGATGGTGTGCTCGCTGTGCGCGCCGCGGCTGCCGTCGGCGGACCGCAGGGTCCAGCCGTCGGGGTCGGTGAAGATCTCGTCGGTGGTCTCGAGGAACCACGGCTCGATGGCGATGACGAGGCCCGGCTTGAGCGGGAACCCGCGGCCGGGGCGGCCGTCGTTCGGCACGTGCGGGTCGCCGTGCATGGTGCGCCCGACGCCGTGGCCGCCGAAGTCCGTGTTGATGTCGTAGCCTGCGCCGCGGGCCACCTTGGCGATGGCGGCGGAGATGTCGCCGATCCGGTTGCCGGCGACCGCGGCCGCGATGCCCGCCTCGAGCGCCACCTCGGTGGTCTCGATGAGCTTCGCGTCGGCGGCCGCGCGCTGCGGCGACGCGGAGGTCCCGACGACGAACGACAGGGCGGAGTCGGACACCCAGCCGTCCACCGACGCGGCGAAGTCGATGCTCAGCAGGTCGCCGTCGCGCAGCGCGTAGTCGTGGGGCAGCCCGTGCAGGACGGCGTCGTTCACGGACGTGCAGATCACCTTGCCGAAGGGCATGGCGCCGAACGACGGGTGATAGTCGATGTAGCAGGACTCGGCGCCGCGGTCGCGGATCATCCGGTGCGCGACGGCGTCGAGCTCGAGGAGGTTCACCCCGACGGCGGCAGCGTCGCGGACGGCCGTGAGCACCTCGGCCACGAAACGCCCCGCGGGACGCATCTGGTCGATCTCTCGCGGGCTCCTCAGCTCGATCATGGCGGTCCTCTCGGAAGGTACGTGACGGGGGTCCGGGTCCCAGGGTGTCACGAATCGTCACCGAGTCGTGACCGTGAAACGACTTGCAGGAACTTGCACCTTCAGGTGGGGGTGCGGTGAACTCTGGAGGGAGGCAGTATCCCGGTCAGGGGGACCAGGGATCACGGGCCGCCGATCGGCGGGAACACCTCCGTGGACCACGACGCAGTGGAGGAGCTCGGCAATGACCAGACGAACGACGACGGCGCGGCGACGCGCACTGGCGCTGGCGGCAACCGGCGCGGGCCTCGCGCTCGTGCTGGCCGCCTGCAGCGACCCCGACGGCGAGGGCGGTGTCGGCGAGGAGGAGACCAGCGCCTCCAGCGCCGAGATCGACTGCTCCGCCTATGACGAGTTCGGCGACCTCGACGGCAAGACCGTGAGCGTGTACACGTCGATCGTGGACCCGGAGGGGGCCACCCAGCAGGACTCGTACAAGGCTTTCGAGGACTGCACGGGCGTCAAGATCGACTACGAGGCGTCCCGCGAGTTCGAGGCGCAGCTCCTCGTCCGGATCAAGGCGGGCAACGCCCCGGACATCGCCTACCTGCCGCAGCCGGGCCTGCTCAACACGATCGTCAAGGACTATCCGGACGCCATCCAGCCGGCCCCGGACGCCACCGCCAAGAACGTGGACGAGTTCTGGAACGAGACCTGGAAGGGCTACGGCACGGTCGACGGCACCTTCTATTCCGCGCCGCTGGGCGCCAACGCGAAGTCGTTCGTCTGGTACTCGCCGTCGATGTTCTCCGACGCCGGCTACGAGGTGCCGCAGACGTGGACCGAGCTGATGGACCTCACCCAGAAGATCCACGACGACACCGGCGGCCAGGTCTGGTGCGCCGGGGTCGAGTCCGGCGACGCGACCGGGTGGCCGGGCACCGACTTCATCGAGGACATGATGCTCCGCACCGCGGGCGTCGAGGACTACGAGAAGTGGTACACCCACGAGATCCCCTTCAACGACCCGAAGGTGGTCAAGGCGTGGGACACGGCGGGTGAGATCCTCAAGAACCCGGACTACGTCAACGCCGGCCTGGGCGGCGTCGACTCGATCGCCACGCAGTCGTGGACCGACGCGGGCAACGGCATCCTCGACCAGCAGTGCTGGATGCACCGCGCGGCGAACTTCTACCAGACGCAGTGGCCCGAGGGCACCGAGGTCTCCGAGACCGGCGACGTGTTCGCCTTCTACCTGCCCACGGACCAGACCGACGTCAAGCCCATGCTCGGCGGCGGCGAGTTCGTGGCGGCGTTCAACGACCGGCCCGAGGTGCAGGCCTTCCAGACCTACCTCTCGAGCGCGGACTGGGCCAACCAGAAGGCCCTGGCCACGCCGGACGGCGGCTGGGTCAGCGCCAACAACGGGCTCGACCCGAACAACCTGTCGACGGAGTTCGACCAGTACGTCGCCGGGGTGCTGGCCGACCCGAACACGGTCGTCGCGTTCGACGCGTCCGACCTCATGCCGGGCGAGGTCGGCGCCGGCACCTTCTGGAACGGCATCGTGGACTGGCTGACCGGGTCGAGCACCCAGGAGGTCACCGACAAGATCGAGGCGTCCTGGCCGAAGTGAGCCGGCCCGCCGCGTGATTGTGCTCGACCGCGCGGTCCGGGGACGTCGCACGACGTCCCCGGACCGCGCGTCGCTCCCGACTCCGTCCCGACTCCTCGAGGAGGTCATCGATGACCTGGTTGCTCGAGCCTGACACCACGGGGCAGAAGTTCCTGCTCATGGTGGTGGCCGTGGCGCTCTTCGCCGCGGTGATGGGCCTCATCCTGTTCCTGGTGGACCGGCCGAAGCGGATCCCGTCGTGGGTGGTGGCGGCCGGATTCGTCGGCGTGCCGCTCCTGTTCCTCGCGTACGGCCTGCTGCGTCCCGGCCTCATCACGCTGTGGCAGTCGTTCTTCAACCGCAACGGCACCGAGTTCATCGGCTTCGACAACTACGTGCGGGCGTTCACCGAGGGCCAGTTCCAGCAGGTGCTGCTGGTCACCGCGGCCTGGGTGATCCTCGCGCCGCTGCTGAGCGCCGTCATCGGACTCGGGTATGCAGTCCTGGTGGACCGCACCCGGTTCGAGAAGCTCGCCAAGGCGCTCGTGTTCGTGCCGATGGCGATCTCGATGGTGGGCGCCTCGATCATCTGGAAGTTCGTCTACGAGTTCCGGCCCGACCAGGCGAACATCAACCAGATCGGCCTGCTCAACCAGGTGCTGGTGTGGGTCGGCCTGCCGCCGCAGCAGTTCCTCATCGGGCAGCCGTGGAACACCTGGTTCCTCATCGTGGTGATGATCTGGATCCAGACCGGGTTCGCGATGACGGTGCTGTCCGCGGCGATCAAGGCCATCCCGGACGACATCGTCGAGGCCGCCCGCCTCGACGGGCTGCACGGCATGGGGATGTTCCGCTACATCACGGTGCCGAGCATCCGGCCGGCGCTGGTCGTCGTCCTCACCACGATCGCGATGGGCACGCTCAAGGCCTTCGACATCGTCCGCACGATGACGGGCGGCCAGTTCGGCACGCAGGTGGTGGCCAACGAGTTCTACACGCAGGCGTTCCGGCAGGGGAACCAGGGGCTCGCCGCGGCGCTCGCCGTCGTCCTGTTCATCCTGGTGATCCCGATCATCGCGTACAACGTGCGGCAGATGCGCAAGTCGGAGGAGATCCGATGACCTCGACCCCCACCCCCGGCCAGGCCGTCGCCGGCTCCGCCCTCGACGACGACGTCCCTCAGGCGGGCGTCCGCAAGCTCTCGCGCCTGGAGCGCCGGGCGATCGCCACGAAGGGCAAGCTGAGCTCCCCGTGGGCCTCGGGCATCGCGATCATCATCGCCATCCTGTGGACGATCCCGTCGCTCGGCCTGCTCATCACGTCGTTCCGCCCGCAGGAGGACATCCGCCGCACGGGCTGGTGGACCGTGTTCGGCGACCTGTTCACCGGGGACGCCCAGTTCACGATGGACAACTACAACGAGGCGCTGTACGGGAACAGCAACGACCTGTCCACGTTCTTCGTGAACTCGTTCGTCATCACGATCCCCGCGGTCCTCATCCCGATCACGCTGTCGCTGCTGGCGGCGTACGCGTTCGCGTGGATCAAGTTCCCGGGCCGGAACTTCCTGTTCGTGGCCGTGTTCTCGCTGCAGGTGGTCCCGCTGCAGATCGCGCTGGTGCCGCTGCTGTCGGACTACGTCGACTGGAACGTCAACGGCAGCTTCTGGACGGTGTGGCTCTCGCACTCGATCTTCGCGCTGCCGCTGGCGATCTTCCTGCTGCACAACTTCATGAAGGACATCCCGGCCTCCCTCGTGGAGGCGGCCCGGGTCGACGGGGCCGGGCACGTGAAGATCTTCTTCCGCGTCCTGTTCCCGCTGTTGGTCCCGGCGATCGCGTCGTTCGGGATCTTCCAGTTCCTGTGGGTGTGGAACGACCTGCTCGTCGGCCTGACGTTCGCCGCCCCCGAGTACCAGCCGCTGACGGTGAAGATCGCCGAGCTGGCCGGCACGCGAGGAGGGGACTGGTACCTGCTCACCGCCGGCGCGTTCATCGCGATGGTCGTGCCGCTGATCGTGTTCATCGCGCTGCAGCGGTTCTTCGTCCGCGGCATGCTCGCGGGCGCGGTCAAGGGCTGAGTCCGACCCGCCGCAGGGCGGTGCGGACACGGGGACGACGACGGCGGCCCGGGCATCCTCCGCCCGGACCGCCGTCGTCGTGCGTCTCGTGCTGCGGTCAGACCGCCGGAGCGCCGTAGGGCGCAGCCGGGCCGGCCGGCAGACCCTTCGGGTCCGGGCCGAACCGGTTCGGGCCGTGGGTGCCGTCCGTGGCGTAGAAGACGAGCATGATGATCGGCCCGGCCAGCGGGATGAAGGACATGAACCAGTAGAAGCCCGACTTGTCCTGGTCGTGCAGGCGGCGCACCATGACGGCGATCGTCGGCACGAGGAGCGCGAGGCTGATCAGCCCGACCAGCGCCGTGACGACGAAGTACCCGGCGCCGAACGTCCCGGTGGTGGTGTCGAGCGACGCCGCGCCGACGATGCCGAGCAGGATGCCTGCCACCGCGGCGACGATCACCAGGAACAGGTACCAGAACCAGAACTCCGACCGGCGCGCGCGGCCGGTGAAGGTGGCGTACTGCGAGAAGACGGACTTGATCGCGTCCGGGAAGGACATGGCGGCCTCACTGGGTCGTGGGGAGGGCGGCGGGGACGAAGACGCCCCGCGGTGCGCGCGGGATCGCGCGCCGGCCCTGACAGCCCCGCGAGCGTAGGGCGTGTGCGCACGCGACGTCCAGGGCTCGTCCACGTCCCGTCCACATCCTGGGTGGGGAGGGCTCCCCGTCGCGGGTGCGGTCCGGACGTGCTGCGCCCGTATGCTCCCGGGGGTGTCGACCCCCGCCCCCTCCTCGCGCGGAGTGCTGGACCGCGTGCCTGCCCCCGCCATGTTCCTGGTCTCCGGGATCACCCTGTACGCGGGCGCGGCCGTCGCGGTCGGCCTCTTCGACCGGCTGGGGGCGCCCGCGGTCGGCTGGTGGCGCATCGCGCTCGCCGCCGTCGTCCTCCTCGCGTGGCGGCGCCCGTGGCGACGGCGCTGGACCCGCCGCGACCTCGTCGCGGCCGCGCTGTTCGGCGTCGTCCTCGCGGCGATGAACGTCGTGTTCTACGTGGCGGTGGACCACCTGCCCCTCGGCGTCGCCGTCGCGATCGAGTTCCTCGGCCCCGTGGCCGTCGCCGCCGTCACGGGCCGTGGCTGGCAGGAGCGGGCGGCGATCGTGGTGGCGGCGGCCGGCGTGGTGCTGCTCGCGGGCGTCACCCTGGGCTCCGGGATCCCGCGCGAGGACGCCGTGATCGGGCTGAGCGCCGTCCTCGCCGCGGCCGCGTGCTGGGCCGGCTACATCGTGCTGGGCAAGCGGGTCGCCCATGGCGGGTCCGGTGTCGACGGGCTCGCGGTCGGCATGGTGGCGGGTGCCGTCGCCTTCGCGCCGTTCTTCGCGTGGTCGACGCCGGAGGTCGTGACCGACCCGCCCCTCCTGCTGTTCCTGCTGGTCGTGGCGGTCTGCTCGTCCGTCGTCCCG
The DNA here is from genome assembly GCF_044389385.1 of Isoptericola sp. NPDC019571. NCBI lineage: Bacteria > Bacillati > Actinomycetota > Actinomycetes > Micrococcales > Promicromonosporaceae > Isoptericola > Isoptericola sp. NPDC019571. The sequence goes on from NZ_JBIRXZ010000009.1 coordinate 215,537, forward strand.
TACGTGCTGGACCAGGTGGTGCTGCGCCGGGTCGGCATGGCCCGGTTCTCCGTCATGCTCGCGCTCCTGCCCGCGACCGCCGTCCTCGTCGGCGCCGTCGTCCTCCAGCAGGTCCCCACCTGGCCGGAGCTGGCCGGCCTCGCGCTCGTCTCCGGCGCCATCGTCATGACGGCGCGGACCTGACCGGTCCCCGCGGGACCCGGTCGGGCTGCACGTACGGGCTACAGGTACTGACCGGGGGAGGGGCGCCGGTCGTCCTGCCCGGGCGGACCGGGCGGCTGGCCCGGGCCCGCCGGCCCGCTGGGGCCGAACGGCGCGGGATGCGCACCGGGCGGCAGCGCGCGCCGCATCTGCGAGAGCTGTGCCTGCGCCGCCATCTGCTGGGCGACGAGCGCCGTCTGGATGCCGTGGAACAGACCCTCGAGCCACCCGACGAGCTGGGCCTGCGCCACCCGCAGCTCGGCGTCCGACGGCACTCCCTCGTCCGAGAACGGGAGCGTGATGCGGTGCAGCTCCTCGACGAGGTCGGGGGAGAGGCCCTCCTCCAGCTCCGCGAGGGAGCGTTCGTGGATCTCGGCCAGCCGGGTGCGGGCGGCGTCGTCGAGCGGGGCGTCGCGCACCTCGTCGAGCAGCCGCTTGATCATGCCGCCGATACGCATCACCTTGGCGGGCTCCTCGATCCGCGACGTCTCCTCGGGCTCGCCCTCCTCGCCGGGGGCCGCGACGCCCACCGGCTCGGTGGTCTCCCCGTCCGGGGTGACCACCCGCGGGGCGGTGCCGTCGGTGTCGCGAGTGCCGTTGTCGCTCTCGGTCATGCGTCCCAGTGTGGCCCACGGGGCCGACAGGAGCCGGTCGGGGCTCGGGAGGGCGTCCGAAGGCGTCCGTGGGCGCCCGGGGTTGTCCGACGGGCGTCAGGGCACCAGGAGCACCTTGCCGAACACCGCGCCGGACTCGAGCAGCTCGTGCGCAGCAGGGGCCTCGGCGAACGGCACCCTGGCGTGCACCACGGGCCGCACCCGGCCGTCGGCGACCAGGGGCCACACCCGCTCGCACACGGTCGCGACCAGGGCCGCCTTCTCCGCGGCGCTGCGCGGACGCAACAGGGTCCCGGTGACCCAGGCGTGCTTGGCCATGAGGGCGTCGAGGTCGAGCTCCCCGCGGCGGCCCCGCTGCAGCCCGATGACGACGAGCCGGCCGCCCGGGGCGAGCGCGCGGACGTTGTCGGTGAGGCCGCCGCCGCCGAGCACGTCCAGCACGACGTCGGCTCCGCGCCCGCCGGTCGCGTCGCGCACCGCGGCCACGACGTCCTGCGTGCGGTGGTCGACGGCGACGTCCGCGCCGAGCTCGACGCAGCGCGCCACGCGCTCCGGGCCGCCCGCGGTGGCGACGACGCGCGCCCCGAGCGCCGCGGCGAGCTGGATCGCGACGCTGCCGACGCCGCCCGAGCCGCCCTGCACGAGGAGCGTCTCGCCCGCGTGCAGCCGGCCGGTGTCGACGAGGTTGGTCCAGGCGGTGCAGACGGCCTCCGGCAGCGCGGCGCCGTCGACGAGGTCGACGCCGTCGGGCAGGGGCAGCAGCTGGGCGGCACGCGCCACGACCTGCTCGGCGTAGCCCCCGCCTTCGAGCAGCGCGACGACGCGGTCGCCGGGCGCCCAGGTGGTCACCCCTGGCCCGAGCGCGCGGACCGTACCCGAGATCTCCAGACCCGGCCACTCGGGAGCGCCGGCCGGCGGAGGGTAGTTTCCGGCGCGTTGCAGCAGGTCAGCGCGGTTGACCCCCGCGGCGGCGACGTCGATCAGAACTTCGCCGGGGCCCGGTTTGCCCAGGTTGACGAGGGATAGGGTGAGTTTCCCTGGACCGCCAGGTGCCGATATCGTGACCGCTCGCACACCGATGGAGCCTACTCGCGTGCCTGGAAGCCCAGCCGGGCGCGGGGAGTGGTGCCGGACGTGATGGCACCCACCCGAGGATCGGACGACGACGGTCGCCCGCCTCGACGAACAGTGTTGGAGAGAGGTTCAGATGCTCCGCAGGTTGGGCGTTCGCGGGAAGATTCTTGCGACACTCGCCGTGCCGATCTTCGTCCTGGCGTTGACGGCGGGCTGGATCACCTGGCAGTCGCTGCAGGAGAACCGCAGCGCAGAGCAGACCGCGGCCCTGATGGAGTCGCTGCAGCTGCAGGACGACGCAGGCTCCGCCGTGGCCGCGGAGCGCGCCACGAACATCGCTGCCGACATGGGGATCCCGGGCGCGAAGAAGGCTCTCGTCAAGGCGCAGGAGACCACCGACCGCGCTCTCGACGCCCGCGACGAGGCGCTCGAGGTGCTCGACACCACCGCCCTGCCCACCAACGTGCAGGACGCCGTGAACCGGACGCTCCGTGACCGCACGGTCCTGGACGACCTGCAGCGCAACGTCATCTCCGGCCAGCTCTCCGAGTCGCGCGCGACCGAGCGGTACACCGCGCTGAGCGAGAACGCGCTGGACGTCCCGCGCGCCATCGCCCAGAGCAGCGACGACGCCGGCCTCACGCGCCACATCAACGCCTACGTCGCCCTCGACGAGGCGATGCTCGCCAACACCATGGAGCGACCGGTCGCCGGGGCGGCGCTGGCCCTCCTCGGGCAGGGCGAGGCACCGCCGTCGGACCTCAACGGCCGCATGGTGAACCTGCTGCAGACCACCGACGGCCTGATCGCGACCGCGCAGGAGCAGCTCGACCTGATCCCGGGCGAGCTCGAGGTGCCCGGCTACGAGGCGGACCTCGACCGCGCCCGCCTCCAGCTGCGCTACCTGAACTTCTCCGGCATCGACCCCGAGGTCGCGAGCCAGTGGAACGCGCTCTCGCAGGGCTGGGTCGAGTCCACGCAGCCGGTGCGCGACGACTCCCGCGACGCCGCGGTCGAGTACTCGAAGGACCTCGCGGGCAGCGCGCAGACCGCCGCCCTGCTGACCGGTGCGGCGGCGTTCGGCGTCGTGCTCGTGTCGTTCCTGCTGGCGCTGCTCATCGCGCGCCGCATCGTGCAGCCGCTGGCCCGCCTGACCTCCGCGACGGCGGAGGTGCGCGACCGTCTGCCCCGCATGGTGGAGCAGATGGCGGTGCCCGGGCAGGCGCCGTCGATCGACCTCGTGCAGGTGCCCGTCGAGTCCAGCGACGAGATCGGACGCCTCGCGGCCGCCTTCAACGAGGTGAACGAGACGACCATGGTCGTCGCGCGCGAACAGGCCGCGCTCCGCGGCTCCATCGCGGAGATGTTCGTCAACGTGGCGCGTCGCGACCAGGTGCTCCTCAACCGCCAGCTGTCGTTCCTCGACGAGCTGGAGCGGTCCGAGGAGGACCCGAGCACGCTGTCGAACCTCTTCCGCCTGGACCACCTGGCCACGCGGATGCGGCGCAACGCCGAGTCGCTCCTCGTGCTCGCGGGCATCGACTCGGGCCGGCGCGTGCGCAACCCGATGCCGATCTCCGACGTCGTCCGCACGGCGTCGTCCGAGATCGAGCTCTACGACCGCGTCCGCCTCGACCTGGGCGTCGACCCGCACATGCTCGGCCACAACGCGCTGAGCTCCGCGCACCTGCTGGCGGAGCTGCTGGAGAACGCGACGATGTTCTCCGAGCCGCACACGCCGGTCGAGGTGTCGACGTCGCGCGACGAGCGCGGCGTCGTCGTCACCGTGCGCGACCACGGGCTCGGCATGAGCCCCGAGGAGATCGCGGACGCGAACACCAAGGTCTCCAGCCGCTCCGCGTCGGACGCCGTCGGCGCCCAGCGCCTCGGCCTCTACGTGGTCGGCCGCCTGGCCGACCGCCTCAACGCGCAGGTCCGGTACCAGGGCGGAGCGTCGGGGTCGGGCACGGAGGTCACGGTCGTCTTCCCGGCCGACCTGTTCCTGCCCGACGACGCCCTGCCGCTGCCGCAGCCGACCGACCCGCTGGAGGCGGCCACGCAGAACGCCGCCGCCGACCTCGGCGGCCAGATCGCGGAGGCGTTCGAGGAGCAGGCCCCGGGGCCGATCGGCGCGGTGCCCTTCGAGGCTCCGGAGCCCGCACCGTCGTTCGGGGTCCCGGACGCGGCGGAGCCCCCCACGATGCCGACCCCGGCGGTGGCCCCGGTCGCCCCGGTCGCGTCGGCCGCCCTCCCGGTCGAGCCCGAGCCGCCGGCCGCGGTGCCGGTCGACCTGGACGCGTTGACCGACGGCACGACGTCGATCGGCATGCCCCGCCGCCGGCGCTCCGGCGTCGGCTCCGGCGAGGCCGTGACGCGACCGGACACCGGCCCGATCGTGCTGCCGCCGCTCGCGACGCCCGAACTGCCGGACCTGGACGAGGCGACCACCGACTCCTGGCGGCCGCCGGCCGAGGTCGAGGCCTCGGCGGGCTCGCTGCCGAGCCGGCACCGGGCGCAGCCCGAGCCGGTCGCCGAGCCGGAGCCCGTGTCCGCACCGGTCCTCGGCGTCGACCAGCGGGCGGGCCTGTTCTCGAGCTTCCGCTCGATGGGGTCGCTCGACGCCTCCGAGACCGAGAGCACGCTCCAGCTCGACGCGGTGACGGAGGACCCGGCGGCACTCCCGGACGAGCTCGCCCCGCTGACGCCGGCCGACCCGGCGCCCGCGGCGCCGGTCCTCCCCGAGCCCGTCGCACCGGTGTCCGCGCAGGACGCCCCGTACGCGGCCGCGCCCGTCGAGACGCCCTACGAGGCGCCCGTCGACACGCCTGCGGCAGAGGCGTTCGCGCCCGTGCAGCCGGAGCCGTACAGGCCGGCCACCGAGGCGGCGCCGGCCGTGGCGCTGCCGACGCGGGACGTCGCGTCCGCCGCGCCGGTCGAGCCCGCGCCTCCGGTCGAGGAGCCGGTGCGGCACGAGCCGGCACCCGTGCCCTACGCGGAGCCCGTGACGTCGTCGTTCGACCCGGTCGTCCGCGAGGTCACGGAGCCCGCCGCCGGGCCGGCCCCGGCTGCCGTCCCCGGGGCGTCGTTCGACCCCGTGACGCCTCCGTCCGCGAGCCCGTTCGCACCGACGACCTCGCTCGCGCCGGCGGAGGCGCAGGGGAAGGACGCGTTCCAGGAGCTGCCGCCGTTCGAGGACCTCATCGCCGACCTCCCGGGGCGTCGCGCCGGCCGCGAGGCGCCCGCGCAGGGCGGTCGCAAGCGCGGCCTGTTCGGGCGCAAGCCCTCGGCCGACGAGCCCGTGGCCCCGGCGGTCCCGACCGCGTCGCCCTTCCCCGCCGCCTCCCAGGCCGCGCCGGAGCCGGCGCTGCCCGAGGCCCCGGCCTTCGGGGCGACGGCGTACGGGACGACGCGGGACGAGGCACCGGCGCCGGCGCCGGCCGACGAACCGGCGGCCTCCGCCGCGACGTCGTACGGCGGATCGGTGCTGCCGCTGCGCCCGACGGAGCCGGCGGGCTACGACCCGCTGGACCCGCACTTCGTGCCCGACACCGTCGAGGCGCGGTCGGAGTGGATGGCCTCGGCCGTCCTCTACGAGGAGATGTCCACGATGCTGCAGCGCGGCGTCTTCCAGGAAGGGAACGTGACTTCGACGAACGAGCAGACGTACCGCCCGACGACGGTCGCGGGCGAGGCCGGCGGCCTCGCGCGGCGCCAGCGGGCGGGGGAGTCGACCGCGTCGACCGAGCGGTTCACGGCCCGTATCGAGCGGGACCCGGAGCAGCTGAGGTCGCGACTGTCGGCCTTCCAGTCCGCCACGAGCCGCGGCCGGAACGACGCCGGGGCCGTCCGGGCCTCGACGCAGGCCGCCCCGACCGTGAATGATGTCCCTGGATCCGCGCCGCACCAGCGGTGACCTGCGCCTTCGGCGTATCGACGAGGAGGAAGCGTGACCCTCAGTACTGAAGCGACCAACTTCGGGTGGCTTCTCGACAACTTCGTGCGCACCGTCCCGGGCAGCCGCCACACGCTGGTGGTCTCGGCGGACGGTCTGCTCATGGCGATGTCCGACCAGCTCGACCGCACCAGCGGTGACCAGCTCGCGGCGATCGTCTCCGGCATGTCGAGCCTGACGCGCGGGGCGGCGCGCCAGCTCGACGGCGGCAACGTGCGGCAGGCCGTCATCGAGATGGACAACGGCTTCCTCTTCCTGATGAACGTCTCGAACGGGTCGGTCCTCGCGGTGGTGGCCGAGTCCTCGTGCGACATCGGGCTCATCGGCTACGAGATGGCCCTGCTCGTCTCCCGCACCGAGGCGACGCTCACCCCGCAGCTGATCTCGGAGATGCGCGGGAACCTTCCGGTGGACGGCTCGACGCGCTCCGCGCGGGTGGGATGAGGTCGCGATCATGACGCACGCATCGTTCGGTTCTCTGGGTGCGCACTCGGCAGACGGCTACGAGGCCTCGACGGTGCGTCCCTATGCGGTGACCGGTGGCCGCGTCCGATCCGCCCTGTCCGACCTGCCGCTCGAGGCGCTGGTCGAGGTGATGCCCGGCGCCGTCACGAGCGTCGGACTCACCCCGGAGAAGCGGGCGATCCTGCAGCACGCCGCGCACACCTACGTCTCGATCGCGGAGCTCTCCGCGCTGCTGCGACTGCCCCTCGGCGTCGTCCGCATCCTGGTTGCGGACATGCAGGAGGAGGGGCACATCACCGTGCACACCTCGACCCCGGTGAACGTCCACACGGGTCACGGCAGTTCCCACTCGGGCCTGTCTCTGAGCGTCTTGGAGAGTGTTCTCAATGGCATTTCCGCCCTCTGACAGCCCGGCGCCCGGAGCCTCCGGAGGCATGTCCCCGGCGTGGGCTCCGGTGTCCCCGGCCTTCGGCGCCGTGAGCGCGCCGGTGGCCGGCGGCGCGCCGGCGGCGGTCGGCGCCCCGCAGCGACAGAGCGTGCTCGGCGGCGCCCCGTCCGCCGCCCAGGACCCGCGTCCCGCGGCGGCGCCCCAGGGCCCGATCACGTCCGTGCCGTCCGCCTCGGCGGCGCCGTCGGGGGCGGCGGCGCGGCCCGTGGCGCAGCAGGTGCCGGCCTCCCCGCCGCAGCAGGCGGCGCCCCAGGCGCCGGCCGCCCCGTCGGCCACGGCGCCGCACCCCGCCCCCTCGCGCCCCGCCGACGACGCCGCCACGCAGTCGGCCGCCGCGCCCGCGCCGCCCGCCGGCGCCCCGACGGTGACGAAGATCGTGGTCGCCGGTGGCTTCGCCGTCGGCAAGACGACGTTCATCGGTTCGATCTCGGACGTCGAGCCGCTCAACACCGAGGCCGCGATGACCGAGCACTCGGTGGGCGTCGACGACGCGGGCGGGGTCTCCGACCGCAAGACGAGCACCACCGTGGCCATGGACTTCGGCCGGGTGAACCTCCCGGGCAACCTGTGGCTGTACCTGTTCGGCACCCCGGGGCAGGACCGCTTCCTGTTCATGTGGGACGACCTCATCCGCGGTGCCATCGGCGCCGTCGTGCTGGTCGACACGGACCGCCTGGAGCAGTGCTTCCCGGCGATCGACTACTTCGAGTCGCGGGGCGTGCCCTTCGTCGTGGGCGTCAACTGCTTCGACGGCGTGGCGAAGCACCGCCTCGAGGACGTCCGCGAGGCGCTGCAGATCCCGGCGCACGTGCCGATGCTCTACACGGACGCGCGCTCGCGCGCGGCGACCAAGCAGACGCTCATCGCCCTCGTGCAGCTCGCGATGCGCCAGCTGCGCTCGGGCGGTGGCGCGGCCTGAGCGCAGGTCGCACGTCGCTCTCGCGGCCCCGGAACGCCTCGGCGTCCGGGGCCGCGGGCGTACGCCGGCCGGTACACTCCTGTGCCGGACGGGCGCTCGGGCGGCCGTCCCGGGAGGGCTGACAGAGCGGCCTAATGTGACGGTCTTGAAAACCGTTGTGCAGCAATGCACCGGGGGTTCGAATCCCTCGCCCTCCGCCCGACGACGCCCCGACGGCCACGCCGTCGGGGCGTCCTGCCTTCCCGGACCGGCTCAGCGGTGCCGGATCTCGACGAGCGGCAGGCGCAGCGCCCCGGGCGCGGCACCGGGGACGACGGGTCGCAGGGGCGCCGTCGGCGGCACGACGACGTAGCCGGCGCCGGGCGCGGGCCGGGCGTCGTCCTGCCCGTGGTTGGGCCACAGCGCGCACGCCCGCTCCGCCTGTGCGGTGATGGTCAGCGACGGGTTGACGCCCAGGTTCGCGGTGACGGCGGACCCGTCGAGCACGTGCAGGCCCGGGTGGCCGTGCACGCGGTGGTACGGGTCGACGACGCCCGTCTCCGGGGTCTCGCCGATGGTGCACCCACCGAGGATGTGCGCGGTCATCGGCACGTCGAAGGGGTCGCCCGCGCTGCCGCCCGCGAGCCCGCCCATGCGGTCCGCCATCGCGCGCACGGCGTCGTGCGCCACGGGGATCCACGCGGGGTTGGGCTCGCCGGTGCCCTGCCGGGAGGTGAGGCGCCTGCCGAGCGGGCCGGGCCGCGTGAAGGTGGTGAGCGAGTTGTCGCGGCTCTGCATGACCAGCGCGATGACGGTGCGCTGCGACCAGCCGCGCAGGTCGTACAGGCTGGGCAGGTGCCGGCGCTGCCGCCACAGCTCGCCGAGCCAGCGCCGCCAGCGCGGACCCTCCCCGGGTCCGACGCCGTCGACGAGCACCGTCTGCAGCAGGCCCATCGCGTTGGAGCCGCGCCCGTACCGGACGGGTTCGACGTGCGTCTGCGGGTCCGGGTAGAACGACGACGTGATGGCGACGCCCTCGGAGTAGTCGGGCCCGCCGTCCCGCCCGCGGCGGGCGGGACGCATGGCGCCGAGCAGCGCCTCGGAGTTCGTGCGTGTGAGGTGCCCGAGCCGGTCGGACAGGCGCGGCAGGTCGCCGCTGTCCCGCATCGCGTGCAGGAGGCGCTGCGTGCCGAGCGTGCCGGCCGCGAGCACGACCTGCCGGGCCCGGTAGGTGCGGCGGACGGCCCAGCGACGCCCCGTCCGGTGGGTGCGCACCTCGTACCCGCCACCCGACCGCGGCACGACGGCGGTGGCCGTGGTCAGCGGGTGCACCCGGGCGCCCGCACCCTCGGCGAGGTGCAGGTAGTTCTTCACGAGCGTGTTCTTCGCGTTGTGCCGGCAGCCAGTCATGCACTCGCCGCAGTGCAGGCACGGGTTGCGGTCGGGCCCGGCGCCGCCGAAGAAGGGGTCGGGGACGGCGGGGCCGCCGGCGCCGCGCGGGCGCTCGTCGCCGTCCTGGCCGAGGTACACGCCCACCCGTACCTTGCGGAAGGTGTGCCCCACGCCGAGGTCGTCGGCGACGTCGCGCATCAGCTCGTCGGCGGGCGTCGTGCGGCGGTAGTCGACGACGCCGAGCATCCGCTCCGCCTGGTCGTAGTACGGCTCGAGCTCGGCCTTCCAGTCGGTCACGTGGGACCAGGCGGGGTCGGTCCAGAAGGCGTCCAGCGGCCGGTACAGCGTGTTGGCGTAGACGAGCGAGCCCCCGCCGACGCCGGCGCCGGCGAGGACCAGCACGTCCCGCAGCCGATGGATCCGCTGGATGCCGAAGCACCCGAGCGCGGGCGCCCACAGGAAGCGGCGGAGGTCCCACGAGGTGCGCGGCAGCTCGTCGTCGGCGAACCGGCGCCCGGCCTCGAGGACGCCCACCCGGTACCCCTTCTCCGTCAGCCGGAGGGCGGCGACGCTGCCCCCGAACCCGGACCCGATCACCAGGACGTCGTAGTCGTCCGGTGCGTCGTCGGGTGGTGTGGAAGGGGGTGTGCCGGCGCTCGTGCCGGGGGTCGTGCCGGGGTGAGTGCGGTCGTCCTTGCCCTGGTCGGCGCGCTGCGTGCGGTCCTGGTCGTCGTCGTCCAGCATGCGGCAGACCGTAGCGCGGTACGGCGTGTGGCGGGGACGACGCCGCGCGGCTTTGCCCCCAGGCAGCGTCGCCGGTTAGTCTGGGCGCCGCGGTGTTGCTGTGTTGCCGCGAGGAGACGTCGCATAGTCTGGTCTAGTGCGCCACCCTGCTAAGGTGGTAACGGGGCAACCCGTTCGCGGGTTCAAATCCCGCCGTCTCCGCCAGGAAGGCTCCGGCTGCTGAACGCCCGGGGCCTTTTCTGTTGCCCCGGAAGGGGCGCGGCCGGTGGCGTGCATCACGATGCGGCTTCCCGGTTTGGGGAACCGGCTCGAGGGCTGTAATGTTCTCGTCGGTCGGTGCGAGAGCGCCGGCAAGGACTGCGCCCGTAGCTCAACGGATAGAGCATCTGACTACGGATCAGAAGGTTGGGGGTTCGAATCCCTCCGGGCGCACCGAAAGGCACAACGGCTCGATCCTCACCCGGGATCGGGCCGTTGGTCGTTTCGGCACCTACGGGGTGGCACAGCAGCGAGGTCAGCGCCGACCGCGTCCCGACCTGGCCCCGGCCCGTCGCGCACCACGCGGCGGTCGGCGCGTCGAGCGCCAGACGCTGCACGACACGACCGAGAGGGTGATCGATCGCATGAGCGATCAGACCTGGCAGACGATCGCGATCGTCGCGTACCTGGTGGCGATGCTGTGCATCGGCTACGCCGCGTACCGCCGCACGGACGACCTGGACGACTACATGCTCGGCGGGCGCAAGCTCCGCCCGGGCGTGGCCGCGCTGAGCGCCGGAGCCTCCGACATGTCGGGCTGGCTGCTCATGGGCCTCCCGGGCGCCATCTACGCCACCGGCCTCGTCGAGGCCTGGATCGCCGTCGGTCTCACGATCGGGGCGTGGCTCAACTGGAAGTTCGTGGCGCCGAGGCTCCGTGCCTACACCGAGGTCGCGAACAACTCGATCACGGTCCCCAGCTTCTTCGACAACCGCCTGCGCGACCCGGCGCACCTGCTGCGCATCGCGGCCGGCGTGATCGTGCTCGTGTTCTTCACGTTCTACGTGTCGTCCGGCATGGTGGCCGGCGGGACGTTCTTCGAGAGCTCGTTCGGCTTCGACTACCTCACCGGGCTGCTCGTCGTGGGCGGCGTGACCCTCGCCTACACCCTGTTCGGCGGCTTCCTCGGGGCCACGTGGACGGACGTCGCGCAGGGCTGCCTCATGCTCGCCGCGCTCGTCGCGGTGCCCGTGATCGCGATCGTCGAGCTGGGCGGCTGGGGCGAGGTCCTCGAGGGGATCCGTGCGGTCGACGCCGCGAGCGGGACCGACCACCTGTCGTTCCTCGTGGGGGCGTCGGTCACCGGGGTGATCTCCGCGCTCGCCTGGGGCCTGGGGTACTTCGGGCAGCCGCACATCATCGTCCGCTTCATGGCGATGCGCAGCCCCCAGGACGCGCCCGCCGGCCGCCGAATCGGCATCAGCTGGATGGTCGTGACGGCGGTCGGGGCCGTCACCACCGGCCTCGTCGGCCTGGCCTACGCCAACCTCGAAGGCCTCCAGATCGACAACCCGGAGACGGTCTTCCTCGTGCTCGCCCAGCTGCTCTTCCACCCGCTCGTCGCGGGGCTGGTCCTGGCAGCGGTCCTCGCGGCGATCATGTCGACGATCTCGTCGCAGCTCATCGTCTCGTCGTCCGCGCTGGTCGAGGACCTGGTGAAGATGGCGGGCCTGCGCCTGAGCAACCGTGCCGAGGTGATGCTGGGCCGGGCGGGCGTGCTCATGGTGGCCGTCGTCGCCGGGGTGATCGCGCTGGACCGCACGTCGTCGATCCTCGACCTGGTCGGTTTCGCCTGGGCTGGCTTCGGCGCCGCCTTCGGTCCCGTCGTCATCCTCAGCCTGTACTGGCGCCGCCTCACGCGCTGGGGCGCGCTGTCCGGGATGGTCGCGGGTGCGGTGGTCGCGTTCGTCTGGGGACGGTCGTCCCTCGCGGACTCGCTCTACGAGATCATCCCGGGCTTCGCGGTCGGCCTGCTCGCCGCCGTGGTGGTCAGCCTCCTGACGCCGCGGCCCGACGGCGCGGTGGTCGAGGAGTTCGACGCCGCGCGCCGGCTGGCGCGCGGGGACCGGCCGGAGCCGGAGTCCGTGACGGTCTGAGCAGGCGTCGGGGCTCTCGTCGCAGCCCGTGGCCGGACGTGGCGCGCGCCACGTCCGGCCACGTTGCACGCAGCGCTCCGCCCGGGTAATGTTCTACGACGTCAGCCCGACGGGCCGACGGACATCGAGGAGACAGCCGAGAGGCTGGGTACCGATGGCCGGGCCGGGACTGAAAACCCACACCTTCAACGGTCGGGATGCTTCGCGCATTCTTCCCGGTGGGATCGGATCGTCTTTCCGACTTCCCTCCGATCTTCGGATCAGGGATTTGGAAGAGGGAAAACGGTCTGGTAAGTTTGAGGGGTTGCCCCGGCGGGGTCGGAACTGAGAGTGGTTCTGGTTCTGCGGTGTGCGTCGGTTGTTTGAGAACTCAACAGTGTGTTTG
>NZ_JBIRXZ010000010.1:0-18730 GCF_044389385.1 Isoptericola sp. NPDC019571
GCCAGACCCTCGACTGGGCCAAGCCCGCCGAAGCACTCAACCGCCTACTCTTGGCAGCCTGACGACGCGTGTTGCGACGACCGCTTGAACCCGCCGGCCAGGGACCTGTCAGGGCCACGACCATCAGAACCTGCGCGTGGCTCTGACAGGTCGCGGGTCAGAGGGCGGCGGCCTTCGCCTCCAGCACGCCGCGCTCGCGGGCGTTGCCGCACAGCCGGGCGGCGAGCTCCAGCTCGCCCCGTGCCTCCTCGGTCCGCCCCAGCCGGGCCAGCAGCTCGCCGCGCACGGACGGCAGCAGGTACGACCCGGACAGCACCTCGCGCGCGACGAGGTCGTCCACGACGGCGAGCCCGGCGGCCGGGCCCGCCGCCATCGCGACCGCGACGGCGCGGTTGAGCTCGACGACGGGCGACGGCGCCACGCGGCCCAGCGCCTCGTAGAGCACGACGATGCGGTCCCAGTCGGTCTCGGGGACGGAGGGCGCGACGTCGTGCTGCTCCGCGATGGCGGCCTGCAGCCCGTACGGCCCCAGCCCGCGCCCGACGGCGACCGCCCGGGCGAGCGCGTCGCGTCCCCGCCGGACCGCGGACCGGTCCCAGCGGCGCCGGTCCTGGTCCTCCAGCAGCACCGGCTCGCCGTCCGGCCCGGTGCGCGCGGGGAACCGCGCCGTGGTGAGCTCCAGCAGCGCGAGCAGCCCGAACGTCTCCGGCTCGGGCGCGAGGCGCGTCAGGACGCGGGCGAGGCGGACGGCCTCGTACGCCAGGTCGGGCCGCATCCAGTCGTCGCCGCCCGACGCCGTCGACCCCTCCGAGAAGATGAGGTAGACGACGTTCAGCACCGAGCCGAGCCGTTCCGCGCGATCCTCGGCGGCCGGCACCTCGAACGGCACCCGCGCCGCCGTCAGCGTCTTCTTCGCGCGGGTGATACGCGCCTGCACCGTGGGCACGGGCACGAGGAACGCCCGCGCGATCTCCTCGCTGCTCAGCCCGGCCACCACGCGCAGGGTCAGCGCGACCCGCGCCTCCTTGGACAGCACGGGGTGGCAGGCCACGAACAGCAGCGCGAGGCGGTCGTCCTCGATCTTGTCCGGGTCCCACAGCAGGTCGTCGGCCGGTTCGACGACGGCGCCCGGCCCGCCCGTGACGGCGCCGCCCTCGCCGAGGTCGCGGGCCAGCGCCGCGTACCGCTCGTCGCGCCCGGACCGACGCCGGAACGCGTCGATCGCGCGACGCCGCCCGGTCGCGAGCAGCCACGCGACCGGGTCGCGCGGGACGCCGTCGCGCGGCCAGGCGACCAGCGCCTCCGCGAGCGCCTCGGACGCGACGTCCTCCGCGAGCGCGAAGTCGTTCGTGTACCGGGCGAGCGCGCCGACGATGCGGCTGGACTCGATGCGCCAGACCGCCTCGACGACGCGACGAGGGGCCGCACCGTCGTCGGCGCGGCCCTCGTCGTGCGGTTCGACGGCGCTCACTGGGCCCGCTGGGCCTGCTCCTCGCGCCACCCCTGCTCCTTCTGCACCCACTCGTTGTCCTGCGGGAAGTCCTCGGGACCGTTGACGCGACGCACCTCGAGCTTCGTGCCCGCACCGCTCAGCGGCGCCCGCTTGGCCCACTCGATCGCCTCCTCCTTCGAGGCCACGTCGACGATCCAGAAGCCGTTGAACAGCTCCTTGGTCTCGCCGTAGGGGCCGTCGGTGACGACGGGCGTGTCGGTGGAGAAGTCGACGACGGCGCCCTCGGACGCGTCGGACAGCCCCTCGCCCGCGGCGAGCACGCCGGCGTTCATCATCGACTCGTTGTAGCGGCCCATCGCCGCCATGACCTCGGTGAAGTCCATCTCCTCGTACGCGGCCTGGCCCTCGTCGGTCCCCCGCATGATCAGCATGTACTTGGCCATCGTCCCGCTCCTTGTCGTGGTCACGGTCACCCTCGTGGCGACCTTCTCATCCCCAGGTCGAACGGGGAACCGCCGGATCGACATCGCCCCGGAAGTTTCTTCGAGAGCCTCTTGCCAAGCGTGGCTAACAGCATTAGCTTTATGGCTATGAACATGACCGCGAAGCTCGAGCTCCGATACCTCGCCCGCCCCGAGGGGCGGATCGCGTACACCGACGCGGGCAGCGGCCCGCTCGTCGTCGCCGTCCCCGGGATGGGCGACCTCCGCTCCACCTACGACGACGTCGTCCCCGCGCTCGTCGCTGCCGGCCACCGCGTGGTCGTCGCGGACCTGCGTGGCCACGGCGACTCCGACACCACCTTCACCGCCCACGGCGACGTGGCCACCGGCACCGACCTCGTCGCCCTCGTCGAGCACCTCGACGCCGGCCCCGCCGTGCTGATGGGCAGCTCCATGGGCGGGTCGGCCGCCGTGTGGGCCGCCGCCGAGCGCCCCGACCTCGTGCGCGGGCTGGTGCTGCTCGCCCCGCACCTGCGCGAGACCGCGTCGCCCGCCCAGGCGCGGACCTACCGCCTGCTGTACCGCGCGCTGTTCGTCCGCCCGTGGGGCGCGGCGGCGTGGGCGTCGCTCTACACCTCCATGTTCACCAAGGGCCGCAAGGGCCCCCGGCACGCGGAGCACGTTGCGCAGATCCGGCGCAGCATGGCCGACGCGGCGCACCTGCGCTCGTTCCGCGACCTCGCCGTCGCGCTCGACCACTCCGTGATCGAGCCGCTCGTGGCGAAGGTGCAGGCGCCGTCGCTCGTCGTCGTCGGCGAGCTGGACCCCGACTACAAGGACGCGGGCGCGGAGCTCGCCCGGATGCGGGACGCGCTCGGCGGCCAGGAGCTCCTGGTCCCCGGCGTCGGTCACTACCCCCAGCACCAGGCGCCGGAGGTCGTGACCCCGGCCGTGCTCGACTTCCTCGCCGGCCTGCCCGCCGCCCACCCTGCCCCTCAGGAGAACGGCGCCGACGGGCGGGGTGCCCGTGCCTAGGGCCGGGCTGTCGCGGGACGCCGTGGTCCGCCTCGCCCTGGAGCAGGTGGACGCGGGCGGGCCGACCGGGCTCGCCGACCTCACCCTCGCGAAGGTCGCCGCGTCCGCCGGGGTCGCCACCCCCAGCCTGTACAAGCACGTGGGCTCCCTGGCGGCGCTGCGCCGCGAGGTCGCGCTGGTCGCCCTCGACGAGCTGACGACGGCGAGCGCCGCGGCGACCGTCGGCCGCGCGGGCCCCGACGCCCTGCGCGCCCTCGCCCGCGCGTGGCGGGACTACGCCCGCGCGCACCCGGGCCGGTACGCCGCCGTCCAGCTCGCCCCCGACCCCGACGCCCCCGAGGACGCCGTGCACCGCGCCGCCGGGGCCCGCGTGGTCGCGCTCGTCGGGGCGGTGCTGCACGGCTTCGGCCTCCCCGACGACCGCACGATCGACGCCGTCCGCGTGGTGCGCGCCGGCGTGCACGGCTTCGTCGCCCTCGAGCTCTCCGGCGGCTTCCGCCTGCCCGAGGACCTGGACCGCAGCTTCGACGCCCTGGTCGACATGCTCGTCGCCGGGGTCACCACCCTCGCGGACGCGTCGTCTCCGCCCGCATCGAAGGAGCAGCCATGACCCGCACGACCCACGCCGCCCGCACGACGATGCCCGCCCCGACGGCAGGCCCGGCATCAGGCCCGACGACAACCCCGGCGCCCACCTCCCGGACCACCGCCTGGACCGCGGGCGGCGCCGTCGCGGCAGGCGTGCTCCTGCTGCTCTTCCCCGCGCTCCGTCCGTGGCCCGACGAGTCCGTGCCGACCCCCGCGCTGGCGGAGTCGTTCGCCTCCGGCCGGTGGGTGCTGGCGCACCTGTGCGGGATCGCGGGGCTCGGCCTGCTCGCGCCGACGTTCCTCGGCCTGCGGGCGCTGCTGCGCGGGAGCAGGGCCCCGGGCACCGTCGCCCCGGGTGCGCGCGCCGCCACCGGCGCCGTCGTCACCGCCTGGGCCGGGGCCGCGCTCTGCTCCCTCTACTTCGGCGCCGAGATCTTCGGCATCCGCACGATCGCGCAGGCCGCGCTGCGCACGCAGGACCCGGCGCTGCTCGCCGACGTCGACGTGCTCCGCGAGCAGCCTGCCGCGATGACCCTCTTCGGCCTGGGCCTGGCGCTGGTCGCCGCGGCCGGCGTCCTCGCCGCCGTCGCATGGTGGCGCGGCGCGCTCCGACCGCGCTGGGCCGGCGTCCCGCTGGCCGCCGGGCTGCTGCTCTACCTGCCGCAGTTCTTCGGCACCCCGGCGGTGCGCGTCGGGCACGGTGTCCTGGTCGCCGCCGGGCTCCTGCTGGTCGCATGGGCGGTGCGCCGCGCACCGGCACCGGGCACGACGACGGCCGGCCACCCCGCAGGGTGACCGGCCGTCGGGCCAGGCGTTCCGGAGGCGTACCGAAGGGTCAGTCGCCGCTCTGGAAGATCGCCAGCAGGCGCAGGAACTCCAGGTACAGCCACACCAGGGTGACGATCAGACCGAAGGCCGCCGTCCAGGCGAACTGCGCCGGGACGCCCTGCTCGACGCCGCGCTTGATCGAGTCGAAGTCGACGATGAGCGACGCGGCGGCCAGGCCGACCGCGACGAGCCCGACGATGATCCCGATCACGCCGCCGCGCATGCCCCAGCCGTCGAGGACGCCGGTCCAGGTCAGGACGACGTTGACGAGCGAGAAGACGAGGTAGCCCACCATGGCGATGAGCAGCCAACGGGTGAACTTCGGCGTGACGCGCACCTTGCCGGACTTGAACAGGAACAGCGCGGCGGCGAACGTCGCGAGCGTCGCCACGACGGCCTGCAGCACGATCCCGGAGAGCGGGGCGCCCGAGCTGCCGACGGCGATCGACGCGAACGCGATCGAGATGCCACCGAGGAACACGCCCTCGGCCACCGTGTAGGCGATGATCAGCGCAGGGCTGGGCTTCTTCTTGAAGGCGTTCACCAGCCCCAGCACCAGGCCGGCGATCATGCCGATCGGCCAGAGGTTCGGGGCGAAGTTCCACGTCGCGGCCGCCACCACGATCAGCAGCGCGAGCAGGCCGCCGGTCTTGATGATGACGTCGTCGTAGGTGAGGCGCTTGGTGTCGGCCGTGGTGGCGGACGGCGCCTGGTACATGGCGTCGAGGCTCGCGGCGTCGGCGGCCTGCGCGCCCGTGGTGCCGGCCGCCCCGGCACCGTACGCGCCGTACTGCGGCTGCGCGGTGGTGGTGCCGCCGGGGCGGGATCCCTGGCGAGCCCCGGTACGGCGCGGCTCGCCGAAGACGTCGCTGCTCGAGAAGACGGGGTTGGTCATGAACTCCTCCTGGTCGCGGCTGCCGGGTGCCCGACGACGGGTCGTCGCGCGCGCAGGGCCGGGTCGCTGGCCGTGCGATCCATCGTAGTGAACGCGCGGCGTTCCTCAGACGTTCCCAGGTCGGCGACTCTTTCCGAGGACGCCGCGCGCGGCCTCCGCCGTCGCCTCGTCGACGGCGAACAGCCCGGTCCCGGTCACGGGGTGCGGCTGCCCGTGGTCGCCGCCGAAGACGCCGCCCGCCTCGGTGACGATGAGGGACAGCGGCGCGTAGTCCCACACCTTGCCGCCCACCTGGACCGCGAGGTCGAGCTCGCCGGCCGCGACGAGCAGGGCGCCGTGCACGCGCCACTCCGCGACCTCGACCACCTCGACGAGCGGCTCCACCTCGGCGCGGTACCGCGCCGGCACCTTCGCGAGCGGGGGCAGCACCGCCGTCCGCGCCGGACCGAGCGACCCCGGCGGCGCGCCGACGCGCAGGCGCCGCGCGCCGGTCACGTGACCGTCGACGACGTCCGCGACGTACGCGCCCCGGCCGCGGGCCGCGTACCAGACCTGTCCCTGCGCGGGCAGGATCGCGACCCCGACGGTCACCTCGCCGCCCTCCTCGAGCGCGATCAGGGTCTGCCACCGGTCGTCGCCCTCGACGAAGACGAGCGTGCCGTCGATGCCGTCGAGGATCCACCGGTGGCCCGAGGACCCGAGCGCGCCCGTCTCCTCGCCGAGGAACGCGTCGTCGGGCCGTGCCGCGAGCAGCACGGCACGCACCCGCTCCTCGACCGCGAGGTCGGCCTCGGTCACGACGGACCCGTCGAGCTTGTGGTCGCGCGCGAGGTCCCGCACGTGCGCGAAGTACCGCAGCCCCAGCGCGGCGCCGGAGAGCGCCGCCGCGAGGGCGAGGTCGAGGTCCCCGGGCAGGTCACGAGCATCCATGGCCGCAGCATGCCCTGTCGGCGGAGATCACCCGGCCCCTGCCCATGCCGCGGCGTCGCCCCGCACGTAGGCTCGGGAAGGACCCGTGCTCCCCGTGACGACGGCGTGACGACGGCATGACGACGGCACCCGAGAAGATCTCCAGGGGCGACATGATCGAAGCACACGGCCTGACCAAGCGCTACGGACCCAAGCTCGCGGTGGACGACGTGACGTTCACCGTGCAACCCGGCGTCGTGACGGGCTTCCTCGGCCCCAACGGCGCCGGCAAGTCCACCACCATGCGGATGATCATGGGCCTCGACCGCCCGACGGCGGGCAACGTCACCGTGAACGGCAGCTCCTACCCGCAGCACGGCCGGCCGCTGGCCGAGGTGGGCGCGCTGCTGGAGGCGAAGGCGGCGCACCCCGGCCGCACGGCGCGCCAGCACCTCCTGGCGCTGGCCGCCACCCACGGCATCGCCCCCTCGCGGGTGGACGAGGTCATCGAGCTCACCGGCCTCTCGGCGGTGGCCCGCAAGCGCGTGGGCGGCTTCTCCCTCGGCATGGGGCAGCGGCTCGGCATCGCGGTGGCGCTGCTGGGCGACCCGCGCACCCTCATCCTCGACGAGCCCGTCAACGGCCTCGACCCCGAGGGCGTGCTGTGGGTGCGCAACCTCGCCCGCTTCCTGGCGGGCGAGGGCCGCACGGTGTTCCTGTCCAGCCACCTCATGAGCGAGGTGGCGCTCACCGCCGACCACGTCATCGTCATCGGGCGGGGGCGGATCCTCGCGGACATGCCGGTGCAGCAGCTCGTCGACGGCGCCTCCCGCCGCCTCGTGCGGGTGCGCTCGCCGCAGGCCGCCGACCTTGCCGACGCCCTGCGGCGCGAGGGCGGCGACGTCGCGCCGGGTGACGACGGCGCCTTCGAGGTCACCGGCCTCGACGCCGCCCGGGTGGGCGAGCTGGCCGCCGCGGGCGGCGCCGTCCTGCACGAGCTGACGCCCGTGTCCTCCACCCTCGAGGAGGCCTACCTCGAGCTCACCGCCGACTCGGTCGAGTACCAAGCCGAGGCCCTGGACGACGCCGGCCGGGCGACGGGCGCCGAGACCGGCGCGACGACGGACGGAGCGCCCCGATGACCGCCACCGCACCCGCCCGCGAGGCCGCGCCGGCCGTCGTCGTGCACCGCGTGACGTTCGGCCGCGTGCTGCGCGGCGAGTGGATCAAGTTCCGCACCCTGCGCTCCACCGTGTGGACCGTGGTGATCACGGCCGTCGTCATGGTGGGGCTGGCGCTGATGATGGCCGCGATCGTCCGCACGATGGTCGACACCCCCGAGATGGCCGAGGGCATGTCGCAGGACCCGGGCCTGCAGGCGATCGGCCTCACGGGCACGACGATCGTGTCGTTCGGCTACTCGTTCGGCGCGCTCGCCGTGGGGGTGCTGGCCACGCTCATCGTCACCAGCGAGTACTCCACGGGCACCGTGCGGTCCACGTTCGCCGCCGTCCCGCGCCGCCTGCCGGTGCTGTGGGCCAAGCTGGTCGTCATCGTGCTCACCACCGCCGTCGTGGTGGCCGTCGCCCTGGTGATCGCGTTCGTCTCCACTGCGCCCCTGCTCGAGGACGCCGGGATGAGCGTGGACCTCTCCGACCCCGAGCAGGTGCGCGCGCTGGTCGGCTGCGTGCTCTACCTGGCGACGGTGGCGGCGTTCGCGCTCGCCGTCGGCACCCTCATGCGGCACAGCGCCGGCGCCATCTTCACGATCGTGGCGATCTTCTTCGTGGTGCCGCTCATCTTCAGCATCGTCGTGCAGGCGTCCGACGCCGCGTGGACGGACTGGGTGAACAAGCTGCTGCCCAGCGTGGCCGGCGAGCGCATCATCTCCCGCGGCGCCGAGACGGACGCCCTGCTCGACCCGTGGGTGGGCTACGCCGTCCTCGTCGGGTACACCGTCGTGCTGCTCGTCGCCGCGGCGATCACGCTCAAGCGCCGCGACGCCTGACCCCTGATCGTTGCGGGCGCGATCTCGGGGACTGTTCGGTCGCGCACAGTCCCCGAGATCGCGCCCGCGACGATCAGGCCGGGTCGGTGCCCGCCTGGCGGCGGGCGACGGCGGCGGCCTCCTCGGCCGCCTCCGCCTTCTCCGCGGCGCGCGCCGCGGCACGCTCCGCCTTCTCGGCCTTGCGCACCACCCGCGAGTCGCGCTTGGTCCGGCGGCGCTCCTTGCGGCGCTCGATGAGCTCGTAGAGCACGGGCACCACGAAAAGCGTGAGCAGCGTCGAGGAGATGAGCCCGCCGATGACCACCAGCGCCAGCGGCTGGCTGATGAACGACCCGCCGCCGGTGAGGCCGATCGCCATCGGGGTCAGCGCGAAGATCGTCGCCAGCGCGGTCATGACGATGGGGCGCAGACGCTTGCGGGCGCCCTCGCGCACCGCCTCGTCCAGCGACCGGGGGTGCCCGTGCGCCGGGTCCCGGTACTGGTTGATGAGGTCGATGAGCACGATCGCGTTCGACACCACGATGCCGACGAGCATCAGCACGCCGATCAGCGCCGGGACGCCCAGCGGGGTGTCCGTGGCGAGCAGCGCCAGCAGCGCGCCGGTGGCCGAGAACGGCACCGAGACCAGCAGGATCAGCGGCTGCACCAGCGACCCGAAGGTCGCGACCATCACCAGGTAGACGATGGCGATCGCGGCCACGAGGGCCAGGCCCAGGTCGGAGAAGGCGTCGGCCTGGTCCGCCGCGACGCCGCCGATCTCGACGGTCGCGCCCGCGGGCAGGTCGAGGTCGTCCGTCGCGGCGGTGATGTCGGCGCTGAGCGTGCCGACGTCCTGCGTCTCGGGCGTCACCGACACGGTCGCGGACCGCTGGCCGTCGGTGCGGGAGATCGACGTCGGCACGTCCACCTTCTCGACCGTCGCGACGTCGGTGAGCGGCACCGTGCCGGTGGCGGTCGGGACCTCGAGGTCCTCGATCTCGGCCTGGGTGGCGGGGGCGTCGCCGGTCTTCACGACGACGTCGATCGGGCCGTCGCCGAGGTCCACCTCGCCGGCGGTCTGCTCCGGGTCCATCGCGCCCGACACGATGCCGGACACCTGGGTCTCGGTCAGGCCCGCCTCGGCGGCCTTCTCGCGGTCGACGGACACCTGCACGACCTGCTGCGCGGCGGAGAGGTCGTTGGTCACCTCGGCCACGCCGTCCAGGTCGGACACCGCGTCGGTGACCTGCTGGGCCGCGGACTCGAGGTCGTCGCTGTCGTGCGCCTGCACGACGAGGTCCACGGTGCTGGAGCCGAAGCCGGAGTCCCCGCCGGAGACGCTGACCTCGGTCGTGACGCCGGTGTCGGCGAGCGGCTCGACGGCGTCACGGATCTCGCTCTGCGCCTCGACGCCGTCGGCGTCGGGGTCGAGGGTGATCGCGAAGGTGGCCTGCGGCGCGGACCCGCCGCCCATGAACGCGGCCATCGCGGCGTCGCCGGAGCCGACCGTGGTCTGCACGCTCTCGACGGCGTCGACGTCGGCCAGGGCGTCCTCGACCTCGCCCGCCGCGGCGTCCTGCGCCTCGAGGGACGCGCCGGTCTCGAACGTCTGCGTCACGGTGACGGTGTCCTGGCCGGAGTCCCCGATGAAGTTGGTCTCCAGGCGGGGCACCAGCGCGAGCGTGCCGCCGAGGACGGCGACCGCGACGACGAGGGTGACCCACGGGTGGCGCAGCGCGGCCCCGAGGCTGGGGACGTACGCCCGCTGCCACAGCCCGCGGCGCTCCTTGGCCTCGGCGGCCTCGCGGACGCGCTCCGCCTCGGCCGGGTCGGTGCCGACGGCGGGCGCCTTGACGAACCAGTACGCGAGCACGGGCACGATCGTCAGCGCCACGACCAGCGACGCGAGCATCGCGATCGCGACGGTCATCGCGAAGGGCCGGAACAGCTCGCCCACCATGCCGCCGACCAGCGCGATCGGGAGGAAGACGGCGACCGTGCTGATGGTCGACGCGGTGATCGCGCCGCCCACCTCGCGCACGGCGGTGAGGATGGCGGCCTTCTTGTCCTCGCCGTACGACAGGTGTCTCTTGATGTTCTCGATGACCACGATGGCGTCGTCGACGACGCGACCGATCGAGATGGTCAGGGCGCCCAGCGTGAGGATGTTGAGCGTGTAGCCCGTGGCGTTCATGACCACGAAGGTCACGGCCAGCGACAGCGGGATCGACACGGCCGACACGAGGGTGGAGCGCAGCGAGACGAGGAACACGAGGATGACGATCACGGCGAACAGCAGGCCGAGCCCGCCCTCGGTCGCGAGCCCCTCGATGGACTCCTCGATGAACGGCGCCTGGTCGAACACGACGGCGGTGGTGACCCCGGCGTCCTCGAGCTCGGGCTTCAGGTCGTCCATCGCGTCCTGGACGGCGTGGGAGACGTCGACGGTGTTGCCGTCGGGGGTCTTGGTGATGGCGACGCCCAGCGAGGACTCGCCGTCGAGCCGGGAGTGCGACGTCGCCTCGACCGGCACGACCTTCACGGTGGCCACGTCCGCGAGCGTCACGGGCTCCGGGGCGGCCGGGGTCTGCGGGGCGGTGGCGCCCTCGGCGCCCTGCGCGGGGTCCTGCGCGGCGTCGGCCGCGGGCGGGGCGCCCGTGCCGTCGCCGACCTCGCCGGTGGTGCCGCCGGTCGCGTCGCCAGCGCCCGTCGTCGCGCCCGCGGCGGCCGGGTCCGGCACGAGCGGCAGCGCCTTGAGCTCCTTGACGCTGTCGATGCTGGAGCCGGCCTGCACGGAGTAGGTGACGTCGTCGTCGGTGATGGTGCCCGCCGGGAGCACCACGCCGTTGTCCTTGAGCACGTCGGCGACGTCCTGCGTCGTGAGGCCCGCCTCGGCGAGCTTCTTCGTCTTGACGTCGACCAGCACCTGGTCGGTCTCGCCGCCGGTCACGGCGACGGAGCGCACGCCGTCCAGGTCCTCGAGCGCGGGCACGACGACGGTGTCGACGGTGTCCGCGAGCGCCGCGGCGTCCACGTCCCCGTCCGCGCCGGCCGCTGCGAGCTGGATCACGGGCAGGTCGTCGAGCGAGCCCGTGACGACCTGCGGCTCGACGTCCTCCGGGAGCTGGGACTGGATGCGGGTGACGGCGGTCTGGAGCCGCTGGGTGGCCGCGTCCATGTCGGTGCCGTACTCGAACTGCACGGTGGTGACCGAGCTGCCGGTCGACGCCGTCGAGCCGATGGACTCGATGCCCTCGACGGACTGCGCGGCGGCCTCGAGCGGCTCGGTGACGCGCTGCTCGACCACCTCCGGCGACGCACCCGGGTAGGTCGCGACGACCGCGCCCGCCGGGAGCTCCAGGGACGGGATGAGCTCCTGCTTGAGGGAGCCCAGGCTCATCGCCCCGAAGACGAAGATCGCGATCGTCGCCAGGGCGACGACGGCGCGGTTCGCCAGGGACAGGCGGGCAAGTCGGAACACGCTCACTCCAGACGGGCGGTCGGCAGGACGGCACGACGACGCCGTCGCGATTCCTTAGGGTAACGCTAAGGAACGCCGGCGGGTTCCCAGGGATCGGGATACAGTCTGCCCCGTGATCCCGACGACCGACGAGCCCGCCGCGTCCTCCGGCGACGCCCCCGGGAACGCCGGCCCCGACGACGAGCGCCGCGCTCTGCTCGACGAGCTGGTCCGGATCCACCACGCCATCGGCGAGACCTTCCTGTCCCAGCGGCTGGAGCCGCTGCTGCACACCCGCCTGACCGTCCAGCAGCTGCGCGCGCTGGCGATCCTCCAGCTCGACGGAGAGACGAGCTCCCACCGGCTGGCGGAGGTCATGGGGGTCGCGCCCGCGACGGTGACGGGCATCGTCGACCGCCTGGTCTCGGCCGGGATGGCGTCCCGGCGGCCGGACCCCCGCGACCGCCGCGTCCGGCTGGTCGCGGCCACGACGCGGGGGGCGGACGCCGTGCGTCGGCTCGTCGCCCAGGACGACGAGCCGACGCACGGCCTGATCGAGCGGATCGCCACCGACGACCTGCAGGCGCTGAGCCGCGGGCTCACCGCCGTGCTCGCGGCCGCGCGCGCCGAGGCGGACGCCGTCCGCTCGGCCGACGACGCCCCCGAGGGCTGACCCCCCGGGGCGCCGGGGTCACAGCTCGGACATGGCCTCCTCGGGCGTGCCCTCGACGGCGGCGGCCGCCTTGTTCCAGCGCGACCACAGCACCTTCTCGCCGAGCTGCCCGGCCATCTTGTGCGCGGTGAGCAGGAAGACGATCACGCCCACGGCCAGCACGCCGACGCCGACCCAGTAGGGGGCGGAGGCGCCGACCGGGTGCAGCAGGCCGGCGATCACCGGGGCCGGGGCGGCGAAGCCCCAGCGCACGAGGTTGAAGGCGCCGGTCGTGACGCGGCGGTCGGGGTCGCCGAGCGCGAGCGACAGGTCGGTGAGGATCGCGTTGGCGATGCCCATGAACACGCCGGCGACGACGAGCACGACGATCGAGGCCGCCGTCGGGAGGCCGAGGGCGAGCAGCAGCGTCATGACGAGCACGCCGGCCACGGCGATGCCCAGGGTCTGCACCGCACCGATCGTGTGCGCGAGCTTGTGGCCGACGACGAGGATGCCGAACGCGAGGCCCAGGCCCCAGGCGGTGAACACCAAGCCGAGGGGGACGACGTCGAGCCCGAGGAAGATCGGCGTGTAGCCGAGGATGATGAAGAACACGAAGTTGTACGTGGCGGTGACGACGGCGAGCGCGAGGAACGCGGGCTTGCGGAACAGCCCGAAGACCTGGCCCACGTGCAGCGGCGCCGGCTTCTCGGCCGGGTCCTTGAGCTTCGTGATCGACATCGCCAGCGCGACGATCATGAACAGGCCGCACGCGAAGAACGGCACGCGCCAGCTGATGCTGCCGAGCAGGCCGCCGATGAGCGGGCCGACGGCGAACCCGAGGCCGACGCAGGTCTCGAAGATGCCGACGACCCACTCGCGGTCGTTGGCGAGCGAGACGAGCAGCACCATCGCGGTGGCGAAGAACATCGCGTTGCCGAGGCCCCACAGGCCGCGCAGCGCGGCGAGCTGGCCGATCGACGTGCTCAGCGCGGCGAGGATCGCGGCGATCGCGACGATGGTGACCCCCGTGCCGAGGATCTTCTTGTAGCCGAACTTCCCCGTGGCCAGCACGGCCGGGATCATGCCGACGGCCATGACCGCGATGTACGCGGTGAACAGGAGCTCGATCTGCCACGTGGTGGCGCCGATGGCCTCCCCGATCACCGGGAGGATCGGGTCGACGACGGCGATGCCCGCGATCGCGAAGAACGCCGTCAGCGCGGTCGCGTAGATCGCGGTCTTGTTCGGTTCGTTGCGTGTGCCTGCCACGGACTCCTCACTCCTGCCCCACGGGCCGCCGCGGGGTCGTCTGCTGCTGGTCTGCCGATGCGTCGCGCCGCCCTCGCGTCGCCGGCGAGGAGCCGCGCGGGGCGCCAAGATGCCTGCATCATGCAGGTAATTACCTGTAGGATACACCTATGACCGCTTCCCGGGGAAACAGTGTGGAGAAGAAGCGTCCCGACCAGGACGACGACGGCGGCACGACGGCGCCCGACGTCGTCGCCCGCGTCGAGCTCGGCCTCGCCCAGCTGCTGCGCCGCGCCGAGCGCACCACCGCGGCGACCACCGTCCGGACCGGGGGCCACGACCTCGACCGCTCCGGCTACCTGCTGCTGCACGCGCTGCGCGACGGCGGCCCCCAGCGCGTGCAGGCCCTCGCCGACCGGCTCGGGATCGACGCCTCCACCGTGACCCGCCAGGTCGTCGCCCTCGAGCGCGCGGGCCACGTGCAGCGCTCCCGCGACCCGCACGACGGCCGCGCCGTCCTCGTCTCCGCGACCGCCGACGGCCGGGCCGCCCTGCACGCGCAGCGGCGTCGACGCAGCGCCACGTACTCGACCGTGCTCGCCGACTGGAGCCCCGCCGACCGCGTCCTCCTGGCCGAGCTCGTCGAGCGCCTCAACGCCGACCTCGACGCCTACAAGCGGGACACTCCCCCGGCCTGACGACCGCCGGCGCCTGCTCTCGTGGACCTCGCCCCACGACCGGCGCCGTGCCGTCTGCCCTGAGCAGATGCGCTCCCGGCAGAGAAGCCTCCCGCTGCGACCGTCGTCGTCGGACGGTGGGGACATGAGCACACCGAAACTGAGCACCCCGGCGCCACCCACCCCGCCCGCCTTCGACGACCAGCTCACCGCGCGGCTGCTGCACCAGCGCATCGTGGTGATCGGCACCGAGATCGACGACGCCGTCGCGAACCGCGTCGTCGCGCAGCTCCTGCTGCTGTCGGCCGAGGACCCACGGTCCGACGTCGCCCTGTACGTCAACTCCCCCGGCGGCTCCGTCAGCGCGGGGCTCGGCATCTACGACACCATGCGACTGCTGCCGAACGACGTCGTGACGGTCGGGTTCGGCTTCGCCGCCAGCATGGGCCAGTTCCTCCTCACCACCGGCACCAAGGGCAAGCGGTACGCGCTGCCGCACACGCGGGTGATGATGCACCAGCCGTCGGCCGGCATCGGGGGCACCGCCGTCGACATCGCGATCCAGGCGGAGAACCTGGAGCACACCAAGCGCGTGATGCACGAGCTCACCGCGCAGCACACGGGCCGCACGGTGGAGCAGATCGCCGCCGACAGCGACCGCGACCGCTGGTTCACCGCCACCGAGGCGGTCGAGTACGGCATGGTCGACCGGATCGTCGAGAGCGTGGAGGACGTGCGGCCGTCGGCCGCCGGCCGGAGGGCGGGGCTGTGATGACGGCGACGATGAACGAGCGGATGAGCTACACGATCCCGAACGTCGTCGAGCGCACGCCGCTCGGCGAGCGCTACTCGGACGTCTTCAGCCGGCTGCTGCGCGACCGCATCATCTTCCTCGGCACGGAGATCGACGACGGCGTGGCGAACGTCGTCATGGCGCAGCTGCTGCACCTGGAGTCCGAGGCGCCCGAGCAGGAGATCGGGCTGTACATCAACTCCCCCGGCGGCTCGGCCACGGCCATGACCGCGATCTACGACACGATGCAGTACGTGCGCAGCGACGTCGCCACCACCTGCATGGGCCAGGCGGCGTCCGCCGCGGCGGTGCTGCTCGCCGCCGGCACGCCCGGCAAGCGCACGGTGCTGGAGCACTCCCGGGTGCTGCTGCACCAGCCGTCCACCCAGGGGCAGGGCACCGTCTCCGACCTCGCCATCCAGGCCCGCGAGGTGCTCCGCCTGCGCGCCGAGACCGAGCTTCTCCTGGCCCGGCACACCGGGCAGACCGTGGAGCGGCTGCGGACGGACACCGACCGTGACCTCCTCCTGGCCGCGCACGACGCCGTCGCGTACGGCGTGGCGGACGCGGTCGTCACGTCGCGCAAGCTGTCGGACCGCGCCGCGGCCTAACCGTCCCGACCTAGGTGCCGTCCCGACCTAGGTGCCGTCCCGTGCCGCCGGGCGCCCGCCGACGTGCCAGTCGTGGACCTCGACGTCCGCGTAGTCGTCCACGACCAGCACCCGGCGGGCGTCCGCGGGCCCGGCGGCCTCGACCAGCGCGGCCGCACCGAGGACGGCGGCGCCGTCGTCGGACAGGAGGTGGCCCGCCGCGACGAGGCCGACCCGCGCCCCGGCCGTGACGAGCGGCACGCCGCTCCCCCGCCACCCGAGCCCGAGGACCAGGAACCGTGGGCCGCCCTCCGGCCCGCCCGGGTACTCCCACATCGTGCGCCCGAGCAGGTCGCGCCACCGTCGCAGCAGCACGTCGCGGTACGCGCCGGCCTGGTAGTTGGGCTCGTCGAACGCGAACGCCCGGGCGGCCGCGGGACCGGGCAGGTCGAGGATGTGCACGCTGCCGGTCAGAGTCCGGCCGCCGTCGGCGGTGGTGGGGCCGCGCGCGACCATCCCGCGCGCGAACCGGTCCATGTAGGCCAGGTGCTCGTCGTTGAGCGCCTCGCGCAGCGCGAGCGACCCGGGACGGTCCCGGTGGTAGCAGAAGAACTCCATGCCGCCCGCCGCTAGCGCGAGGCAGCTAGGCGGCGAGGGCGACGACGTCGGACGTCGTCGTCGAGCGCACGTGCCGGGACGACGGCGCGCGGTCGCGCAGCGACGTGAGCACCCGGACGCGCTCCTGCTGCTCGGCAGCCGCGGCGAGCGCGTCGTGGGCCTGGGCGACCAGATCGACGAGGCGGATGCCGAGCGCGGCGCAGACCGCGGCCAGCACCTCGGAGGACGCTTCCTTGCGGCCGCGCTCGACCTCGGACAGGTACGCGGTGGACATGCGCGCCGTGCCGGCGACCTCCTGCAGGGTGCGGCCCTGGCGCAGCCGGGTGCGGCGCAGGATTCCACCGACCAGATGGCGTAGCAGGGGCTCGCGCACGTGCTCCACCTCGGCCACCGTGCCGACCCGCATGTCCGCCGTCATGCCGACGACGCTACCCGCGCCCGGCGCCCGACGGCTCTGCGAGCGGCTCGACGGGCGGGCGTTCTGCTGACGGCAGAAGCCGTCGCGCGGCCCGGCTGCTGCCGTAGAGCACCCCTCCGACGACGAACGCGGCGCCCACCCCCTCGAGCGGGGACACCCGCTCGCCGAGCAGCAGCCAGGCCGCCGACATCCCGACCACCGGCACGAGCATCGAGAACGGGGCGACCACTCCCGCGGGGTGGCGGGCCATGAGCCAGGTCCACACGCCGGAGCCGAGCACCGTCGCGACCACCACCGTGTACAGGAGGCCGACGACGGCGCCCACGGCCCCCGGGTCGTCCCACGACGTGAGGGAGTGCGCGATCTCTCCCGGCCCCTCGACCAGCAGCGACAGCGCGAGCATCGGCAGCGGCGGCACCACCGACATCCACAGGGTGAGGCGCAGCGGGCTCTGCGGCTTCGCCTGCCGGTTGCAGACGTTGCCGATCGCCCAGCCGAACGCGCCGGCCAGGGTGAGCAGGAAGGGCACGACCGTGGCGGTCGCAGCCTGCTGCCAGGCCACCAGGGTGAGGCCGCCGACGGCCACGAGGATGCCGAGCACCTGCCGCCCGGTCACGCGCTCGCGCAGGAACGTGGCGCCGAGCAGCACGGTGAACGGGCCGGACATCTGCAGCACGAGGGACGCGAGGCCGGCGGGCATCCCCGCCGCCATCCCCCAGTACAGGAAGAGGAACTGCAGCGCGCCGAAACCGAGCCCGTACCCGACCACCCAGCGCACGGGGACGTCGGGCCACGGCACCAGGAGCACGGTGGGCAGCGCGATGAGCGCGAACCGCAGCGCGACGAGGAACATCGGCGGGAAGTGCTGCAGCGACGCGTCGATGGCGATGAAGTTCAGCCCCCACAGCAGGGCGACGAGGACGGCGAGCAGCCGGTGGCGGGCGGGCATGCGCCCAGCCTCACCCGGGACCATCGTGAAGGACAAGCGAAAGTTGCTTCACGCTGTCTGTAGGCTGGCTTCATGGATGTCCGGCACCTGGAGCTGCTCCGCGAGCTCGCCGACCGGGGCAGCGTCACCGCCGTCGCCCGCGCCACCCACCGCACGCCGTCGGCCGTGTCCCAGCAGCTGCGCACCGCCCAGCGCGAGCTGCGCACGCCGCTCGTCGAGCCGTCCGGCCGCGGGCTGCGGCTCACGGACGCCGGCCGGCTGCTGGCCGAGGGCGGGGCGAGCGTCGCCGCCGCGCTCGCGCAGGTCCAGGCCCGGTGGGACGAGTTCCAGGGCGAGCCGTCGGGTACGGTCACCGTCGCGGCGCTGGCCAGCGCCGCCACGTTCCTCCTCCCCCGCGTCGTGGCGGACCTCGCCGGCACCGCGATCGCGCTGCGCTGCGCCGACGTCGACATCGCGGAGGCCGAGTACGGCCCGCTCACCGCGGACCACGACGTCGTCGTCGCGCACTCGCTCACCAGCGTGCGGCCCGCCGGGGCGGAGGGCCTGACCGTGGTGCCGCTCGCCCGCGAGCCGCTCGACATCGCGATGGCGGCCGACCACCCGCTCGCGCGCCTGCCGCACGTGCGGCCGCGCGACCTCGTCGACCAGGACTGGATCGGGGTGCCCCTCGGCTACCCGTTCGACACCGTGCGGCTCGCCGTCGAGCAGGCCACCGGGGCCGAGCTGCGCGTGGTGCAACGGCTGCGCGACAACCGCCTCATCGAGGCGCTCGTCGCCGCGGGCGACCAGGTCGCCGTGCTGCCGCGCTTCACCACGCCCACCGGCGACCGCCTCGTGCTGCGCGAGCTGACCGACGTCGCCATCGCGCGGCACGTCTCCGCCGTCCTGCGGCCCGATCGCGCGGAGCGTCTCGCCGTCCGCCGCGTCGTCGACGCGTTCCGCCGCGCAGGCGCCCACGTCGAGGTGGAGATGGCGGGAGCCGCCGACGGCTGACGATCCCGCAGAGGTGCCCCCGCCCGGGTTCGAACCGGGACTGGGCCGGGTTTAAGCCGGCTGCCTCTGCCAGTTGGGCTACGGGGGCCATCGCCGAGATAGAGAGGGGGGGGGGGGGGGGGGGGGGGGGGGGGGGGGGGGGCGGGCCGCGGCGCGGGGGCACCAGTCCGAGGGCGGGGGGGCGCCAGCAA
>NZ_JBIRXZ010000010.1:18740-211812 GCF_044389385.1 Isoptericola sp. NPDC019571
CCTTTTTTCGGGGGCAGCCCACGCTCTTTTCGGGGTCTCCCCCCGCCCCGCCCCCGGGGCCGCCCCCCCACCCCCCCCCCCCCCCCCCCCCTCTCTATCTCGGCGGGGGAAGTTCAGCCCTTCTCGGCGCGTGCGGCCGACGACTCGGCCTTCTGCTCCACCTTCTCGCCGGGCTGCTTCGGCGGCACGGAGGCCTTGCGGAACTCGTCGCGCGGGTCGTGCAGGGAGCCGAGGGACACGATCTCGCGCCCCATGAGGAACTGGCCGACCCAGCCGATGAGGATGCGCACCTTGCGGTTGCCGGTCGGCATCGCCATGACGTGGTAGCCGCGGTGCGCGAGCCACGCGAGCGGGCCGCGCAGCTTGAGGAAGCCGAACAGCTCCGCGACGCCCTTGTACAGGCCGAGGGACGCGACGACGCCGACGCTCTTGTGCGCGTAGTCCTCGGGCTGCTGGCCCTTGAGGACGGCGACCAGGTTGTCGGCGAGCTTCGTCGCCTCGCGGATCGCGTGCTGCGCGTTCGGCGGGCAGAACTGGCCGGGGTTGAGCACGTCCGGCACGGCGGCGCAGTCGCCCGCGGCCCAGGCGTCGGGGACGATCTCGCCGTCCTCCGTCGCGACCTGCAGGGTGGGCTTGACGATGACGCGGCCCATCCGGTCGAACGGGAGGTCCGACTCCTCCTTGATGACCGGGTTCGCCTTGACGCCGGCGGTCCACACGATCGTCTCGGTGTCGAACTCGACGCCCGTCGAGGTGACGACGTGCCCGTCCACGCAGGACGACAGGAACGTGTTGAGGTGGAACTCGATGCCGCGCTTCTTCATCTCGTCGAGCGCCCACAGGCCCATGGGCTCGGAGACCTCGGGGAGGATGCGGCCCGAGCCCTCGATCATGACGAAACGCAGGTCCTCGGCGTCGATCGTCGGGTAGTTGCGCGTGGCGTACCGCGCCATGTCCTCGATCTCGGCCAGCGCCTCGATGCCGGCGAAGCCGCCGCCGACGAACGTGAACGTCAGCATGCGCTTGCGCGCGTCCGCGTCCCACGTGGACGAGGCGACGTCCATGCGGTTGAGCACGTGGTTGCGGACCGCGATGGCCTCCTCCACGTTCTTGAAGCCGATCGCGTTCTCCGCGAGGCCCGGGATGGGCAGCGTGCGGGAGACGGAGCCGAGGCCGACGACGAGCTGGTCGTACGAGACCTCGTAGTCCGGCCCCTCCTCGGGGTGGATCGTGATCTTGTGCCCGGCGTGGTCGATGTGGTTGACCAGGCCCTGCAGCACGTCGATGCCCTTGAGGGCCTTGCGGTGCGGGGCGACGACGTCGCGGGCGTCGATCGAGCCCGCGCCGGCCTCCGGCAGGAACGGCGCGTAGGTCATGTACGGCCGCGGGTCGACGACGACGATCGCCGCGTCCTGCTTGCCGAGCTTGCGGCGCAGACGACGCGCCGCGTAGAGACCGACGGAACCACCGCCGAGGACGACGATGCGGGGCACCTTGCGGGGCCGCGGGGCCGCGGCGGGCGCGTCCTGGACAGAGGTGTCCGACGACAGAACGTTCTGAGGCATGAACACCATTCTACGACCGCGCCGGGGGCACGCAGTCGGGCCGTCCACCCTGCGACCCCCGGCAGCTTTCGCGCAGGTCAGGCCGCACGGGTCACACGAGCGAGAGGGCGATGCCGTCGAGGATGTCGCTCTCGCTGGTCACGACGTCGGTCAGCGTGCCGCCCGCGGCGGCGACGTCGTCGCGCACCCGCCGCACGACCTCGGACCAGACCAGCGCGCCCGCGCCGATGACGTCCGCGCGACCGGGGTGCATGAACCCGAGGGCGAGGCGCTGCTCGCGAGTGCGGTGCAGCAGGTCGTCGCACGCGGCGAGCACCCGGTCGACGCCGAGGACGGCGCCGTGCACGGCATCGCGCCGGTACTCCGTGAGCCCCAGGACGTGCGCGGTCACCGACGTCACCGAACCGGCGAGCCCGACGAGCGTCGTGGTCCGGCCGAACGGCACGGTGCGGGCGGCGTCGTCGAGCGCGGCGCGCACGTCGGCGCGCGCGGCCTCCACCTCGGCCGGCGCGGGCGGGTCGGAGTGCAGGTGGCGCTCCGTCATCCGCACCGACCCGACGTCGAGCGAGAGGGCGGCCTCCGGCGTCGTCGTGCCGAGCACCAGCTCGGTCGAGCCGCCGCCGAGGTCCACCACCAGGTACGGCCCGGGGTGCTGCGCGGCGACGCCCGCGGTCGCTCCGCGGAACGACAGCTCCGCCTCCTCGCGGCCCGAGGCCACCTCGGCGTCGACGCCCAGCGCCGCGCGGACGCCGTCGAAGAACTCCCGCCGGTTGCGCGCGTCGCGCGTGGCCGACGTCGCGACGAAGCGCACGCGCGTGGCGCCCGCCTCGCTGATGACCCTCGCGTAGTCGCGCGACGCCTCGAGCGTGCGCGCGAGCGCCTCCGGGGCGAGCTCGCCGGTGCGGTCCACGCCCTGCCCGAGCCGCACGATGCGCAGCTGCCGGTCGATCTCGGTGAGCGTGCCGCCGGGGCCGACGTCGGCGACCAGGAGGCGGATGGAGTTGGTGCCGCAGTCGATCGCGGCGACCCGCGTCGCGCGGGTGGAGCTCTCTGTCACGGGCGACACTGTCTCATCCGACACCGACGGCCCGCCTGCCGGACGTCAGCAGGTGCAGCGGTCGGGCCGCCACTGGTCGCGGACGAGGGCGAGCGCCTCGTCGCCGAGCGGGTTGACCCCGGGCCCGGCGGCCAGCGCGTGCCCCATGAGCACGTGCACGCACTTGACGCGCGTGGGCATGCCGCCGGCGGAGATGCCCTCGATCTCGTCGACCCGCCCGAGCTCGGCGCGCCGGGCGAGGTAGTGCTCGTGCGCCCGGCGGTACGCGGCCGCCAGCTCCTCGTCCTCGGCGAGGCGCGCCGTCATCTCCTTCATCACGCCGTCCGCCTCCAGCCGCGACGCGGCGGCGACCGCCCCCGGGTGGGTGAGGTAGTACGTGGTCGGGAACGGCGTGCCGTCGGGCAGCCGCGGCGCGGTGCGCACGACGAGCGGGCGACCGCACACGCAGCGGGCGGCGATGCCGACGACGCCGCGCGGCTCACGGCCGAGCTGCTCGGCGAGCACCTCGAGGTCGCGGTCGGTGACCACGGTCGGGTCGGCGTCGCCGACGGGGGCGGAGTGGTCGGTCATAGGGGCGGTCCTCGGGGCGTTCGCGGGCGGGGCAGCACCCATTCTCCCCCGGGCGCTCCGCCGCCGGCGCCGCTGCCGGGGTGCGTCCGCTCACCACTCCGCGAACGAGCCGTCCGCGTGCCGCCACACGGGGTTGCGCCACCGGTGCCCGACGGCGGCCCGCTCGCGCACGTAGTCCTCGTCCACCTCGATGCCGAGGCCGGGGCCGCGCGGGATCTCGACCGACCCGTCGGAGTAGGCGAAGACGGACGGGTCGACGACGTAGTCGAGCAGGTCGTTGGAGGTGTTGTAGTGGATGCCCAGGCTCTGCTCCTGGATCACCGCGTTGTAGGTGACGGCGTCGAGCTGCAGGCAGGCGGCGAGCGCGATCGGCCCGAGCGGGCAGTGCGGGGCGACGGCGACGTCGTACGCCTCGGCCATCGCCGCGATCTTGCGGACCTCGGTGATGCCACCGGCGTGCGAGAGGTCGGGCTGGATGACGTCGACGACGCCGGACGTGATGACGTCCTTGAAGTCCCACCGCGAGTACAGGCGCTCCCCCAGCGCGATCGGCGTGCTCGAGGCGCGCAGCACGTCCGCGATGCCGTCGACGTGCTCGGACAGCACCGGCTCCTCGACGAACATCAGGTGGTACGGCTCCAGCGCCTCGAGGAGGACCCGCGCCATCGGGCGGTGCACGCGTCCGTGGAAGTCGACGCCGATGCCGACGTCGGGCCCGACGGCCTCGCGGACGGCGGCGACGTTGGCGACGACCCGTTCCACCTTGTCCCGGGTGTCGAGGTACTGCAGCTCCTCGGGGCCGTTCATCTTCACGGCGGAGAAGCCGCGGCCGACGGCCTCGACCGCGGCCGCCGCGGTCTCGGCCGGCCGGTCGCCGCCGATCCACGAGTACACCTTGATGCGGTCGCGCACGCGCCCGCCCAGCAGCTCGTGCACGGGCACCCCGAGGGCCTTGCCCTTGATGTCCCACAGCGCCTGGTCGATGCCGGCCAGCGCGCTCATGTGGACGCCGCCGCCCCGGTAGAAGCCGGAGCGGTACAGCACGGTCCAGTGGTCCTCGATCTGCCGGGGGTCCTTGCCCACCAGGTAGTCGGACAGCTCCTCGACGGCGGCCGCGACGGTGGCGGCGCGCCCCTCCAGGACGGGCTCTCCCCAGCCGACGATCCCCTCGTCCGTCTCGATCTTGAGGAACAGCCAGCGGGGCGGGACGGCGAACGTCGTCAGCGACGTGATCTTCACGGCTTCCCTTTCAGCGTGCGACGCGCGGTGAGTGGTTCGTGTGCTCGGCCCAGACGCGGACGAGCTCGGCGGCGCGCACCGCGACCGTCTCCGCGGTGTCGCCCGGCCGGTACAGCGAGGTGCCCAGGCCCGCGCCGGCTGCACCTGCGCGGGCCCACTCGCCGAGGGTCGTGGCGTCGACCCCGCCCACGGGGACGAGCGCTGTGCCGGCGGGCAGCACGCTCGCCCAGGCCCGCAGGCCCGCGACGCCGACCGCGGCGGCCGGGAAGAGCTTGACGGCGGTGGCCCCGGCGTCGAGCGCGGCGAACGCCTCGGTGGGCGTGGCCGCCCCCGGGTAGC
The DNA here is from genome assembly GCF_044389385.1 of Isoptericola sp. NPDC019571. NCBI lineage: Bacteria > Bacillati > Actinomycetota > Actinomycetes > Micrococcales > Promicromonosporaceae > Isoptericola > Isoptericola sp. NPDC019571. The sequence continues at coordinate 23,511 of NZ_JBIRXZ010000010.1, forward strand.
TCTCCAGCCCGAGCCGCACCGTCTCCGCGACGACGTCGGGCCTCGTGTTCGGCGACACGACGAGCGACGCCCCGGCGTCGGCAGCTCGGCGCACGTCGTCGGGGGTGAGCACGGTGCCCGCCCCGACCCGCGCGTCCGGGCCGGCGGCCTCGCGGATGCGGCGGACCGACGCCAGCGGGTCGGGAGAGTTGAGCGGCACCTCGACGGCGTCGAACCCCGCCCCGAGGACGGCGGCCGCGACGTCGACGGCCTCGGGCGGCGTCACTCCGCGCAGGATGGCGACGAGGCCGACGGGTCGGTGCGTCATGAGAGTCCTTCCTCGGTGCGGGACGGGGTGGTGGCGTGGTGGCGGCCCCGGGCCCCGGGGCCGGGTGCGGCCACGAGCCCGGCGTCGCGGGCGACGCGCCACAGGCCGCGCACCGCCACGTCCTGGCCGGCGACGCGCGCGGCGGCGCCGTGGCGCCCGAGCGCCCGGTCGTAGCGACGCGCGGTCGCGCGGGAGGCGCACACCGTGACGCGCGGGGCCGGGTCGGCGCGCAGCGCGTGCCGCACCTCGGACCCGACGAGGAGGCCCGAGACGTAGTCCGCCACCTCGGCCGGCCGGAGCATGCCCGCCATGACGAGGGTGCGCGCCGTGAACAGCAGCGCCGCCAGCCCGCGCTCGTCCCCGCGCCGCGCCTCGGCGTCGAGCCCGCGGTCGAACACCGCCCACGAGCTGGGCCCGGGGACGTCGTCAGCACCGTCGTCGGGGCCGCCGTCGGCGAGGCGGGCCAGGATGCTGTCGCGCAGCAGGAGGGCGTACAGCTCGCCGGTCATGACCGTGCTGAAGCCCGTGACCAGGTCGCCGTCGAGGTGCACCCACTTGGAGTGGGTGCCGGGCAGCACCGCCGTGGCGAGCGCCGCGCCGCCCTCCTCCCGGGCCTCCTCCAGCGCGCCGAGCAGCTGCACCTCCTCCCCGCGCAGGACGTCGGGGTCCGGCCCGACGACCCGAAGGCCCGGCACCAGGTGCACGACGGTGCCGACGTCGGTCCCGGTCACCGGCACGGGCGTGAGGTGGTCGGCGAGCCGCGGGAGCGCCGCCGGCACGTCGAGGTACCCCGCGTCGGCCCACCCGTGGTTGGAGCCCACCATCCCCGCGGCCAGCACGGGCAGGCCGGGGCGGCGGTCGAGCCAGGACCCGCACAGGCGCACGAACGTGCGCTCGAAGGCGGCGGCGCGGTCCGGCGCGGAGCCGGCGCCCGCGGAGCAGAGGAGGGTGCCGTCGTCCGTGCGCACCTCGTCGAGGACCCCGCCGGCGGCGTCCAGGAGCCAGCCCCGGAAGCTGGAGGTGCCCCAGTCGAGGGCGACGAGCGCGGCGTCGCGTTCGGGTACGTCATCGGCCATGGTCGTGAACGGTAGGCAGCAGTTCCCGATGACGAGAACTGCGTCCCTATTATCGGGATAGCCTCGTCGTCGTGAGCCTGCCCCTCCCCCCGGAGTCCCCCGCGCCCTCGGGCACGCAGACGCTGGCCCGCGGCATCGCCGTCGTCGACGCCGTCGCACGCGGGCACGGCCGCCTGCGCGACATCGCCGCCGACACCGGCATCGGCCGCAGCACCGCCCACCGTCTGCTGCAGCTCTTGCTCGCCACCGGGTACGTGCGCCGGCTCGAGGACGGCCGGTACGCGCTCGGCCCGGCGCTCATCGAGCTCGGCTACCAGGCGCTGCAGGAGAACCCGGTCGCCGACGTCGCCCCCGGGCCGCTCCGGGCGCTCGCGGCCCGCGTTTCCGACACCGTGCACCTCGCCGTCGAGGACCGCGGCCAGGTGCTCTACCTCGACAAGATCCCGGGCACCCGCGGCGCGGAGATGCGCTCCCGGGTCGGGCACCGGATGCCGCTCACGCGCACCGGGGTGGGCAAGGCCCTGCTGCTCGACCGCCCCGACCGGTGGCGCGAGCAGTTCGTCGCCGAGCGGCGCGTCGGCGGGGTAGCGCCGGAGGGGCCGGCGGCCGACGTGCTCACGCCCGACGAGTTCGTCGCCGTCATGGAGGCGTCCGCCCGTCGTGGGGTCGCGTTCGACCTGGAGGAGAACGAGCCCGGCATCCTCTGCGTCGCAGCGCCCGTGCGCGACGCGTCCGGCGCGATCGTCGCCGCCGTGAGCGTCGCCGCCACCCGTCCGTACATGCCGCCCGCGCGGGTGGAGTCGCTCGTGCCCGTCGTCCTCGACACCGCCGCCACCGTCGCGGCCGGGCTCGGCCACCGGCCGGGCGGCCGCTGACCCACGGCCCGCCGGCGCGGGTCAGCCTCCCGACGACGGGCTGGGGGAACCGCCGGGCCCCGGCTCGTCGCCCGTGGCGTCGTCGCCCGTGCCGTCGTCCGTGGTGGCCGGTCCGTCGGCCACCCGCACCGACTCCCAGACCGACTGGTACCAGGGCACGCTCGGCCCCGTGGACGTCCCCACCGGCCCGGAGCCCACGGCCTCGCCCGTCACCGGGTCGACGTCGTCGTCCCCCGCCGCGTCGGGGTCGACGACACGCCACACCCTGTCGGCCGGCATGACGAAGCTGAGGCGCGACCGCGCCTGCTCCTCGACGTACGACCGGTCCTCCCAGCGGCCGAGCTCCACCTCCAGCCGGTCGCGCTCGGCCCGGTTCTGGGCCAGCTCCGTGCGCAGCCGGTCCAGCTCGTGCGCCTGCGTCACCGCGCCGCGCACCGTGGGCAGCAGGAGCACCACCGCGAGCAGCACCACCACCGACAGCACGATGAGCCGGACGGTGAGCACCTCCGGCAGCACGAGCCCGTAGCGGCTGCGCCGCCGGTCCTCGCGCGCCGGCCCTGCCGGACGACGCGACCCGCGCCGCGTGCTCGCCGTGCCCGCGCCGGAGCCCTTGCCGGAGCCCTGGGACGCACCCTTCGACGTGCCCTTCGCGCCGGCGCTCTTGCCCGTGCCCTTCGCCGGGGCCTTGGGCTTGGTTCCCACCGACGCGTTCGACGTCGTCGTGGGCCGCGCGGAACCGCCGCGCGCCCCCGAGGGCCGCGACGCCGGACGGCGGGCGGCGGGCGAGGTCGGGCGACGGGCAGGCACGCCCCGATTCTGCCGAGCCGCACCGCCCTCGCCCGGGACCGTCGTCGGCGCGCCCGCGAGGACGACCCTCCGAGGCGGCACCGAGTCTCCCCGGGGGGTAGTACGCATCTCCGCGAGGTAGTACTACCTCGCGGAGATGCGTACTACCTCGGCGCGGTGCGTACCACCTCGTGGGACGACGACGGCCGGCCGCCCCCGAGGGGAGCGACCGGCCGTCGTCGTGCAGCGTCCGGGGTGTCAGCCCTGGAAGCGCGGGAAGGCCGAACGGCCGGCGTAACGACCGGCGTCGTCCAGCGCCTCCTCGATGCGCAGGAGCTGGTTGTACTTGTTGATGCGCTCGCCGCGGGCGGTGGCGCCGGTCTTGATCTGGCCGGCGTTGGTCGCGACGGACAGGTCGGCGATGGTGGTGTCCTCGGTCTCGCCGGAGCGGTGCGAGGTCATCGTCGTGAAGCCGTTGCGCTGCGCGAGCGTGACGGCGTCGAGCGTCTCGGTGAGCGTGCCGATCTGGTTGAGCTTGACCAGCAGCGAGTTGGCGGCCTTCTCCTCGATGCCGCGGGCGAGGCGCTCGGGGTTGGTGACGAACAGGTCGTCGCCGACGACCTGCACCTTGTCGCCGACCTCGGAGACGAACTGCGTCCAGGCGCCCCACTCGTCCTCGGACAGCGGGTCCTCGATGGAGACGATCGGGTAGTTCGCGACCAGGCCCTCGTAGAGCTTGATCATGTCCTCGGTCGAGTGCACCTCGCCGTTCTTGAAGTGGTACGCCCCGTCCTTGAAGAACTCGGTCGCGGCGACGTCCATCGCGATGGCGACGTCGGAGCCCGGCGTGAAGCCCGCCTTCTCGATCGCCTCGACGATGAGGTCCAGGGCGGCGGAGTTCGACGGCAGGTCGGGGGCGAACCCGCCCTCGTCGCCGAGGCCCGTGGAGAAGCCCTTGCCCTTCAGCACGCTCTTGAGGGCGTGGTAGACCTCGGTGCCCGTGCGCAGGGCCTCCTTGAAGGTCGGCGCACCGATCGGCGCGATCATGAACTCCTGGAAGTCCACCGTCGAGTCGGCGTGCGACCCGCCGTTGATGATGTTCATCATCGGCACGGGCAGCACGTGCGCGTTCGGGCCGCCGACGTAGCGGAACAGGTCCAGGCCGGCCGACTTCGCGGCGGCCTTCGCGACGGCGAGCGAGACGCCGAGGATCGCGTTGGCGCCCAGCTTGCCCTTGTTCGGGGTGCCGTCCAGCTCGATGAGGGTCTGGTCGATGATGCGCTGCTCCTCGGCGTCGTAGCCGATGAGCTCGGGGGCGATGTCGTCGATGACGGCGTTGACCGCGCCCTCGACGCCCTTGCCCAGGTAGCGCCCCTTGTCGCCGTCACGGCGCTCGACGGCCTCGAACGCGCCGGTCGAGGCGCCCGACGGGACCGCGGCGCGGGCGAAGGTGCCGTCGTCCAGCGCGATCTCCACCTCGACGGTGGGGTTGCCGCGCGAGTCGAGGATCTCGCGTGCTCCAACGGCTTCGATGCTTGCCACGGGTGCTCCTTCAGACGGGGGTCCGCGGGCGACCGCGCGACCACGCTCAGGCGAGTGCCCGGGGCCGCTGACGCCCGCGACGGTGCTGGGTTGACCCGCCCAGCCTAGACCGGCGTCCACCCGGCGGCTCCCTCGACCACCCTGCGGGCACGGCCGCGCCGATAGCGTGGACCCCGTGGACAGCGTCTGGGACTTCCTCGGCTCCTACTGGTGGCTGATCTTCTTCGTCGGGCCCGCCGTGGGCGGCGCCGCCCGGAGCATCTCGAGCTGGGACCGGCAGCGGCGCCAGGACAAGCTCGAGATGTACCGCATCAAGCACGGCGCCCCGCAGCCCGCCGCCCCGGCCGAGCAGGCCGACGAGGAGGCCCTGACCAGCGAGATCGAGCGCACGGTGGCCGCGCACGACGCGACGCAGCAGCGCTGGCTGGCGTACGAGCTCGACGCCGTGAAGTCCCTCGAGTACCCGCTGATGTCGGACATGCGCGAACAGGTGACCGTCGACTTCCACCGAGCCCGGCGGGCGGCGGAGGACCTCCGCCCCGACGACCTGGACGAGCTGCGCGACCGCCGCCGCCTCGACCGCTACCGCGACGCCGTCCGCGAGATGCAGGTCCGCTTCGACGTCGCGGAGCGGGAGGCGAAGCGGCGCCGCGCGTCCGACTTCTCCCCCGCGGAGCGGCAGGCCCTCGACCGGGCGAAGAAGCTGCTGGCGATGGCCGACGACGAGGGGTCGTCGCAGGCCGAGCGGCAGTCCGCGTACCGGCGGGCCATGAAGGAGCTCGAGGGGATCGTCGTGCTGCCGGACGCCGCCACCGACGCGCTCGAGCAGCGCATCGCCGGCGAGCTGGGGCGGGCCGCGGGCGACTGACGCGGTCGGCCGAGGCGGCCGACCGACCGGTCAGCGTTCGTCGGGCAGCTTCTGGCGGGCCTCGCGCCGCAGGGACGCCGCGAGCGCGTCGCCCATCCGGTCCAGGAAGGCGCGCACGGCCGCGGGATCGGCCCCGCCCGCGTGCTTGAGCGCGATGCCGACGGGCTTGCGCACCACGGGGTCGGGGTCGGCGTGCAGCAGCTCCACGAGGCGGAGCAGGTCGGCGATCCCCGCGGCGTGCGGCGGCCGCGTGTACGCGAGCGGCGCGGTGAGCGCCGTGCGGCGCCGCAGCGGGTCGTCCGAGCGGGCGAGGTCGAACAGCGGCTCGCGGGATCGGTCGCGCAGGTGGACCCCGACGACGCGCGGCGCCGCCCGGTCCACCATGTCCCACGTGTCGATGCGGTCGTGCCGGTCGAGGTACGTGCGGTACCGCGCCTCCCGCTCGGCGTCGGTGACGCGCGGTCGCCGGACGGCGAAGTCGAGGACGCAGAACGCGGCGAGCCGGGGCTCGTACGCGGGTTCGTCGAGCAGGCGGTGCACCTGGTCCAGCGGCATCGCGGCGTACCGCTTCGCCACGTCGAACAGCGTGCCCATCCGGACGCCGAGCACCTCGCCCGAGCCCGCGTAGTGCCGGTTCGGGTGCGCCGCCGGGTCCGCGACGGCGTGCAGGTCGGCGACGAGGGCGTCGGCGGTGAGGTCCACGGGACCACGGTAAGGACCCGGGGCGGCGCCCGCCCGGCTCCCTCAGGCGGCAGTGGCCACCAGCCGCTCGAGGGTCGCCCGGGCGGGCGGCCCCCAGGTGGGCTTGCCGCCCGGGCGGCCGTGGTCGCCGGCGTCGCCGACGAGCAGCCCGCCCAGCGCGGTGGCCGCCGCCCACCCGCGGGCGCGACGTCGGGTCGCGTCGTCGGCGGGGCGGCCGTCCGGTCCCCGGTAGGCCGCGAGGAAGCGCTCGACGGCGCCGTCGGGCAGCAGCCGCCACGCGCCGGCCAGGTCGTAGGCGGGGTCGTCGGCGCACAGGTCGCCGAAGTCGATCACGCCGCTCAGCGCGCCGTCGGCGGTGACGACGTTGGCCGGGTGCAGGTCGGAGTGCAGCCAGACCGCCGGCCCGTCCCACGCGGGGGCGTCGACGGCGTCGTGCCAGACGGCGCGCACCGGCTCCGGGTCCGCGAGGAGCCCGCGCTCGACCACCTCGCCGAGCCCGTGCTCGACCCCGGAGGTGTGGTTCGCGAGCGGGCCGCCGCGGCCGCGGCCGGTGGGCGCGCCGTCCGGGGCCGGGCGGTGCAGCGCGGACAGGAACGCCGCGAGGACGTCCGCCGACTCCGGCCGCGTGACGGGTGCACGGTCGGCGGGCTCGCCGGGCACCCACGTCGTGACGATCCAGGGTCGACCGAACAGCGCGCCCGGCTCGCCGAGCCGCTGCGGCACGGGCACCGGCAGCGGCAGGGCCGGGGCGAGCCGGGGCAGCCACGCGTGCTCCTTGCGCAGCAGCGCGTCGGCCGACCCCGTGGCCCACGGCAGCCGCACGGCGAGGTCGTCGCCGAGCCGCCAGAGCTGGTTGTCCCAGCCGCACGCGCCCAGGCGGACGGGGAGGTGGGCGAGGTCCGGGTGCTGCTCGCGCAGCAGGTCCCGGACCAGGTCGGCGGTGATCTCGACGTCGGTGGTGGTCACGCCGCGTCACGCTAGCGGCGCGGGTGACCGCACCGGCGCGGCGCCACGACCCCGCACCGGATCGTCACGACGTCGGCACGCACCGACCGCCGCCCCGTCAGTGGCTGGGCTGCGCCGCGGCGGGGACGTCGGGCGGCGTGGTGGTGTCGTCCGGGGTGCCGTCGTCAGCGGCGTCACCGGGCCGAGGCGGACGTGCCACGAGCTCCAGCAGCGCGATGAGGACGCCCGCCACCAGCGCCGTACCGATGATGAGCCCCGGCGTGGGGCTGCCCGCGAGCAGGAGCACCAGGGCCGCGATCACGATGATCGTCACGCGGACCAGGGTGCGGTACCGGCCCAGCCAGTCGCCCACCGGCCCGGTCGACACCCCGCGCCCCTCGCCGTAGTCGCGCAGCCGCGCGAACCCGCGGCCCGCACCCGCGCGCAGCGACCGCGCCGACGCGCTGCTCCCGCCCAGGTAGGCGACGATCGCGACCACGAGTCCGAGCACGCCGATCGTCCGCAGCGTGACCCTCAGGAACGACACGACCTGGTCGAACAGCACCTCGGCCGCGTCGAGCCGCAGCACCACGTCCTTGAGCGCGTCGAGGTAGATCCCCCGGCCGATCGCGAGGCCGATCGCCAGGACCACCATCGAGGCCGCGAGCGCCAGACCCGCCACGACCAGGGTGCGCGACTTGTGCCGCGCGACGAGCACGCCCGCAGCCAGCAGACCGAGCGAGATCCACGGCAGCCACGTCCCCAGCGCCACCACCTGCGCGTACCGGTTCTGCACCTGCACCAGCTGCGACGTCTGCAGGAGCGTGAACGTCGCGTTCACCTCCGGGATCCGCGCCGCGACGCCCAGGCCCCGGTCGACGAGCCGCTGCTTGAGCAGGTCGATCATCCCGGAGAGCTGGATGGTGAGCTGGCCGTCCTGCCCGATCTGCAGCAGCTCCCCGCCCTCGCCGCGCATCGTCGCGACGAGCTGCTGGTGCGCCACCCGGTTGGCCTGCACCCAGGCGTCCTCGAACGCGTCGCTGGTCACGACGCCGTCGGCCGCGCGGCGCACGAAGGACTCGACACCGCTGGTCAGCGGGCCCTCGAGCTGCGTCAGCGCGTCCGTCGCGCGGGGCCCGACGCCCCGCTGCTCCAGCCCGTCGACGACCGTCCCGAGGATCGCCTGGACGTCGATCTGCTCCATCACGACGTCGGTGAGCCGGCCGGCGACGGCGCCCTGGATCGCGGGGTCCGCGGCGATCGGCCCGACCGTCGCGACGTACCGGTCCGTGTCGGTGAGGGTGCGCTCGGCCCAGGCAGCGACCACGGCGACCGGCGCGAGCAGCGCCCCGAGGACGACGAGGACGACGGCGGCCGCCGCCCGGCCCCGGTGGCGCGGCTCGCGGGGCGCGGGCGGCGCGGCCGCGACGAGCACCGGCTGGCCGCCGGCCGCGAGCCGCGCGCGCAGCTCGGCGTTCTCCCGCTCGAGCGCGGCCAGGCGCGCCGCCGCGTCCTGCGGCGCCCCCGCGCCGTCGCGCCCGTCGTCGGTCGTCCCGCTCATCGCGTCCCCGTCCGTCGCCCTGCCGGCCCGCGGTCGCGGGCCTCGCGGAGGGCGCGGCCAGCCCGCGCCGCGCCCGTCCGCTCCTCATGCTAGGAACGGATTCCGCTCGCCACCTGGCGAGACGGCAAATCCACCCGGATGCGGCACCAGCGATCATTCCCGGCCCCCGCGGAGGTCGACCCGCCATGACGACCGCACCCGGGACCGACCCGCTGACCGACCCCCTGCCCGGCCCCGCCCACCTGCCGGAGACCGCCCGCCGCCTCGTCGCCGAGCCCCACGTGGCGCACCTGGCGACGCTGCTGGCCGACGGCTCGCCGCACAGCGTGCCGCTGTGGGTGTCGTGGGAGGGCGACCTCCTCGCGTTCCTCACGGGCCCGCGCTCGCAGAAGGCGCGCAACGTGGAGCGCGACCCGCGCGTCGCCGTGTCCGTGACGCACACCGAGCGCCCCTGGGAGATGGCCATGCTGCGTGGCCGCGTGGTGCGGGTGCTCGACGGCGACAGCGGGTGGGCCGTCGTCGACAGGATCGCCCGTGCGCACACCGGCGCCGACTACCCGCGCGGCGAGGAGCGCGTGGCCGTCCTCGTCGAGGTGGAGCACGCGACGGCGCGGTCCTTCGGCTGACGCGACGCTCGGGCTCCAGGCCCGCCGTGCTGGCCCTCCTGCTGCGACGAGGGGTTGTGCCGGGCGGGCGCCCCGCCCCCGGACGGCGACTACCTCGGCGAGGACGTGCCGACCGAGGCAGCGGCGGAGACCTCGCCCAGGACGACCGCGTCGATCAGCTGCCGCGCCCAGGCGAGCACCTCCGCCCCGCGCAGGGGTCGGCCGCCGATGCGCGCCGTCGTCGGGAACGGCACGAGGAACGCGCGGATCGCGGGCTTGAGGATCGTGCCCGGGTACAGCCGCTTGAGCCGCAGCTGCGCCGACTCCGCGAGGTCCACCGGCGCGAACCGCACGAACTTGCCCTGCGCCGTGACGTCCGTGAGACCGGCGCGGCGGGCGTGGTTGCGGAAGTCCGCGACGTCGAACAGCGCGGACGCGACCTCGGGGAGCTTGCCGTAGCGGTCCACGAGCTCGGCGCGCACCTCCGCGAGCCCGGTCGCGTCCTGCGCGGCCGCGATCTTCTTGTACGCCTCGAGGCGCAGCCGCTCGGTCGCGATGAACGACTCGGGCAGGTGCGCGTCGACGGGCAGCTCGATGGTGACCTCGGGCTGCTCCTCCTCGCGCTCGCCGCGGAACGCGGCCACGGCCTCGCCCACCATGCGCACGTAGAGGTCGAAGCCGACGCCCGCGATGTGGCCGGACTGCTCGCCGCCCAGCAGGTTGCCCGCGCCCCGGATCTCCAGGTCCTTCATGGCGATCTGCATGCCCGCGCCGAGGTCGGTGTGCGCGGCCATGGTGGAGAGCCGGTCGTGCGCCGTGTCGGTGAGCGGCCGCTCCGGCGGGTACAGGAAGTACGCGTACGCGCGCTCCCGCCCGCGGCCCACGCGGCCGCGCAGCTGGTGCAGCTGCGACAGGCCGAGCACGTCGGCGCGCTCCAGGATCAGGGTGTTGGCGTTGGAGATGTCCAGGCCGGTCTCGATGATCGTCGTGCAGACCAGCACGTCCAGCTCCTTCTCCCAGAAGGCGCGGATCACCTGGTCCAGCTGGTGCTCGCTCATCTTGCCGTGGGCCACGCCGATGCGGGCCTCGGGGACGAGCTCCGCCAGGCGCGACGCCGTCTTCTGGATGGTCTCCACCTTGTTGTGCACGTAGAAGACCTGGCCCTCGCGCAGCAGCTCGCGGCGGACGGCCGCGGCGATCTGCTTCTCCTCGTACGCGCCCACGTAGGTGAGCACGGGGTGCCGCTCCTCCGGAGGCGTGGCGAGGGTCGACATCTCGCGGATGCCGGTCACCGCCATCTCGAGCGTGCGCGGGATCGGCGTCGCGGACATCGCCAGCACGTCCACGTTGGTGCGCAGCTGCTTGAGCGTCTCCTTGTGCTCGACGCCGAACCGCTGCTCCTCGTCGACGATCACGAGGCCCAGGTCCTTGAACCGCACCGACCCGGTGAGCAGGCGGTGCGTGCCGATGACGATGTCCACGGTGCCCTTCGCGAGGTCCTCCACCGTCTCGGCGGACTCCTTGTCCGACTGGAAGCGGGACAGCGCCCGCACCGTGACGGGGAATCCCGCGTACCGCTCGGAGAACGTGTCGAAGTGCTGCTGCACCAGCAGCGTCGTCGGCACCAGCACGGCCACCTGCTTGCCGTCCTGCACCGCCTTGAACGCGGCGCGGATCGCGATCTCCGTCTTGCCGTAGCCGACGTCGCCGCACACGAGACGGTCCATCGGGACCGGCTTCTCCATGTCTGCCTTGACCTCGTCGATCGTCACGAGCTGGTCGGGCGTCTCGACGTATGCGAACGCGTCCTCCAGCTCCCGCTGCCACGGGGTGTCGGGGCCGAACGAGTGCCCCTGGGTGGCCATGCGCGCCGAGTACAGACGGATGAGCTCGCCCGCGATCTCCTTGACGTGCTTGCGGGCGCGCGCCTTGGTGTTCTTCCAGTCCGCGCCGCCCATCTTGGACAGCGACGGCGCCTCGCCGCCCGTGTACTTCGTGACCTGGTCGAGCTGGTCCATCGGCACGAACAGCCGGTCGCCCGGCTGGCCCCGCTTGGACGACGCGTACTCGATGACCAGGTACTCGCGCGTCGCCGCGTTCGCGCCCGCGCCGAGCGTGCGCTGCACCATCTCGACGAACCGGCCCACGCCGTGCTGCTCGTGCACCACGTAGTCGCCGCCGCGCAGCTGCAGCGGGTCGACGACGTTGCGCCGGCGGCTCGGCATCCTGCGCATGTCGCGGGTCGTGGACCCCTGCCGGCCCGTGAGGTCGGACTCGCTGAACACCGCGAGCCGCAGGTCCGTGGCGACGAACCCCTTGCCGACCAGCGCCGGGGCGACGAGGACGACGCCGCCCTCGGGCTCCTCCCCCAGCTCGGCGACCATGCGCGCGGCCGTGTCCTGCGCGGCCAGCTGCTCGACCATGCGCTTGGCCGGGCCGTGGCCCTCCGTGGTGAGCAGCAGCCGCCAGCCCGCGCGCTGCAGCGTCTGGACGTCGTCCAGCGCGCGCTGCAGGTCGCCGCGGTACGACTCGACGTCGCGCGCCCCGACGGTGAAGGTCGTGACGCCGTCGACCTCCGCCTCGGCCACGGTGCCCTCGTCGCCGCCCGCGTCGAGCGCGAACGACGACAGCGTCCACCAGCCGAGGCCGCGGCGGGCGGCGACGTCGCGCACCTCGGCGAACGTCTCGAACGACGCCGCGGACAGGTCGATCGGCGCGGCCCCGCCGGCGACGGCGCCCGTCCAGGCGGCGGCGAGGAACTCCTCGGTCGTGGCGACGAGGTCGTGCGCGCGACGGCGGACGCGCTCGGGCTCGTCGATGACCAGCAGCGCGTCGTCGGGCACCAGCTCGAGCACCGGGACCATGCGGTCCACGAGCACCGGGGCGAGCGACTCCATGCCCTCGACGGCGACGCCCGCGGCCAGCTTGTCGAGCATCTCGATCGCGCCGGGCAACCGCTCCACGAGGCCGGCCGCGCGCTCGCGCACCGTGTCGGTGAGCAGGATCTCGCGGCACGGCGGGGCCCACAATCCCTGCTCGGCGATCTCGAGGGAGCGCTGGTCGGCGACGGCGAACCAGCGGATCTCCGTCACCTCGTCGCCCCAGAACTCGATGCGCAGGGGGTGGTCCTCCGTCGGCGGGAAGACGTCGAGGATGCCGCCGCGGACGGCGAACTCGCCGCGACGCTCGACCATGTCCACGCGCGTGTACGCGGCGCCGACCAGGCGGTCGGCGACGTCCGTGAGGTCCGCCGTCGAGCCGGAGTGCAGCTCGACCGGCACCAGCTCGCCCAGCCCCTCGACCACCGGCTGCAGCAGCGCGCGGGCGGGCATGACGAGCAGGCGGACCGGGCCGGTCTGGCCGGGCTCGGGGTCCGGGTGCGCCAGCCGCCGGAACACCGCGAGCCGCTTGGCGACCGTGTCCGCGCGGGGTGAGAGCCGCTCGTGCGGCAGCGTCTCCCACGCCGGCAGCACCGCGACGTCGTCGGCCCGGTCGTCGGGCAGGTAGGCGCGTACCGAGGCGGCGAGCTCGTCGGCCTCGCGACCCGTCGCGGTGACGACGACGAGCGGCCGCCGCTCGGCCGCCGCCGCCAGCAGCGGGGCGCGCACGCCGACCGGCCCGACGACGTCCGCGAAGCCGCGCGCCGGGACGTGCTCGAGCGCGGCGGTGGCGCCGGGGTCGGCGAGGAGGGCGGGGACGATGCCGGTGAGGTTCATGCGGGTCCTTCGGGCGGGGTCTGCGGCGCGGTGCGATCGGGACGTGACTCGGTGTGCGGGCACGACGACAGGCCCAGCTCTCCCCGGGACGCACGGGGTTCCGGGGCCACGTCGTGGCCGGGGAACCTTGCGACCGGCGGGGGTGCCGGGCGTGCCGCACCAGACTACGCCGACCCTCCGACGTCGCCCCGCGAGGTAGTACGGGAGCTGCCGAGGTAGTACGAACCTTGCCCAGGTAGTACGAGGCCTGCCGAGGGAATGCTCCCTCGGCAGGCCTCGTACTACCTCGCGGGCTCCCGTACTACCTCGCGGAGACCGGTACTACCTCGGCAGGTGCAGGACTACCTCGCCGGGCCCGTCGCGGCGGTCAGCTGCCCGGGATGCGGCTGGTCAGGTCCTCGGGGAGCTGGTCGCGGATGCCGTCGGGCAGGCGGTCCAGCAGGTCCTCGCAGGAGACGGGGTCGCCCGCCTGGCACTGGCCGCCGAGCTCCTGGAGCTGGTCGGCGTCGCCGAGGGTGCCGGCGAGGTCCTGCAGGTCGCCGAAGGAGAGGTCGCCGGTGAGGCCGCCGAGCAGCAGGTCCGGGACGGACAGGTCCGTCTGCGTGAGCTGCTCCGCCTCGTCCAGAGCCTGCTGGATGTCGTCGCCGTAGGTGTTCCAGAGCCACAGCCCGGCGATGACCACGAGCGCCGTGAACACCACCTGGATCGACCCGAACGCGATGCCCGTCTTGGCCATGCCACGCCCGCCGGAGCGGCGACGGCGGGTCCGGTCCAGGCCGATGCCGCCCAGGATGATCGCGAGCACGCCCAGCAGCGGCACGACGAACCCGAGGATGCCGGTGATCAGCGCCGCCACGGCCGTCGGCTCCGTGCCGCGGCTCGCGGGCTCCGGGGCGGCCCGGCCCGGCCCCGACGGCCCCCCGTGCCCGGGCGCAGGCGCCGCGCCCCACGGCGACAGGGCGGCCGCGCGCTGCGGGGACGGCTGCGGGGCCGCCTGCGGGGCCGGCTGCTGGGCCGGCGCGGCGGGCTGGGGCGCGGCCGTGCGGGACGCCGGCGCGTGCGGGGCGGGCGTCGCGGCCGGCGCCGACAGCGACCCGACCGGGCGGGACGAGGTACGCCGCGGCGGGGCGGCGTTCGGCAGCACCTGCGTGCCGTCGCCGTACCCCCCGGGCGACGGCGCGGACGGCAGCACCTGCGTGCCGTCGGCGTACCCGGAACCCGCCTGGGCCCGCGGCAGCACCGCCGTCCCGTCGACGTACCCGCCGAACTCCTGCGCGGACGGCAGCACGGTCGTGCCCTCGTCATGACCGCTCGCCCCGCGCGCCGGCAGCACCTGCGTGCCGTCGTCGTACCCGCCCAGCGCCTGCGTCGCCGGCAGCGCCGACGTGCCGTCCTGGCGCGGCGGGATCACCTGGGTGTGCGGGGCATCGGGGGCGTCGTACCCGCGCGGCTGGCTCATGGTCCTCCTGGTCGGATCGTCTGACGGCTCGTCGGGGATCACGGACGGTCGGCCGCCGTCCGGTCCGCGATGCTACCCACCCGCGAGGGCCGCGCGGCCGTCCTGACCGGCGTCTTCGCCGGACCCCCACACGACCGGCAGCCGGCGGCCCCACCTGCGAGGGCGGGGCCGCCGGCCGGCGCGCGGACCGTCGGCCCGGCTACCTCCGCGTTGGGGCGACCGGCGCCGAGACGACCGTGACGGCGTCCAGCCCGCGGGCGTGCGCCGTCACCTCGACGCTCACCTCGTGCCCGACGTCCGCCCCGCCGACGCGGTAGGTCGAGCCCGCGACGGAGAGGAGCGCCTCCGGGTCGGCCTTGCCGCGCAGCACCTGACCGGTCACCTCGAGCAGGCGGGCGAGGTCGGTCAGGGCGCCGAGCTCACGACGGACGGGGTCGCCGTCCCGCAGCCACCGGTACGTGTACCGCACGCGCTCGCCGTCGGGCGAGGTCCACTCCCCCGGGTCCGCGAGGAGCACGGCGCCGGGGGCGGTGCCCTTCCGGCCGTCGGCGACGACGGTCGGGGCCACGACGTTCACCAGCCCGTCGGGCTCGGGCTGCTCCGCCGCCACGAGCCTCCCGACGCCCCACCGGGCGGTGGACTGGTAGCCCGTGCCCGTGGGGTCGGCCCAGTCCCGCACCGCGGTGCGCGCGCCGGCCGTGCCGTCGTTGACCTGGAAGTCCAGGCCGTGGAAGGTGCCCGCACCGCCGGCCCCGAGCAGGTCGACCGCCGCCTCGACGACGTACCCGCCGTCCACCGCCGCGGTCGCCGACGTCAGGCGGGCCGCCTGCGCGGCCTCGTCGCCGGTGCCGAACGACGTGACGTTCTCGGCGCTGATGCGGATCTGCGTGTCGACGTCCCGGTAGGCGCCGTTCTTGGCGTTGCCGGCGTCGAGGAAGATCTCGACCGAGTCCTGCACCCACGGGTCGGAGCCGCTGACGTCCGGCGTCGGGTCGGCGACCTCCGCGAGCACGTACAGGGTGTCGCCGGACCAGAGCGTGCGCACGGTCGCCGTGGCGCCGCCGTCGCCCTCGATCTGCCGGTCGGTGCTCACCGCGGAGGCGTCGGCCCACGCGTCGTCCACGACGCCGTCGACCTGCGGCGCCGTCGTGGCCTCGGCCACCTCGAGGTAGCTCAGCCCCTCCAGGAGGGTGAGGGTGCCCAGCGAGCCGGGGGTGTTCCAGCCGGACGTCGTCGCACCGTCGGAGACGCGGACGTCCAGGCCCGCGGTGCCGCCCTCGACGGCGCCCGCCAGCGGCAGGTGCGCGACGACGACGTACCCGTCGTCGGACGCCTCGACGACGGCGGCAGCGCCGTCCGGCCCGGTCACCGTGCCGTCCCGGCCGACCGTGGTCGGCGCACCGTCGACGTCGAACGTCACGGCGTCCGCGTCGTCCGGGTCGGCGTCGGTCACCCGCACCTGCGCGGTGAGATGGTCGGCCGCCCAGCGCAGCTGGAAGTCGGCCACCGCCTCGCCGCTGCCGTCGTCCGCCTGGACCGTGTGCCGCGGCAGCCGGTCCCACACGGGCGACGTCGTGGCGTCGTCGTCGAGCGGGACGTCGCCGGCGAACACGCCGGCCGACTTCAGCCGCGCGGGGACGTCGCCGTCGACGGCCCCGTGGTACGCCGGCTTGGCCTGGCGGTCGCCGTCGAACAGGAGCGGGCCGCCGTCGTCGCGCCACGACCGGTCGTCCGTGAGACCCCACACCGTGACGCTGAACAGGCCGTCCGCCCGCTCGCGGAACACGCGGAACGCGTCGCGGAACCAGTAGCCCTGCTCGACGAGGCTGGCCGCGGTCGCGGGGTTGCCGATGCCGACGTCGAGCTCGGTCACGGCCTGCGTGACGCCCAGGTCCGCGAACCGGTCGAGCGCGGTGGCCAGCGCGCCGACCGGCGTGGACAGCGACACGTGGAACTGGTGGCCGACGCCGTCCACCGGCACGCCGCGGGCCAGCAGGCGCTCGACGAGCGCGTGGTAGCGGTCCTGCTTGCCCGACTGCTCGGTGTTGTAGTCGTTGATGAAGAGCGTGACCGGCCGGTCCGTGCCCTCGGCCGCGTACGTGTCGTTGAACGCCTCGTCCGCGTACTCGAAGGCGAGGTCGATGAAGCCCTCGCCGAGGATCCGGTACCACTCGCTGCGCCGCAGGCCGTCGTCCGGGTCGCTCGTCGTGCCGTCGTTCACCACCTCGTTGACGACGTCGAACGCGGCGACCGGGTTCTCGCCGCCGCCGAACTCGCCGTAGGTGTCCGACATCCACCCCGCGACGGAGAAGATGTGCGTGCGCAGCCGCTCACGCAGGAGCTCCTGGTCCGCCTCGGACGTGGTCAGCGGCGTGCCGTCCTCGGCCTGGAAGAACCAGTCCGGCGTCTGGCTGTGCCAGGCCAGGACGTGCCCGTACACGCGCAGGTCGTTCGCCACGGCGTAGTCCATGAGCGCGGCGGCGTCGGCGCTCGGCCGGAACCGGTGCTCGGCGTCGTACCAGGCCTCCACCTTCATGCCGTTCTCGGCCGTGATCTGGTCGAAGTGCCGCAGCAGCAGCTCGGACGCCTCGCCCGTGATCTCGCGCTGGTCGATCGCCACCCCGACGGGGAAGTCGACCGTCTCCTTGACGCCGGTGAGGTCCTGCACCGGCGGGGACGTGCGCTCGGCGCCCGTGACGACGAGGTCGTCCACGAGGAACGACGGGTGCGCGCCGTCGACCGGCGCCGCCTCGACGTAGAGCTGGGCCGCCGTGAGGCCCGACGGCATCGTGTAGGAGCCGCCGACGCGCACCCAGCCGTCGGCGGTCGCGTCGACGGCGCCGCCCACCCAGGTGTACGCGTCGCCCGCGGCCGACGTCTCCTGGACCGTGAAGTGCACGGCCGCGCTGCCCGCCGTCCCCGCCGGCAGCTTCACCCAGGCCTCGACGTCGTAGTCGCCTCCGGCGGCGAACAGCCCGCCGACGGCGGTCGCCGGGCCGTTCCACTCGGCCGTCCGCCCGGTCACGGACAGCGCCCCGGCGCCCGTCCGCGCGTCGTCCGAGATCGCGAGCGTCACCGCCCCCCGCGGGCCCCATGGCTCGTACGCCACGTCGAAATCGTTTTCGAGAACGACGGGGTCGTCCCCCGCCGCCATGCTCGCGCCCACGACGCCGGTCACCGCCGCGCCGCTCACCATCACCGCCACGGTCGCCGCACCGGCGACCGCCCGTCTCACCCGCTGCCTCATCGTCGCTCCCTCGCGATCGGTGGGGCCCTGGCGGCGGCTCGGCCGACGCCCGGGACCGACGGCGCGTCGGCGCGCCGTCGGGGACACCGTAGGGCTCCGACGGCATTAGGGGCAACGATTGAACGAAACTTCCTCAGGCGCCCGGGAGCACGAGAGGCGACGCCATCGACACGTCGAACGACTCGAAGTCGCTCGGGTCGAGCTGGGAGACCAGCGCGACCGCGAAGACGAGGACCAGGATCCACACGACGACCCCGACCGCGCCCAGCACGATGCCGGCGATCGCCAGCCCCTTGCCCTGCTGGCCCGTGCGCTTGATCCGCGACAGGCCGATGATCCCCAGCACGATCGGTATCACCGCCAGGCCGAGGATTCCCGTGACCAGCGCCGCGATCGACCATCCGTCCGTCCCCGCCGACGGCGCGTACGGCGGGGCGTACTGCCCCTGCGGGTACGGCTGGGCATACGGCTGCTGCGGGTACCCCTGCGCCTGCGGCGGAGGCGGGCCCGCCTCCCCGGGCTGCGGCGCGCCCGCCCCCGGAGGGGGGTAGCCGGGCTGCCCGTAGCCCGGCGGGTACCCGGGCTGGGGCCGGGGCTCGGGCTGCTGGTACGGGTCCGGGGGTCGGGGCGGCTCCGTCCCGCCGGACGGCGTGGCCGCCCCGGGCGCGTCGGGCCGCGGCTCGCCAGGGTCCGGCTGCGTGCCGTCGTCGTGAGTCATGGCCGTTCCTCCTCGTCGGCGAGGCGCGACGGCCGGGCCGGCCGCCCCCGCTCCTCCCACTATGCCGGAGGACGCGAGCTCAGGCGGGTTCACCTCACCGTTCACCCTGGGAACCCCTCCCCGCGCCGCACCGGGGCTGACATCCTGAGAGCGGCGGGCCGGACAGGGACCTGGCCCGCCACCACCGGCCGGAGGAGGCAGCATGCGGGTCGTCGTCGTCGGGGGCGGGATCATCGGGCTCGCGACGGCCGCGCGGCTCGCGCGCCGCGGCGACGACGTGACCGTCCTGGAGAAGGAGCGCGAGCTCTCCTGCCACCAGACGGGCCGCAACTCCGGCGTCATCCACTCCGGGCTGTACTACGCGCCGGGCAGCCTCAAGGCCCGGCTCGGCACCGCGGGGGCCGCCTCCATGACGCGGTTCGCCGCAGAGCACGACGTGCCCGTCGCCGTCACCGGCAAGCTCGTCGTGGCGACCGACGCCGGCGAGCGCGACCGGCTGCGGACCCTCGCGGAGCGCGGGGCCGCCAACGGCGTGCCCGTGCGCGAGCTGGACCCCGTCGAGGCGCGCGAGCACGAGCCCGAGATCGCGTGCGTCGGCGCCCTGCGGGTCGAGTCCACGGGCGTCGTCGACTACCGCGCCGTGTGCGCCGTCCTCGCGCGCCAGGTGCGCGACGCGGGCGGGGTCGTGCTGCTCGGCCGCGCGCTGCTCGGCGCCCGGACGGTGGGCACGCAGGTCCGGGTCGACGTCGAGGAGGTGGGCACCCACGCCGGGTACGAGCTGGTCGCCGACGCCCTCGTCGTGTGCGGCGGCCTGCACGCCGACCGCCTCGCGCTGGCGTGCGGCGTCGACCCCGGCGCCCGCATCGTGCCGTTCCGCGGCGAGTACTTCGACCTCGCCCCGCGCGCCGCCGACCGCGTGCGCGGCCTCGTCTACCCCGTGCCCGACCCGCGGTTCCCGTTCCTGGGCGTGCACCTCACCCGCGGCGTGCACGGCGACGTGCACGCCGGGCCCAACGCCGTCCTCGCCCTCGCGCGCGAGGGCTACCGGCGGCGCGACGTCGCCTGGCGCGACGTCGTCGACGCCGCGTCCTGGCCCGGCCTCTGGCGGCTCGCCGGGCGCAACCTCGTGCCGGGCACGGCGGAGGTGGCCCGCTCCGTGTCGCGCACGCTGTTCGCCGCCTCCGTCGCGCGGCTGCTGCCCGGCACCACCGCCGACGACCTGCACCCCGCCCCCGCCGGCGTCCGCGCTCAGGCGCTGCACCGCGACGGACGGCTGGTGGACGACTTCCTCGTGCGCACGGCGCCCCGGCAGGTGCACGTCATCAACGCGCCGTCGCCCGCCGCCACCGCGTCCCTGGAGATCGCGCGGCACGTCGAGGCGGAGCTGGACCGGACCATGGCGGCCATCGGGTGACGCGCCCAGGACGGCGGGCCGGGTGACCGACCGGCGGCACCGCGGCCCGGTCGCGCTCGCCGTGTCCGCCACGTCGGCCGGCCTGTTCGCCGCCCTCTTCGCGGTCGCGGTGCTGACCGAGCCGGGTCAGCGCGCGGACGTCGCGGGTCTCGCGCTCCTGACCGCCCCCGAGCCGATCCTCGCCGGCGCCGCGCGCCTGGTGCGCGCGCTCCTGCCGGTCGTCGCGGCGGGCGTCCTCGTCGCGGTCCTCGTCGTGGCGGTGCGGCGGCGAGCGGGCGGGCGCGCCCTCGTCGTGGGCGGGCTCCCGCTCGTCGTCCTCGGCCTCGCGACCGTCCTGCGGGACGTCGTCCTGCCCCGGCCCTTCCTGGGTGCCCACGGCTACCTCCACAACACCTTCCCGAGCGCCCACACGGCGACGCTCGCGGCCTCGTGCGTCGCCGTGGTCCTCCTGCTCGGTCGCCGCCCGGGCGGGTGGGCGACGGCGGTGCTCGCGACCTCCGTGCTCCTGGCTGCC
Organism: Isoptericola sp. NPDC019571; assembly: GCF_044389385.1. Lineage (NCBI taxonomy): Bacteria > Bacillati > Actinomycetota > Actinomycetes > Micrococcales > Promicromonosporaceae > Isoptericola > Isoptericola sp. NPDC019571. The sequence goes on from NZ_JBIRXZ010000010.1 coordinate 43,846, forward strand.
TGGGCCAACGTCGCGACCCAGGCCCACCGGCCCAGCGACGTCGTGGGAGCCCTGCTGCTGGTCGGGGTCGTCGCGCCGTGGGCGGTGCTGGCGAGCCGACCGGGCTCGCGAGACGGTCAGCCGACCCCCGAGTCGACGAACCGGAGGTAGTCCTCCCGGGCCCACGCGTCCGGGACGTCGAGGCGCAGCGCCTTCTCCCCGGCGTCGGGCAGCCCCCGCCGGAGCGCACGCTCGATCCGGCGTTGCGCGACGGCGTGCCCCACCAGAGCCGTCGTCGTCGCCCATGCCCGCGGCCGTGCCGCGGTGTAGAGCCGGCCGCCGCGGTGCGGGTCGCCGGGCAGGTCGGGGACGCCGCGGCGGCGGTCGAGCGCGGCGGCGGCGCCCCGCAGCGCGCTCGGTGCCCGCAGACCCGTGCCGCCGAGCGACTCACCGCCCAGGCCACCGAGCACCCGCGCGGCGCGGTCGACGACGAGCGCCACCGGCGCATCGATCCGCATGGCTCGGGCACGCGGGCCGACCTCCTGCCGCGCACCGTCGCACGCCGCGACGGCGCCGGCGACGTCGACGAGCCACAGGAGCCGCCCCGCACCCGCCTGAGCCGCGTGGAACGCCAGCACCAGGACCGAGTCGACCGGGTCGAACGTCGGGACGTCCCGTCCGCCGCCCAGCGCCAGCGTGCGGCGCCGGGCGATCATCGCCTCGGGGTCGGTGCGGAAGCTGCGCCGCAGCCCGTGCGGCACGGCGAAGTCCCAGTGCAGGTCGAGGTGCACGCCGAGGGGCCCGCGCATCGCGTACTCCGCGCGCCGCTCGCGCGCCATGAGGGGCCAGTTGCGGTCGACGCCCGTGCAGCCTGCCGCGTGCAGCGCCTCGACCGCCGCCCGGAAGCCCGCCCGCGGCACGTACAGGTCGAGGTCGTAGTACTCCCGCATGTCCGGCGAGGGCCAGAGCGCGGCCGCCGCCGGCCCCTTGGCCACCACCCACGGCACCCCGGCGCGGTCGAGCGCCGCACCCAGGACGGCGAGCTCGGCGAGCGCGCCCAGGTGGCGCACCACCTGTTCGTCGCGAGCGCGCCGCAGCGGCGCCAGCCACGGCTCGGGGCAGTCCGGGCGGCCCGCGACGTGCTTCGCCACCGCGGGCAGGATCCGATGGTCCTGGGCGGCGTCGGCCAGGAGCTCGAGCCGTATGCCGTCGAGGGGGACGGGCGTCGGGCCCGGCGGCGGACGGTCGGAGGGCACGACGGAGTCGAGCAGGATCTGCGCCAGCGGGCGGCGCACCGTCGGTCGTGCCCCCATCCCGGCAGGATAGGGAGCGCTCGGCGACGGTGGGGCGTCGGCAGCGGGCGAATTCTCGCCCGGAGCGTCCTCCTGCCGCCCCGGCACGGCTAGCGTGTGTGAGGCCGGGCCGGGCCCCGGCGGAGGACGGAGCGGTCGGTGGCAGACAGCGCGGTGGGCGGGACGCCGGAGAGCGACGAGCGCAGGGGACGCCGCCTGCTGCGCCTGCTCGGCGGCTCCTTGCAGGTGTCCTGGCGCGCGAGCCGGCCCCTGTTCGTCGCGATGCTGGTCCTCCAGGTCCTCGTCGCGGGGGCGCTGGCAGGCCAGGTGCTCGTCGTCTCCGCGCTGCTCGACGTGCTGCTCGCGCTCGCCGACGGCACGAGCGGCGTCGCGGCGGTCACCGGACCGGTCCTCGCCCTGGCCGCCCTGACCGGCCTCGCCTCGGTCGCCGGCGGGCTCCAGGCCTCGGCCCGCCGGGTGCTCGGCGAGCACGTGGCGCGGCTGATGGCCGAGGACGTGCAGGAGGTCGCGACGAGCGTCCCGCTCGAGCACTTCGAGTCGCCCGCCTTCTACGACCGTCTGCAGCGGGTCCGCGTCAACGCGCTCTCGAGGCCCTTCCAGGTCACGCAGGGGATGTTCGACCTCCTCGGGTCGTCGATCGCCACGGTCGGCGTGGGCGCCGCGCTGGTCGCGCTGCACCCCGTGCTGCTCCCGCTGCTCGCGCTCGGCGGCCTGCCCCTGCTGTTCACGGGCCGGCGCGAGGGCAGGCTGGAGTTCGCGTTCAAGGTGGCGCAGACGACCAACGAGCGCGAGCGCATCTACACCAACTACGTGCAGAGCAGCCGCGACGAGGCCAAGGAGATCCGCGCCTTCCAGTCGGCCCCGTGGCTGCAGGCGCGCTACCGCGAGCTGTACGGCACGTACCTGGCCGACCTCGCCCGCCACGTGCGGCGGCGGGCGCTGACGAACGGCGCGGGCAACCTCGCCGCGGCCGTGGTGCTCGCGGGGGTGCTGCTGGTGCTGGCCTGGCTCATCACGCGCGGCGAGGTGACGTTCTCCGAGGCGGGGGCCGCCGTGGTCGCGGTCCGCATGCTCCAGGGGCAGATCCAGGGCATCTTCGGCGGCGTCCAGCAGATCTTCGAGTCGGGGCTGTTCCTCGACGACGTGCACGCCTTCCTCACCGACGGGCGGGCCGCGGCGCGCGCGGCCACCGGGAGCGAGGAGCCGCCGGCCGCCTTCCCGGGCGTCTTCGCCCGTGGTGTCTCCTTCACCTACCCGGGCTCGCGGCGACCGGCGCTGCGCGACGTGGACCTCGCGCTGCGCCCTGGGGAGGTCGTGGCCCTCGTGGGCGCCAACGGCTCCGGCAAGACCACCCTCGCCAAGCTCCTCGGCGGCTTGTACGAGCCGACGTCGGGCACGGTCCTGTGGGGCGACCGGCCGCTGTCCGGGATGCGCGGAGCGGCCGTGCGCCCCCAGGTGGCGGTGATCTTCCAGGACTTCGTCCACTACGCGTACACGGCGACGTGGAACATCGCCCTCGGCCGGCCGGACGTCCCGGTCGACCACGAGCGGGTACGGCGCGCGGCCCGGGTCGCCGGCGTGGACGCCGCGCTCGCCGGCCTGCCCGACGGCTACGAGTCGCGGCTGTCGCGCATGTTCCCGGGCGGCACGGAGCTCTCCGGCGGCCAGTGGCAGCGGGTCGCGATCGCCCGGGCCTTCTACCGGGACGCGGCGCTCGTCATCCTCGACGAGCCGACCGCCGCGATGGACCCGCTCGCGGAGCACGACCTGTTCTCGTCGCTGCGGGCCACGCTCGACGGGCGGACCGCGCTCTTCGTGTCGCACCGCTTCTCCACCGTGCGCTCGGCGGACCGCATCGTCGTGCTCGACGACGGCGTGGTGGTCGAGCAGGGCTCGCACGACGAGCTGATGGCCCTCGACGGCGCCTACGCGGAGATGTTCACGGTCCAGGCCCGGTCCTACCTGGACGCCGCGTCGGCCCCGACCAACGGGCGCGCCGAGGCCTCGCCCACCGACCGGAGGACCTGAGCGCCCAGCCCCGGCGCGAACGGTGGCCCCCACGGGACGTCCGCCACCAGCACGGGGACGGTGCGGGCGACGTCGGCGAGGTGGCGCAGGTGGGCGCTCTGCACGCGCTCGTCCAGCCAGCCGTGCAGCCGCGGGTAGTGCAACAGCTCGAAGAGCGCCGCGGTGCCGGTCCGTCGGCGCACGACGAGCTCCCCTCCGTCCCGGTCGGGCTGCGGCACGACGACCGCGCGCAGCGGGCGACGGTCGCGCGCTCCCGCGCCGAGCTGCAGCACGTGCCGGGCGTCGGCGCTCACGCGGCGCCCGGGCGCCCGCGCGGCGAACCGCTCGGCCAGCGTGTCGGCTCCCTTGCGCAGCCGCACCTCCGTGGCCCCCAGGCGCGCCGCGAAGCCGTCGTCACCGCGGTCCAGGCGCAGCACGTCGTCGGTGACGAGGGCGGCCCCCTCCGCGCACAGCAGCGTCGCCATCGTCGACTTGCCCATGCCCGAGTAGCCGACGAACGCGACCACGCCGTCGTCGTCCTCCACCGCGCTCGCGTGCAGCACCGCCTCGCCGCGCAGGTACAGCTGGAACGCGAGCATCCCGCCGGTGGTGAGCACCCGGCTCAGCCCGGGGTCGACGCCGTCCGCCTCCCGCAGCACGACGTGGCGCAGGTCGGCCGACACCTCGAAGTCGCACGCATCGTGGAACCGGAGCAGATAGCCGTCGGCGCCCAGGTCCCAGGCGGTGTACCAGGGGTCCCCGGCCAGCTCGTGGTGCAGGACCGGCCGCCCGACGGGGGTGGTGCGCTGGTCGGTGCCCGGGCCGGCGGCGACCACGACGTCGGCCCGGGCCGCGCCCTCCTCCGCCCGGTCCTGGTGCAGGTCGAAGGGCGCCTCCACGATCAGGCCGTACAGCAGCTGGCGGTCCATGTCACGCTCCCTGGGTGGGGACCGCGAGCGGCCGGAAGCCCGTGCCGCGGTCCAGGTCGAGGTCCTTGTCGTCGATGCGCAGCCAGGCGTGCGCCCGCACGACGCCGCCCGCCTTGGCGACGCCCAGCACGAGCGCGGGACGACGGTGACGCAGCAGCCGGCCGGCGAGGATCGCCGAGCGCAGGCAGGTGCCGTTCACGCCGGGCAGCCGCAGCACCCGCCGCAGGACGCGGAGCCGCCGTCGTTCCGCGTCGTCCAGCACGCCGGGATCGAGGTCGCCGGACGCAGGCTCGGCGGACGCCAGCAGGGCGAGGTCGTACCGCCGGGCGACGCGCGCCACGTCCCACCGGCGCAGCCGGCGCTCGAGCAGCAGCAGGGCGCCCAGGAGCCGGAGCGCCAGCGGGACGGCGCTCACCCGGCGCCACACCCCGGACGGGGTCACCGGACCGGCTCCGCCCCGACGGACGCCAGCCACGCCTGCTGCAGCAGCAGGCTCGTCGGACCGGGCGGGAAGCCGGACAGCCACGCGGCGCGGAGCCCGTCGACGTCGACCAGCGCGGCGTCGACGCCGTCCCCGCCCCACCGGCGGGCGAAGTCGCGCGTCGCGCTGCCCAGGTACGCGCGGTTGAACGAGGCCTTGTCGGACCGGGCGCACACGGCGTCCGGCAGCAGCGTGCCGAAGACGGCGCGCATGCCCGCGGTGCGGTCGGGGAAGCCCCAGGGGTGAGCCGCGCCGAGCGCCCCGAGGAAGCCGTCGTCCAGCAGCGGGTGGGCGAGCACGACGTCGTGCTCGGCGGCCACCTGGCCGAACGTGTCCAGGAAGACCCGGCTCGCGCGCCTCCGGCGCAGCCAGCGCAGGCCGCGTGCGTACGACAGCGGCTCGGCCGCGGCGTCGCGCGCGATCTCGTCGGCGAGCCGAGCTGTCGTCTCGCGCCCCAGCCAGGTGAGCGCCGCCGTGCTGCGCGCCGCGGCGGTGCGCTCGCGCCATCGCCGCGCGGGCAGCAGCGAGTCCAGGGCGACCCGGCGGGGCGTCCCCGCCCTCCCCCGGCCGCGCGCGACCCTCAGCAGGGCCCGGGAGCGGCGGTCGCCGAACACCTCGTCGCCGCCCTCCCCCGTCAGCACCACATGCCCTCGCAGCTCGCGCAGCATCGCGTCCTTCACGTGCATGGTGGCGGGGAAGAGCAGCCCTCGGCGCACCAGGCTCTCCCGCGCCGCGTCGCCCAGCAGGTCGTTCTCGCCTCCGATGTCGATCCGCCGCCACGTGGAGAGCCCGAGGTGCCGCACGACCGACTCCTGCCACGCGGACTCGTCGGCCTCCGCGACCCCGGGGTAGCGGAACGTGACGGGCACCGGGTCGGGGTGCCCGTCCTCGCGGGCGACGGCGGTCGCGGCGGCGAGCACGGCGGACGAGTCCCGCCCGCCCGAGAAGGTGACGGCCACGGGGCGCCCGCCGGTGGCGCGGCGCACGGACGTCTTGATCGCCTCCAGCGGCCTGCCGACCTCTCGGGGCGTCGTCGGCACAGGGTCGGGCACCAGCCCTGGCAGCCAGCACGCGGCGACCTCGAAGGCCGTCGGGCGGTAGAAGGACGTCATCGTCGGTCCAGGCTGCTCGGGGGACGCTGGGGGGAGGTCTCGGAGGACACCGGAGGTGCCGGCCGTTCCGACGTCGGAACGGCCGGCACCCTGTCCCTGAGTGGGTTCAGGACGCCTTGCCCTTGTGGAACAGGTCGCCGTCGTAGTCGAAGGCGAACTGCTGCTCGAGCGTGACGTCCTTGACCGAGCCCACCTCGGTGATGCGCGGTGCTTCGTACATCGGAGCACTCCCCTCTCCTCGTTCGTGCAGGACGCGCCCAACGTCGCGCCGCGTGCAACGACCGGTCAAGGGCTTCGGGCCGAAGTCACCCCGCTCCCGGACGCCTTTCACCCGACGCCGGGTGAAACCTCCGTCCCGCCCCCACCCGGTGCCCCGGATCGGCCTATTCTCGGGGCGGCACGACCCGAGAACCGCGACGAGAGGCACGGCGATGAGGCTGCGCGAGGACGGCGTCACCTGGCAGGAGATCGACGGCGAGCTGGTCATCCTCGACCTCGCGTCGTCCACGTACCTCACGACCAACGGCTCCGGCGCCTTCACGGCGAAGCTGCTGCAGGAGGACCGCACCACCGGCGACCTCGCGGACGCGCTCGCCGTCGAGTACGACATCCCCGCCGACGTCGCGCGGCGCGACGCCGAGGCCTTCGTGGACGCGCTCCGCGACCGCGGCCTGCTCGTCGAGGAGTGAGCGCGGTCAGGCCGTGAGCAGGGCGAGGTCGTGCCGCACCATGCGGTCGACGATCTCCTCGAACGCGAGCGTGCCGCCCCATCCCAGCACCGTCCGGGCCCTGCGGGCGTCCCCCACCTGCTCCGTCGGGTCGGCAGGGCGCACGAACCGCGGGTCGACCGTGACGTGCGGCTCCCAGTCGTGGACGCCGGCCGCGGCGAACGCGGCGGCCACGAAGTCGGCCACCGAACGAGTCGTCCCGGACGCCACGACGAAGTCGTCCGCGACCGGGTGCCGGACCGACCGCACCATCGCGTCGACGTAGTCGGGCGCCCAGCCCCAGTCGCGGCGCGCGTCGAGGTTGCCGAGCGCCAGGGTGCCGGAGCCGCGGTGCGCGATCCGGGCCGCGGCGGCGGTGATCTTGCGGGTCACGAACGTCTCCGGGCGGCGCGGCGACTCGTGGTTGTAGAGCACGCACGTGGAGACGCCGAGCCCGCGCACCCGGAACACCGCGGCCATCTGGTGGGCGTACGCCTTGGCGGCGCCGTAGGGCGACGACGGCCGTACCGTCGTGCCCTCGTCCTGCGGCGCACGGTCGGGCACGCCGAAGATCTCCGCGCTCGACGCCTGGAGCACCCGGACCGCACGCCCCGAGTCCTCCTGCAGGCGCCATGCCGCCTCGTAGAGGGCCACCGCGCCGAGCCCGGAGACGGCACCCGTCTCGACAGGGTGCCGCCACGAGTACGCGACCGAGCTGATCCCGCCCAGGTTGTAGATCTCGTCCGGCCCCGTGCGACGCACGAGCTCCGCGAGGCCCTCGGCGTCGCGCAGGTCGCCCCCATGGAGGCGCACCCCGCCGGGCAGCCCGACCGGGCGTTCGCCGGCGCGCACCAGACCGTGCACCTCGGCCCCCTCGGCGGCGAGCCGCTCGGCGAGGTACGACCCGTCCTGGCCCGCGACGCCGGTGACGAGGGCGACCGTCACGGGCGCATCCCGGCCAGCTCCGCCTGCTCGTCGAGGTCGTTCTCGACCATCATCGCGACCAGCCGCTCGAAGTCGACGCGCGGCTCCCAGCCCAGCACGTCGCGGGCCTTCGACGGGTCCCCGATGAGGAGGTCGACCTCCGCGGGCCGCATGAAGCGCGGGTCCTGCGCGACGTAGCCGCTCCAGTCCTCGACGCCCACGCACCCGAAGGCCGCGTCGAGCAGGTCACGGATGGAGTGGGTGCGGCCGGTCGCGACCACGTAGTCGTCGGCCTGCGGCTGCTGGAGCATCCGCCACATCGCGTCGACGTAGTCGCCGGCGAAGCCCCAGTCGCGGCGGGCGTCCAGGTTGCCCAGGGTGAGCGAGTCCTGCAGGCCGAGCTTGATCCGCGCCACCGCCTGCGACACCTTGCGGGTGACGAACTCCGGCCCCCGGCGCGGCGACTCGTGGTTGAACAGGATGCCGCTGGAGGCGTGCAGCCCGTACGACTCGCGGTAGTTGATCGTCATGTAGTGCCCGAACACCTTCGCGACGCCGTACGGCGACCGGGGCCACAGGAGGGTCGACTCGCGCTGCGGCACCTCCTGCACCTTGCCGAACATCTCCGAGCTCGACGCCTGGTAGAAACGCACGGCGCCCGGGTCGTCGCCCGCGTGCAGCCGGACCGCCTCGAGCATGTTGAGCACGCCCTTGCCGGTCACCTCGCTGGTGAGCGTCGCGTTCTCCCACGAGTAGGCGACGTAGGAGATCGCGCCGAGGTTGTAGACCTCGTCGGGCCGCGCCGCGCCCAGCGCCCGCAGCAGGGACGACAGGTCGGTCAGGTCGCCGGTCACGAGGCGCACGTCCGGCACGGTGTGCCGCACGAGGTCGAGCTTCGGGTTGTTCTGCCCGCGGATCAGACCCCAGACCTCATAGCCTTTCGAGAGCAAGAGCTCGGAGAGGTAGAGACCGTCCTGGCCGGTGATCCCGGTAATCAGTGCTCGAGGCATTTTGCTCACCGTTTCTGTGCGCCGAATCAGCGCCGTCCCCCGGCGGCACTCCCCTTCTGGGACGCCACCACGCTAATCAGCAAGAGGGGCGCGGAGACCGTCCGCACCGGGTGAACAGGGCCCGTACCGGGGTGAAAGTGCGCCCGGCGCGCCTGCCCGCCCGCTCGAACTTCATCCGCCCGCGCCCTCGACCGGGCCGCACGCGAGCGAGAACCATCGATGGCATGTCACGCCGGGAGCGGGGACGCCGCGACCACGCCACGCGGGCCGCAACGCTGGCCGCAGGCTTCGTGCTGCTGTACGGCGCCGGGGTCGTCACGCCGTGGGGACAGTGGGTCGACGCGGTGGCGTTCAGTGTCCTGACCGGCGCGGGCGCGATCCTGCACCCCGTCGCAGCCGTCGCCCGTGAGGTCCTGGTGCTGGGGCTCGGCGTCGTCGTCGCGGCGCTCGCCGTCCGCGCGGTCCGCGACCGGCGATGGCGGGCCCTGGCGGCCTGCCTGGTGCTCGCCGCCGCGGCGGTCCTCGCCCTCGTGCTGCGTGGCGCCGTCCTGCCGCGCCCCGTGCACGAGGTCGCGCTCGGCTACCCGTACAACACGTTCCCGAGCACGCACGTCGCGGCGACGGCGGCGCTCGCCATCGCGCTCGTCGTCCTCTGGTCCGGCCGTACCAGGGCCGGGCACGTCGTCGTGCGCGAGGTGGCGGTCGCCGCGGTGCTGGTCGCCTGCGTGGTCAACGTGGTCGCGTTCGCCCACCGCCCCGTCGACGTCCTGGGGTCGCTCCTGCTCGTCGGGGCTGCCGCCTCGGCGGCCTCCGCCGCGTTCCCCGGAGCGCTTTCACCCCGGGTCGACGGCAAGTTCACCCAGGTCGCCGCCCTGCGGGCGCGGGACGCGGCATAGCGTCACCGTATGACCACGCGACGCCGCCGCGCGGCACGGCTCCTGGCCCCCGCCCTCGTCCTCGCCGCCGGCTCGATCTCCCCGGCCGCGGCCGAGGACGGAGAAGCGCCCGCGCGCACGGAGTCCCGGGCGGTGACCTGGACCTGTACCGGCGAGCCGTGCCCCTGGGGGGAGACGACCACCGGGAACGCCGCCGTGTGGCCCGACGGCTCGGGCGCGCTGTCGGAGCGGTACGGCTACACGACGTCGGGCGCCATCTACCTGCCCGACGACGCGGCCGAGGACGCCACGATCACCGTGGTCGAGGGTTCGGCGGGCGTGTGGGCCGGCCAGCTCGACGGCCCGCACCGCCACCTCGCCGCGCTGTCGGCCGGCGACGCGTTCACGGTCGGCGACCTCGCCGACGGCGAGGTGGTGTCCCTCCAGAACGACGGCGCGACCTTCGCCTACGCGTTCACGCCCGGGGGCGAGGCCCCGCCCGACCCCGAACCGACGCCCACGCCCACGCCCACGCCGTCCACCGAGCCGACCCCCGGGCCGAGCGAGAGCGCCGGCGCCGCGTCGCGCCCCGTCACCTGGAGCTGCACCGGTGACCCGTGCCCCTGGGGTGCGTCGACGACCGGCCACGCCGTCGCGTGGCCCGCGGGCTCCGGGGCGATCACCGCACGGCACGGCTACGTGACGTCCGAGCCCGTCTACCTGCCCGCCGAGGCGGCGAACGGCGACACCATCACGGTCGTCTCCGGGTCGGCCCGGCTCTACGCGGGCACGCCCTCCGGACCGCACCGGAGCATCGGCCAGCTCTCCGCGGGCGACGAGCTCACCGTCACCGGCCTTCCGGCGGGCGAGGTGCTGTCCGTCCAGAACGACGACGGTCCGTTCCGCTACCTCCACGCCGCCGGAGACGCCACCACCCCGGAGCCGACGCCCACCCCGACGCCCACGCCGACGCCCACGCCGACTCCGACGCCGACGCCCACGCCCGGCCAGGACGCAGCGTCCCTGCCCGTCACGTGGCGCTGCACCGGCGAGCCGTGCCCGTGGGGAGAGACGACGTCGGGCCATGCGATCGCCTGGCCAGAGACGTCCGGCGCGATCACGACCCGCCACGGGTACACGACGTCGGAGGCCGTCTACCTGCCCGCCGCCTCTGCCAACGGCGACACCGTCGCGGTCCTCACCGGCTCCGCGACCCTGTACGCGGGCACGCCCACGGGGCCGCACCGCAGCATCGCGCGCCTGTCCGCCGGCGAGCAGCACACGGTGACCGGCCTGCCGTCCGACCAGGTGCTGTCGGTGCAGAACGACGACTCGTCGTTCACCTACGTGCACACCCCCGGGGACGGCTCGACCCCGGACCCCGAGCCGACCCCCACGCCGACCCCCACGCCCACGCCCACCGTCCCCGCGGACGCCGTCGTGATGAGCTCGACGCTCGCGCTCTGGCACTGCGACGCCTACGCGACGTGCGCGGACGACGGCTGGACGCCGTGGGTGGGCGGCGCGCTCGCCTGGCCGGAGTGGGCCGCGTACCCCACGAACGCGCGCGAGGGTTCGAACTCCCGCACCGTGCGCGACCTCGACGGCGAGGTCATCCACCCCTACATGGGGTCGTGGGCCGACGGCTGCCGGATCCAGGTGCTCGAGGGCGACGTGCTGGTGATCGAGTGGAAGCGCGGCACGGACACGTGGCGGCCCACGTACCTGTCCCCCGGCGACGTCTACACGATCGAGCTCGAGGGCGACGAGGACGGCGCCATGATCGAGACGCCGGACACGCCCACCACGTTCAGCGTCGCGCTGACCGGCTGCGCCCCGCAGCCGGTGCCCTGACCGTCGCCGTCGGGCGTGCCGAGGGGTACGGGTCAGGCGCGGTAGAGCGCCTCGTACCGGTCGACGACGCTCTCCAGCGTGAACTCCTGGACGCGCTCGAGCGCCGAGGCCGCGAGCTCCTCCCGCCGCGCGTCGTCCGCCAGGAGCTCGGCGAGCGCCGTGCCGACGTCCTCCAGCGGCACGACGACGGCGGTGCGGCCGCCGTCCGTCACGTACCGCGCGCCGGGGTTCGGGGTGGCGACCACGGGCAGGCCCGACGCCATCGCCTCGACGTACGGGATGCCGAAGCCCTCGTAGTCGCTCGGCAGGCAGAACGCCCACGCCTGCTGGAAGGCGAGCGCCAGCTCGTCGTCGGTCAGCCGTCCCAGAGCGCGGACCCCGGGGCCAACGTCGTCGGGCACGTCCTGGCTGACCATCCACAGCTCCGCGTCGGGGTGCTTCGGCAGCACCGTCTCCTGGAACTGGCGCGCCAGCTCCTCGCCGCGCTTGCGTCCGCGCCAGTAGCCGACGAACAGGACCACCGGGTGGTCCGCCCGCCGCGCGGCGTCGGGCCGGAACCGGCTCACGTCCGTGCCGCAGGGCACGACGTCGCGCACCCACGGGTACCAGCGGCGCGTCTCGGGCGAGATGACGACGGTGCGGTCCGCGACGAGGGACGCGAGCACCTCGGACAGCCCGAGGAGCACCATCCGCGTCTTCTCCTTGACGCCCTTGATGGTGCGCGCCTCCTCGAAGCACGACCCTGCGAGGGTCCGCACGTGCCGGGGCACGCGCCGCCGCCACAGCCAGTAGTCGTCGCCCCAGGCGTGCAGCACGTCGTAGGACGAGAGGTCGACGCGGCGCAGCGCGAGCGCGAACCGGAACGTGCGCAGCGAGCCGGTCATCCGCACGTGCCGGTGCCCGTAGACGGCGCCGTCGACCGCCGGGCAGTCGCTGAGGACCGTCACGTCGTGGCCGCGCCGTGCGAGCTCGGTCGCGAGCTCGTGCACCTGGTAGCCGATGCCCTGCTTGCTGGTGCTGGGCAGGTAGTAGGAGACGATCGCGATCCGCAGCGGTCGGGCGGCACCGGCGGCCTCGGCCGTCATCGCAGGCCGTCCCGCAGCGCCTCGAGCCAGCCGCGACCGTGCCGCAGGTCGGGCTCCAGGTGGTTGCCCTCGGCCCACTCGTTCCACGACTTGACCCACAGCAGTCGTTCCTCGGCCGGCCGGTGCGCGATCGACGCCACCGCCTGCCGCACGTTCTCCCCGAACTTCTCCGGGCTCGCACCGTGCAGCACCACGCCCCCGCGGCCGGAGCGCGGCGTGTTGTCCCAGTTGGGGTAGACGCACGGCTGGACCAGGTCGCCGGTGCGGTTCTGCCCGGCCCAGTCGGTGGAGTACGGGAAGACCTCCGGCCCGCCGGCGACCTTGCGGAAGGCGCGCATCCGCAGCAGCTCCGACCGCGACGTCCCCGCCGGCATCCGCATGTACACCCCGGCGTCGAACCCGTCCTCCTTGACCCGGTCGTACCGCGGCCCGCCGCCGAGGAGGTCGCTCATCTCCGCGACGAGGTACAGGCCCTCCAGGCCAGCCCTGCGCGCCAGCTTCTGCCAGAGGTCGACGAAGTCCGCGGCGTCGGGCAGCTCCTCGGGCCGGAAGACGTAGAACACGGGGCGGCCGCCCACGCGCAGGTAGCGGGGGTCGCGGAACGCGGGCAGCACGGCCTCGAAGTGGGCCGTGTAGTCCTCGACGCCCGGGTAGTGCTGCTGCACGAGGATCCGGTCGGCCTCGCCGTGCCAGATGCCGCTCCACGTCTGGTTCGCCCACGCCAGGCAGAACGACACGTCGGGCGCGCCGGAGGCGAGCACCTCCGCGAACGGGCGCTCCAGGATCCGGCGCCCGTTGCCGAACCAGTAGTGCCAGTAGGCGAACGCCTCCACGCCGTACTGGTGCGCCAGCTCGGACTGCGCCGCCCGCGCCTCGGGCAGCCGCAGGTCGTAGAACCCGAGGTCCGCGGGCACCAACGGCTGGCGGTGCCCCGGGTAGAGGCGCCGGGCGCGTGCCACGTTGGTCCACTCCGTGAACCCCGGCCCCCACCAGGCGTCGTTCTCGGGGATCGGGTGGAACTGCGGCAGGTAGAAGGCGACGGCCCTGGCTTCCAACGTTTCGTTCCTCTCGTTCGACGTCATGCCCGGCTCGCGGAGACGACCCTGAGCAGCGGCACGGCCACGGCGCGCACCCGCGCCGGCACGGACCGGGCCACCGCGTCGGCATCGGCGGGCGTGAGGCCCGACCGCGTGAGCCGCAGAGCTCCCACGAAGAGCCCGAGGCCCAGCACGGCGGCCACGACCGCCGACGGCACCGGGGGCGCCCCGACCGCGTCGACGCCCCACCACGTCAGCACCGAGATCGCGGCGCCGAGCAGGAACGGCTGGACCATGGCCAGCGCCCGCCGGACCGGCAGGTCCAGCGACCGCGCCTCGAGGATCAGCAGGCCGCTGAAGAGCAGCACCGCCGCCGTCGTGTTGCCGAGCACCGCGGCCCAGACCCCGAGCGGCCGGATCAGCGCCACCGTCAGCCCGACGTCCACCACCAGGCAGGCGAGGTTGGCCCACAGCAGCCAGGTGCCCTTGAGCCGTGCCATGAGGAACGCCTTGAGCGGTCCGGCCATCACCAGCAGGCCGCCGGCCACGCTCAGGACGACGAGCACCGGGGGCACGGCGGAGAACTCGGCACCGTAGATCGTCGGGACGAGCAGCGCGAACGCCGGGGTCGCCGCCGCCACCACGCCCGCCGTCGCGGTCGACGACGCGCGCAGCGCGCGGCCGAGCGCGCGCGCCACCGCCTCGTGGTCCACCTCGCGCAGCCCCGAGATCGCCGGCACGAGCGGCCCCAGCAGCGACTGCGCCGGGGCGAACAGATGGACGCCGAGCCCGATCGCGAGGGCGAACACTCCCGCGGCCTCCGGCTCCGACATCCAGGTCAGCACCAGCACCTCGCTGCGCGACGAGACGAACGCCTCGACCAGGCCGGCTGCGCCGGCCGGCAGCGCGAACGCCCAGAAGCCCGGCGGGAACCGGCGCAGGCGCGGGCGCAGCAGGACCCTGCGGTACATGGGCGCCACGAAGTACAGGTAGGCCACCGCGCCCAGGCCGGCCGCGACGAGGCGCACCGCCCAGATGGCGTCGGCGGTGCCCACCGTCGTGGCCGCGACCACCACCAGGACCTGCGCGACGAGGTTGACGACCATCGCCGCCTGCGCGTTCTGCGCCGTCTTGTTCTCGATGGCGAGCGCGTCGCCCGCCCCGGAGAACGTCAGGGGCACCAGCACGCCGAAGACGAGGGCGATCACCGTGAGCACAGGATCGGCGTCGATGAGCAGCAGCACCGCCGTCCCCACCACGGGCACGCCCACGAGCATCTTGTAGCCCTGCGCCGCCTGGAGCATGTGCCGCACCTCGGAGAACCGGCCCGCGGCGTGCGCCTTCGACCCGAACTGGACGAGGCCGGTCCCGACGCCCAGGTCGATGGTCGTGAGGACGAGCGCGAGCACGGTCGAGAGGTACGCGAGGCGCCCGTAGTCGACGACACCGAGGACACGCGCGACGACGATGTTGACGGCGAAGGCCAGCGGCAGCATCACGGCGACGTGCACCAACGTCCACAGGGCGCCCCGGATCGCCCGGTCCTGGAGCTCGCCGCGCGTCATGGCCTCGCCGGGCGTGTCGTCGCTCGGCACCGGCGCCGGCGGGACGGACTTCTCGTCCGTGCTCATCGCACGCACCGGGCCGCCGCCGGACGGTCGGCGCGGAGGAGGACGACGTGTGCTGTCACACCGGCCATCGTTTCCGACGACAGCCGGCATTCCGAGGGCCGGAGCGGTTTTTCAGCCGGGCGCGGGCACGTTTCACCCCCGGGAGGACACCGCTCCCGACCTAGGCTCGACGGCATGGCCATCGGAGTCCCGGCCGGGAGCCACCTGCACGTGATCACGCCCGGCGACCACTTTTCCCCGTCGACCGGGAGCGCCCTGCCCTCGGTCGTGCACGGCCTCGCGGCCGCGACCCCGCCCGGAGCCCCGCGGTCGGTCGTCGCCGTCGCGCGCGGCACCTACCCCGACCGCTACCCGAGCGCGGACGTCGTCGAGTACGACCCCGTGCCGCAGCAGCGCGCCGACCGCTATCGCGACGCCGCGGCGGCGCGCCTGGGCCTGCCCCGGAGCGGCGCCCGGCGGCCACTCGCCGCCGCGCTCGCGGACCAGGCGCGGTGGCCCGCCTCCGTGGTCCTCGGCCACAACCTCCCCCAGCTCGTCCCGCTCGTGGACGCCGACCGGCACGCGGCCGTGCTCTACGCGCACAACGAGCTGCTGCGCACGTACTCCCCGCGGGAGGCGGCCCGGGTGCTCGACCCCGCGGGCGCCGTCGTCTGCGTCAGCGGCTACGTCGCCGAGCGGACCGCGGACCGTCTGCCCCCAAGGCTGCGCGACCGCGTGCGAGTGGTGCACAACGGGGTCGACACCGCGCTCTTCCGTCCCGGTGACGCGGACCGGGTCGCCGGGGAGCCGCTGCGGGTCGTGTTCGTCGGGCGCACCGTGCCCGACAAGGGGCCGGACGTCCTCGTGGACGCCTTGCTCCGGCTCCGCCGGCCGGACGTGGTCGCCACCGTCGTCGGCACGCCGCACTTCGCCCCCGGCGCGCCCCTCACCCGGTACGAGCGCGAGCTGCGGGCCGCCGCCCGGCCGCTCGGCGACGCCGTGCGCTGGCTCCCGTTCCGGCCCCGGGACGAGGTGGCCGCCCTGATGCGCGCCGCCGACGTCGTGGTGGTGCCCTCCCGGTGGGCCGAGCCGTTCGCCCTCACCGTGCTGGAGGGGATGGCGTCCGGCGCCGCTGTCGTCGCCGCACGGACCGGAGGCATCCCCGAGGCGGCCGGCGACGCCGGGGTGCTGGTGCCGCCCGGGTCTCCCGACGCCCTGGCCGCCGCTCTGGAGGGGCTCGCCGACGACCGCGCGTTGCTGGCCACGACCCGTGAGCGCTGCCTGCGACACGCGCGGGCGCACGACTGGCGCGCGGCGCGGCGGACCCTCGACGTCGTCCTCGGCGACCTCGGCCTGACGTCCGTCAGGCCGGCGGGGATGCCCGCGGCCTGAGCCGGCGTCAGCCCGGCCCGATCACCAGCAGCCAGTCGCCCCCGCCGTCGGC
Source organism: Isoptericola sp. NPDC019571 (assembly GCF_044389385.1). NCBI lineage: Bacteria > Bacillati > Actinomycetota > Actinomycetes > Micrococcales > Promicromonosporaceae > Isoptericola > Isoptericola sp. NPDC019571. The sequence goes on from NZ_JBIRXZ010000010.1 coordinate 60,213, forward strand.
GTTGCGGCCCGGGGTCCTCATGCGGTCGGTCAGCGCCACAGGAGTCGCCGCGCCGGACGACGGGTCCACCCAGCGCGCCCTCCCCGCGGAGGCGAGCACCGCCAGGTCGAGGCCGAGCTCGCGCTCCGTCGGGACGTAGACGACTGCGGCGCGACCGTCCGCCGTGACCGCCGCCGTCGCGCGGTCACCGTCGAGGACGTCCGTCGTGTCACCGGTCCGCGCCGCCCCGGCGCCGGAGCGGACGAGGTCGTCGGAGGGGCGCAGCTCCCACCAGGGCAGCGCCTCGACCACGTCCCGCACCACGCCGACCTGCCGGAGGCCCGGCGCGTCGAGGCGGCCCTGCCAACCGTCGAGGAACTCCCAGTCGTCGCTGCCGTAGACGTCCCCCGGCGATCCCGACGTCAGGGCCCACGCGGCCTGCCGTCGCAGCGACTCGGGGGTCGTCGGCGGCCCGCCGTCGTTGTTCTCGCCCTCGTAGCCGCCCTCGGCGAAGAGCGCGGGGACGGCGGGCTCGCGGTCGTAGGCCTGTCGGACGGCGTCGTAGGCGGGCGGGTAGGAGTAGACGAAGGTGAAGTCCACCCGGGAGGCCCAGTATCGGTCGTCGGTGGAGACGGAGCGCGGGTAGCCCAGCTGGATCGAGAACGGCCGGTGGTCTCCCGTGTCGCGGATGCCCTGCACCACCTGGTCGAAGCACCGGTCGACGTCGCTGCCGGCCGCCGGGTCGTCCGCGGCGGGGAAGTAGTCCCCGCCCGTCATCCAGACGACGCCGGGCAGGTCGGCTGCCCAGGCGCCCACCCGCTCGCCGTAGGTACGGCACTCCTGCTGCGAGGACGGCGAGAACGCGCGGCCCACCGTCCAGCCGTCCACCGGGTAGAGGAACACCGACATGCCGCGCTCCGCCGCGGCCGCGAGGGTCGCGTGCGCCCGGTCCCAGTACTCCGGCACCCAGGACAGGACGTCACCGTCCACGAACGGGAGCAGACCGTCCGCGGTCGCGCCGTCGTCGGACGGCCCGCCGTTGGCCGTCGCGCCCAGCAGCGAGACGATCAGGGCGTTGACCCCGCGCCCCTGCCGGTCGTCCAGGTAGGTCAGCGCCTCCTCGGGGGACAGGTCGACCAGCAGCGACCAGGGCGAGTCTCCGCGCACCAGGACCGGCGCGCCGTCCTGGTCGACGAAGTACCGCCCGTCCGGACCGATGCCCGTGACGAGGTGTGCCCCGTCCGGCGTCTCGGGCGCCGGCGGCGGCGTCACGGGCAGCTCCGCGGCGACCGGCCCGGCCGTGCCACCGATCCGGCTCGCCTGCCCCTGGTGCTCCCGGTCCCACCACCATGCGGCACCGGCGACCGCGAGCGCGACGACGGCCGTCGTCGCCACGACGGCGACGACCCGGCGTCTCCGCCCGTGCGACCTCTCCCGCACCACGACGCCGCCCGCTCAGCCCGCGAACCCGGCAGCGGTCGCGACGTCGCGGGCCATCCCCCGCCACCTCGGCAGCACCCAGCCCGGCACGATCCGCGACCAGCACCGCGCCTTCTCCCGGAGCGGGAGGCCCGTCGTCGCGACGGCCCGGTACAGCTCGAGGTTGAGCCGCGTCTGCGGGAAGGCGAAGCGGACCCGCGCGGACGGCGCGTGCCACTTCACCTGCTCCTGGCCCTGCAGCGAGAGCTGCTCGGGCACCCGCCGCTGCAGGAACGCCCGGTCGTCCACGACGACGGCCGGTCCCTGGCAGAGCAGCTCGGTCAGCAGCACGATGTCGTCGCCCACCATCGGGCGCAGCGGGCGCGCGCGGGCCAGCGCCGAGCGCCGGATCACGCCGTACATGACGTGCGACGCCTGCGACCGGAACAGGCGGCGCAGCCGCTCGTGCGCGGCGTCGGCGTCCAACCCGAGGTCTGCATCCCCGAGGCCGTCGGTGATCGTGCCGTCGCCGTCGACCAGCCGGGCCCGCGTCATCGCGAGCACGGCGTCGGGGCGCTCGTCGAGGGCCCGCACGCACGAGGAGGCGAACGTGGGGAGCCAGAGATCGTCCACGGCCGCCCAGCTGAACAGGGGGGCCGAGGACCGTTCGAGGACGCGCCGGTAGTTCCACGTCCCACCGCGGTTCGTCTCCGCGCGGAGGTACCGCACGCGGGGGTCCGCCGCGGCGACGGCTCGGCAGATCTCCTGGGTGCCGTCGGTCGAGCCGTTGTCGGAGACGACGACCTCGAGGTCCTCCAGGTCCTGCGCGAGCAGGGACCGGAGGGCTCCCTCCAGGAACCGCTCGCCGTTGTACACCGGCAGCCCGAAGGACAGCACGGGGGCCGGCGCGCCCCGCGTCACGGTGTCCCCCGGCCGAGCGACAGCACGCTCTTGGTCACGGTGTACGCCTCGGCGTAGCGGCTGCGGCACTCCATCCCGCGCAGGCGCAGGAGCCCGAGGAACACCTCGTGGTCCCACCAGTCGTGAGCCTTCTGGGAGGCGTAGCAGGCGTCGAGCAGCTCGACCTTGCGCCGCGCCAGCGCGTCGGGGACCGGCACGTAGGTCGACGGGCGCCCCATGTCGCCGTCCCACTTGGGGATCTCGTAGTGCAGCACGACGGCGTCCCGCCAGACCGTCGGAGCCATCGTCCCCACCAGCCGGTGGTCCTGGTGCGCGTCGTCGGGCCGCGGCGCCAGCACCAGGTCCGGTGCAGGGACCCGCTCGGCGTGCTCGTGCAGGGCGGCCCGCGCCTCTCCCCACCGGTCCGGCAGGCGCCCGTCCGGAAGCCCGCCGAACACGCTCGTCGCGCCGGGGAGGAAGGCCTCGGCGGCGGTGCGCGCCTCGTCCTGGCGGGACGGGTCGCCGGTGAGCGTGAGGTACGCCGCCTCGACACCACCCCGCGCCGCGAGCGCCAGCAGCGTGCCGCCGCAGGCGATCTCGACGTCGTCCGGGTGCGCGGCGAGGCACACCACCCGCAGCGGGCCGTCGGGGAGCGCGAGGCCGATCATCGGGCGGCCCCCGACCTCTCGTGCGTGCTGCTGGCGGCGGCCCCGGGGACCGTCGAGGCGAGGACGTCGCGGAGCCGCTCCTCCTGGGCCGCCAGCCGTCGGGCCGCGTCCGCGAGCACCGGCCGCGTGTCCGGCGCGGGCTCCCGCAGCAGGTCGAGCACCTGGTCCGCCACCTCGTCCGGGTCGAAGCCGTCGACCGCGTGCACCTGCTCCCCCTGGCCGAACTGCTCGAGCAGCCGTCCCTGCTTCGCGCCGTAGCCGAGCGAGACGGCCGGGACCCCCAGCCGCAGCGCCGTCACCAGGTGGTGGTACCGGGCCGCCGCGACGACCCGTGACCCGGCCGTCTCCCGCGCCACGTCGGCCAACGACCCCGCCTCCACGGCCTCGACCCGGCCTGGGCCGGCCGACGCCGCACGGGCCGCGACCTCGCGGGCGGTCGGCGCGTCCGGCAGCGCGCCGCCGAGCACGACGACGTCGGCGCCGGACGCCGCCACCCGCTGGACGACCCGCACCATCCGCGCGACGTAGGCGGCGCGGTCCGCCTCCCCCTCCGCCGTCCCGAGACCCCGGTAGTCGATGACTCCCACGACGACCCGCGGCCGCTCACGGCGAGGGGCGCCGGGCGCCGGGAGCCCGAGGACGAGATCGGGCACCACGTCGAGGGGGCGTCGCACCCCGAGCCGGCGCGCGGCGCGCGCCGACCCGTCGTCGCGCACCGTCACGAGGGTCGCGGCGGAGAGCGTCCAGCGGAACAGTCGCGCCGTCACGGGGTGGAAGGCGGCGTCGACCCCGACCGACAGGGCGAGGAAGGGCCGCCCTCGGAGGCGGGCGGCGAACGCGTACCAGAAGAGGGTGAGCGGGATCCCCCCGGGGGCGATCGCCAGCCCCTCGAAGATCCCGGTGCCGGGCACGACCACGGCGTCCAGGTCGCCGACCGTGCGCCACGCGCGCCGCGCGTCGGCCAGCTTGCCGAGCAGGCCGCCCGCTCCCCCGCGGCGGGCACCGGGATGGTGCAGGGGCACGGCCGCCACGCCGTGCTCCGCCGTCACCGCCTCGCACCGGTCGGCCACCACCACCGGGACCACCCGGTCGTCGGCCCGCAGCACGCCCAGCATCGCGGCGAGCGAGGCCTCGTTCCCGAAGTTGTGGACCCCGAACTCGCCCAGCAGCCCGACGTGCACCTTCACCTCGCCCACCGGGACCTCGTGCACCGGGACCTCACGCGCCGGCACGAGCCGGACCCACGACCTCGCCGACCTCGACCTCGGGCACGCGCCGCGGCGCGGGGCGCGCGCCGCTGTCCCACACCGCCCACGGCCGGTCGCCCACGCGGTTCATCTCCTCCAGCGCGGACCGCTCCTTGAGCGTGTCCATCGGCGCCCAGAACCCGGTGTGCGGGTGCACGCGGAACCGGCCGGCGCGAGCGGCGCGCACGCAGGCGTCCATGACGAGGTCCTCGCCCTCGCCCAGGTAGTCGAAGATGCCCTGCCGCAGCACGAAGTACCCGCCGTTGATGCACATGCTCATGTCGGCCACGGGCTCCAGGTCGCGCATCGTGCCGTCGGGGTCGTAGCGCACCACGTGGAACGAGTCCTGCGGGGCCACCGCCATGAGCGACCCGACGGCGTCCGTGGCGAGGAAGTCGTCGACGATCCGGTCCATCGGCGCGTCCGTGAGCACGTCGCCGTAGTTGGCGAGGAACACCTCGTCGTCGTCGAGGAACCGGCGCACGCGCCGCAGCCGCTCGCCGATCGCCGTGTCGATCCCCGTGTCGACGAACGTGATGCGCCACTCGCTGATGTCGCTGCTGAGCAGCTCGACGTGCTCGCCGCCCTTGGTGAGGACGAAGTCGTTGGAGTGCGTCTCGGAGTAGTGGAGGAAGTAGTCCTTCACGGCGTTCGCGCCGTGCCCCAGCGCGAGCACGAACTCCGTGTGCCCGTAGTGCGCGTAGTACTTCATGATGTGCCACAGGACGGGCCGCGACCCGATCGGCATCATCGGCTTGGGCAGCGAGTCGGGGCCGGACCGCATCCGCATCCCCAGCCCGCCGCAGAACAGCACGACCTTCATGACGTCCCTCCCAGGGCCTGCCCGTCGTCGGGCGTGTGACGGACACGGCGCGGCGCGGCCCGCTCCCGCAGCGCGGGGGCGACGGGCCGGCCGACGAGGAAGCCGTCGGTGCCGCCCGCGTCCAGAGCGGCGGCGTAGACGGGCAGCGCCCCGGCGACGGCCTCGACCGTCCGGTCGACGTCCGCGTCGGTGTGCGCGGCGGAGATCACGAACGACTGCGCCAGCACGCCGCGGCGCAGCAGCTCGGCGAGGAACAGGGTGCGGTACGCCTGCGAGGGCGCGCCGTCGTGGTCGCGGGTGCCGAAGACCAGGCACGCCGGGTGCCCGGACACCGTCACCGAGCCCGTCAGACCGGCGGAGTCGACCACCTGCTGCACCCCGGCACGCAGCCGCTCACCCTGGGCGGCCATCGCGCCGGGCACGTCGCGCGCGGCGTACTCGCGGTGCACCGCCAGCCACGCCGCGAGCCCGGCCGTCTCCGCGCCGTGCGTCGTCGAGAGCAGGAAGACCCGCCGTGCGTCCGTCGCCAGGCCGCCGAGCTCCATGAGCTCGCGCCGGCCCGCGAGCGCCGAGACGGCGAACCCGTTGCCCAGCGCCTTGCCCCACGTCGACAGGTCCGGCACGACGCCGTACACGGTCTGGGCGCCTCCGGCGGACCACCGCATCCCGGTGATGATCTCGTCGAACACGAGCACCGTCCCCGTGCTGTCGCACAGGGCGCGCAGCCCCTCGAGGTAGCCGGGCGGGGGGCTCGCGTGCGCGGTCGCGGCCTCGAGCACGAGGGCGGCGACACGGCCCTCGTGCCGGGCGAGCAGCTCCTGGACGGCGACCAGGTCGCCGTACGGGAACCGGACCGTGAGGTCGCCGATCGCCCGCGGGATCCCGGCGTCCATCGGCGTGGTGCCGATGAACCAGTCGTCGGTGGAGAAGAACGGGTGGTCGGCGCAGACGGCGACCAGGTCGCGGCCCGTCGCGGCGCGGGCCAGCCGCACCGCCGCGGTGGTGACGTCGGAGCCGTTCTTCGCGAACTTCACCATGTCGGCGCCCGGCACCTGCGCGCAGAACGCCTCGGCCGCCTCCAGCTCCCACCGGCTGGGCCGGGAGAAGCTCACGCCGTCCGCGATCGCCGACGTCACGGCGTCCACCACGGGCCGGAAGCCGTGGCCGAGCGTGACGCTGCGCAGGCCCATCCCGTACTCGACGTACTCGTTGCCGTCCACGTCCCACACGTGCGCGCCCGCGCCCCGCGCCAGCACAGGGGCCATGCGCTCCGGGTACTGGTCCGCGCCGCGCGCGTACGTGTGCGCGCCCCCGGGCACGAGACGGTGCAGCCGGGCCTGCGCGGCCGTCGACCGGTCGAAGGACCGGGCGGGGTCCGCGGGCTGCGACGGGTCGGGATGCGTCGCGTGCTGCGTCAGCTGCGTCAGCTGCGTCATGGTGCCCCCGGGTGCGGTCGGGAGGTGGGTCGTGAAGTCTGGTGGGGCCGGCAGGGGGCCGGTCCCGCCGCCAGTCTGCGGCGCGGCACGGCACGGATGAAGGGCCCGCAGGGCTTTTCATCCGGCGCCCGCACCGACTTCACCCGACCGCTCCCCGGACCCTCTCCGTACCGTGTGGAGCATGCAGGTGCTGCCCACGACCCTCGACGGCGTGCTGATCCTCGCCCCCACCCCGCACCGGGACGAGCGCGGGCTGTTCATGCGCACGTTCGACACCGCCACCGCGGCGCACGCAGGCCTCGACCCGGCGGCGTTCGTGCAGGACAGCCAGTCCCGCTCGCGGCGCGGCGTCGTGCGGGGGCTGCACGGTCGGGTGGGCGGCGGCGAGGCCAAGCTGGTGCGGGTGGCGCACGGTGCCGTGCACGACGTCGTCGTCGACGCCCGCCCGGGCTCCCCGACGTTCGGGCGCTGGGAGGCGTTCCGGCTCGACGACGTCGACTTCCACGTCCTGTACGTGCCGCGCGGCTGCCTGCACGGACACCAGACGCTCACCGACACCGCGGACGTCTGCTACCGCATCGACGCGGAGCACGACCCGTCCGAGGACGTCGCGGTGCACCACCTCGACCCCGACCTCGGGGTGCGGTGGCCGCTGCCCGTCTCGCTCGTCAGCGACCGCGACGCCGCCGCGGGGCCGTGGGTGGCGCTCGTCCAGCAGCTCGGCGGGGCGGCGTCGGGGCCCGGCGCGGACGTGCTGTAGCCCGACGCCGACGAGGTCGTCCCAGGACGGCCGACGGCGTCGCGCCGCGTCGAGCCTGCCGTTCCCCCTGGGGACGAGCTGCTTCTCCACAGATCTCGTCGACTCCCTGGTCGATTCGAACGTGCGTTCGATAGCGTCCTTCGTGTCATGGCGCGCCGACCGAGGAGGGACGATGCCCGCCACCACTGCCCCTGCACCCGTGCCGCCCACCGGCCCGGACCCGGCGAGCGGCACGGTGTCACGGCTGCTCGACGCCCTGGCCGCCCTCGAGGGCGGGGTCGCCGCGCTCGCGGGGGCCGGCGAGGAGATCGGCCTGCACGACGTCGGCCGGGACGTCCTCGAGCAGGCGTCGGCCCGGCTCCGGAGAGTCGGCTCCCGGGTGGACGCCGCGCGGTGGCGGGTGCTGCCCGCGCTGGAGGCGGACGGCCGGTGGTCGCTCGACGGGTCGCGCACCTTCGCGCACTGGCTCGCCCGTGCCGAGAACGTCGGGCTGCCCACCGCGCGCCGCGACGTCCGCACGGCCCACGCCCTGCGCGACGTCCTCCCGGCGACCGGTGCCGCCGCGCTCGCCGGCCGGCTCGGCGCCGACCACCTGCGCGCCATCGTCGACGTCGCCCCGACCTCCGAGGCCCGCCGAGACGCGCTCCTCGCTCCCGCGCCGACCGCGAGCGAGACGAACCGCACGACGGACAGCGGGACGACGGACGACGAGAACCCGGAAGCGCCGGACGCCGGCCTCGCCGCGCCGACCGGCGAGGAGCACCTGCTCGCCACCGGCTCCTGGTACACGCCCGCGCAGTTCCGCCGGCTCGTCAAGCGGTTCGCGTACGTGACGGACCCGGAGTCGGACGAGCGGGGCTACGCGCACGCCCGCGAGAAAGAGTTCGTCGACCTGTCGCCCACGTGGGACGGCTACCACCTCGCCGGGTTCCTCACCGAGGAGCACGGCCAGGCGCTGCGCGCCGCCCTCGACGCCGTCGCCGGCCGGCCCGCCGCCGGGGAGACCCGCACGCCCGCGCAGCGACGCGCCCAGGCGCTCGCCGACCTCGCGCGCGTCGCCCTCGACTCCGGGACCGTGGGGTCGGGCGCCGCCGTGCGCCCGCACCTGACCGTCACCATCTCCCTGACCGAGCTCCGTCGCCTGCTCGCTGCCGGTCACGGTCGCGCCACCGAGCTCGGCCCTCCCGTCGCGGGATGGGCCGAGTCGCTGGGAGTCGACCCCGCCGAGTTCGTGGACGGCCGCGGCCCGCTGCCCCCGTCCCTCCTCCGCCGCATCGTGTGCGACAGCGAGGTGACACGGGTGGTCCTCGGCCCGGAGTCGCAGGTGCTCGACGTCGGGCGTGCCCGGCGCACCGTCACCGGCCAGCTGCAACGCGCCGTCGTCGCCCGGGACCGGCGGTGCACCTGGCCCGGCTGCGACGAGCCACCTGCACGCTGCGAGGTCCACCACGCCGTGGCCCACTGGGCGGACGGCGGCAGCACGTCCGTCGACAACTCCGCCCTGCTGTGCTGGCACCATCACGACCGCGTCGACGCGCTCGGCATCACCATGCGTCGCGACGGCGGCACGTGGCACTTCACCGACCGTCACGGTCGCCCGGCGGCTCAGGCGCCGGGCGTCCCGCTCATCGCTGACCGCCGCGGTCCCGGCTGAGCGGCTCGACCTCGACGGGCTCGGGCTCGGCGATCACCCAGCGACCCCCGAGCGCCTCCACCTCGGGGTGCGCGAACCGCACCTCGTCGAGGAGGTCGGGCACCAGCAGCAGCACCTTGTCGGGGCGGATCTCGGCAAGGATGTCGGGCCCGAGCACGGGCACCCGCGGCCCGGGGCCGCCCGGCATGGACCTGCCCCGCTTCGCGGGCGACGCGTCCACCACGGCGAGGACGTCGTCCGCGGTGACGCCGGCGAGTGCGAACAACGCGACCGCGCGCGACGCGGCGCCGTAGGCGACCACCTTCCCTTCGCTCGCGTCGAGCCAGTCGCGGAGGGCCGCGGCCGACGCGGCCACCTGCCGTTGGAGCGCCGCCACGGCCGCCGGCTGCGTGATCCCCGCCGCGGCCTCGGCCGCCAGCTCGGTGGCGACGAGGTCGCCCGCGGCGCGGGCGTGCCGACCGGCGGGCTGCGAGCCCTCCCGCGCCAGCGCGAGCAGCCGCGTCCCGCCGTACAGCGGATAGCGCCACAGCCCGACCGGGACGAGCCCGGTGCTGCGCGCCATCTCCACGAGCACCGTGAGCGAGTAGTACGCGAAGTGCCCGTGCCGCAGCGCGTTCCAGGTGCCGTCGCGCAGGATCACGGACAGCGGGTGCACGTGCAGCGCGAGGACGCCGTCGGGGGCGAGGGAGTCGAGCCGCAGGTCCCAGGCCGCGCGCTGGTCCGCCTCGTGCATGATCCCGAGCGAGTCGACGACGAGGTCCGCGGCGAGCCCGGGCACCGTGCCGGGGCCGTCGAGCAGCACGGCGTCCGGCACGATCTCCTGCACCCGCGCCAGCCAGGAGCCCCCGTGCGGGGAGCGTATCTCCCCCACCCACGTGCCGGGGCCCAGCAGCCCGCCCCCGACGAGGTCGGCCACTCCCGCCCGCGCCTGCGCGACAAGTGCGGCAGGCTCCACTCCGAGCGGCTCCTCGGGACCTGTCGGGTCCTCCTCGAGCTGGGCCAGTCGGCACCGGTCGCACATCACCATGCGCAACGGGTGCACGGGGTCAGGAGCGGGTGCCTCCGGCTCGGGGAACAGGTCGGCGGCAGGCTGGGAGCCCAGGTCGAGCACCACGGTGGCGCGGTCCGACTGGCACCACCGGCAGCGCCAGCCCGGCACGACGGCGCTCACGTGCCCGGCTCGAAGACCTCGAGGCGCGGCAGGAACGTCACCAGCCGGCCTCCCCAGTCGGCGACGTGCGCGAGCTGGGCCGAGATCTCCCGCCGCAGGTTCCACGGCATGACGACGACGTAGTCGGGCCGGGCCGCGTCGAGCGCCTCGGGCGCGTGGATGGGGAGGTGCATGCCCGGCGTGAACCGGCCGTGCTTGTACGGGTTGCGGTCGACGGCGAACTCGATCAGGTCGGGGCGTACGCCGCAGTGGTTGAGCAACGTGTTCCCCTTGCCGGGCGCCCCGTACGCCACCACGCGCCTGCCCTCGCGGCGGGCGGTGAGCAGGAAGCGCAGCACGTCGTCGCGCACGGCGGCGACCTGCTCGGCGAAGCCGGCGTGACCTTCCACGGTGTGCAGGCCGGCGGCGGCCTCTGCGGCGAGCACGCGCGCCACGGCGGCGGACGGCGCGGGCCCACCGCCGGCTGGTGCGCCGTCGGGCGTCGGCACGGACCACGTGCGCAGCGAGCCGCCGTGGCTGGGCAGCTCGTCCACGTCCACCACGGTGAGCCCGGCGGCGGCCAGCACCCGCTGCGTCGTGAGCAGCGACAGGTAGCTGTAGTGCTCGTGGTAGATCGTGTCGTACTCGTTGCCCTCGACGAGGCGCAGCAGGTGCGGGATCTCGATCGACACCCGCCCGTCGTCGGCGACGAGCTGCCGCAGCCCGCGCGAGAAGTCGACGATGTCCGGCACGTGCGCGAAGACGTTGTTGGCCACGACGAGGTCGGCAGGGCCGTGCTCGGCGCGCACGCGCCGGCCCGTCTCCTCGCCCAGGAACTCCACCACCGTGGGCACGCCCCGCTCGACCGCGGCCGCGGCCACGTTGCCCGACGGCTCGACGCCGAGGCAGCGGATCCCCCGGTCGACGACGTGCTGCAGCAGGTAGCCGTCGTTGCTCGCGACCTCGACGACGAACGACCGCTCGGGGGCGAGCCCGAGCCTGTCCACCGCGTCGTCGACGTACCGCCGCGCGTGCTCCACCCACGACGCGGAGTAGGACGAGAAGTAGGCGTAGTCGTCGAAGATGTCCTCCGCCGGCACGTAGGCGGGCAGCTGCACCAGCAGGCACTGCTCGCACACCCGCACGTGCAGCGGGTAGAAGACCTCCGGGCCGTCGACCTGCTCGGCGGTGGGGTAGGTCTCGCACGGCGGCGACATCCCGAGGTCCACGAAAGTACGGGTCAGGGGTGCGCCGCACAGTCGGCACGACGGCGCGGGCACCGCGGACCCCTCGGGCGCGCCGGCGGCGTGCCGCGCCGCGGACACGGCGGTCATGCCGGCACCGCCGTGGTGCGCAGGTTCTCCAGGTCGAGAGCGCCGCTGGCGGCGAGCTCGCTCACCCGGTGCAGGCGCACGAAGCGCGGGCCCTCGAAGTCGTCGGCGGTGAGGCCGAACCGGTGGACGTCCTGCCAGATCTGCCGGATCCCGTCGCGCACCGTCCAGCGGGGCGCGGCGGCCGGGAGCTCGGTGCGGATGCGCGTGAAGTCGACCCGGTAGTTGCGGGTGTCGGCCCCCGCCCCCGCGGCAAAGGTCACGGGGGCGCCGGTGACCTCGCTGACCTGCTCGGCGACGGTGCGGATCTGGACGACGTCCTCGTCGCGGCCCACGTTGAACGCCCGGTCGTGCACCACCTCGCGGGGGGCCTCGAGCCCGGCGAGGAACGCCCGCGCGATGTCCTCGACGTGCACGAGGGGCCGCCACGGTGAGCCGTCCGACTGCAGCCGCACCTCGCCGCGCGTGTACGCGGTGCCGGTGAGGTTGTTGACCACGATGTCGGCCCGCAGCCGCGGTGACGAGCCGTACGCGGTCGCGTTGCGCAGGAACGTGGGCGAGAAGTCGTCGTCGGCGAGCGCGGAGAGACCGCGCTCGGCCTGGATCTTCGACTCCCCGTACGGGGTGACGGGGTGGAACTCGGCGCCCTCGTCGACGGGCTCGTCCCCCGCCGCCCCGTACAGGGAGCACGACGACGAGAACAGGAACCGCGTCACCCCGGCCGCCTTGGCCGCCCGCGCCATCCGCACGGCGCCGTCCGTGTTGACGGAGAACGTGGCCTGCGGGTTGAGGTGCCCGAGCGGGTCGTTGGAGATGGCCGCCAGGTGCACCACCGCGTCGAAGCCGGCGAGGTCCTCGGGCCGCGCGTCCCGGACGTCGCCGGTGCGCTGCTCGTACCCCGTCACCGGAGGGCCGAAGTCGCAGCCGTCGTACCAGCCGGCGTCGAGGCCGACCACCTCGTGGCCTGCCGCCTGCAGGAACGGCACCAGCACCGCACCCACGTATCCGCGGTCACCATCGACGAGCACTCGCATGATCCGTCCCCCGTCGTCGTCCGGCCGGTCCCGCGGGCAGGGAGTCCCGCGAGCCGGTGGCTTCACCGCCGCCTCGACGCTAACCAGCGACCTCCTCCCACCGTGAGGGTTGCCCGGGGTGAAAAGCCTCGTCACCCGGGTGATTCCGCCCCCGGGACGTTCCGCGCCCGCACCCCGGCGGCGAGGATCGGGAGCCATGAAGGTCCTGCGCATCTCCCACAGCGCGGTGGTCGACGCCTGGCGCGGCCGCGAGGTCGAGCTGCGCCGGCGCGGCGACCACGTCCGCGTCGTCACGGCCGCCGTCTGGGACGAGGGCGGCCGCGACGTGCGCCCCACGCCCTCGCCGGACGAGGAGCTCGAGACCGCGCGCACGTTCGGCCGGCACCCCGCCCTGTTCCTCTACGACCCGCGGGCCCTGTGGCGGGTGCTCGGCGAGCGGTGGGACGTCCTCGACATCCACGAGGAGCCCGTGGCGCTCGCGACCGCGGAGATCCTGGGCGTCCGCGCCGCGCGACGGCTCGTGGACGCGGCGCGCGGGCGCCGCTCCCGCCCCGCGCCCTACCTCCTCTACTCCGCGCAGAACCTCCTCAAGCGGTACCCGTGGCCGTTCCGGGCGCTCGAGGCGGCCGCGCTGCGCGGCGCCGCCGCCGTCGTCACCTGCAACCACGACGCCGCCCGCATCGTGCGCTACAAGGGCGCCCGGGGACTGGTCGAGCGGATCCCGCTCGGGCTCGACACGACCGTGTTCTCTCCCGCCGACGACGCAGAGCTGGGGACGCAGCCGGCCGGGCCGCGCACTCCGGGACGGGTGCGCGTCGGGTACGCCGGGCGCCTCACCGCCCAGAAGGGGGTGGACGTGCTCCTCGCGGCTGTCGCCCGGGACGAGGCGCTGGACCTCGTGGTGGCGGGCGCCGGTCCGGAGGAGGCGCGGCTGCGGCGGGTCGCCGCCCGGTTGGGCGACCGCGTCGACTTCCTCGGCCCGCTCGACACCGACGACCTCCCCGCCTTCTACCGCGGGCTGGACGTCCTGGTCGTGCCGTCGAGGCACGCCCCGGGCCTGGCCGAGCAGTTCGGCCGCGTGGTGGTCGAGGCGATGGCGTGCGGCACCCCGGTCGTGGCGACCCGTGTCGGCTCCGTGCCGGACCTCGTCGCCGGCGCCGGTGTCCTCGTGGCACCGGACGAACCCGAGGCCCTGCTGGACGGCATCCGGCAGGCGACCCACCCGCGGACCGCGCGCACGCTGCGCCTGGCCGGGCTCGACCGTGCACGCGAGTGCTCGTGGCCCGAGGTCGCCCGTCGGTACCGCGCGGTCTACGAAGCGGCCCTCGGCGCGCCGGCACGCGACCACGGTTCCGCCGCGCACGACGGCGCAGCACGTCGGCCGTCCCCCCGTGTCGAGGTGGTGGTCGTCGCCTACGGCCACCCCGACCTGCTGCGCTCCGCGCTCGAGCCTCTGGCGGGAGCCTTCCCGATCACCGTGGTCGACAACTCGTCCGACCCGCGGCACCGCGCGCTCGCCCAGGTCTTCGGCGCCGCCTACCACGACCCCGGGCGCAACCTCGGGTTCGCGGCGGCCGTCAACGTGGCGCTCGCGCACCGGCAGGACCCCGGAGCGGACGTGTTCCTCCTCAACCCCGACGCCGTCGTCGGGCCCGAGACCGTCGCCACGCTCCACGAGGCCCTGCACGGGGACCCCGGGCTGGCGAGCGTCGGCCCCGCGCAGGTCGACGGTGCGGGCCGGCCGGGACGCGTCGTCTGGCCGTTCCCCTCTCCGGCGCGGGCATGGCTGGAGGCCGCCGGTCTCGGCCGGCTCCGGCTGCCGCGCGAGCGCACCTTCGTCATCGGCTCCGCGCTGCTGATCCGCGCGGCCGCGCTGCGCGGCGTCGGCGGGCTCGACGAGCGGTTCTTCCTCTACGCCGAGGAGACCGACTGGGCGTACCGGGCCGACCGGCAGGGCTGGCGGCACGCCCTCGTGCCCACCACCGAGGTCGTGCACGAGGGCGCGGGCACGGGTGGTGACGTCCGGGTCCGCGAGCTGCACTTCCACGCGTCGCAGGAGCGCTACCTGCGCAAGCACTACGGTGCGGCCGGCTGGACCGCCGCCCGTGCCGGTCTCGTCGCGGGCGCGGTGCTGCGGTCCGCCGCGCTCCGCGGGCCTCGCCGGGAGCACGCCCAGCGGCGTCTGCGCGCGTACCTCGGCGGGCCCGCGTCGCTGGAGGACCGCGAAGCGGTGCCGTCGTGAGCGCCGGCGGGCCCGGCGCCCACCACCTGCGCCCTCGGACGGGCGGGGGGCCGCGGACGGGCACGCAGACGGGCATCGCGTCGAGCCTGCGGTCGACGACGCGCGTCGCGACGTGGGCGGCGGTCCTCGGCGTCGTCGTCCTCGCGGCGACCTACGTGCTCGCCCACGACCTCACCCTCGGGGTGGCCGTGACGTCCGTCGCGGTGCTGGCCTGCGTGATGCTCTACGACCCCTCGCTGGTCCCCGTGATCGCGATGCCCACGTTCGTCGTGGCCGAGCGGGTGGGCGGGGACGCCCTGAACATGTCGCTGGGCGACGTGACCCTGTTCGCGACGTTCTGGGTCGCCGTCCTCTTCTCGCCGCGCCCGTTCACGCCTGCGCTGCGGTCCATGCTCTGGCTGTCGGCGGTGTACCAGCTCGCGACGCTCTTCGCCGTCGTCGCCACCCCCTTCGCCCAGAACTCGATCGAGTGGTTCCACGCGTGGCTGCTGGTGGGTGGGGCGCTGGTCGTGGGCTGGGCGGTGGGCCGGTCCGGGCACGCGACGCTCGGACTGACGCTCCTGACCGTGTTCGTGCTCGCGATCGCGCTCGACGCCTGTGCGACCGCGGCCGTGCAGCTCGCGCAGGGCGACGTGTCGCCGGTCTACCCGAGCTGGCCGTTCGAGCTGCACAAGAACCTCGCGGGTCCGATCTTCGCCTCGGTCGCCCTGCTCGTCTTCGTGCGCCAGTCGTGGCTGCGGTGGCCGGCCTGGTTCCGGGTCCCGGCCTTCTACCTGCTGGTGCTCGCGCTCATGGCCGTGCAGTCACGCCAGGCGATCGTCGGCCTGGGCGTCGGCCTCATCGTCCTCGCGCTGCGTGCCGGCCGCGGACGCCGACAGACCCCGATCCTCATGCTGCTCACCATGGCCCCCGCCGCCATCTTCGTCGCGAGCCGCGTGCAGGACGACCTCTCCGGCGACGACCCGTTCAACTCCACGGCGTTCCGCGCCGTGGGCATCGAGGGCGGGTTCGACGTCTGGCGGGAGCACCTGTGGTTCGGCGCCGGGCTGCGCTGGTGGACCGTGGGGCCCGAGCTCGGGTTCCAACCGCCCAACGCCGTCGCGGAGGTGCTGTCCTCGGTCGGGATCGTCGGCCTCGCCGGGTTCGCGGTCCTCATGCTGGGCACGCTGGTGGTCGCGTGGCGGATGGACCGCCGGTTCGGGACGCTCGCCGTCGCCCTGCTCGCGTCGCGCCTCGTGGCGAGCCAGTTCGACCAGTTCTGGGTCGCGATCATCGTGTCCCTGCCCTTCCTGCTCGTGGGGGTCTGCCTCGGCGCCGAAGGGTTCGCGAAGGCGCCTGGCGCGCCCCTCCTCGACGACCGGCCGGCGCGCGTCCGTCGGCGCGCGGCGCGAGCCGCCCTGACCCCGGTGGAGCCACCGGTCCCGGCGCAGGGCGAGGAGCTCCTGCTCCCCGGTGGCCGCTCATGAGGATCACCCACGTCGTCGTGACGGACGCGTACGCCGGGGTCGAGGCCCACGTCGCGCGCCTCGCCCGAGAGCAGGCGCGGGCAGGCCATGACGTCGCGGTGGTGGGCGGTGCGGAGGAGCCGATGCGCGCCGTCGTCGGCGACGACGTCGAGCTCAGGCCGGGTTCGACGGTCGCGCGGGCGCGCCGCTCGCTCGTGCGTGGGCCGCAGCCGGACGTCGTCCACGCCCACATGACGGCGGGCGAGATCGCGGCGTGCCTCGTCCCCCGGGTGCTCCTGCACCGCGTGCCGCTGGTCGTGACGCGGCACTTCGCCCTGGTCCGGGGGCGCAGCGCCGCCGGCCGCGTCGCCGCGCCGGTGATCCGTCGCACCGTCGCCGCCCAGATCGCGATCAGCGCCTTCGTGCAGGACCGCATCGACGGCCCGAGCCGGGTGGTGGTCGCAGGCCTCGAGGAGCGGCCGCACTCGCGCGGCGCCGCGCTCCGGTCGCCCGTGGTGCTGATCGCGTCCCGGCTCGAGCCGGAGAAACGGGTCGACTCCGGTGTCCGGGCGTTCGCGGCGTCGGGGCTCGCCGACCGCGGCTGGCGCTTGCGGGTCGCCGGCTCGGGCTCGCTCGAGGTGGTGACCAAGGAGCTCGTGAGCGAGCTCGGGCTTGACGGGGCCGTCGATCTCCTCGGCCACCGCGACGACGTGCCCGCGCTCCTGGCCGACGCGGGGCTCTTCCTCGCCCCGACCCCCGGCGACGGCTTCGGGCTGAGCGTGCTCGAGGCCATGGCGAGCGGCGTCCCGGTCGTGGCCGACGGCTCCGGCGGGCACGTCGAGTCTCTCGGCCCCGCCGGCGGCCCCGGCCTGTACGCCACCGGGGACGTCGACGACGCGGGGCGGCGGCTGCGCGCCCTCGCGGACGACCCCCGTCGGCGCGACCGCTACGGCGCCGCCCTGCAGACGCGGCAGCAGGCCGAGTTCTCCGTCGCACGCCAGGCGGCCGCCACCGAGCGCGTGTACCGGCAGGTGCTGTCGTGACGCCGGACCGCGAGACCGTCACCGGCCCCGACCTCGTCGTGATGTCGCTCGAGCCGTGGGACGACGTCTGGCGGCGCAACCAGTACCTCGTCGCCGGTCTCCTGCGCGAACGCCCGTCGGCCCGGGTGCTCTTCGTCGAGCCGGTCAGCGACCCTGTGCACGCCGTGACCCGTGGCGCCTGGCCGCGGCCCGGTCGAGGGCTGCGGCCCGCCCCGGACGTCGAGGGCGTCGGCCCGCGCCGCCTGTGGCTGCTCGAGCCGACCAAGCTGCTGCCGCGGCGGGTCGCGCCGCACGGCGACGAGCGTCGCGCGGCCGTCGTCCTGCGGGCCGCCCGGCGACTCGGGCTCGCGCGGCCGGTGCTGTGGGTCAACGACCCGTACGGCGCCACGCTCGCCCGCGTCAGCGGCTGGCCCACGCTGTACGACGTCACCGACGACTGGACGGCGGCCACGCGCGGCCCGGCCGAGTCCCGCCGCGTCGCCGAGTCGGACCGGTACCTGGTGGAGCACGCGGCGGCCGTCACCGTCTGCTCCCCCACCCTGGCGTCCCGCAAGGCCGACGCCCGGTCGGTCGTGCTGGTCACCAACGGCGTGGACGTCGAGCGGTACCGGCGCCCCGCGGCCCGGCCGGCGGACCTCCCGCACGGTGCGACGGCCGTCTACGTCGGTACTCTGCACTCCGACCGGCTCGATGTCGGGCTGTGCGAGGCCACCGCCCGCGCCCTGGCCGGCGTGGGCTCCCTGGTGCTGGTGGGCCCGGTCGCACTGGAGCGGCCCGACGTCGACCGGTTGCGCCGGGCGGGCGTGGTCGTGCTCGGTGCCCGACCGTTCGACGCGGTGCCGGCGTACCTCCAGCACGCCGACGCGCTCGTCGTCCCGCACGTCGTCGACGACTTCACGGACAGCCTCGACCCGCTCAAGCTCTACGAGTACCGGGCCGTGGGGCGCCCCGTCGTCTCGACGCCCGTCGCCGGCTTCCGGGACACCTCCGACCCGCGGGTCGCCGTCACCCCGCCGGACGGCTTCGCCGCTGCCGTCCGGGACGCGCTCGCGGAGCCGACGCGCGGGCCGGCGGGGCGACCCGGCACGGACCTCGAGCCCATCCCCACCTGGGCGCACCAGGTCGCCCTCATGTCCGACGTCGTCGACGCCGTCCGGCGACCCGCTCCCACACCCCGGTGACGGCGTCCGCGGTCCCGCGGGCGGGGAACCGCCGGGTCGCGTCGTCGTAGGCCGCCCGGGCGCGCCGGTCGGCCGCCCCCGGGTCGCCCAGCACCGCCAGGAGCCCCGCGGCGAGAGCATCCGGGTCTCCGGGCGGCACGAGCACGCCCAGCTCCTCCCCCGCCGGCCGGACGATCTCCGGCACGCCCCCGGCGTCCGTCGCGACCACGGGGACGCCGCGCACCATCGCCTCCACGACCACCTGACCGAACGGCTCCGGCACCGGCGAGGCGTGCACGCACACCGACAGCCGGTCCAGCTCGCCGGCAGGGTCGTCGCTGAACCCGACCACGTCCACCGCGCCGCGCAGCCCGAGCCGGTCGATCTCCGCGTCGACGGCGTCCGCGTAGGCCTCCGCGCCGAACAGCGCCCCTCCGACCAGGCGGAACCGCACGTCGGGGTGGTCGTCGAGCACGGTCCGCGCGGCGCGCACGAGCTCCAGCTGGCCCTTCGTCGGGCTGAGGCGGCCGACCAGGCCCACCACCGGGCGCTCCGGCGGCACCCGCGCGTCATAGGCCGGCACCGCCTGGTCGGGCGCGTAGCCCGGGTGGACGACGGTGAGGTCGTGCACCCCGGGGAGCGTCCGGGCCGTCGCCTCCGAGTTCGCGACGACCGCGCGCGGGCCCCGGCGGGCCAGCGCGCGCAGGAGCCGGACCGCCAGCGTCGGGAGGTAGTCGTCGGCGATCCGGTCGTGGACGTGCCACACCGCCGGAACCCGGCACCACCGGGCCGCGAGGAGCCCCACGACGTCGGCGCGCAGCGAGTTGGTGTGCACGACGTCGGCGTCCGCCCGCCGGAGCACGCCGGCCACCCTGACCCCGAGCCGGAGGGTCTCGCCCAGCGCGAGCACCGCGCGCCAGGATCCGCCGAGCGCGTGCCGGTCCATGCCTCGCGACCGCGCCCCGGCGCGGACCACCACCGTCCGCACTCCGGCTGCCCGCAGCCGCTCCACGAGCGGGCCCTCGTCCAGCACGATCGCGCGGAGCTCGACACGGCTCGGGTCGAGCTCCGCGGCCAGCCGGAGCAGCGCCAGCTCCCCGCCGCCCAGCGCCGCCGTGTGGTCGACGGCCACGACCCGGAGCGGCCGCTCGGCCCCGCCCGAGGGCACGGTCACGACGAGCGCGCGGTCCGCAGCAGCCGACCGATCGTGGGCGCGACCTGCGCCGGCGTCGGCGGCTCCTGCTCCGCGGCCGGCGGGGCGGCCACGGTCGCGACCCGGACCCCCGTGGGCGGGAACGCCGGGGGACGGACCGGCGTCGGCGGCGTGACGGCCCCCGCCGGGCTCGCCTCGTCGCGCGCCGGGGCCGGGGCCGCGTCGTCGCCCGAGCTGGTGGGCGCACCGTGGTCCGGCGTGCCCTGCGGACCGCTCGGGGTGCGGTCCGCCGTCTCGTCGGCCGGGTCGGGCACCGCAGCGGACGGAGCGTCGGACGGGTCCGACTCGACGGGCTCGCCGTAGGTCGACGCGTAGACCATCCGGCTGTCGCCCTTCACCCCGGCCAGCGCGACACCGGTGAGCGGTACGCCGTTGATGCGCAGCCGCTCGGCCGCCTCGGCGAGGACGCTCCGCGCGGTCCGGCCGGCGGTGGCGACGAGGACGACGCAGTCCGCGTAGGCGCCGAGGATCGTGGCGTCCGCCGCCGCCAGCACGGGTGGGGCGTCGATGACGAGCACCTCGCCGGCGTCCCGTGCCGCCTCCACGGTCGCACGGACCCGGTCCGTCGCGAGGTAGTCCGCGGGGTCCATCGTCGGGTCGTGGAGGGCGAGGAAGCGGAGGTTGGGCACCTGGGTGGGACGCAGCCCGTCCGGATCGGTGCCCGGACCGTTCGGGCGAGGCAGCAGGTCCTCCAGGTCCGGACGACGCAGGTCGCCCGACACCGCGACGGTGGCTCGGCCGCTCATGGCCCACGACGCCGCGAGGTTGGCGGCGATGAACGGCCGCGGCGCGTGCGGGTCGGTGGCCGTCACGACGACCACGGCGTGCTCGCGGTCCTGCATCGCCACGTGCAGGGCGGTGCGCAGCTCCCGGATCGACTCGGTGAACGGGGAGGCGACCCGGCTCGAGATCGGCAGCACCGGGGTGCGGCGGTACGACTTGGCGGCCCGGGTCACCCCGTAGAGCTCTGCGAGGACCGGTACGCCGGCCGCGGCCGCGGCGTCGGCACGGCCACGCAGCCGGGAGTCGAGGGCCCGTCGGGCGAGGGCGAGGCCGACCCCGATCGCGAGCCCGGCGAGCGCGCCGAGGAGGACGATGCTGGCCCGCGGCAGCCCCACCACCACGGCGGACGAGCCGGTGGCGGGAGTGAGGATCTGGGCGGGCGTCACGATCGACTCGAGCGTGCTCCTGCTGGCCGACAGGGTCTGGTACTGGTCGATGATGGTGGAGCGCTCCGCGCCCGCCAGGGGGTCCTTGGGCTTGTCCTTCACCTGCTTGTCGACCGCGTCGAGCTGGCCGCGCAGCGCGTCGCGGCGGGCGTCGATCTCGGCG
Source organism: Isoptericola sp. NPDC019571 (assembly GCF_044389385.1). Lineage (NCBI taxonomy): Bacteria > Bacillati > Actinomycetota > Actinomycetes > Micrococcales > Promicromonosporaceae > Isoptericola > Isoptericola sp. NPDC019571. The sequence continues at coordinate 81,049 of NZ_JBIRXZ010000010.1, forward strand.
ATCTGGTCGTCGATGACCCCGGGCATGCTGTCGACGTAGGCGGACGCCACCGCGTTCGCCAGCCCGACCGCGTCGCCCGGGGCGCCCGCCGTGGTGGTGACCGCCATGACCTGCGTGGAGGCGTCGAACGCTCCCGAGACCTGGGCGGCGAGCGCCTTCGGGTCCGTTCCCGCGGCCACACCCTCGGCGACCACCTGGAGCACACCGGGCGCCTCGACGAGCCCAGGGTCGGTGTCGACGCTCGTGGTGGTGGCCGCCGGCGACGTGCTGTCGCCCAGCTCGACGGCGTTGATCTGGACCGTCGCGGTCGCCTCGAACACCTCGGGCTTGCGGTCGGCGTACACCCACGCGGCGGCCAGCGCGAGCACGACCGACCCGATCAGGAGGTACTTGCCCTCCCACATCACCCGCAGGAACTCCCGGACGGTCATCGGCCCCCTACCTCCCCCTGTGCCCCCGGCACCCCGGCCGCCACGGCCTCCTGCGCCACCACGGCCTGCAGCCGGGCGACGAACGCGTCCTTGGAGAACCCCTTCACGTGCACGCCGATGGCCTCCTGGTCCCAGGACCGGGCGAGCGCGGCCTCGATCCCCTCGGCGACCGGCGCCGCGTCCGGGCTGTCCACGTACAGCCCGGTCACGCCGTCGACCACGGTGTCCAGGTACCCGCCCGTGCCGAGCGTCACCGCCGGGACGCCGAACGCGGCCGCCTCCAGCGGCGTGAGCCCGTAGTCCTCGTACGACGTGGCCACCAGCAACGACGCGTGGCCGTACAGCCAGCGCAGCTGGGCGTCGTCGACCTTCCCGACGAACCGCACCCGCTCGTCCGCGAGACGCTCGAGCCGCTCGCGGTCGGGGCCGTCCCCGACGACGACGAGGGGCAGGCGGAGCCGCCGCGCGGCCGCGACGACGACGTCGACGTTCTTGTACGGCAGCAGCCGGGCCACGCAGAGCAGGTAGCCGGGGGCGATCCCCGGAATCGGGGTCACGGGGCCCTCCGGCTCCATCGCGGGCGGGGGCGCCACGACCTCGGCGTCGATGCCGTAGGCCTCGCGCACGGCGCGCCGGGCGACGGTCGAGACGGCCAGGTAGACGTCGGCGCGGGCGGCGGCCGCGGCGTCGGACTCGCGCAGCCCGGGGCCGAGCAGGTCGAGCGCGGCGCCGGCGAGGCCGGTGCGCCACCGCTCCTTCCAGGCCCGGCCCGAGGCCCCGGAGAGGTACCGGTCGCGCTGGTAGAGCCAGCGGGCGGGCGCGTAGCAGTACACGACGGTGCGCCGCGCGCCGCGATAGCGGTGCGCCCACCCGCTGGAGCTGGCGAGCAGCACGTCGGCCTCGACGGGCTCGCTCTCGACCGCACCGCGGAGCAGCGGCAGCGCCAGGCGGTGGTGGCGCCGCAGCGCGCCGACACGGTCCAGGCGCGACGGGCGCACGTCCACGTCCGCGAACTCGGGGAACGTCCCGTCGGGGTGGTACAGCGTCGTGTAGAGCGGCGCCGACGGGAAGGCCCGGGCCATCGTCAGCGCCACCCGCTCGGCGCCCCCGCGCTGCGTCAGGTAGTCGTGCGCCAGTGCCACCGTCGGGCCCATGGTTCCTCCTCGTGCGGACGGTCGAGACCGCCCGTCGAGCGTAAGGAGACCGGGGCATGGAAAGGACCCCGTGGCGGCCTTTCCACCCGGGTGAAGAGCCCGGTCAGGCCGGGATCCGCACGGCGTCAGACCCTCGTGTGGAACTTCCCCTGCGCGGCGAGGAGCCCCTCGGCGAGGACCATCTCCACGGCGTCGGCGGCGTCGTCGACGAGGATCGGCAGGTCCTTGCGCTCGGTGGCGGAGAAGTCCTTGAGCACGTGGTCGGCAGTGTCCATGCGCCCCGGGGGGCGGCCGACGCCGACGCGGACGCGGACGTAGTCCTTGGTGCCGAGGGCCTTGGTGATGTCGCGCAGGCCGTTGTGCCCGCCCTCGCCGCCGCCGGACTTGAGCTTGATGGTGTCGAACGGGATGTCGACCTCGTCGTGCACGACGACGACCTGGGCCGGGTCGACGCCGTAGTACTTCACGAGCCCGGCGACGGGCCCGCCGGACGTGTTCATGTACGTGGTGGGCTTGGCCAGCACCACGCGGGGGCCGGGGCGCCCGCCGGGCAGGACGCCGAGCCGCGTCTCGGCGACGGCCGCCTGGGTGCGGGCGTGCCGCGAGAAGCGCGCGCCGGTGCGCTCGGCGAGCAGGTCGAGCACCATCTGCCCGACGTTGTGCCGGTTGCCCGCGTACTTCGGGCCGGGGTTGCCCAGCCCGACCACCAGCCAGGGGGTCTCGGTCATCGGCGTTCTCTCTCCAGGGTTCGGCGGCGGGTGCGCACGTCACAGGGCGCGGACGCGCGAAGGGCGCCCGGAACCGAACGGTACCGGGCGCCCTGGGCGTGAGGTGGTGTCAGCCCTCGGTGGACTCGGCGGCCTCGGTGGTCTCCTCGGCGGCCTCGCCCTCCTCGGCCTCCTCGTCCTCGGCGGCGGCCTCGGCGCGCGGCTCGGCGATCTGGACGACGGCGGCCTCGGGGTCGGTGAGCAGCGTGGCGCCCTTCGGCAGCTCGACCTCGCCGGCGGTGACGTGCTGGCCGGCCTCGAGGCCCTCGATGGAGACCTCGACCGACTCGGGCAGGTGGGTGGCCTCGGCCTCGACCGACAGGGTCTGGGCCTCGACGAAGTGGATGGTGCCCGGGGCCGACTCGCCCACGACGTTCACGGTGACGTCGACGGCGATCTTCTCGCCGCGGCGCACGATCAGGAAGTCGATGTGCTCGATGGTGCTGTTCACCGGCGTGCGCTGCACGTCCTTGGCGACGGCGAGCTCGGTCTTGCCGTCCAGCTCGATCGAGAACAGGGCGTTGCTGTGACGCATCGCCAGCATCGTCTGGTGGCCCGGGAGGGTGATGTGCAGCGGGTCCGCGCCGTGCCCGTACAGGACGGCGGGGATCTTGTTCTCGCGACGGATGCGGCGGGCGGCGCCCTTGCCGAACTCGGTGCGGGCCTCGGCGGCGAGCTTGATGTCGGACACGTGGATCACTCCTGGGATGTCTGTGCGTGCCGACGGCCAGAGGGAGCCGTCGGCTGTCCACGAGGGTGTGGTCCCCGCGAACTGCGGTTGCGTCGGCGTGGGACACGTGACGGACGCGATCGAGAGCGCGCCGTGGGAGCACCCGCAGAACGCGGTGCACCGACAGCCGCCCAGTCGATCACGGAAATCCGACGGATCCTGCGCTGAGGGTGGCGGCCGGGTCGCAGGTGCGTGACCTGTACGACCTGGGTGACCGGCGCCCGTCAGACGTCCCTCGCCGAGGCAACCGGACGAGTATAGCCCCCTCGGGGCAGGGCGTGTCAGGCCCGGGCTCAGGGTTGGGCGTGCTCGCCCGTGCGCGCCCGGGCCCGCGACGCGCCGCGGGGGCGGTAGACCACCTGCGCCTGGAAGACGAACCGCACGACGAACGCGACGAGGATGAGCACCGCCTGCACCAGCTCGGGGTGCGGCACGGCGCGCTCGACGATCCACCACAGCAGCAGCGTGCGGACCGCGGCCTCCGTCCCGTTGAAGGCGAAGGACCGCACGAAACGGCCCCAGAAGCCGTGCGCGCCGTCGCGCAGGTCGGCGAAGACGAACCGCTCCTGCAGCAGGAAGTTGATGACGATCGTCACGGCGTTGGCCCAGACGACGGCCGGCAGGTAGTGCACCCCGAGCCCCTGGAGCCCTGCGAGGATCGCGAGGTTGAGCACCGCGCCGAGCGCACCGATCAGCGCGAACGGGGACAGCCGCCCGAACCGCAGGAGGGTGAGCTGCTGCACGTACCGCAGCCCGTTGGCGACGGTGGCCTTGGACCGGCCCGCGAACCGCTCCCCGAAGACGAACGGCTCCTCGACCACGACGAGCCGCTGCCGGGCGAGGATCTCGAGCAGGATCTTGAAGCCGCGCGGGCGCAGCCCGGTCAGGTCGACGGCACCGGGGCGGACGACGAAGAACCCGGTCATCGGGTCGGAGACGTCGCGCAGCTTGACGGGGAACATGGACCGGGCCAGCAGCCCGGACGCCTTGGAGACCCAGCGGCGGTACCGCCCGTCGAGGCCGCCGGCGTCGCCGCGGCCGGTGTACCGGGAGGCGACGACGACGTCGGCGCCGGTCTCGCGCGCGGTGGTGAGCAGCACGGGCACCATCTCGGGCGGGTGCTGCAGGTCGCCGTCCATCACGACGACGCGCTCGCCGGTCGCGGCGCGCAGGCCGGCGACGACGGCGCCCGAGAGCCCGCCGTCGGGCACCTCGCGGTGGATCATGCGCACGGGCAGCGCGGCGGTGGCGGCGACCCGCTCGATGACGGCGGGGGTGTCGTCCTTCGAGTCGTCGACGAACAGGATCTCGACGCCGCCGGGCGCGACGCGGCGCCCTTCGCCGTCGGGGCCGAGCACGGCGGCGAGACGACGGACCAGCTCGGCGACGTTCGGTCCCTCGTTGTAGGTGGGGACCACCACGGTCACGTCCACCGTCATGTCACCGTGCCTCCCTCGGGGACGCCGCGGCCCGGGACGGCGCGCGTCCCGGGCCTCCGGCGTCGCTCAGGCGTTGCCGTCGAACAGGCTCGTCACCGAGCCGTCGTCGAAGACCTCACGGATGGCGCGGGCCACGAGCGGGGCGACGGACAGCACGGTGAGCTTCTCGAACCGCTTGTCGGCCGTGATCGGCAGCGTGTCGGTGACGACGACCTCGGCGGCGCCGCACTCCTGCAGGCGCTGCGCGGCGGGGTCGGACAGCACGCCGTGCGTGGCGGCCACGGTGACGGAGCGGGCGCCCGCGTCCATGACCACCTTGACGGCCTCGGCGATCGTGCCGCCGGTGTCGATGAGGTCGTCGACGAGCACGCAGTCGCGCCCCTCGACCTCGCCGACCACGCGGTTGGCGACGGCCTGGTTGGGGCGGGTGACGTCGCGCGTCTTGTGGACGAAGGCCAGCGGGCAGCCGCCCAGCTTGGCGGCCCACTGCTCGGCGACGCGGATGCGGCCGGCGTCGGGCGAGACGACGGCGGCGTTGGACACGTCCACGCGGGTGCGGACGTAGTCGACCAGGACGGGCATGGCCCACAGGTGGTCGACCGGGCCGTCGAAGAAGCCCTGGATCTGCGGCGTGTGCAGGTCGATGCTGAGGATGCGGTCCGCGCCCGCCGTCCTGAGCATGTCGGCGACGAGGCGGGCCGAGATGGGCTCGCGGCCGCGGCTCTTCTTGTCCTGGCGCGCGTACGCGTAGAACGGCGCCACGGCGGTGATCGAGCGTGCGGAGCCGCGCTTGGCCGCGTCGACCATGAGCAGCTGCTCCATGAGCCACTGGTTCACCGGGGCGGTGTGGCTCTGCAGCAGGAATATGTCCGAGCCGCGCACCGACTCGCTGAACCGCACGTAGGTCTCGCTGTTCGCGAAGTCGTACGCGGACACGGGCAGCAGCTCGATGCCGAGCTCCTTCGCCACGGCCTCCGCGAGCTCCGGGTGCGCCCGACCGGTGGCGAGGACGAGCGTGCGCTCACCGGTGCCGGGGATGAAGTTGTTCATCGCTGCGTGCTTCCTTCGGTCGGGTCGGAACTGTCGGCGGGGGGCACCACCGGGATGGCGCCGGTGAGGGCATTGTGCGCGGCGAGCTGACGCTGCGCCTGGGCACCGAGCTGCCCGCCCGAGCCCTCGGCGCGGGCCCGGGCGGCCGCCTCGGCGGCCGGCGAGCCCGACCAGCGGCGCTCCACCCAGTCGTCGACGTTGCGCTGCTGGGCGCGGGCGACGCCGAGCGCGCCCGCCGGCACGTCCTTGACGATGACGGAGCCCGCGGCCGTGTACGCGCCGTCGCCCACGGTCACCGGCGCGACGAACATATTGTCGGCGCCCGTCTTCGCGTAGGAGCCGATCACGGTGCGGTGCTTCTTCTGGCCGTCGTAGTTCACCGTGACCGACGCGGCGCCGATGTTGGTGTGCTCGCCGATCGTCGCGTCGCCGACGTACGACAGGTGCGGCACCTTCGAGCCCTCGCCGATCTGCGCGTTCTTCGTCTCGACGAAGGTGCCGATCTTGCCCTTCGTGCCCAGCTCGGTGCCGGGGCGCAGGTAGGCGAACGGGCCGACGGACGCGTCCTCCCCGATGACGGACAGCGAGCCGTGCGTGCGCACGACGGTCGCGCCGGGGCCGACCTCGACGTCGGTCAGCGTGGTGTCCGGGCCGATCGTCGCGCCGGACTCCACCTTGGTGGCGCCGTGCAGCTGCGTGCCGGGCAGGAGCGTGACGTCGGGGGCGAGCTCGACGTCGACGTCCACCCAGGTGGTCGCCGGGTCGACGACGGTGACGCCGGCCTGCATCCACTCCGTGAGCACGCGGCGGTTGAGCTCGGCGCCCAGGGTCGCGAGCGCCACGCGGTCGTTGACGCCCTCGACGAGCATCGGGTCGTCGCTGAGCACGGCGCGCACGGCACCGCCCTCGGCCCGCGCGGAGGCGACGACGTCGGTGAGGTAGACCTCTCCCTGCGCGTTGTCGCGGTCCAGGCCGCCGAGCCCGCGGCGCAGCACCGCGGCGTCGAAGACGTAGACGGAGCTGTTGATCTCGCGAATCTCGCGCTGCTCGGGCGTCGCGTCCTTGTGCTCGACGATCGCCAGCACGTCGCCCGTGCCCGCCTCGCGCACGATGCGGCCGTAGCCGGTGGCGTCCGCGACCTCGGTCGTGAGGATCGTGACGGCGTTGCCGTCCTCGTGGTGCGCGGCGAGCAGCTGGCCCAGCGTGGCGCCGTCGAGGAGGGGGATGTCCCCGGCGAGGACGACGACGGCGCCGTCCAGCCCGTCGCCCAGCGGGTGGTCGCCGCCGTTGGCGTGGTCGGCGTGCAGCTCGTCGTCGACGGCGTCGTCGTGCACGAGCTGCGCGGCACGCCCGGCGTGCGCGCGGGCGTCGAGCGCGTCGAGCGCGCACTGCACGGCGCGGCCGGTGCCGGGGATCTCGTCCTGGTCGACGACGAGGGCCGCGGCGTCGATCTGCGCCGCGGCGGCGGCCACGAGGTCGCGCTCGTGGCGGACGACGACCGCCACCTGCTGCGGGTCGAGCTCGCGGGCCGCGGTTATCGCGTGGCCGAGCATGGTCCGCCCGCCCAGGGCGTGCAGCACCTTCGGCGTCGCGGACCTCATCCGCGTCCCCTGCCCCGCGGCGAGGACGACGACGGCCGCCGGACTGGGGTGGGAGGGTGCTGCGCCGGTCGAACCTGCGGCGTCCGGTCCTGTCGAGACCACGAGTGCTCCGTCTCTTCTCGGGTGTGCTCTGTCGATGGTGCCGAGCTCCGCCCCCAGGACTCGAACCTGGACCAAAGGCACCAAAAACCTCTGTGCTGCCGATTACACCAAGGCGGATCGGGCCCCCGGGCCGGGTTCACGCCCCAGCAGGCGCGGCACCGTCGGGCGTCCGTCCTCAGTCTGCCAGGTCCGCACCACCGCCCCGGCACGCGTCCCGCCCCTCGGCGTCCCCGGGCGCCGTGGCACGCGCCACACCCGGCACGCGCCGGAGCTCAGGCGCGGGCCCCGGCGGGGGCCTCGCCGCGCGGCAGCGTCACGGCGAGCTCGAAGCCGTCGGGCACGTGCGCCGCGGTGACCGACCCGCCGTGCGCCTCGACGATGCCGCGCACGATCGCGAGGCCGAGACCGGCGCCGTGGCCGCCGACCTGCCCGTCGACGGCTCCGCCCTCGGGGGCGTCGGCGGTCCGGGCGTCGTTCGCCCGCCAGCCGACGTCGAACAGGTGGCCCAGGTCCGCGACGTCCACGCCGCTGCCGTGGTCGAGCACGCTGACCACCAGGTGGTCGTCGTCCCTCGTGTGCGCGGAGACGAGGATCTCGGTGCCCGCGGGGGCGTGCCGGACGGCGTTGGCGAGCAGGTTCCCGATCGCGCGCGTCAGCTCGCGCGGGTCGGCCCACAGGAGGTGTCCCTCGATCCCGGACTGCGCGATGCGCACGCCGCGACCCGCGGCGGCGGCCTGCACGTCGACGACGGCGTCGGAGACGAGGTCGAGCAGGACGACGAGCTCGCGCTGCAGTCGCAGCGTGCCGCTCTGCAGGGTCGACAGCTCGAAGAGGTCGTCGACCATCGCGGTGACGGTGTCGACCTTGCCGCGGATGGACCGGACGTACGCGTCCCGGTCGGGCGCGACGTCGTCGTCGAGCGCCTCGGTCATGGCGCGGATCCCCGCGAGCGGGGTGCGCAGGTCGTGGGAGATCCAGGCGAAGAACTGGCGGCGGGCGACGTCGAGCCGGTCGATCTCGGCGCGCGCCTGGGCCAGCCGCTCGGAGGTGTCGACGAGCTGGGCGTGCAGGTCGTCGAACTCCTTCCAGCCGGCCGCGGCGGGCGCGACGACGTCGCCGTCCGCGATCCGCCGCGCCGACCGCGTGAGCGTCCCCACCGACCGGCGCACGGCCCGGCTCGTGGTCAGCCACGCCGCGGCAAGGCTCAGGACGGTGGCCACGACGATCACCGCCGTCAGCACGACCAGGTCGTGCGCCGAGATGAACATCTCCACCATGACCGCCACGACCGACGCGACGATCGAGGCGACCGCCGCGCCCGCGACGACGGCCATCTGGGACGCGACCGGCCCGCGCCGGTTCCAGCGCAGCACGACCAGGGCGAGGGCGGTCACCAGGGCCGTGCACACCACCGTGGTCAGGACGATCAGCCCGACGTCGGCGAGCCCGAGCATGCCGTCGAACATCAGCGCTCCCCTGGCCCGGCGGTCATCGGGCGTCCCCTCGCGGCGTGAACCGGTACCCCGCGCCCCACTCGGTGCGCAGGTACACGGGGTAGCGGGGCTCGGGCTCGATCTTCTCCCGCAGCCGCCGCACGTGCACCGTGACCGTGGACGCGTCGCCGAAGCTCCACCCCCACACCTCGCCCAGGACGTCGTCGCGCGCGAGCACCTGGTCGGGGCGCTGCACGCAGTACAGCAGGAGCTCGTACTCGCGGGTCGTGAGCGCGATCTCCTCGCCGCCCCGCCACGCCCGGCGGTGGCCGGGATCGATGCGGAAGTCCCCGACGGTGAACGCGTCCGCCGGGGCGGCCGGCGCCCGGCGCCGCAGCTGCGCGTCGACACGCAGCCGCAGCTCCTTGAGCGCGAACGGCTTGGTGACGTAGTCGTCCGCCCCGCGCTCCAGCCCGGCGATCCGCTGCTCGACGGCGCCGAGCGCGGTGAGCATGATCACCGGCAGGTCCGAGGTGCGGCGCACCTCGCGGCACAGGTCGTCGCCGGTGACCCCGGGCAGCATGCGGTCCACGACCAGCACGTCCGGGAGGTCGGCCCGCAGCGCCTCGCGCGCGCTCTCGCCCTCGCTGTACAGGTCGACGTCGTACCCACCGGCCCGCAGGTAGTCACCGACGACGGTCCGCACGGCCGCGTCGTCCTCCACGACCATCACCCGCGCCCTGCCGCTGCTCATGGACCGACCCTACGCACGGCACCGCACCGCGCGGGCTGTCCTTACACCTCTGAAAGAAACGGCCCGCGGCCGGGGTCGCGGTGCTTGTCTCGGGGTGTTCCATCCCCGAGACGACAGGACACCCTCATGCGTGCGAAGGCACTCGCGACCACCGGGCTCGTCGCCCTGGCCCTCACCCTCACCGCGTGCGGCGCCGACGACGGCGCCGGCTCCGGCGACGACATGACGCCCGCCGCCACCGACTCCATGCAGTCCGACGACATGCAGTCCGACGACATGCAGTCCGACGGCGCCATGGCGCAGCACGGGACGTTCGCCGGGATGAACGACAAGAGCGTCGAGGGCACGGTCACGGTCGAGGGCGACACGGTCACCCTCTCCGGCTTCTCCTCCGACGAGGGCCCCGACCTGCACCTCTACCTCGCGAAGGGCACGGACGAGGCGGCCGTCGAGGCCGGCACGGAGCTGGGAGAGGTCGCGTTCGACGAGGCCGACCAGACGTTCACGATCGACGGCATGGACGGCGGGGACGGCATGGACGGCTACACCGACGTCGTCGTGCACTGCGACAAGGCCAAGGCCGTGTTCGGTGCGGCGACGTTGATGTGACGGCCGCCGTGCCCCGCGAGGCGACCACCACCTCGGCGCGCGTCGCCCCGGCCCTCGGCGGGGCGGCCCGCGTGGCCCTCGGCCTGCTGTGGCTGCACGAGGGGTTCGTCAAGTACCGGGCCGGGTTCGGCGCGGCCGACATCGGGTTCGTCGTCGACGGCGCCGCGAGCAACCCCCGGGTGCCCGGCTTCTTCCAGGCCTTCACGGACCTGGTCCTGGGTGCGGCTCCCGGGCTGTTCGGGGTGGTGATGCCGCTGCTGGAGTCGCTCCTGGGCGTCGCGCTGGTCCTCGGCGTGCTCACGGTCCCTGCCGCCTGGGCGTCGGTCGTCGCGCTGGCGACGTACTGGCTCGCCGACCTGCTGGTCTGGCAGTACCCGGTGATGGTGCTGCTGTCCGCCGTCGTGCTGGCGTTCCCGGCGGCCGCCGCCGCGTGGTCGGTGCCGGCGGTGCGCGCCGTCCTCGCGTCCCGGCGGCACGCCCAGGCACAATGACCCCATGCCCACCGACTCCCGCGCGTCCAAGCGTCCGCCGCGCGCCCGGATGACGGCGAGCCAGCGGCGCGAGCAGCTGCTCGCGGTCAGCCGCGGCCTGTTCGCCGAGAAGGGCTTCGACGGCACCAGCGTCGAGGAGATCGCGGCGCGCGCGGAGGTCTCCAAGCCGGTGGTCTACGAGCACTTCGGCGGCAAGGAGGGCGTCTACGCCGTCGTCGTCGACCGCGAGGTGCGCGCCCTGACGTCCGCGCTGACCGGCGCGCTCGAGGAGGGCGGCCACCCGAAGGTCCTGGTGGAGCGCACGGCGCTGGCCCTGCTCGGCTACATCGAGGCGTCGGAGGACGGCTTCCGCATCCTGGTGCGCGACTCCCCCGTCGCCCAGGCCACCGGCACGTTCTCCAGCCTCATCGGCGACGTCGCCACCCTGGTGGAGCACATCCTCGGCGACCAGTTCAAGGCGAACGGCCTCGACCGCAAGGCCGCGCCGCTCTACGCGCAGATGCTCGTCGGCATGGTCGCCCTCACCGGGCAGTACTGGCTCGACGCACGCAGCCCCGACAAGGCCGAGGTCGCCGCACACCTGACCAACCTCGCCTGGAACGGGCTGTCCGGGATGGTGAAGAAGCCGGAGCTGACGAAGTCCCGCTGACCCCGGCCCCGCGCCGTCACCCCGTTCACGCAACAGCGCCGCGACGAGGTCGACGAGCGCCCGCGGGGCGCCACGCAGCTCCTCCGCTGGTCGACGGCTTCCTACGCGCCCACGACGACGCCTGACCGACGAGCTGTCAGGACCAGAGCCCTGGAGACGTGGCTCTGGCCCTGACAGGTCACTTGCCGTCGAGGTAGCCGTTCGCGTTGATGACGTACTTCGTCGCGGCGCCGGCGTCGAACTCGGCGTACCCCTGCGGGGCCTGGTCGAGGGTGATCGCCTTCGCGTTGACGTTCTTCGCGATCTGCACCCGGTCGTGCAGGATCGCCTGCATCAGCCCGCGGTGGTACTTCATCACCGGGCACTGGCCGGTGGTGAACGCGAGCGACTTCGCCCATCCCGTGCCCAGGCTGAGCGAGAGCGAGCCCTTCTGCGCGGCCTCGTCGATGCCCCCCGGGTCGCCGGTCACGTACAGGCCGGGGATGCCCAGCGCCCCGCCCGCGGCTGTGAGGTCCATGAGCGAGTTGAGCACGGTGGCCGGGGCCTCGTGGTCCGAGTCCGCCCCGTGCCCCTTGGCCTCGAAGCCGACGGCGTCGATGCCGCAGTCCACCTCGGGCACGCCGAGGAGCTGCTCGATCTGCTCGACCGGCCCGCCCTTCGTGAGGTCCACGGTCTCGCAGCCGAACGAGCGCGCCTGGGCCAGCCGGTCGGCGTTCATGTCGCCGACGATCACGACGGCGGCGCCCAGCAGCAGCGCCCCCGTGGCGGCGGCGAGCCCCACCGGCCCGGCCCCCGCGACGTACACGGTGGAGCCGACCTCCACGCCCGCGGTCACCGCCCCGTGGAACCCCGTCGGGAAGATGTCGGACAGCATCGTCAGGTCCATGATCTTCTCGAGCGCCTGGTCCTTGTCCGGGAACCTCAGGACGTTCCAGTCGGCGTACGGCACCAGCACGTAGTTGGCCTGCCCGCCGACCCAGCCGCCCATGTCGACGTACCCGTACGCGCTGCCCGGGCGGTCGGGGTTCACGTTGAGACAGATGCCGGTCTTGCGCTCCTTGCAGTTCTTGCAGCGTCCGCACGCGATGTTGAACGGCACGGAGACCAGGTCGCCCACCTGGACGAACTCGACGTCCCGGCCCACCTCGACGACCTCGCCGGTGATCTCGTGGCCCAGCACGAGGTCCTTCGGCGCCGTCGTGCGCCCGCGGACCATGTGCTGGTCCGAGCCGCAGATGTTCGTCGCGACGGTCTTCAGGATCACGCCGTGCGGCACCTGCCGGCCGACGTTGGCCGGGTTCACCCCGGGGCCGTCCTTGAGCTCGAACGTCGGGTAGTCGATGTCGATGACGTCGACCTCGCCGGGCCCCTTGTACGCGACCGCGCGATTCGTGTCTGCCATGGTGCTCCTCCTTGAACACGGCCGGCCCGGTCTGAGCCGGTCCCCCGACCGTAGGCGCGTCGCGCGTCCCCGGCAGGTCGAGCGCGGGCCGCGTCGCCCGGCTGCCGTTGTGCCCGGCGCGGGGGTCTGCTAGGCCTGCGGGTATGACCCGCGTCACCGTCCGACGCCGCGTCAGGCGCGTCACCATCGGCGGCCGCGCCGCGCGCCGCGAGGACCTGCTCGCCGGCGAGGAGCCGCTGGAGATCCGTGTGGGAGGGCGCTCGTACGCGGTGACGATGCGCACCCCGGGGCACGACGTCGAGCTCGCGACCGGCTTCCTCGTCTCGGAGGGTGTCGTGACCGACGGCGCGCAGGTCGCCGGCGCGCGCTACTGCGCGCCCGGCCCGGCGGCCCCGGTCGAGAACCCGTACAACGTGCTCGACGTCGCGCTGGCCGCGGGCGTCGCCCCGCCCGACCCGGCGCTCGCCCGGGAGTTCTTCACCTCCAGCGCCTGCGGCCTGTGCGGCAAGGCGTCGATCGACGCGGTGTTCACCCGCAGCGCGTTCGGCGTCGCCGACGACCCGGTCCGAGTGGACGCGGCCCTGCTGGCCGCCCTGCCCGACCGGCTGCGCGCCGCGCAGGACGTCTTCGCCCGGACGGGCGGGCTGCACGCGGCGGGGCTGTTCGACGCCGCGACCGGAGAGGCCCTGGTCGTGCGCGAGGACATCGGCCGGCACAACGCCGTCGACAAGGTGGTCGGCTGGGCCGCCGCGGCCGAGATGCTGCCGCTGCGCGGCACGGTGCTCGTGGTGTCCGGGCGGGCGAGCTTCGAGCTCACGCAGAAGGCCATCATGGCCGGGGTGCCGGTGCTCGCCGCCGTCTCGGCGCCGTCGTCGCTCGCCGCGGAGCTCGCGGACTCCGCGGGGCTGACGCTCGTCGGCTTCGTGCGCGACCCGACGCTCGTGGTCTACGCCGGCGAGCACCGCGTGGTCGAGCAGGACAGGGCCGAGCAGGACGGGGACGCAGGGAGGGCAGGGCCCGGCGACGGGCACGACGAGGCTCGCGCGCGCCGCGACCGGAGAGGGGACGCCGCATGACCACACCGCAGCCGGAGGACGTCCGGGACGGGGGCGAGCCACGGGAGCCCCAGCCCGAGGAGGTCCGCCCGCCGAAGACCTGGGCGGCCGGGGTGCCCGGCATCGTGCACGCGCTGGTCCCGGCGCTGCGCGACATGGGGCCCACGCGGACGGCGCGCCTGCTGCTGTCGATGAACCACCGCGAGGGCTTCGACTGCATGAGCTGCGCCTGGCCGGACCCGGACCGGCGCAAGCCCGCCGAGTTCTGCGAGAACGGCGCGAAGGCGGTCACGTGGGAGGCGACGCCGCTCGTCGTCGAGCCGTCGTTCTGGGCCGAGCACCCGGTCTCCGACCTGCTCACCCGCACCGAGCACTGGTTGGGCCAGCAGGGGCGGCTGGTCGAGCCGGTGCACAAGGCCGCCGGGTCCGACCACTACGTGCCCGTCTCCTGGGACGAGGCGTTCGCGATCGTCGCGGACCGGCTGAACGCCCTCGACTCCCCCGACCAGGCGTCGTTCTACACCAGCGGGCGCACGTCCAACGAGGCCGCGTTCGTCTACCAGCTGTTCGTACGCGCCTTCGGGACCAACAACCTGCCCGACTGCTCCAACATGTGCCACGAGTCCACGGGCGCCGCGCTGGGCGAGACGATCGGCGTCGGGAAGGCGACGATCACCTACGACGACTTCGCCCAGGCCGACCTCATCGTGATCATGGGGCAGAACCCCGGCACGAACCACCCGCGCATGCTCACCGCGCTGGAGGAGGCCAAGGAGAACGGCGCCGCCATCGTCGCCGTGAACCCGCTGCCCGAGGCGGGGCTCAAGCGGTACAAGAACCCGCAGACCGTGCGCGGGCTGGCGGGCCGGGGCACCGGGCTGGCCGACCAGTTCCTCCAGATCCGGCTCGGCGGCGACATGGCCCTGCTCCAGGCGGTGTCGAAGCGGGTGCTCGACGCCGAGGCCGCCGCCCCCGGCACGGTCCTGGACCACGAGTTCCTCGCCGAGCACACCTCGGGCCTCGAGGCGCTCACCGCGCACCTGGCCGACCTCGACGAGGACGCCGTGCTGGCGGCGACCGGCCTCACCGGCGCCGAGATCGACGAGCTCGCCGAGCGGTACCTCCGCGCCGAGCGCGTCATCGTCACCTGGGCGATGGGCCTGACCCAGCACACCAAGGCCGTCCCCACCATCAAGGAGATCGTCAACCTGCTGCTCCTGCGCGGGAACATCGGCCGCCCCGGCGCGGGCGCCTCCCCCATCCGCGGCCACTCCAACGTGCAGGGCGACCGCACGATGGGCATCTGGGAGCAGATGCCGGACACCTTCCTCGACTCGCTCGACTCCGAGTTCGGCATCTCGTCTCCCCGTGAGCACGGCCTCGACGCCGTCGGCACGGTGGAGGCGATGGCGGCCGGGCGTGTGAAGGCGCTCGTCGCCCTCGGCGGCAACCTGGTCGGGGCGATCTCCGACACCGGCGCCGCGGAGGCGGCGGTCCGCAGAGCCGACCTCACCGTCCAGATCTCGACGAAGCTCAACCGGTCCCACGCCGTCGTCGGCCGGGAGGCGCTCATCCTCCCCACCCTGGGGCGCACCGACGTCGACCGGCAGGCGTCGGGGGAACAGTTCGTGTCGGTGGAGGACACGGTCTGCGCGGTGCACGCGTCGCGCGGCAAGGTCGAGCCGGTCGCGCCGGGACTGCTGTCGGAGGTCTCGATCGTCACGCGGCTGGCGCGCGCCGTCCTCGGCGCCCGCCCCGGCGGGCAGGGCTCGCCGGACCGCCCCGTGGACTGGGCGGCGATGGAGCGCGACTACGACGTGATCCGCGAGCACATCGCCCACGTCGTCCCGGGCTGCGAGAACTACAACGCCCAGCTGCGGCGGCCGAACGGCTTCCGCCTGCCGCACGGCCCGCGCGACTCGCGCACCTTCCCCACCGACGACGGCCGCGCCCACCTCACCGTCAACGAGCTCGCGCCCGTCGAGTGCCCGCCCGGGCGCCTGCTGCTGCAGACCATCCGCTCGCACGACCAGTTCAACACCACGATCTACCGCCGCGACGACCGCTACCGGGGCATCAAGGGCGGGCGCTCCGTCGTGCTGGTCAACCCCGACGACCTCGCGGCGCTCGGGATCGCGGACGGCACCACCGTCGACGTGCACGGCGAGTACCACGACGGCGTCGACCGCGTGCTGCGCGGGCAACGCGTCGTCGCCTACCCGACGGCGCGCGGGTGCGCCGCGGCCTACTTCCCGGAGGCGAACGTCCTCGTCCCGCTGGGCGCGACGGCCGAGACGAGCCGGACGCCCGTGTCCAAGGCCGTCGTCGTCCGGCTCGAGCCCGCCTGAGGCCGAGGTGGTACGAACCGTGCCGAGGTAGTACCGGCTGTGCCGAGGTAGTACCAGCCCTGCCGAGGTAGTTCAGGCTTCCTGCGCGCGAGGCTCGACGAGGGCCTCGGCGAGCGCGCCGAGGGCCGGCAACGCGCGGAGAGCGGCGTCACGGACGTCGTCCGGCACGGCTCCGAGTCGGCGGGCCCAGAACGCGTTGATGCGGGCGAGGTGCTCGTCGGCCAGCGGGGTCGCGACCAGCCGGACCGTGCGCCCGTCGCCCTCGGTGTGCTCGCGCAGCACGAGCCCGCGCGCCTCGAGCGTGCGCAGGGCGGCGCTGACGTTGCTGCGGGCGAGCCCGGTCGCGAGGGCGATGCGCGACGGCGTCGGACGCGGCGTGCGGTGGACCTCGCGGATCACGGCCACCTCCGTCCCGGTGAGCGGCACGATGTCGCGCAGCTCCGGGGCACGGACGTCCAGGTGGCGGGCCAGCTCGACGAGGACGTCGGCGAGGTCGGCGAGGTCGGGCGTGACGATCGTCTCGTCGGGCATGGTCCGATCCTAGGCTGGCGACATAGTTATAGTTTCATAATCACTTGTCGCCCGGGCCGCGCCCCGGGCGTTCCTCTGCCCGCGCCGTCCGGCCCCCGACCGCGCACGCACCCACCCCAAGGAGCTCCCGTGAGCAGCGCCCCCGCCCTCGCCCCCGACGCCACCGCGTCCCCGCCCGAGCGACGAGCGCTGCGCGGACGCCCCGCGCTGACGCTCGTCGGCGTCGCCTTCGGGCTGTTCCTGGTCGGCCTGGACGCGACCGTCGTCTCGATCGTCAACCCCGCGATCGCCGCCGACGTCGGCACCACGTTCGTCCAGCTGCAGTGGGTGACGCACAGCTACCTCCTCGGGCTGGCCGTCACCCTGATCCTGGCTGGCAAGCTCGGCGACAGGTACGGCCACCGCACGCTGTACCTGAGCGGCCTCGTGCTCTTCACGCTGACCTCGGTCGCCATCGGCCTCTCGACCACCGCGGCGGGGCTCATCACGTTCCGCGTCGTGCAGGGCGTCGCGGCCGGCATCCTCATGCCGCAGACCCTCGCGATGCTGCGCGCCACCTTCCCGCGCGAGAGGTTCGGCATGGCCGTGGGGATCTGGGGCGGCGTCTCCTCGATCGCGATCGCCGTGGGCCCGACGCTCGCCGGCGCGCTCGAGGCGTCGCTCGGCTGGCAGTCGGTGTTCTTCGTCAACGTTCCCGTCGCCGTCATCGGCCTGGGGTACGGGCTGTGCCTGCTCCCGCGCACGAGCTTCCCCGTCACGGGCCGCTTCGACCTGCGCGGCGTCGTCGTGCTGGCGCTCGGGCTGGTCGCCACGGTCTTCGCCATCGTGCAGTCCGAGACCTGGGGGTGGGGCGACGCGCGCACCCTCGGCCTGCTCGCGCTCGGCGTCCTCGTCATCGTCGGGTTCGTCGCCCTGGAGGCCCGCACCGAGGCGCGCACCGGCGACGCCCTGCTGCCGCTGTCGCTCTTCCGCGGGACGACGGTCGGCACCGGCGGGCTGATGATCGCCGCGAACTTCTTCGTGCTGATGGGCTCGACGTTCATCCTGCCGATGTTCTTCATCAACCTGCGCGGGGCCACCGCGCTGGACGCCGGACTGATGCTGCTGCCGATGTCCGCCGTCTCGATCGTGTCCGCCCCGGCCGGCGCCCTGCTCGTCGCACGGATCGGCACGCGCGCGACCGGCACGCTGAGCCTCGGACTCACCGCCGTGGGCCTGCTGGTGCTGCTGACCTCGTCGGCCGGCTCGCCGTACGGCGTCATGGCGGTCGCGTTCGTCGTCCTCGCGATGGGCACCGGGATGACGATCACCGCCGGAGCGGAGGCGATCGTCGGGTCCGCGCCCGTGCACCTGGCGGGGGTCGCGGGTGGCTTCCAGTCCACGTGCATCCAGATCGGCGGCGCGCTCGGCACCGCCGTGATGTCCGCGGTCGTCGCCGCGAACGTCCACGCCGGCACCGCCGGGCTCGGTCTCGACGACCGTGCGCTCCAGGGCCTGGCGCAGGGTTCCGTGCCCACGGGCCTGGACGCCGTCGCGGTCCGCGCCGCGGAGGGCGCCTACGTCTCGGGCGTGCACACCGCGTTCCTGGTCGCCGCCGCCGTCGCCGTCGTCGTCGCCGTCGTCGCGGCCCTCACCCTGCGCCCGAAGCCCGGGCCGAGGTAGTTCGATCCTCGGCACGAGATCACACCCATCAAGATTCTTGACGTCGAGAGACCGGGAGTAGTCTCGGCGCATGGATGTGGAGGCACGGTCCGACGAGGTCGACCGGATCGTCGACGCGTGGCGCCGCGAGCGCCCGGACCTGGACGTCGAGCCGCTGACCGTGTTCTCGCGGGTCAGCCGGCTCGCGCGGCACCTGGACCGCGCGCGGCGCGGGGCGTTCGCCCGGCACGACCTGGAGACGTGGGAGTTCGACGTGCTGTCCGCGCTGCGCCGCGCCGGCGAGCCGTACCGCCTGTCCCCCGGCGTCCTCGTCGCCCAGACCCTCGTGACGAGCGGCACCATGACCAACCGCATCGACCGGCTCGAGGAGCGCGGGCTGGTGGAGCGCCACCGCGCGCCGTCCGACCGCCGCGGCGTGCTCGTGCAGCTCACCGCCGCGGGCCGGCAGCGGGTCGACGCGGCGATGAGCGACCTGCTCGACGTCGAGGCGCGCGTGCTCGACGCGCTGCCCGCCGCCGTGCGCCCCCAGCTCGCCGCGCTGCTGCGCACCGTCGTCGCGCAGTTCGACGAATGATCCCGGAGATGCCCGCCGCGTGACGTCCTACCCCTCCCCCTCCGCCCGCGACGACGGCGCCCGCGCCGGCCTGCTGCTGGCGGCGCTGCTGCTCGTCGCGCTCAACCTGCGCGCCCCCATCACGTCGCTGCCCCCCGTGGTCGACGACGTCGCGGCGTCGCTCGGCCTCACGTCCGCGGGCGCGGGCCTGCTCACCTCGGTCCCGGTGCTCTGCTTCGCGCTGTGCACGCCGCTGGCGTCGGTGCTGGTCGCGCGCGCGGGCCCGGAGCTGTCGCTCGGCGTCTCGATGGCGGGGATCCTCGCCGGGACGCTGCTGCGCTCGGGGGGCTCCGTGCCGGCGGCCCTCGCCGGCAGCGCGGTGCTGGGCGTCGCGATCACGATCGGCAACGTCGCGGTGCCGGTGGTCATCACCCGCGACTTCCGCCGCCGTGCTGCCGCGGTCACGGGCGCGTACAGCGCGACGATGAACCTCGGGTCGACGTTCACCACCATGCTCACCGTGCCCCTCGCGACGGCGTTCGGCTGGCAGTGGGCGCTCGCGGGGTGGGGAGTGCTCGCCGTGGTCGCGATCGCGGCCTGGGTGCCCGCCGGGCGGCGGCTCGCCGCCCGGGGCCGGGCCGCGGCACCGCGCGGGGAGGGCGGTGTCCGCGTCCGGCCCCCGTCGGCGCGCGCGGAGCTCGACGCCCTCGACCCGAAGGCCAGGTCCGCCGTCCGGCGCCTCGTCGTGCTGCTGTCGGTGGCGTTCGCGGGGCAGGCCTTCGGCTACTACGCGGTGACGGCGTGGCTGCCCGAGATCCTCCACGACCGGCTCGGCATGAGCGCCGCCGGCGCGGGCAGCGCGGCGGCCCCGTTCCAGCTGTGCGCGGTGCTGGGGTCGTTCCTCGTGCCGGCGGCGTTCTCGCGCGGGCTGTCGGCCCGCTCGGTCGCGGTCGCGATGGCGGCGATGTGGATCTCGCTGCCGCTCGGGCTGCTGCTGGCGCCCGGCCTGTGGTGGCTGTGGGTGGGGCTGGCGGGCGCCGCCCAGGGCGGCAACTTCACCGTGATCTTCACGCTCGTGGCGCAGCGCAGCCCCGGCGTCGCGGTCGCGCGACGGTCGTCGGCGGTGGTGCAGACGGCGGGCTACGGGTGCGCGGTGCTCGCCCCGACCGTGATGGGCGCCGTGCACGAGGCGTCCCTCGGGTGGACGGTGCCGCTGGCCCTCGTCGCGGGCGTGCTCGCCACGATGGCCGCGGCGATGTGGGTGGCGTCGGCCCGGCCCGCCGCCGACGGCGCCTAGCGGTCCTCCGCCAGGGTGATCGCGAGGGAGCCCAGCGCCCGCAGCGCCTCCTCCGCATGCGCCTCGTCGTAGCCGCGGGTGCACACGGCGATCACCAGGGCGCCCGGCCCGGGCGTGCCGACGAACGCGACGTCGTGCCGGATGCCGTCCACCCAGCCCGACTTGGATCCGTACGGCACGCCCTCGGGCACGGCGGCCGTGAGCTGCCGGTCGGTCTGGCGCGCGAGCAGGTCGATCATCCAGAGGGTGCGCTCCGGCCCGGCGAGCTCCCCGGTGACGACGCCGGACATCAGCGCCGCCAGGTCGGCGGGCGTCGTGCGGTGCGAGTCGCCGCGGGCCTCGGCCGCCAGGTCGCTGTACTTGCGCCCGACGACGCTGCCGGCGGCGCCGACGTCGGCCAGGGCGCGGTTGCACGCGTCGAGGCCGACGAGGTCGATCACCATGTTGGTGGCCTCGTTGGACGACACGACGATCATCCGCTCGACCACCAGCCCCACGGGCATGAAGGTGCCCGGCGGCGGCATGCCCGGGTCGAGGTCGTCGGGCTCGATGCGGTAGTCGGGCTCGCCCGGCACCTGGGAGCGGAACGTGTCGGTGCTGGCCACCTCCTCGTCGAGCGTGAGCTCCCCGGCGTCCAGCGCGCGGGCCGCCGCGACCAGCACGGCCAGCTTGACGGTCGACGCGGCGTAGAACGGCGCGTCCGCGTCGCGCTCGGCGAGCACCTCGCCGCCCGCCCGCCGCACCTGGTACGCGACGACCGGGACGCCGTCCGAGTGCGTGCCCGTGCTCACCATCACCGCACCCCCGCATCGTTGTGGGCGCGATCTCGGGGACTATCGCTCGGCGAACGGTCCCCGAGATCGCGCTCACAGCGGGCGTGGACGACGGCGGCGAACGCGGACGCGAGGGCGCGGGCCTGCTTCTCGTTCTCAGGTGCCCGCTCGAGGGCGGCGGCGAGCAGTGCGTCGCGGTCGAAGCCGAGCTCGGCGAGCTCGTCCGCGTCCCAGGTGCCGATGCGCTCCGGCGCCGCCTCGGGGTGGAACTGCAGCCCCCACGCGACGTCGCCCACGCGGAAGGCCTGGACGCCGCACGCATCGCTCGTCGCGAGGTGCACGGCCTCCGGCGGCAGCCCCGTGATCGAGTCGACGTGGCTCTCGACCATGCGGACCTCGCCGCCCTCGGCGAGCGCCCCGAGCGGGCCGAGCAGGGCGTCGTCGGCCGCGTCGTCGAGCAGGCGCACGGGGCAGAGCCCCTTCTCCGTCTCGCCCGACCGGCCCGTCACCGTGCCGCCCGTGACGTGCGCGAGCACCTGCCCGCCCAGGCAGATGCCCAGCACCGGGACGCCGGCGTCGAGCGCCTCCGCGACGAGCGCGCGCTCGTGCGGCAGCCAGGGCGCCCGCTCGTCCTCGTCGGGCAGCAGGCCGCCGCCCAGCAGCACGAGGCCGGCCACGCCGTCGGGCGCCGCGGCCCCGCCGGCGGCGAGCGACGGGACCTGCTCCACGAGGTCCGCGCCCTGCACGACGGCGGCGGCCGCGCCGTCCGCCTCCAGCCAGCCGGGCAGCCGGCCCGGGCCGCTGTGCGGGGAGTTCTGGACGAGGACGACGGTCGGTCGGCGGTCGGTCACGGTCAGCGCTCCCTGCTCTCGAGGACGGGGCGGTCGAGGACGGTCTCGGGCACAGTGCCGCCGCCGCCGTCCCCCGGGTGGTGGTCGTCGGCGTCCGGTGCGGCGTCGTGCTGGGCGTCGTGCTCGACGACCGCGGCCGGGCCGTCGGTCGCCGCGGTGGAGCCCGCCGCCGGGTGCCCGCCGAACGCGGCGGCCTCCCGGGCGAAGTGGCACGCGGCGGCGTGCGGCACGGTCGCCGCGCCCCCGCGAGCGCCGTCGGCCCGGCCGAGCGGCACGAGCACCGGGTCCTCGGTGCGGCACCGGGCGGGCACGGCGCCGTCGCCAGCGAGCCCTTCCTCCGCCGCGAGCCGGTGGGCGAGCCAGCAGCGGGTGTGGAAGCGGCAGCCGGACGGCGGGTCGGCGGGCGACGGCGGGTCGCCCTCGAGCATCAGCTCGTCGTCGCGGTGGGCGGTGGGGTCGGGCACGGGCACGGCGGACAGCAGCGCCTTGGTGTACGGGTGGTGCGCGTCGTCGTACACCGCGGGCCGGTCGCCCTCCTCGACGACGCGGCCCAGGTACATGACGGCGACCTCGTCGGCGATGTGCTGGACCACGGCGAGGTCGTGCGCGATGAAGAGGTACGCCAGGCCCAGCTCGTCCTGCAGGTCCTCCAGCAGGTTGATGACCTGGCCCTGCACGGACACGTCGAGGGCGGAGACGGGCTCGTCGCACACCAGCACCCGGGGCTTGACCGCGAGCGCCCGGGCGATCCCGACGCGCTGCCGCTGCCCGCCGGAGAACTGGTGCGGGTAGCGGTGCGCGTGGTCGGGGTCGAGGCCGACCAGCTCGAGCAGCTCGGCCACGGCTCGTCGCCGGCCGCCGGCGGGGACCGCGTCGCGGTGGATGCGGAACGGCTCCGCGACGATCTCCCCCACCGACATGCGCGGGTTGAGCGACGTGTACGGGTCCTGGAACACCATCTGCACGTTCCGGCGCAGCTCGCGGCGGGCGCCACGCGACATCGTGGACACGTCCTCGCCGTCGACGAGCACCTGCCCGCGCGTCGGCTTCTCGATCCCGACCAGCACGCGCGCGAGCGTGGACTTGCCGGACCCGGACTCCCCCACGAGGCCGAGCGTGCGCCCGCGGCGCAGCGCCAGCGAGACGCCGTCGACGGCCTGCACCTGCCCCACCGTGCGCTTGAGGACGACGCCTTGGCGCACCGGGTAGGACTTGGCCAGGTCGCGCACCTCGAGGACGACGTCGTCGGACGACGTGGGTGCGAGGGCGGGGCCGGTGGCGGTCTCAGGCACGGGCGCCTCCCAGCAGCTCGGCGGCGAAGTGGCAGGCCGACGACCGGCCCGGGGCGACGTCGTCGAGCGGCGGCTCGACGGTGCGGCACAGGTCCTGGGCCATGTCGCAGCGCGGATGGAACGAACAGCCCGACGGGACGCGGCCGGGCGCCGGGGGCCGGCCGGGCACGACGGGCAGCCGACCGCCGGCCACCTCTGCGCCGGAGTCGAGCCGCGGCACCGAGCGCAGCAGGGCCCTGGTGTAAGGGTGCGCGGGCGCGGCGTACAGGTCGCGCACGGGAGCGTGCTCCACGGCGCGGCCGGCGTACATCACGGTGACGTCGTCGGCGACGCCCGCGACGACCCCGAGGTCGTGGGTGATCAGCACGAGCCCCATCTGCCGCTCCGCCTGGATCTCGGCGAGCAGCCGCAGCACCTGCGCCTGCACGGTGACGTCGAGCGCCGTCGTCGGCTCGTCCGCTATGAGCACGTCCGGGTCGAGGGCCAGGGCGGACGCGATCATCACCCGCTGCCGCATGCCGCCGGAGAACTGGTGCGGGTACTCGTCCACCCGCTGCGCCGCGTTCGGCACCTTCACCAGGTCGAGCAGCTCGACGGCGCGTCGTCGCGCCTCGCGCCGCGACGTCCCGGTGCGCGACCGCAGGGACTCGGTGAGCTGGTAGCCCACGGTGTGCACCGGGTTGAGCGCGGCGAGCGCGTCCTGGAAGACCATCGCGACGTGGGTGCCGCAGTGCGCGCGGTGCCGGGTCGGCGACAGTGCGAGCAGTTCGGTGCCGCGGTAGCGCGCGGCGCCTCGCACGACGCGCGCCGTCGGGGGCAGCAGCCCCATCACGGCCAGCGAGCTCACCGACTTGCCGCAGCCGGACTCGCCGACCAGGGCCAGGGTGCGGCCCGCCTCCACGCGGTAGCTCAGGCCGTCGACGGCGCGCACCGCGCCGTCGTCGGACCGGAACTCGACCGCCAGGTCCTCCACCTCGAGCAGGACGTCGCCGGCGGAGCGTTCGGCGTCGGCCGGGGGGATCAGGGTCTCGGTCACGGGGATCACCGGAGCCTCGGGTCGAGGGCGTCGCGCAGGGCGTCGCCGAGGGCGACGAGCGCCAGGACCGTGAGGACCAGGCACCCGAGCGGGTACAGGAGCAGGTACGCGTACCCGCCGGTCACCCAGTCCGCACCGTTCGTGATCATGATGCCCCAGCTGATCGCGGGCGGCCGGACGCCGATGCCGAGGAACGCCAGCACCGCCTCCGTGCTGATCACGCCGGCGATCGCCGTCGGCACGAGCGCCGTGACCGGGCCGATCGCGTTGGGCAGCACGTGCCGCACCATGACGCGCAGGTCGGACGCGCCGAGCGCGCGGGCCGCCGTCACGTAGTCGAGGTTCTTGGCCTCGAGCGTGGCCGCGCGGACGTACCGCGCGTACGCCATCCAGCCGAACATGGTGAGCACCACCGCCGGCAGCAGGATGACGTCGAACGTGCCGCCGCCCACGCTCACCTTGCGGAACAGCGTGAGGAGCAGCAGCGCGGCGAGCAGCAGCGGGATGACGAGGAAGACCTCGATGGTGCGGGACACCACCGAGTCCACCCACCCGAGGTAGTACCCGGCCAGCAGGCCCAGCGTGACCCCGATGAGCAGGGACGCGCCCACCACCACGAACGCCAGCGTCAGCGACGGGCGGGCGCCGTGCACGAGCTGGGCGAGCAGGTCGCACCCGTGCACGTCCGTGCCGAGCGGGTGCTCGCCCCCCAGGCCCTGCGGCCGGATCTTCGAGTCCCCGATGACGCAGCTCTGCGGGTTCGTGCTGGTGAACAGCCGCGGGAAGGCCGCCATCACGGCGAAGAAGACCACGACGACGGCCGCCGCGATCACGTCGGGCCGGCGGCGCAGCCGGCGCCAGGCGTCGCCGCCGAGCGACGTCGACGCGTCGACCGCCGGCGCGTCCGGGGTGGCGGTGGCCGCCGTGGGTCCGGGAGCGGCGCGTTCAGGCATAGCGGATCCTCGGGTCGAGGGCGGCGTAGGCGATGTCGACGACCAGCATCACGACCACCGTCACGGCGGCGAGGATCGTCACGATGCCGAGGATGAGCGCGACGTCCGCGGCGCGGACCGCCTCCCAGAGCACCCCGCCCATCCCGTAGATGTTCATCATCCCCTCGGTGACGACGGCGCCCGCGAGCGCCTCGGTGAAGGTCAGTCCGACGGCGGTCACCACGGGCACCGCGGAGTTGCGGATCACGTGGTGCGTCACGACGTGCCGCTCGTTGAGCCCCCGCGATCGCGCGGTGCGCACGTGGTCGCCCGCGTACGACTCCAGCTGGCTCGCGCGGACGAGGCGGATGAACGCCGCGGACCCGGCGAGGCCCAGCAGGATGCCGGGCACGAGGAGCGTCGCCCACGGGTGGTCGTCGTCGAACGACGGTCTGAACCACAGGGCGGGCAGGCTTCCCGCCCCGAACGTGTCCTCGGCCCAGCCGTTCAGCGGCACGGCGAACACGTACCGGTACACGAGCAGCAGCACGAAGATCGGGAACGCGTCGATGAGCACCGACGTCAGCCGGATGCCGTGGTCGGCGGACCGGTCGCGTCGGCGGGCGGCGGCGGTGCCGAGGCCCATGCCGAGCACGAACCACACGATCGTCACGACGAGGAACAGCTTCAGGGTGTTCGGGGCGGCGGTCGCGACGATGTCCGTGACCTCGCGCCCCCGCAGGTTGGTGCCGAAGTCGCCCTGCGCGTACTGCCCGAGGCGCTCCACGAACGGGCCCAGGCACGGGTTGCCGGTCTGGTCGTAGCAGGGGTCGTCCAGGCCGAAGCGTGTCTCCACGGCGGCGAGCTGCGACTCCGTGGGCACCTTGTCGCCGAAGAACGCCAGGGCGGGGTTGCCGTTGAGCTGGATCGCGAACGTCGTGAGCAGGTGCAGCACGAACATCACGAGCAGCAGGGTGGCCACCCCCAGGAGGGAGCGGCGCAGGATGTAGCGGCCCATTCACGGAACTTTCTGGTGGTGCGGGGAGGGACGCTGGTTGAGCTTGTCGCGACCCGTGCGACAGCGGTCTCGACAAGCTCAACCAGCGAACTAACTAGCCGTTCGTGACCTCGAGGAGGCGCAGCTTCGGCTCACCGCTGAACGGGTCGAGCACGACGTTCGACACGTTCTCGCTGTAGTAGTCGGTGTTCTGGGCCACGAACAGCGGGATGGTCGGGAAGTCGGTCGCCAGGATCTTCTCCGCCTCCTGGTACTGCGTGACCGCCTCGTCGAGGGTCGCGGCCTCGTCGCCGGCCTTGACGGCCGCCTCGAAGTCCGCGCTGTAGTAGCCGAACTCCACGTTGCCGTTCTTCTCGTCGCCGCTGGCGTACACCGGGGCGAGGTAGTTCTCGTTGAGCGGGTAGTCCGGGAACCAGTTCGCGCGGAACGGGCCGGAGAAGTCGCGGGCCGCGCGCCGGGCGAAGTAGTCCGGCGTCGCGTCGAGCTCGTACGGGATGCCGAGCGTCTCCTGGATGGAGTCGCCGACCGCCTTGAACAGCTCCTGCTCGGTGGCGTCCTGGCCGAGATGGATGGTCAGCTTCTCGCCCTCGGGCCAGCCGCCGGCCTTCTCCAGCGCCGCCTTGGCCGCCTCCGGGTCGAAGGTGCACCACTCGCAGGTGCCGCCGGTGCCGCCTGGCACGACGTCGGGCACCACCCAGCTGTCCGCGGGAACCCGCTGGCCGGGCAGCAGGGCGTCGATGATGCCCTGCCGGTCGACGGCGAGCGAGATCGCCTTGCGGAACTCGACGTCCGTCCACGGGCCGTCCTTGTACAGCGGGAAGGCGAGGTAGGTCAGCGCGGCGCCCGGGCCCTCGACGTACCTCTCCTGCAGGTCGGGGTCGTTGGCCGCGGCCTGCTGCTCGGCCGGCGGCGGCACCGCGAAGTCGAGGTTGCCGGCCTGGAAGTCCGGCCAGTTGTCCTCGCCCGTGTACTCGGTCCACTCGATGGCGCCGTACTCCGGCGTCTCCTCGAGCGTGTAGTCCTCCCACCGCTGGGCGGTGAGGTTCACGCCCTGGTCCCACTTCTCGACCTGGAACGGGCCGTTGCCGATCGGCTGCACGGCGCACGCCTCGATGTCGTCGAGGCACGCCTGCGCGATCGGGAAGAAGCCGGTGTAGCCGAGCATCGTGGCGAAGCCCGCGAACGGCCCGGTGAGGGTGACCTCGAGCGTCTGCGGGTCGACGACCTTCAGGCCCGACAGCGTCTCGGCCTCGGGCTCCTTGATGACGTTGCCGTCGTCGTCGGTCTCGCCCTGCATCTCGTCGTAGCCGGCGATGCGCTCGAAGAAGTAGTTGTTCGCCATGGCGTTCGGGCCGTACGCGGCGTAGTTCCAGGCCCGGGCGAACGCGTCGGCGTCCACCGGCTCGCCGTTCTGGAACGTCAGGTCCGGCTTGATCTTGATCGTCCAGACCGTGTTGTCCTCGGTCTCGACGCTCTCGGCCACGTAGTTGTACGGCTCGGTCGTCTTCGGGTCGTACCGGACCAGCCCGTCGTAGACGACGTCGAGCACGGAGATGTTGTCCCCGACGTTCGAGTCCATCGGCAGCAGCGTCTCGACGTCCTGGGAGAGGGCCAGGTGCAGCGTGGCGTCCGGGTCGCTGCCGCCGCCTCCCCCGCCGCCGTCAGTGCCGTCGTCGTCCCCGCCGCCGCCCGAACAGCTCGCCAGCACCAGCGCCACCGCTGTCGCCGTGGCTGCCACTGCAGCCTTTCGCCCCATCGTCACCGGCTTCTCCCCACGTCCTGGTCGCTCAACGCGCCGTTGCCCTGCCGTGTTCACGTCGTCGTGCACGGTCGCCGCCCCGACTGAGCGGGCACGACGACGTTGCCGTGGAACATATCGCCATCATGGCCTCCCGTGGTGAAAATCACTGTTAAGGATCAGTAACGATCGACCGCGTGTCGCCGTCACCCGCCTGGGCGCACAGGTACTCGACCAGGGACCGGAGGCCGAGCTCCCACCGGGGGACCTCCTCCGTGGGCCGCACCACGTTGGCCAGCGTGCCGAGGTGCGGGCTGCTGATGGCCACCGTGTCGCCCGCGCGGTGGGTGAAGCCGCCGCCCGGCACCTCGCGGTCCCGCGTCGGGGCGAAGAGCGTCCCGGTGAACAGCACGAACCCGTCCGGGTACTGGTGGTGCTCGCCCCAGGCCGCGCCGACCAGCTCCTCGAACGTGCGGCTCAGGCGGCCGACGTCGTTCTCGTCAGCGAGCACGAAGCCGTCGCCGGCGCCGTCGACGCGCAGCGCGATCCGCTCCGACCGGAGGGCGTCGACGGTGAGGTGCTCGTCGAAGAGCCGCACGAACGGGCCGAGCGCGGTCGACGCCGTGTTGTCCTTCGCCATGCCGAGCAGCAGCGCGCTGCGTCCCTCGACGTCGCGAAGGTTCACGTCGTTGCCGAGGGTCGCGCCGCGCGGCCGGCCGCGGGAGTCCACGACGAGGACGAGCTCGGGCTCGGGGTTGCTCCAGCGGGAGAACCGCGGGACGCCCACGGACGCGCCCGGACCGACGGCGGAGAGCACCGGTCCCTTGGTGAAGACCTCGGGGTCCGGCCCGAGGCCGACCTCCAGGTACGGCGACCACAGCCCGCGGGACTTCAGGACCTCCTTGACCCGGGCCGCCTCCGCCGACCCCGGCACGACGGACCCGACGACCTCGCCGATAGCCGAGCCCACGGCCGCGCGGACCTCGGCGGCCCGCTCCGGGTCGCCGGCGCACCGCTCCTCGATGACCCGTTCGAGCATGCTGTCGACGAAGGTGACGCCGCACGCCTTGATCACCTGCAGGTCGACGGGAGCGAGCAGCCGGGGCGCGGCGGGGTCGCCGTCCTCGGACGCGTCGCGCAGCTCGTCGAGCCGCCATCGGCGGGCCGGCGTCGCCGCCCGGACCTGCTCGACGACGTCGTCCAGCTCGAGCAGCCCGGAGACGGTCGGTGCGACCTCGAAGAGGTCGACGACCTCCTCGCCGCGCACCACGACGGGGCGTGGGCCGCCTGTCGCCGGGTCCCAGACGCGTCCGAGCAGCGTCGCCCGCTCCGCGTCGGCCGGGAGCAGCTCCCGCACCGAGGTCGCGCGCGCCGCGGGCGCGCTCACGACCGCGCCGCCGTCCCGTGCACGGCGGCACGGTCGCCGACGCGGCGCCAACCCTCGCCCGCGGGGAACTCCCACGCATCCAGCGACCCGGGGTGCATCTGCGCCCCGATGCCCGGCAGGACCGGCGCCTCGTACCGGCCCCCGCGGACGCGGACCGGCTCGACGAAGTGCTCGTGCAGGTGGTCGACGTACTCGATCGCGCGGTCCGCCATCGTCCCGCTCACGGCGGCGTAGTCGAAGAACGAGAAGTGCTGCACGAGCTCGCAGAGCCCGACGCCGCCGGCGTGCGGGCACACCGGCGTGTCGAACCGCGCGGCCAGCAGCAGGTTCGCCACGTTCTCGTTGACGCCCGCGACCCGCGTCGAGTCGATCTGCATGACGTCGATGCCCTCGGCCTGCAGGAGCTGCTTGAAGACGATCCGGTTCGCGACCGCCTCGCCCGTCGCGACCTTGACCGGTGCGACGGCACGGCGGATCGCCGCGTGGCCGAGGATGTCGTCGGTGCTCGTGGGCTCCTCGATCCACCACGGTTGGAACTCGGCCAGCGCGTTGACCCACTCGATCGCCTCGTCCACCTCCCACCGCTGGTTCGCGTCGATGGCGATGCGCACGTCGGGCCCCACCGCCTCGCGGGCCAGCCGCAGGCGTCGGCGGTCGTCGTCCAGGCTGCCGCCGACCTTGAGCTTGATCAGGTCGAAGCCGTCGGCCACCGCCTGCCGGGAGAGCCGGACGAGCTTCTCGTCGCTGTACCCGAGCCAGCCGGGGGTCGTCGTGTACGCGGGGTAGCCGTGCGCCGTCAGCTCGGCGACGCGCTCGGACCGGCCCCTGGCGCCGGCGCGCAGGATCTCGAGCGCCTCGTCGGGGGCGAGGGCGGTGCGGATGTGGGTGAAGTCGACGACGCTCACGAGCTCCTCGGGCGTCATCTCGCTGAGCAGGCGCCACAGCGGCTTGCCCTCGCGGCGGGCCCGCAGGTCCCACAAGGCGTTGACGAGGGCGCCGCACACCATCTGGGACACGCCCTTCTCCGGGCCCAGCCAGCGCAGCTGGGAGTCGTGCACGAGGAGCTGCGAGGCGGCGCCCAGGTCGCCGACGAGGCCGTCCACGTCGCGGCCGTCGAGGAGGCGGCCGTAGCTCTGGATCGCCGCGACGACGACGTCGTTGCCCCGCCCGCACGTGAAGACGAAGGCATGGCCCTGCTCGCCGTCGGACGTCGTGAGCGTCACGTACGCCGCCGAGTAGTCCGGGTCGACGTTCACCGCGTCCGAGCCGTCGAGCTCGAGCGAGGTGGGAAAACGGATGTCACGTGCCTGGACGGACGTGATGCGGGACATCGAGGCTCCTTACGCGGACGAACGCGGGTCGTCCTGGGTGGATGGTTCCCGCGCGGCGAGCACCTCGCGCACGGGGGACGTGTGGAAGGCCGCCGCGAGCACGAGCGCGAACGGGGCCGGGACGAGGAGGAACAGGCCGTTCGACACGCCCGTCGACACCGCGACCCCGAGGCCGCCGACGACGCCGGCGGCGACGAAGGGCAGGGGGCGGCGGGCGACGAGGTGGAGCGCGAGCAGCCAGGCGCGGGCGCCCGAGGGCTCCGGGCAGCTCGCCCGCAGCGGCAGCAGCACGATCCACGCCACCGAGGCAAGGACGGTGGCCGTCGTGCCGACGCCGGCGGGGAGCAACGTCCACGCGCCGCCGCCCGCCGCGCGCGCGACCAGCGCGACGGCGGTGAGCGCACCCAGCGCCGCGGGGACGAGAGCGGCGCCGATCGCCCCCGCGGCCAGGCGCCGCAGCGCCGCCCCGTAGTCGCGCACCCCCACGTCCTCGCCCGTCACGACGCGGCAGCAGCACGCCACGAGCGCGGCCAGGGCCGGCGCCACGCCGACGACGGCGACCGCACCGCCGAGCACGGGCGAGGCGTGCCAGGCCACGACCGCGGCGGCCGCTGCCACCGTGACCGCCACGCTGCCCACGAGCAGGACGGGCAGGTGGGCCCAGGCGCCCCGGATCATGGCGCGCAGGAACGGGTCGCCCTCCGCCGCGTCCGGACCCGGCGCGGCCCGCGGCACCGTCACCCCCGGATCCCGGCGGTGGCGATGCTGGCCACGAAGTGCCGCTGGAAGACCAGGAACACGACGAGCACCGGCACCACCACGGCGGTGATCGCGGCGAACACGCTGGTCGGGGACACGCCGCCCTGGGCGGACTGCAGCGCGACCAGGCCCAGCGGCAGGGTCATGTTCTCCGGCGTGCTGATGAAGATCAGCGGCGCGAAGTAGGAGTTCCACGAGGCCTCGAAGACGAGGATCGCCACGGCGGAGATCGCCGGACCCGAGAGCGGGACGACCATCCGGAACAGGATCCATCCGTGACCGGCGCCGTCCAGCTTGGCCGCGTCGTCGAGCTCCCGCGGGATGCTGTTGAAGTACTGGCGCAGGAAGAAGATCGAGAACACCTGGATGAGCGCGGGCAGCCAGAGGGACGCGAGCGTGTCCACCAGGCCGAGCGCCCGCATGAGCATGAACACCGGGATGACGAGCAGCTGCGCCGGGACCATGAGCGCGGTCAGCATCACGAAGAAGATGCCGTCGCGCCCCCGGAAGCTGAACCGCGAGAACCCGTAGGCGGCCAGCGCGCTGACCACGAGCGACCCGAGCGTCGCGACCACCGCGACCACCACGCTGTTGACCGCCATCCGGCCGAACGGCAGGAGGTCGCCGACGGTCGCGAAGTTCTGCAGGGTCGGGTCGACGGGCAGCCAGTTCGGCGGGACCTGGAAGGCCTTGGCCGGGTCGGTGAGGCTGGTCGAGACCAGCCACACGAGCGGGGCCACCATCACGAGCCCGACCACGACGAGGACGACGTCGAGGACGACGGAGCCGGTGCTGGGCCGGCGCCGGCGGAGCACGGGGCCCGACGGGGTGGGACGGGGCGGGGCGACGGTCGTCATTGCTGGTACACCCACTTCCTGGACGCCCAGAACTGCAGCAGCGTCACGAGCATGATCACGACGAACACGACGATGGCGACGGTCGAGGCGTACCCGATCTGGAACGCCTGGAAGCCCTGCTCGTACAGGTACATGACGAGCGTGGTGGTGGCGTCGTCGGGCCCGCCGCCGGTGATGATCTGGATC
Source organism: Isoptericola sp. NPDC019571 (assembly GCF_044389385.1). Classification (NCBI taxonomy): domain Bacteria; kingdom Bacillati; phylum Actinomycetota; class Actinomycetes; order Micrococcales; family Promicromonosporaceae; genus Isoptericola; species Isoptericola sp. NPDC019571. Next base: position 113,267 of record NZ_JBIRXZ010000010.1, read on the forward strand.
GGGTCGAAGATCTGGAACGCCCCGATGAACGTGACGACGGTGGCGAAGAAGAGCGTCGGCGACATCATCGGGACGGTGACGTTCCAGAACACCTGGCGCCGGTTCGCGCCGTCGGTCCGGGCCGCCTCGACGAGCTGCTGCGGCACGGTCTGCAGACCGGCGAGCATGATGATGAAGGTGAACCCGAGCGTGTGCCAGAAGTCGATGCCGATGATGGCCGGCAGCGCCCAGGCCGGGTCGAGGAACCAGTCCGGCGGCGTGAGGCCGAGCCGCTCGATGTAGTGGTTGACCAGTCCGAACGCCGGGTCGAGCATGTACTGCCACAGCAGCGCGACGGCGGCCCACGAGATGATGAACGGGAAGAACACCGCGGTCCGGACGAAGTAGGAGACGGCCCGGCGGGCGACCCGGTTCACCGCGAGCGCCAGCAGCAGGGCACCCACGACGTGCGTCACGACGGAGGCGAACGCGAAGACGAACGTGTTCCCGAACGCCTGGAGCAGGGTCGGGTCCTCGAACAGGAGCCGGAAGTTGTCCGCCCCGACGAACTCCGGCGGGGTGAGCATGTCCCACCGGAAGAGGCTCAGCCCGATCGCGACGAGGAAGGGGCCGCCGATGAAGATGAGGAAGAGCACCAGCGCCGGGCTGATGAACAGGTAGCCGAGCCAGTTCCGGCCCAGGCCACCGGCACGCGGGCGACCCGGCGCCCCGGGGGCGACCCGCGCGGGAGGGTTCTGGGTGAGAGTCACAGCAACGGCCCGATCTTGTCGTAGGTCCGGTTGAGCTGGCTGCGCGCGTCGGAGTACCCGGAGACCACCTGCAGCCACCCTTCCTCGACGGCGTCCTGGATCTCGGGCCCTCGTTCGGGCGAGGGCACCGGGGTCGCGTACTCGAGCTCGAGCGCGTCGACGAGCCGCTCGCTCCCCCGCGGCGCACCGCCGAGGAAGGCGTCGCTGCGGGCGACGGAACGGCGGGCGGGCACGATCGTGCCGCCGGTCTGCGCGTAGAACTCACCGGCGTCGCGCGACATCAGGTACTTGATGAAGGTCCAGGCGTCCTCGCCGCGCTGGGACTCGGCCGTGATGTCCCACGCGTCCCAGCCCACGGGCGTGCCGTGCACCCCGTTGTTCGGGAAGTTGACCACCTGGATCTTGTCGGTCAGCCCGATCCGGTCGGCATTGACGATGCCGAAGGCCCCGTCGTGGAACGACGCGAGCCTGCCCTGCTGCATGAGGGTCGGCGGGTCGTAGCTGCCCCCGGGGTCGGGCGCGTACCCGGCCTTGACGAGGGCGCGCGCCATCTCGGCCGCCTCGACGGCTTCCGGGCTGTTGATCGTCGCCTCGCGCCAGTCCGCGTCGAGGCTCGACGTCCCGTTGTTGGTCAGCCAGGGCAGGACGTCGTGCCAGTAGCCGTTCTGGACCGTCATGAGGAAGGCGCCCTGCGCCTTGACCTTCCGGCCGGCCGCCATGAGGTCGTCCCAGTGCCAGCCGTCGTCGGGCACCTCGACGCCGGCCCGGTCGAGCAGCTCGGTGTGGCAGAACTGCACGATGGGGTTGTAGCCGCCCGGGACGTAGTACGTGTGCTCGTCGGGCGAGCCGTACCGCTGGGTCCAGGTCCGCAGCTTGTCGTGGATGTCGTCGTAGTACTCGTCGACCTCCGCCCGGTCGGCGGCGATGAGGTCGTCGAGCGGGGCGAGCACCCCCTTGGACGCGAAGAGCCGTTGCCCCTCCGTCGCGATCTGCACGATGTCCGGGGGCTGGCCGCCGGCGATCTGCGTGGCGACGGCGTAGACGAACTGGGCCCAGCTGCCGGACTTCCCGGATGCCGCGAGCGCGATCTCGGGGTGCTGCTCGTTGAACTCGGCGAACAGCGCCTCGAACTGTGCTCGTTGGTTGATGTCCCCGAGGTAGACGAAGTCGAGGTCCCCCGGCGCGTCCGGCCGGGACCGCGTGCTGCACCCGGCGAGCCCGCCCGCGAACGGGAGCAGCGCTGCGCTGCCCAGGACCCCGAGCATCCGTCGGCGGGTCAGGCCGGGTGCCGGCCGGCCCTCCCCCGCGTGTCGTGCGTTCATCGCTTGCTCCATCCGTCATCGCACAGAGTGGGAACTGCTCGCCTGTCAGCGGGCCACGGCTGCCCGTTCGGGCGTCGTGGTGGCGGTCTCGACGGACCGGACGCCCGGATCGCCGTGGACGGGGACGACCTCGACGGCGCCTCCGTCGGTGCGGTGGGCGTACCCCCAGCCGCTGCCGGTGAGCACGGGGAGCCGCTCCCCCGGGCGTGGGGTCCGGAGCGCGAGGCTGCCGGACACGGAGTCCCACGACCGCCCCGTGAGGGCGTGGAGCACGGTCCACCCGGACATGCCGCGGACGTAGTGGTCACCGCACTCGACGTGGTTGTACGGGTTGCGTCGGGAGCCGTCGTACCGCGCCCACAGCCCGCGCAGGATCGCCCAGCCCTCGTCGTCGAGCCCCTCGCGGAGGCAGTGCGCGGCCACCTGCTGCTCGGTACCGGTCCACACCTCGTCGGCGTAGCGGGTCGGGACGTCCGGCCGGCCCCCCGTGGGCCACGAGCAGACCAGGAGCCCGGTGTCGTCCCGGTCGGCGAACACGCGGTACGGGTGGTCGAACCCCTCGAACCCGGAGCGCAGGTTGTGGCGCAGGACCGCCCGCAGGGCCGACCGCACGTGAGCGGCGGGCAGCACGTACCCGAGGTCGAGCTCGTGCGCCCACCACTGGCCGATGAGCTGGTCGGAGAGACACCCCTGACCCCACTGGTACTCGTCCGGGTCGTCCGGGTCGAGGACCTGCACGTAGTACTCACCGTTGAAGAGCAGCTCGTCGTAGGCGGCGCTGCCGCGCTCGAACAGCGCGCGCAGCTCGTCCGCGAGCGCCGCCTCGTCCCGCAGCCTCGCCATCTCCTCGAACGCCCGCAGCGCGGCGAGCCACAACGTGCCCATGAAGCTGTTGACGCCGCGCAGGTCGATGTCGTGGGTGCTCGGCTGGATGCCCCGCAGCACGCCGGTCGCCTCCGGGTCCCACCTGCCGCGCACGTGGTCCAGGAGCAGGAGGAGCCGCGGCCACCGGGACTCGAGCCAGTCCAGGTCGACCGCCCCGCTGCGCAGCTCCCGGTAGCACTTGAGGACGACGCCGAGCATGCCGTCGAGCGCCGGCTCCTCGGGGCCGCCGATGGGCCTCCCCCACAGCTGCGGGAGGTAGGTCGGCGAGATCACCCGGTGCGGGACGGAGCCGTCGGGCGCCTGCAGGACGTCGAGCTCGGTGTCGCGCATCGAGCGCTCCAGCTCGGGGAAGAGGGCGGCGAGGGCGTGCTCGTAGTTCCACACGTGGGTGCAGTTCAGCGGGCACGAGCCGCCGGTGTCGCCGGCGTGGCCACGGGTCGAGGCGCCGTTGACCCCCTCGAACCCGAAGAACGCCCCGTCGGCCGTGCGGAAGCAGGTCGGGCTGCGCAGGGCGGCGGCCTGGGCGGCGAGGTGCTCGACCACCTCGTCGTCCCACCCGGACCCGGCCAGGAGCTCGGTCCAGGCGCGCGAGTCGCGCTCGAGGTCCGGCCATTCCTCCTGGACCCGCCTGGCCACGTCGAGGGCGTCGTCGTAGACCGTCGTGTAGTGGTTGCCGAGCCAGAACCGCGTCGGCCCCCACTGCGGGTTCGCCTCCCCGAACTGGTTGAAGTTCACGTACCGGTTCGGGAAGTGCCAGGTGATGGCGTACCGCACGACGACCGTCTGCCCGGGCTCGAGGTGCATCGGCGCGGCGAGGCCGCCGTTCCACGTGCTGCCGGCCGGGCTCGGCCCGACGGCCCCGGCGGGGGCCCCGGGCTGGTGGTCGGCCAGGTGCCCCGCGGCGTCGAGACGGGTGCGCTCGGCGAACGGGGACCGCGCGTCGAGGAAGCCGATGAACTCCGCGGGGTCGGTCCACTGCGGCATCGCCGCCGTGTAGGGGGTGTCGCACGTGAGGACGGCCTGCCCGGCCCCCGCCGCCAGCGGGTCGAGCCCGGCGTTCTCCATGACCAGCGAGGTCCAGCCGCGCGACCGGCGCACCCGGTTCGTGTTGCCGCCGTACCCGGCGGCGCGCACGCCGTCCGCCGGCGACGCGCCGTCGCGCCCGACCGGGTTCTGCATCGCGGCGCCGAGCCACGCGCCCACCGGGAGGTCGGAGGTGTTCGTCAGGGTGAAGGTGAACATCGCCGCCGGTATCGAGCTGCGGTCGACGTCGAGCGGCACCATCGGCGTGAACGCCTGCATGCCGACGCGCACCGGTCCGTCGAGGTCGTAGTCGAGCTCGGCGAACGGGTAGGCACCGCGGAAGGTGGTGCCGCGGACCCCGCCGAAGCGGGCGACGAGGTCGCGCTGCCAGGCGGGCACCTCGTGGTCGGTGACCAGGGGTGCCGGCGCGGCGGGCTCCGCCGGCGGCGCCTGGAGGACGCGCGTCTCGCTCAGGGGCGGTTCGCCGCGCTGCACCCGGAGCGCGAAGAACGTGTGCGGCAGGTCGCCGCCGTGGTTGCCGATGTGGTGGAGCTGCCACTGTCGCAGGGCACCGTCCGCGCAGACGGCCACGTTTCCGGTCCCGATGCCGCCGAGCGGGAGCGCGAGGCTCGCCCCGGCACCGTTGTCGATGTTCCTCATGGAGCGTCCGCCAATCCGAGCTGGTCTCGTTCGGGCCATTCGAGCTCTGAGCAGGGCGATGGGGTCACTTGAAGCCGGCGTTCTTGATGGATTCCACGATCTGCCGCTGGAAGAAGAAGAAGATCAGCAGCGTGGGCAGGGCCGCGACGGTGGCCGCGGCGAGCACGTAGTTCCAGTCCCCCACGTACTGCTGCTGGAACGTCGCGATGCCCAGCTGCACGACGCGGAGGTCAGGGTCCGACGTGATGGTCAGCGGCCAGACGAACGCGTTCCAGTTCGCCAGGAAGAAGAACACCGCGAGGGCCGAGAGGATCGGCTTCGACAGCGGCAGGATCACGCTCCGATAGATGCGCCAGTAGCTCGCCCCGTCGACCAGGGCCGCCTCCTCCAGCTCGGCCGGCAGCGACACGTAGAACTGCCGCAGCAGGAAGATCCCGAACGCGTTGAAGATCGCCGGGACGATGAGCCCCGCATAGCTGTCCACGAGCCCCAGTGCGCGCACGACGACGAACGTCGGGATGAGGATCACCGGCAGGCTCACGAGCAGCGTCGAGAAGATCAGCAGGAAGATCGTGTCGCGGCCCCTGAACTTCAGCCGCGCCAGCGCGTACGCCGCCATCGAGTGGAACCACAGCGCCAGAACGGTGATCGTCGCCGAGATGAAGAAGCTGTTCAGCATGTACCGCAGGAACGGCACCTCGGTGAAGACGTACCGGTAGTTGTCGAGCGTGGGGGCGCTCGGCAGCAGGGTGGCGCTGTTCACCTCGGCCGCCGTCTTGAACGACCCGGAGACCATCCACACCAGCGGGAAGATCGTCAGCAGCCCCAGCACGATCCCCAGCACCAGGAGCGCCACCTTCGACCGCGTCCACCGCCTGTCGGTGCGGCGGGTGCGTACGGGGCGCGGCGGCGCGGCGGCCGCGGCGTCGTCGCGGGGCGGGGTGCCCGTCAAGGTGTCAGTCATTGTCGAAACGACCTCCTCGGGTCACCGCGAACATGAGGGCCGACCACGCGAGCATCACGAGGACCAGGACGGACCCGATCGCGGCGGCGTAGCCCAGCTCGCCGAACAGGAAGGCCTGCTCGTAGATGTAGAAGATGAGCAGCGTCGTCGAACCGGCCGGTCCGCCGCCGGTGAGGACGAACACGAGGTCCAGGCCGCCGGTGATGACGCTGACGGTGGCGGTGATGATCACGAAGAAGCTGGTGGGCCGCAGCAGCGGCAGCGTGATGGCGCGGAACCGTTGCCAGGCCCCCGCCCCGTCGATGCGCGCGGCCTCGTAGTACTCGCCTGGGATGTCCTGCAGGCCGGCCAGGAAGATCACCATGTAGTAGCCCATCTGGAACCACACGGTGACGACCACGACGGTGCCGAGCGCCAGGCTGGGCTCCCCCAGGAACGAGACGTTCTCGAACCCGAGGGACGCGGCCACCCGGCTGAGCACGCCGGTCCGGTCGCCCAGCATGAACTCCCAGACCATCGCCACGACGACGAGGCTGATGACGTACGGCACGAAGAGCATGCTGCGGATGGCGCCGACGAAGGGGATCTTCTGCTGCACCAACAGCGCCAGGCCCAGGCCGACGACGAAGATCGCCGGGACCACGCCGACCAGGTAGAGGAGGGTGATCCGCACGCTGCTCCAGAACTGCGGGTCGCCCGCCATGCGGACGTAGTTGCCGACCCCGATGAACTGGAACGACCCGAACCCGTCGATGCGGAAGAAGCCGAGCACCACCGCGAGGACCATCGGGACGGCGACGAAGACGAGCAGACCCAGCGAGTCGGGCAGCAGGAACCAGAACGCGGCGCGGCGCTGCCGCCGCTCCTGGGCGGCCTTGCCGACGCTGGCGTTGCCGCCGGCGGTGCCCGCCCGCGCCCGTCCGGCGGTGCGTGAGACGGTGACGGCGCTCATACCAGCGGCCCTCCCTCGTAGGTCTCCATGTAGCTCTCGATCGCCGACTGCGCCGCCTCGGCCTCGACCCGCGCGTCGGCGCCCGCGAGCATCACGTTCTGGATGGCGTTGGAGACGGCCTTGTAGATGACCGGCGGGTAGCGGGGCTCGCCCCGGCCGGTGGGCAGGATCTCGTCCCGGAACCGCTGCATCACCGGGTTCTCGAAGGCTCCGGAGTTGCCGATGGCCTCGGTCACCGAGCGTCGCGCGGGCATGTTGCCCTTCGCGACGCCGTTCCACCGCGCCGCGGCGTCGACCGACTCCTTCGAGGTCGACCCCATGACCTCCACGGCGAACCGGGCGGCGGACTCCGGGTCGCGGCCGCGGCTGTTCACCACCCAGGCCCAGCCGCCGAGCGCCGTCACCGGCTCCCCGCCCGGGGGCGCCGGGAGCCGGAAGACACCGTAGGGGTGGTCGGGCGCGTTCTGGCGCATGGCCTCGACCTGCCAGACGCCGGTCTGCCACATGGCCGCGTACCCGTTGGTGAACGCGCCGACCAGGTCGCCGCCCGCGGGGAGGGTCCGCGCGGCGGCGCCGCTGCCCACCGCGTCCCCGTACATGGCCAACGCCTGGACCGCCGCGTCCGAGTCGAACGCCGGTCGCTGCGTGCGCGGGTCGACGACGTCGCCGCCGCCCTGCCAGACCCACGGATAGAAGGTGAAGTTCTGGTAGTAGCTGGGCGTCGTGTCGAGCACGAGACCCGTCCGCGGGCCGCCGGTGAGGCGCCGGCCGAGCTCGAGCATCTCCTCCCACGTCGTCGGGAGGTCGCCCTCGGCGAGGCCCGCCTCCTCGAACGCGGGGATGTCGTAGAAGATCGCCAGCGGTTCCTGCTCCATCGGCAGCCCGTAGATCCTGCCGTCGACGGTCCGGGTCGCGAGGGCGTCCGGGTAGAAGTCGTCGATCGCCTCCTGCGACATGTAGGGGGTGAGGTCGGTGAGGACCCCGCCGTTGTAGTAGCGCAGGAAGTCCCCCGGCGAGATGAGGAAGATGTCCGGCCCGTCCCCGGAGGCGAACGCCGTGGCGAGCCGCGTGTTCGTGGGGTCGGTGTAGGCGGGGATGTAGACCATGTCCACCGGCCGCTCGCCGGCGGCGGCCCAGCGCCGGGTCCCGTCGAGGAACCACTGGCTCTGCGCCACGATGTTCGGGTCCTGCTGCGGCGCGGGGGCGTACATCTGCCAGAACTGCATCGCGTCGGCCGGGGCGCCGACGGCGCGCGTGCAGCCCGCCGTCGCCCAGGCCGCGGCGAGCGTTCCCGCGCCGGCCACGCCGAGTCGCAGCACGTCCCGGCGGCTGACCTGCCGCCGGTTCAGGTGTCGACCGTTCATGACGACCTCCTGGTCAGAGCACCTCGAGGGCGTCGACGTCCGGGGTCTCCGGACGCCGGGCGGTCGGGCGGTCGAGGTAGAAGAAGGCGGTCGAGGCGATGTCGTCGTGCAGCGGCAGGTACCGGTGCCCCGAGCGCCAGCCCAGGGCCTGGATGTCGACCGTGAGGTCGGCGGCGAAGTGGATCGGGTCGGCCACGTGCCAGCGGTACATGCCGAACCGCTGCTGCGACCGGTAGAGGCCGTCCGGCCGCAGGATCTGGTGCAGGCCGAGGTACGGCGTCGTGAACGCCGTGTACCCCTGCCCGGGGACGTCGAAGTTCCAGGCACCGCCGAAGTAGTCCTCGGTCCCCGTGCCGCAGATCGTGGGGTACCCGCCGCCGTCGCCGTCGAGGTCGCCGTCGAGGTAGAACTTGATCTCGCCCTCGCCCCACCATCCGGAGCTGTTCACCCCCCAGGCGAGGTACGTGCCGACGTAGTGCCCCTGCCCCTCGATGCCGGTGAGGATCGGGTGGGTGGTGCGGTCGGGCAGGGGGTTGCTGCGCCGCCACTGGGCGTGCAGGTAGCCGGCGCCGTCCTCGGCCGCCTGCTCCCCGACCTCGTACGTGACCTGGTAGTACACGACGGCCGTCTCGGACCCGAGGTTCTCGATCGTCAGGTGCGCGGCCTCGCGGAACGGCATCGGCCAGTAGCTGTTGAAGCCGCCCTGCGGGTTGACGGCCACCGTCGCCGAGCTGAGCTGGGCGAACTCGCCCCACCCCTGGCCGAAGAAGTCCCCCACGGGGACCTCGACCGCGGGCTCCGCCGCGCCGTCCCAGTACGCGCGCAGCAGCAGCGAGCGCCAATGGTCGGTGTGGGTGGTGAGCCACACGTGGGTGATGCGCCCCGGCCCGACGATGCGGGCCATGTCGAACGTCTCGCCCGGGCCGATCTCGACGCTGGGCGAGACCTTCCACCCCGTCCCGAGGTCCCGGGCGGGGCCCGCTCCGGTCCCTTCGACCGCCCGGCCCCCGCCCCCCTTCTCGCCGGTGAAGTTCTCCGGGCTGATGGAACGTGTGGCGACGGGCCGCAGCGCGGCGATGTCGCTTCGGAACATGTCCTGTCTCCTTCGACGAGAACCGGTGTGACGTGCTGTAATCGATTTCACGGATGCTAGGAGCCGATGGGCGCAGGTGTCAACCACCTGCACGCCAACACAGGACCGGGCTGCCATAGGGTGGGCCCACGTTCCCCCGGGAGGGCGAGATGACGAGGATCAAGGACGTCGCGGCACGGGCGGGCGTGTCGACCGCGACGGTGTCACGCGTGCTCAACGGCGCGTCGGTCACCCCGGACCTCGCCGCCGCGGTGCGTCAGGCCGTCGCCGACCTGGGATACACCCCCGACCGCACCGCCCGATCCCTGCGCCGGCGGCACTCCGAGCTCATCGCGCTCGTCGTGCCGGACATCGAGAACCCCTTCTTCACCTCGCTCGCCCGCGGCGTCGAGGACGTGGCGCGCGAGGCCGGGCTGTCCGTCGTGCTCTGCAACACCGACGAGGAGACCGAGGCGCAGGAGCACTACCTGCGCATCGCGGCCGACGAGAACATGGCGGGTGTGGTCGTCGCCCCGGCCGGCCCCTCCCCGTGGCTCGCCAAGCTCGCGGAGCGCGACCGCGCCGTCGTGGTCGTCGACCGCGCCGTGCCGGACGACGTGGACCAGGTCGTCTTCGACAACGTCGACCTGGGCCGGCGCGCCACCAGGGCGCTCGTCGCCCAGGGGCACCGCCGGATCGCCTGCGTCACCGGGCCCCATGCCACGCCGACGGCGTCGGACCGCGCCCAGGGATGGCGCGAGGCGCTCGCCGAGGCCGGGCTCCCCGCACCGGACGACCTCCTGGTGCACGCGAGCTTCCGCGTCGAGGGCGGCGAGAGCGCGGGCCGGCAGCTGCTCGACCTGCCCGAGCGGCCCGACGCGGTGCTCGCGACGAACAACCTCGTCGGCGTCGGCGTGCTCCGGGTGCTGTCCGCCGCCCACCACCCCGAGGTGGGCCTCGGGATCATCGGCGACCTCCCGTTCGTCACGTCCCGCATGGACAGCACGGTGCTGTTGCCGCTGCGCCCCCGTGAGATGGGGCTGACGGCCGCCCGCATGCTCGTGGCGCGGATCCAGGGGGAGCCCGGACCCGCCCGGCGGGTGGTGCAGCCCACCCGGCCGATCGCCATGGACGGCACCTCGCTCTGACCCCCGCCGCACCCCTCCTCGCGTCTCGTCGTTGCACCTGTAATCGATTTCTGTCACAGTATCCGCCATGCCCACCGGAGCCTTCCTCGGCGTCGACGTCGGTACCTCGAGCAGCAAGGGCGTGCTCGTCGGCCCGACGGGCGAGATCCTGCGCACCGCCACGCGGGCGCACGACGTCGACCGCCCCGCCCCGGGCCACGTCGAGATGGACGCCGAGACCTGGTGGTCCGAGCTCCGGGGCCTCGCGCACGAGCTCACGGCGGATCTGGCCCCCGGCGCGCACCGCCGTGCCGACGTGCCCGGCGACCTCGAGGTCGCCGCCGTCGGCGTCTCCGGCATGGGCCCGTGCGTGCTGCTGACCGACGAGGCGGGCATCCCGCTGCGCCCGGCGATCCTCTACGGCGTCGACACCCGCGCCACCGCCCAGGTCGCGCGCCTCGACGCCGAGCTCGGCCGGGACGCGATCCTCGAGTCCTGCGGCTCCGCGCTGTCCTCGCAGGCCGCCGGCCCCAAGATCGCGTGGGTCCGCGAGCACGAGCCCGACGTCTACGCACGCGCCCGGCGCCTCTTCATGCCCGCCTCGTACCTGGCGTTCCGGCTCACCGGCGAGTACGTCCTCGACCACCACTCCGCCTCGCAGTGCACGCCGCTGTACGACCCCGTCGCCCTCGGCTGGCACCCCGAGCGGGCCGAGCACGTCGCGCCCGGTCTCGCGCTGCCCCCGCTGCGCTGGCCGGGGGACGCCGCGGGGCGGACGCGCGAGCCGCTCGCGGGCGTGCCGGCCGGCACCCCCGTCATCACCGGCACGATCGACGCCTGGTCGGAGGCCGTGAGCGTCGACGCCCGGCACCCGGGCGACCTGATGCTGATGTACGGCACGACGATGTTCCTCGTCGCGACCGTCCCCGCCCCGCTCCGGAGCCCGACCCTGTGGGGCACCGTCGGCGCGTTCCCCGGCACGCACAACCTCGCCGGCGGGATGGCGACCTCCGGCGCCGTCACCGCGTGGCTGCGCGACCTCACGGGCGCCGACTACCCCGAGCTCCTCGCGGAGGCCGCCGACTCCGGGCCGGGCGCGCGGGGGCTGCTGATGCTCCCGTACTTCGCCGGCGAACGGACCCCCGTCCAGGACCCCGACGCCCGGGGCGCCGTCGTCGGCCTCACCCTCGCCCACACCCGCGGCGACCTGTACCGCGCGGCGCTCGAGGCCACCGCCTTCGGGGTGCGCCACAACATCGAGACGATGCGCGACGCCGGCGCGACGATCGACCGGGTGATCGCCGTGGGGGGCGGGACGCAGGGCGGCCTGTGGACGCAGATCGTCTCCGACGTGACGGGCCTGCCCCAGGTCGTCCCGACCCGCACGGTCGGCGCCAGCTACGGCGCGGCGGCCCTCGCCGCCGGCCTGGCGAGCCCCGACGGGCGCCCTGTCGACGTGGCCGCCTGGAACCCGCCCGCCGCGGTCCGCGAGCCGGACCCCTCCCTCCGTGCGCTCTACGACGAGCGCTACCGCCTCTACCGCGACCTGTACCCGGCGAGCCTCGACGTCGTGCACGCCCTGGCCCGCCACCGACGCCCCGAAGGAGCAGCATCGTGACCACGTACGACGTCCCGACCATCGCCGAGCCGCCGGCCGCCCCGCCGCAGACCGTCTACCTCGTCGCGTCGGGCGACCTGCGCGAGTCCGCCAACGTCGCGGGCTGGCCCACCCAGGTCGGCCTGGAACGCCTCCTGGGCGATGCCTTCGCCGGCCACGGCTGGAAGGTCGTCCGCGCCCACGAGGTCGACCCGGAGACCGGCCACGGCTTCATCAGCAGCCAGCGCATGGGCCTGGAGGTCTTCCGCGACGTCCCGCCCGACGCCCCGCTGGTGGTCGCCGAGGCCGTCTGGCAGTACAGCCACCACGTGCTGGCGGGGCTGCGGACCCACCGCGGCCCGATCCTCACGGCGGCCAACTTCGTGGGCGACTGGCCGGGCCTGGTGGGACTGCTCGGCCTCAACGCCGGACTCACCAAGATGGGCCGCGAGTACTCGACGGTCTGGACGGTGGACGGTTCGGACCCGTGGTTCCACGACGCGATCGGCGAGTGGGTCGCCACCGGCCGCATCACGCACGACGCGTCCCACGTGCACCCGCTCCCCCCGCTGCCCGAGACGGCCGAGACGGAGCTCGGCCGGGCCCTCGGCACGCAGCTGCTCCACGACAAGGCGATCGCCGGCGTCTTCGACGAGGGCTGCATGGGCATGTACAACGCGATCTTCGACGACGAGCTGCTCAACGGGATCGGCATCTACAAGGAGCGCCTGTCCCAGTCGGCGCTGTGGGCCGAAATGCAGCGGGTCCCCGACGCCGAGGCGGACGAGGTGCACGCGTGGCTCGAGGACGCGGGCATGACGTTCCGGCTGGGCACGGACGAGGCCACCGAGCTGACCCGCGCGCAGCTGCAGTGGCAGTACAAGATGTACGTCGCGGCGCTGCGGATCGCGGACGACTTCGGGCTCGACGCGGTCGGCATCCAGTACCAGCAGGGCCTCAAGGACCTCTCCCCCGCGTCCGACCTCGCGGAGGGCCTGCTCAACAACGTGCAGCGCCCGCCGGTGCGCTCGCGCGACGGCGGCCGGGTGCTGTGGGAGGGCCAGGCGTTCCCGCACTTCAACGAGGCCGACGAGGGCGTCGCCGTCGACGCCCTGGTCACGAACCGGATCTGGCGGGCGATGGGCCTTGACCCCGCGACGACGCTGCACGACGTGCGGTGGGGCGAGGAGTACGACGGGCGCTTCGTGTGGGTCTTCGAGATCTCGGGGTCGGTGCCCGCCTCGCACCTCGAGGGCGGATACGCGGGCGCCGAGGGCTGGCGCCAGGACCCGGTGTTCTTCCCGGCCGGCGGCGCCACCATCAACGGGGTGTCCCGCCCGGGCGAGATCGTCTGGTCCCGCGTGTACATCGCCGACGGCCACCTGCAGGTGGACCTCGGCCGCGGCTCCGCCGTCCGCCTCCCCGAGGAGGAGACCCGGCGCCGCAAGGAGGCCACCAACCCCGAGTGGCCGATCATGCACGCGGTCCTGCACGGGGTGTCGCGCGACCAGTTCATGGCCCGGCACAAGGCGAACCACCTCAACGTCGCGTACGCCCCCGACGCCGAGACGGCGGACCGGGCGCTCGAGGCGAAGGCGGCGTTCTTCGACGCCCTCGGGATGCCCGTCCACCTGTGCGGGGACACCGCCCTGAGCCGCTGACGACCCTGACCGCGCCGGCCCGCTCCAGACTGCGGTCCGGCCGGTCAGCGGGTGGAGACAGCTCCGGCCAGGTCGACGACGGCGGCGGTCACGGCGTCCAGCGTCGCCGCCGTCCGGCCGAGGTCGCCGTCGACCTCGAGGGAGTGGTCGCCGCCGTCCACCTCGAGCACCCGCGCCCCGGACGCCCCCGCGAGAGCAGAGTCCCACAGCGCGTCGGCGGTGCCGCCCGCCAGCAGCGCCGGTACGCCCGACGCGCCCAGCCCGGCGGCGGCGTGGCGCACCTCCGGCGCCCGGTCGGTCGTGAGCAGCGGCGTCAGCCACGCCCCGGCCAGCCCCAGCTCGACGGCGAGGGGCAGCGCCAGCGTGCCGAGCGACTTCGCCAGCACCAGGTGCACCGCGTCCGGCGCGGCGGCGACCCCTTCCCGCAGCACGTCGGCGTACACCCGCCGCGCCACGTCGAAGTCCGGCCGCCCGTCCCACACGACGGTCCGCACCGTCCAGCCGACTGCACGCAGCTCCACGGAGGGTCGCGCCAGCACCGGCCCCTCCGCCGTGTACCCGACGCCGGGCAGCACGGTCAGCACGAGCCCGGCCTCACCGTCGTCCGCCAGCACGCGAAAGTCAGCCACGACCTCAGCCTGCCACCACGGCGAGACGACAGGAGGCAGGTCGGGGAATCGCGCGCACGGTAGTCACACCCGAAGTGGAGGGCGCCCTGGCGCCCGTGAACGCTACCGTGCGCGCGATTCCTCGACGTGCCGTCGACCGTCAGGGGGCGACTCGACCGACAACCCGGTCGAGCGCCGCGACCGCATCGTCCAGCACGGACTCGTCCACCGTCAGCGCCGGTCGGAACCGCACGGACCGCTCCCCGCACCCGAGGATGAGGAAGCCCTCCGCGTGCAGCCCGGCGAGGACGGCGTCGCGCACGTCCCGCGACGGGAGGGACACGGCGCACATGAGCCCTCGGCCACGGGGGTCGGAGACGACGCCGGGGTGCGCGACGGCGAGCGTCTCGAGCCTCGACAGCAGGCCCGCGCCCACACGCGCGGCACGCTCGATCAGCCCCTCGGCCTCGATCACCTCGAGGATGCGGCGCGAGCGGACCATGTCGGCGAGGTTGCCGCCCCAGGTGGAGTTGATGCGGGAGGAGACGCGGAAGACGTTGTCGTCGATCTCGTCGACACGCCCGCCGGCCATGACGCCGCACACCTGGGCCTTCTTGCCGAAGGCGACGACGTCGGGCTGCACGCCGAGCTGCTGGTACGCCCACGCCGTCCCGGTCATGCCGACGCCGGTCTGCACCTCGTCCAGGACGAACAGGGCGTCGTGCTCGTGGCACAGCGCCTGCATGGCCTGGAGGAACTCGCCGCGCAGGTGGTGGTCGCCGCCCTCCCCCTGGATCGGTTCGGCGACGAAGCAGGCGATGTCGTGCGGGTGCGCCTCGAACGCGGCGCGGGCCTCGGCGAGCGCCCGGGCCTCGAGCGCCTGGACGTCGCGGAGCCCGCCGTCGGCGTCGTGACCGGGGTAGGGCGAGCTGATGCGCGGCCAGTCGAACTTGGGGAACCGGGCGACCTTGCCCGGCTCGGTGTTGGTGAGGGACATGGTGTAGCCGGAGCGGCCGTGGAACGCGTGCTGCAGGTGCAGCACCTTCGTGCCCAGCTCGGGCGAGCGGCCGTGCGCCTCGTTGTGCCGCGACTTCCAGTCGAACGCGACCTTGAGCGCGTTCTCGACGGCGAGGGCGCCGCCGTCGACGAAGAAGAGGTGCGGCAGGGCGTGGTCGCCGAGCACGCGGGCGAAGGTGTCGACGAAGCGGGCGAGCTCGACGGTGTAGACGTCGGAGTTGGACGGCTTGTTGATCGCGGCGCGGGTGAGCTCCTCCCGGAACAGCGGGTCGCGGAACAGGGCCGGGTGGTTCATGCCCAGGGGGTTGGACGCGAAGAAGGTGAACAGGTCGGTCCACTCCCGTCCGTCGCGGGCGTCGACGAGGGTCGAGCCGTGCGAGCGGTCGAGGTCGAGCACGAGGTCGAAGCCGTCGACGAGCAGGTGCTCGCGCAGCGACTCGAGGACGGCGGTGGCCTCGATCGAGCCGCCGACGCTGGGGGCTGTGCGCTGAGAGATTGTCTCGGTCATACCCCGACGGTAGAGGAGAACTTCCTGCCGAACCAGAGCGATGCCGAAAGAATTCTTGTCAGTGCGCCAGCGGGCGCCCTTCGAAGTACGTCCGGAGCACCACGGTGGAGCGCGTCGACACGCTCGCCTCGCGGCGGATGACGCCGAGCAGGTCCTCCAGCGCCGACGGCGAGGGCACCCGCACCAGCAGCAGGTAGTTCGCGTTGCCCGCGACGGACCAGCACGCCTCGATGCCAGGCACGTCGCGCAGCCGGTCGGGGGCGTCGTCGGCCTGCGACTGGTCCAGCGGCGTGATCTCCACGTACGCCGCGATGGGCAACCCCACGGCGTCGGGGTCGACGACGGCGCGGTAGCCGGTGATCACGCGCCGCGCCTCCAGCTTGCGCACCCGTGCCTGCACGGCGGACTGCGACAGCCCTGTCACGCCCGCGAGCGCCGCCAGGGTCGCGCGCCCGTCCTCGCGCAGCGCGCGCACGAGCGCCCGGTCGACGTCGTCCAGCGTGCCCTCGCTCATCCCGCCACCTCGGCGGACTCCAACCAGGCCATCTCGAGCTCCTCCTTCTCGGCGCCGAGCTCCCGGAGGCGCTCGTCGAGGGCCGCCACCGCGGTGTAGTCCGTCGGGTCGGCGGCGATCTGCTCGTGCAGAGTGTTCTCCTCGTCCGCGATCCGAGCCAACCTCCGCTCAATCCGTGAGATTTCCTTCTTGGCGGCCCGCACCTCCGCCGTGGAGGCCCTCGACGACGTCGTCGCAGGTCGCGATGCGGAAGCGGCGGCACCTGCGGCGGCCGGCGGGGCGTCCGCGGGCGCGGCGGCCGGGGACGTGCCCGAGGCACCCGCCCGCCGCAGCTCGAGGTACTGCTCCACCCCGCCCGGCAGGTCCCGCAGCGCGCCGTCGCCCAGCAGCGCCCACTGCCGGTCGCACACGCGCTCCAGCAGGTACCGGTCGTGCGAGACGACGATCAGTGTGCCGGGCCAGCCGTCCAGCAGGTCCTCGACGGCGGCGAGGGTGTCGGTGTCCAGGTCGTTGGTGGGCTCGTCGAGCAGCAGGACGTTCGGCTCCGAGACGAGCAGCCGCAGCAGCTGGAGACGCCGCCGCTCGCCGCCGGACAGGTCGCGCACGATCGTGTGCGCCCGCTCGCGGGTGAAGCCGAGGCGCTCGGTGAGCTGCCCGGCGGTGAGCTCCTTGCCGTCGACGACGACGGTGCGCTTCTCGCGGTCGACGACCTGCACGGCGGTGAGGTGGCCGACGTCGTCGAGCTCGCCGACGTCCTGCGTCAGCTCCGCGACGTGCACCGTCTTGCCGCGCCGCACGCGCCCGGAGTCGGGCTCGCGGCGCCCGGCCAGCAGGGACAGCAGCGTCGTCTTGCCCGCGCCGTTGACGCCGACCACGCCGTAGCGGTCGCCGGGGCCGAGGCGCCACGTGACGTCGTCGAGCAGCACGCGCCGGCCCGCCGCGTCGCGCGGCCCGGCCTCGTGACCCTCCCGCGCGGGGACGGTGACGGTGACGTCCTCGAGGTCGAGCACGTCCTTGCCGAGGCGGCGGGTGGCCATCTGCGTGAGCTCGAGGGTGTCGCGCGGCGGCGGCTCGTCGTCGATCAGGGCGGCCGCGGCGTCGAGCCGGAACTTGGGCTTGGACGTGCGGGCGGGCGCGCCGCGCTTGAGCCACGCGAGCTCCTTGCGCAGCAGGTTGTTGCGTTTCTCGGCCGCCGTGGCGGCCTGCCGCGCACGCTCGGCGCGCGCCAGGATGTACGCCGCGTACCCGCCGTCGTACCCGTCGACGCCGCCGGACCCGTCGCCGCGCACCTCCCACGTCCGGGAGCAGACCGCGTCGAGGAACCAGCGGTCGTGCGTGACGACGACCAGCGCCCCGGTGGCACCCGGGCGGCCGTAGCGGGCGGACAGGTGCTCGGCCAGCCAGGCGACGCCCTCGACGTCGAGGTGGTTGGTGGGCTCGTCAAGCAGCAGCACGTCCGGGTCCTCGACGAGCAGCGCCGCGAGCGCCACGCGGCGGCGCTGCCCGCCCGACAGGGTCGACGCCGGCTGGTCCAGGTCGAGGTCCGCCAGCAGGCCGGCGTGCACGTTGCGGATGCGGGCGTCGGACGCCCACTCGTGCGTCGCGTCGTCGCCGTGCACCAGGTCGCGGATCGTCGCCGCGTCGTCGTCGACGTCGCGCTGCACGAGCATGCCGAGCCGCGAGCCGCCCACCCGGGTGACACGGCCGGTGTCGGGCGCCTGCGTGCCCGCGAGCAGGCGCAGCAGGGTCGACTTGCCCGCCCCGTTGGGGCCGACGACGCCGATGCGGTCGCCGTCGTCGAGCCCGAGCGAGACGTCGCGGAGAAGGGTGCGGGTGCCGATGGTCAGCGCGATGCCGTCCGCGCCGAGGAGATGTGCCACCCGACGAGGGTAGTCGCCCCTTCGAGCACGCGATCCGTCGCCTGCTCGAAGGGGCGGGGGCTCAGTACAGGATCGACGCCTTGCCGCGCGGCCACGCGAGGGTGGCGTAGATCTGCACCATGGCCGCCTGCTCGAGCAGCTCGGTGTGCTCGTCACCGGCGTCGAACAGCCCGGTCCCGGAGTCCCGCGCCTCGCTCCACTGCGTGTCCGCGTAGTCCGCCATCGCGTCGCGGTAGGTGTGCCCGCCCGTCACCGACTCCAGGAGCAGCAGGTTCTTGAACCAGATCGAGTTGAAGAACATGGGCTGGCCGGCCAGACGCCCCTCGGTCACGTAGAACCGGTACGAGGCCGCCGCGATCGCCTCCGCCTTCTCCAGGTAGCGCTCCTCGCCCGTCGCCTCGTACAGCAGCGTGTACGTGCCCACCGGGACGCCCTGGTTGTACGACCACTGCGTCCGGTCGATCGACCCGTCGAGCTTGACGTTGTCCCAGTACAGGCCGTTCGGCGCGAGCAGGTGCTCGTCTGTCCAGCCGACCATCCGCTCGGCCCAGTCGAGGTAGCGACCCTCGCCGGTGAGCATGTACAGGCGGGTGGCGAGCTGCGCGCCGGGCATGGTGGACACGGTGTTGCGGTCGGTGCTCCACGGCGCCTGCGTCCAGAAGACGCCGCCCGGCGCCGGGTGGTCCGGGTCGGTGTCCCAGCCGGAGACGACCAGCTCGAAGATCTCCTCGGCCCGCTCGAGGGCCGCCCGGTCGCCCGTGGCCAGGTGCTGCTGCACCTTGGCCAGCGCGACCCACTCGTTGTCGTCGTAGAAGATGTCGCCTCCGTCGCCGTACGGGGCGCGGGCGTAGGAGTCGTACGCCGGCAGCCCGGTCGTGCCGCCGTCCGCGTTCCAGAACCGCTCCTGGCCCACCGACCGGTCCGCGAGGTCGTCGGTGAACGACCGGCCCGCCCGCCCGGGCATCCCCGTGAGGTCGAGCGTCGCGACGTGCGCCTGGGAGAACGGCCACTCGTACGAGTACGGGCGGTCCTCGGCGCCGGACGGGTAGCGCTCCCGGTAGAGCCCCGACCCGTCGTCCACGTACAGGTGCTCCTGCATCGCCTCGTAGCTGGCCACGGCTCGGGCCTGCTGCGTGCGCGGCGACGTGCCGCTCCCGTCCTCCGACGCGGACGCGGGCACCGCCGCGGCCAGGACGCACGCCAGCGCGGCGACCGTCCCGACCGATCTCGCCCCGGCTGCTCTGGTGAACCTCATCGTTCGCTCCTCTGCTCGGTGGTGCTCGGCTCGGTGGTGCCCGGTCCCCGCGTGGCGGTGCATGACGTCAGCGGCGCACGCGCAGCGTGACCACCTGGAACGGCGTCAGCTCGAGGAGCACGTCGTCGCCGTCGCGGTGCGCGGCGTCCAGCGGCCGCTCCAGCAGGTCCGTCACGACCACGCCGGTGTGCTCGAACGCCGGCGTGACACGGGCCCGGGCGCGGCCGCCGCGGCTCTCGTAGAGGCGCACGACGACATCGCCGCTGCCGTCCTCGGCGAGCTTGACGGCCTCGACGACGACGGCGTCGTCGTCCACCGAGAGCAGCGGCTCGACGCCGTGGTCCCCCGCGACGACGCGCTCGGGCAGGTTGAGCGCGTAGCCGTGGCGGACGGCGTCGTCGATGCCGGCGCCGACGACGAGCTCGCAGGTCAGCTCGTGCTCGCCCTGGTCCGCGTCGGGGTCGGGGAACTTCGGCGCGCGCAGCAGCGAGAGCCGGACGGTGGTGCCGCGGGCGCCCTGGGCGTCGGTCGCGTCGGCGGTGCGGGTCCGGGTGATGTCGTGCCCGTACGTCGAGTCGTTCGCGACGGCCACGCCGAAGCCCGGCTCCCCCACGTGGACCCACCGGTGCGCGACGGTCTCGAACCGGGCGTGGTCCCACGACGTGTTGACGTGCGTGGGCCGGTGCACGTGCCCGAACTGGATCTCCGACGTCGCGCGCTCGGCGCGCACGTCGAGCGGGAACGCGAGCTTGAGCAGCTTCTGCCGTTCGTGCCAGTCGACGCGGGTCGTGATGCGCAGGCCGCGCCCGGCGACGGGGAGCGCGAGGTCCTGCTCGACGCGCGACGACCCGACCTCGCGCAGCACGCGCACCACCGGCCCGGACGCGCCGTCGGTGACCTCGATCTTCGCCGCGTCGACGAGGTCGGTCGTGCTGCGGCGGTAGTGCTCGTCGATGTCCCACGCCTCCCACTCGTTGGGGACGTCGCGGTGCAGCTGGAGCAGGTTCGCCCTCGCGCCGGGCAGCACGGCCTCGCGCCCGCTCGACCGGTCGACGGCGGACACGACGTGCCCGTTGCCGTCGACGACGACGCGCACGAGGTCGTTCTCCAGCACCCAGCCGTCACCCTCGGCCACGGGCGTCACGGTGCCCGCGCCGCGCGCCGCGTCGAGGGCCGTGCCGCCGAGCGCCCCGACGCCGTCGCGCGCGAACGGCCCGGCGTTCACGGCCACCGGCCGATCGCCCTCCCCGACCAGCGCCCGCAGCGCGTCGTCGACGATCTCCTCGAGCTCACGGGCCACCTCGGCGTAGTTGCGCTCGGCCTCGCGGTGCACCCAGGCGATGGACGACCCGGGCAGGATGTCGTGGAACTGCTGCAGCAGGACGGTGCGCCACAGCCGCTGTAGCCGCTCGGCCGGGTAGTCCGCGCCGACGCGCACGGCCGCCGTCGCCGCCCACAGCTCGGCCTCGCGCAGCAGGTGCTCGCTGCGGCGGTTGCCGCGCTTGGTGCGCGCCTGCGACGTGTAGGTGCCGCGGTGGTACTCGAGGTACATCTCCCCCGTCCACGTGGCCGGGTTCGCGTACTCGGCCCGGGCGGCGTCGAAGAAGGACTGCGAGTCGGACAGCTCCACCTTCGGCGACCCCTCGAGGTCGCGCGTGCGCCGGGCCGCGGCCACCATCTCCCGGGTGGGGCCGCCGCCCCCGTCGCCGAAGCCGAACGGGACCAGCGACGTGTTGGCGCGGCCCTTCTCGGCGTACTGCCGCTCGGCCCGCGCGAGCTCCTCGGCGGTCAGCTCCGAGTTGTACGTGTCCACGGGTGGGAAGTGCGTGAACACCCGCGACCCGTCGATGCCCTCCCACCAGAACGTGTGGTGCGGCATGGTGTTGGTGTCGTTCCACGAGATCTTCTGCGTGAGGAAGTTGTCGCTGCCCGCCAGGCGGGCGAGCTGCGGCAGGGCCGCCGTGTACCCGAAGGAGTCCGGCAGCCACACCTCCTTCGGCTCCACGCCCAGCTCCTCGATGAAGTACCGCTTGCCGGCCATGAGCTGGCGGGCCAGCGCCTCGCCGCCCGGCATGTTGGTGTCCGACTCGACCCACATGCCGCCCACGGGCACGAACCGGCCCTCGCGCACACGCTCGCGGATCCGCTCGAACAGCTCCGGGTAGTGCTCCTGCACCCACGAGTACTGCTGCGCGGACGAGCAGGCGAACTTCACGTCCGGGTCCTCGTCCATGAGCGCGAGCACGTTGGAGAACGTGCGCGCGCACTTGCGCACGGTCTCGCGCGTGGGCCACAGCCACGCGGAGTCGATGTGCGCATGGCCGACGGCGTGCACCCGGTGGGCGGACGCCGCGGCCGGTGCGGCGAGCGCGTCCACGAGCGCCGCGCGGCCCGCGGCCGCGGTGCCGGCGACGTCGTCGGGGTCGACGGCGTCGAGCATGTCCTCGAGCGCGCGCAGCACCTCGGCCGCGCGCGGGCTCGTGGCGGGCAGCACCCGCACCAGGCCGTGCAGGGCGCGCACGTCCTGGAGCAGCTCCCACACCGTCTCGTCGACGAGGGCCACGTGCATGGTGCGCAGCGCGTAGATCGGGTCCGGCCCGGAGGTCTCCCAGGCGCCCATCGGCGTGGGCCGCGTCCACGCGCCGCCCGGCACGTCGGGGTTGGCGGCGGCCTCGACGTACACGTCGACGCGGCCGTCGGCGTCGAGCGCCTGGCCGGCGACGAGCGGCACGTGCTGGTTGCGCGGCTCGACGGCCTTGACGATGCGGCCGTCGGGGGTCCAGGCGGTGCCCTCGGCCTGGAAGCCCGGGCCCGCGCCGGTGAACCCGAGGTCGACGACGAGCTCCACGCGCGTCCCGGCGGGCGCCGCGTCCCCCGACCACTCCGCCGGCACGGCGCCCGTCACGTGGAACCACGTCGTGTCCCACGGCCGCCCCCAGGGAGAGCCGATCGCGAACGGGGCGTACGTGGCACGCGCCGCCTCGGCGAAGGGCACCGGCTCCCCGCCGACGGTCCACGCCTCGACGTCGAGCGGCCGGGTCTCGCGCAGGACGGCGGGCTCCAGCCAGTCGCGGGTGAACCGCTCGAGGCGCGCGGTGGTGCGGGCGGTGGTGTCGTGCATGGATCAGGCTCCTGATGACGGGGCGGGCGGTGGGACGGGCGCGGTCAGCCCTTGACGGCGCCGGCGAGCGCGAACGAGCCGCCGGACAGCCGCGAGACGAGCACGTACAGGCCGACGGCCGGCAGGGCGTAGAGCATCGAGTACGCCGCGAGCTGGCCGTAGGCGACCGAGCCGTACTGGCCGAAGAACGCGAAGATGCTCACGGCCGCCGGCTGCTTCTCCGGCGTCAGCAGCAGCACGAAGGGGACGAAGAAGTTCCCCCACGCCTGGATGAACACGAAGATGAAGACGACGGCGATGCCGGGCCGCATGAGCGGCAGCACGATGGTGCGCAGGGTGGTCATGGCCGACGCACCGTCGGTCCAGGCCGCCTCCTCGAGGGAGATCGGCACGGAGTCCATGAAGTTCTTGGTCATCCAGATCGCCATGGGCAACGACGTCGCGGCCATGAAGAACGTGGTGCCGGCCAGGGAGTCGAGCAGGTTGAGCCGCACGAACAGCGAGTAGACCGGCACCATCATGGCCGTGATCGGCAGGCAGGTGCCGAACAGCACGGCGTACAGGAACGGCTTGTTGAAGCGCATCCGGTAGCGCGACAACGGGTACGCGGCGAGCACCGACGCGACCACGGTGATGAGGCCCGTGCCCGCGGACAGCACGAAGGCGTTCGCCAGCGGCACCCACGTCTGCTCGGGCGTCATGACGGCCGTGAAGTTCTCGAGCGTGAACGTCTCCGGCAGCCCGACGGCGAGGGTGGCGCTCGGGTCCAGCGACGCCAGCACGATCCAGCCGAGGGGCAGCAGGAAGCACAGCCCGACGACGACGAGCACGACGTTCGACAGGATGCGCGCCGTGCGCGGCCCGGGGGCGGCGACCGACCGCGTCGACCGCCGTCGCGCGGGGCGCGCGCCGGCGACGTCGGGCACGGGCGAGGGGACGGACGCCGGGGCGGCGGTCTGGGCCATCAGTCGACCTCCGGCTTCAGGCTGCGGATGTACACGACGGAGAACACGGCGCCGATCACGAGCATCACTGTGGCGATCGCCGTGCCGTAGCCGACCTGGGCGAACTTGAACGCCTCCTGGTAGGCGAGGATCGGCAGGGTGGAGCTGTCGGTGCCGGGGCCGCCGCCGGTCATCACGTAGATGAGCGTGAACACGGACAGCGTCTGCAGCGTGGTGAGCATGAGGTTGGTCGAGATGCTGCGGCGGATGGTCGGGAGCGTGACCCACACGAGGCGCTGCACCCCGTTGGCCCCGTCGACCGTCGCGGCCTCCGTGATCTCGGGCGGCACCTCCGCGATCGCGGCGGAGTAGACCATCATCGAGAACGCCGTGCCGCGCCAGACGTTGGCGAGGATGACGGCGAGCATCGGGTACTGGAAGAGCCAGTCCGGGCCGGTGATCCCCACGCCCGCGAGCAGCGAGTTGAGCGTGCCGTCGGCGTGGAAGAACGCGTAGGCGGCGAAGGCGGCCACGATCTCGGGCAGCACCCAGGCCGTGACGACGAGCGTCGAGACGACGGCGCGCACGGGCTTCAGCGCGGAGCGCATGAGCATCGCCAGCCCGAGGCCGGCCACGTTCTGCCCGATCACCGCGGACGCGAAGACGAACAGCACCGTGAGCCACAGGGCCTTCGGGAAGTCGGGGTCGCCGAGCAGCGCGACGTAGTTGTCCAGGCCGACCCACTCGGGGTTCGCCGCGTTCGGGCCGGTGAGGGCCGCGTTGGTGAACGAGCCGTAGAACGACCACACGACCGGGCCGAGCATGAACAGCGCGAGCAGGGCGACGGCGGGCAGCATCGGGACGAGGCGGCCGGCGGTGCGGCGCGCGTGCGCGCGCCGCACCGGCGACGGCCCCGCCCCCGGCCCGCCGACGGGGGCGGGGGCGAGGGTGGTGGTCACGTCGTCAGCCGTTCGTCGTGTTCTCTTCGCCGACCTGGGCGATCACGGCCTCGTCGTACACGGCGGCGGCCTCCTCGGGCGTCTGCTGCCCGGTCATCACCGACTCCATGGCGACCTGGATCGCGTTGGAGATCTGCGCGTAGTCGGAGGTGGCGGGGCGGAAGTTCGTCACCTCGACGAGGTCGGAGAAGAACGGCACCGTCGGGTTCGCCTCGGAGTACGACGGCTCCTCGGCGACGTCGGTGCGCACCGCGATCTGGCTGTTGTCGATCGCGAACCGCAGCGAGTGCTCCTTGTCGAGCGCGTGGGTCAGCACGTCGAACGCGACGTCGGGGTTCTTCGACCCGGAGCCGATCGCCATCGTCCAGCCGCCCGACATGCTCACCGCGCCGGGGGCCTGGCCGTCCTGGGTGGGCATCGCGGCGGTGCCCATGACGTCGGTCCACTCGGGCCAGGGCGCCGTGCCCTCCTCGAGCCACGTGCCGGGCATCCACGAGCCGTCCAGCGAGATGCCGAGCTTGCCCTTCGGCAGCCACTCGGCCGAGACCGTGTTGCCGACGTTCGGGTCGAGCGCCTGCTGCGGCGTCGGGGCGAGGCCCTCCGTGTAGATCGTCCTGATGAAGTCGAGCGAGTCGACGAACTCCTGCGACCCGACGATCCACTTCGAGGTGTCGGTGTCGTAGAGCGTGCCGCCCGTGCCGTACAGCAGCATCTCGAAGCCCTGCATCGTGGCGCCCTCGCCCATCGGCTTGCCCGAGTAGACGTTGAGCGGGATGACGTCGGGGTCCGCCTTCTTGATCGCCCGGGCGGCCTCGAGCAGCTCGTCCCAGGTCTTCGGGGCCCAGTCCTCGGGGAGCCCCGCCTTGGCGAGCACCTCCTTGTTGAACCACAGCCCGCGGGTGTCCGTGCCCATCGGGACGCCGTAGGTCTTGCCGTCGTCGCCCAGCCCGGCCTGCTTGGCCTGGTCGACGAACTGGCCCCAGTCCTCCCAGTCGGCGAGGTAGTCGTCCATCGGCAGCAGGTAGCCGGCCTCGACGTCCGACTTGATCATGAACGTGTCCTCGTACATGAGGTCGGGCGCCGTCCCGGGCGCGCGGTTCATGAGCGCGAGCTTCGTGAAGTAGTCGTTCTGGCTGGCCTCGATCGGCACGAGCTCGATCGTGACGTCCGGGTTCTCCTTCTCGTACTCGGCCTTGACGTCCTTGAACAGCTCGTCGGCCTGCGTGAAGTTCCCGAACTTCTGGTACGCGATCTTGATCGTCGCGTCCCCGCTGCTGCCCTCGCCGCCCCCCGAGCCGCAGGCTCCGAGGGTGAGGACGAGCGCCGTGACCGCGGATCCCGCGGCAAGGGTTCGTGCCAGTCGCATGCTGCTCCTTTGCCCACATGAGTGGCCCGACGACGCCGGGCCGGCTGACGTGAATAACTCAAGCGAATTGAGTTAATGCTGTCAAGCGCTCACGAGGCCGGAGGGTCGCGGGGTGAAGAGCCCGTCGAGCACGAGGCTCGCCGCACCCACCGCCCCGACGTGGTCGCCGACGGCGGAGCCCAGCACCTCGACGGCGTGCACCTCGCGCAGCGTCGCCTGCAGGGTGAGCTCCCGCCGCACGACGGGCAGGTAGTGCGGGGCCAGCCGCGCCCACGCCGGGCCACCGAAGACGACGACCCCCGCGTCGACGAGGTCGGCCACCACGGTGATCCCGCGCGCGACCCGTCGCGCGCTCGCCACGAGGATCCCCGCGGCGGCCGCGTCGCCCTCGGCCGCGGCCCGGCACAGCGTCGTGAGGGCCGCGTCGAGCTCCGCCGGCGTCGACGCCGGGGTGCCCGCCGGCAGCACGCCCCCCGCGACGGCCTCGGCGACGAGCGTCGCGGGGGCGGCAGAGACGCCGATGCACCCCCGCTGGCCGCAGTCGCACCGCGGGCCGTCGTTGTCGACCATCAGGTGGCCGACCTCGCCGGCGTTGCGCGACGATCCCGCGAGGAGCTCGCCGTCGTGCGCCACCGCCACGGCGACGCCGAAGCCGGTGTAGAAGAAGAGGGACGTGCCGCGCAGCATCCGGTTGCCGCGCCACAGCTCGGCCACCATCGCCGCCGACACGTCCTTGTCCAGCACGACGTCGAAGCCCGTCGCGGCGGCCAGCAGGTCGCGCACCGGCACCTCTTCCCAGCCGTCCAGGAGCGGCGGGCGGATCACCGTGCCGGCTGCGAGGTCCACCGGCCCCGGCGCCGCCACCCCCAACCCCAGGACGGCGGAGCGCTCGATACCGGCCCGGTCGAGCATCCCGGCGGCCGCCGCGGCGACGGCCCCGGCCACGGCCTCGGGGCCGGCCGGCGTCGGCTCGACGACCTTCTCCACCGTGCGGCCGTCGAGGTCCACGAGCACCGACGTCACCACCACCGGGTCGATGTGCACGCCCAGCGCGTAGGCCCCCTGCGGCTCGAGGTAGAGCATCGTGCGGGGCTTGCCGCGGCCCTCGGCCCGGCGCTCCCCCTCGACGACGTAGCCCAGCGCGATGAGCCGCGCCACGATGTTCGACACCGCCTGGAGGGACAGCCCGGTGCTCGCCGCGAGCTCGCTGCGGCTCGTGCCGTCGGGCGCGCGCCGCACCTGGTCGAGCACGACCATCTGGTTGAAGTCGCCCACCCGCGGCAGGTTGGTCCCGCGTCGCACCGTGTCCTCACCTCGCCCGTCCGACTGGTCGCAGCGTAGACGTCCGGCGCGGGGAAACGTTCTCCAAGGCCGCCTGCCGGCCCGCTACAGTGCAGCCCGACACCGCACCGCTGCGGTGGCCCCGCAGGAAGTCCCCGGAGGAACCCGATGGCCCAGTTCGACCTGCCCGTCGCCGAGCTCGAGGCGTACGTGCCCGAGATCGACGAGCCCGCCGACTTCGACGCGTTCTGGGAGCAGACCCTCGTCGAGTCGCGCGCGCACGACGACGCCCCGACGCTGGAGCGCGCGGACACCGGCCTCACGGAGCTCGTCGTGGACGACGTGACCTTCCCGGGCTTCGACGGGCAGCCGGTCAAGGCGTGGCTGACGCGGCCCGCGCGCCACGACGCCGCTGCCGACGGCCCGCTGCCGGCGGTCGTCGAGTTCGTCGGCTACGGCGGCGGGCGGGGGCTGGCGCACGACCACCTGGGCCTCGCCGCCGCGGGCTACGCGCACCTCGTCATGGACACCCGCGGTCAGGGCTCGGGCTGGGGCCACGGTGGCGACACCCCCGACCCGGTGGGCAGCGGCCCCGCCTCTCCCGGCTTCATGACGCGCGGCGTCCTCGACCCGCACGAGCACTACTACCGGCGCGTCTTCACCGACGGCGTGCGCGCCGTGGACGCCGTGCGCCGCGTCGAGGGGATCGACCCCGCGCGCGTCGCCGTCGCCGGCACGAGCCAGGGCGGTGGCATCGCGATCGCCGTCGCCGGCCTGGTGCCCGACGTCGCCGCCGCCGTGCCGAACGTGCCGTTCCTGTGCCACTACCGCCGCGCCGTGCAGATCTCCGACGCGTTCCCGTACGGCGAGATCACGCAGTACCTGTCCGTGCACCGCGAGCACGAGGACGCCGTCTGGCGCACGTTCTCCTACCTCGACGGCGTCTCGTTCGCCCGCCGCGCCCGCGCGGCGGCGCTGTTCTCGACCGCCCTGCGCGACGACGTCTGCCCGCCGTCCACGGTCTACGCCGCGTACAACCAGTGGGGCGCGCTGGGCGGGACCGCACCGGACACGGCGATCGACGTCTACCCCCACAACCGCCACGAGGGTGGCCAGGGCTACCGCTTCGCCCCGACCCTCGCCTGGCTGGCCAAGCACCTCTGACCAAGCACCTCTGACCGCCGAGGTAGTACCAGGCCAGCCGAGGTAGTACGAATCTCGCCGAGGTAGTACGGGCACCTAAGACATACCTCGCATACCACCTGCGCTCGGGCACTACCTCGACGGGAGGGGCACTACCTCGGCAGGTTTCGCACTACCTCGCGGGGAGGGGTACTACCTCGGCGAGATGGGTACTACCTCGCCAGGTTCGGTACCACCTCGCGGTCAGGGCAGCAGGCGGGCGCCGTGCGCGGGGCCGGAGGTGCACCACACGGAGTCGGCGACGCCCTCGGCGGTCCAGGACGCGGCGACGGCCAGCGCGTGCTGGCGCGACCGGGCGAGCGCCGCGACGGTCGGGCCGGAACCGGAGACGAACGCCCCCAGGGCGCCGGCCTCCCGCGCGACGGCGATGGTGCGCTCCAGCTCGGGGCGCAGGGCGAGCGCGGCAGCCTCGAGGTCGTTGTGCAGGGCGTACCCGAGGGCGTGCGCGTCGCCGGCGCGCAGCGCCTGCATCAGCCCGGTGTCCTCGTCGAGCCCCGGCTCGTCGACGGCGTCGTCCGGGCCGGTCAGCTCGTCGAACCGGTCGTAGACGGCCGGCGTCGACAGGCCCTCGGCCTGGGCGGCGAACACCCAGTGGAACTCGCCGCGGGTCATGGCCGGCGTCAGCAGGTGGCCGCGCCCGGTCCCGACGGCGGTGTGCCCCAGCAGGGCGAACGGGACGTCCGAGCCGAGGCCCGCGGCGAGCGTCGCCAGGTCGTCGCGGCTCAGACCGGTCTGCCACAGCGCGTCGCAGGCCACCAGGGTGGCCGCGGCGTCCGCGGAGCCGCCCGCCATGCCCCCGGCGACGGGCACGCCCTTGGCCAGGTGCAGCGCGACGTCCGGCGCCACGCCGACCTGGGTCGCCAGGGCCTCGGCGGCACGCCAGGCGAGGTTCGACCCGTCGACGGGCACGAGCTCGGCCTGCGGGCCGTCCACGGTGATCGTCACGCCGGCGCCCTCCGGCACCTGCGTGGCCGTCACCTCCTCGTAGAGCGCCACGGCCTGGAAGATCGTCGACAGCGGGTGGTAGCCGTCGGCCTGCCGCGCGCCGACGCGCAGCGACAGGTTGACCTTGCCGGGCGCGCGGACCCGGACGGACGGCGACGGGGCGGCGGCGAGATGCGTCACGCGTCCACCGTGCCCGCCGCGACGGGAAGCTGCTCGGCGATGCGCGCGAAGTCCGTGACCTCGAGCCGCTCGCCCCGCAGCCCGGGGTCGACGCCCGCGGCGCGCAGCGCCTCCTCGGCGGCGGCGCCGGAGCCGAACGTGCCGGACAGGGCGGCGCGCAGCGTCTTGCGGCGCTGGGCGAACGCGGCGTCGACGACGGCGAAGACCTGCTCGCGCGTCGCGGTCGTGACGGGGGGCTCGCGCTTCTCCAGCGCCACGAGGGCGGAGTCCACGTTGGGCTCCGGCCAGAACACGTGCCGGCTGACGTTCAACGACCGGCGCGCGTCGGCGTACCAGGCGGCCTTCACCGACGGCACGCCGTACGTGCGCGACCCGGGGCCGGCGGCGAGCCGGTCGGCCACCTCGGCCTGCACCATGACGAGCACGCGCTCCAGGCTCGGGAACCGCTGCAGGAAGGTCAGCAGCACCGGAACGGCCACGTTGTAGGGCAGGTTCGCGACGAGCGCCGTCGGCGCCTCGCCCGGCAGCTCGGTGACCTCGAGGGCGTCGGCGGGCACCACCTCGAAGTCGGCGTCGGGGGCGTGCTTGCGCACCGTCTCGGCGATCTGACCCGCCAGCACCGGGTCGATCTCGACCGCGACGACCGAGGCCCCGGCTTCCAGCAGGCCGAGGGTCAGCGACCCCAGCCCAGGGCCGATCTCCACGACCCGCTCCCCCGGTCGCAGCCCGGCCGCGCGGACGATCTTGCGCACCGTGCCGCCGTCGTGCACGAAGTTCTGCCCGAGCTGCTTGGTGGGGCGGACGCCGAGGCGCCCTGCCAGCTCGCGGATCTCCGCAGGGCCGAGCAGGGCGCCAGGGGTGTTCGTCATGGGGGCGAGTCTATTCGTCGGCCCGCGGCCGACGACTCAGGACGGGCGACTCAGGACGGGCGGCTCAGTACCAGCCCACCGACTGCGAGTGGCCCCACGCGCCGCACGGCGTGCCGTACACGTCCGCGATGTAGCCGAGGCCCCACTCGATCTGGGTGGCGGGGTTGCTCTGCCAGTCGGAGCCGGCCGAGGCCATCTTCGAGCCGGGCAGCGACTGCGGGATGCCGTAGGCGCCGGACGACGGGTTGGCCGCCGAGGCGTTCCAGCCCGACTCCTTGGTCCAGAGCGACTCCAGGCAGGTCCACTGCGAGCCGGTCCAGCCGCGGGCGGCGGCCATCTGCTTGCCGATCGAGCGGGTGGAGCCGGAGTACGTCGGCGCCGCCGGCTCGGGCTCCGGGCGCTCCTTGGTGCCCTTCACCAGCACGCGGGTCACGGGCTTGGTGGTGACCTCGTCCGAGACCTTGGTCTTCTTCACGACCTTGCCGTCGATCGTGGTGACCTGGTGGACGATCGTGCGCTCGCCGTCCTTGCCCTTCTTCACGACCTTCGCGTCGACGTCGGAGTACCGGTCGGCGGACTTCTTGGTCGTGGTCTTGTGGTCGACGGCCTTGGTGGTCGTGACCTTCGTGGTCTCGACGCGCTGCACGACGACGGCCACCTGCGGCGTGGCGACCTCGGTCGCGGCCGCGGGGGTCCCGGCGGCGGGGGTCTCGGCGGCGGCGACCTGCTCGGTCTGCGCACCGTCCTTCTCGGCCTGCTTCTCGGCCTGCTTCTTCTCGTCCGCGACGGCGGCGGCGACGTGCTTCTTCACCTCGCCGTTGGCGGCGTCGGTGACGTGCACGCGGTCGCGCTTCCCGAGCTCCACGTCCGCCTCGGCCAGCACGGCCTCGACGTCCTCCGCGTCCTCGACCACGTCGGTCGTGCCGTCGTGCACCACGGCCACCGGGCCGTCGGTGTCGACGTCCACCGGCAGCGAGGCCCGCTCGCCGTCACGGGAGGCGACGATGCGCACGTCGCCGCCACGGGCGGTGAGGGTGTCGAGCGCCTCGTCGGCATCGAGGGCGGTGACCCACGCGTCGGTGTCCTTGCCGTCCACCTGCAGGCTGAGCTCCTTGCCGGAGCGCACGACGACGTCGGAACCGTCCTCGAGCGCGGCGTCGGCCGACGGGGTCACGAGGTCGCGGTCGCCGACGACGACGCCCTGCGAGGTGAGCAGGTCGTCGACGGAGCCGGAGTAGGACGTCACGGTCTTGACGTCGCCGTCCACGTCGAGCGTGACGGTCTTGCGGGCGTCCGCGTACGCGACGGCGCCACCGGCGACAGCGACCGCGGCGGCGGTCGCCGCGGCCAGGAACGGCCAGCGGCGGCGGCTGCGGGTCGTGGCGGGAGCGACGGTGTCGGCGTCCGGCACGGCGGGCACGGGAGAGGTCTGGGGGGAGCGTGTCACGAGAGTCCAGTCGTCGTGCTGTCCGGGCACGGTGGTCAGGGGCGGGCCGGCGGCCCGTCACGCACCGGGGCGGCGCGCTGGCGCCTCGCTCCCGGCCCGGCGCCCGAAGGCGCCGAGTTCCGACCCACCGATCCGGCGGTTCAGGGGCCCGCGTCACATACACCTGTCGAGCACGGCTCGCACGCGGGACACTCGACCGTAACCGATTCGTTATCGGAGACCTAATCCGTCGGCGGCGTCGTGACGAGACCCACATCCCACCCGGCGCGCGGAGGGCCCCGACGCACGACCGCCCGGGACGGCGGTGCCGTCCCGGGCGGTCGGTGGCGGGCGCGAGGCCCGTCGGGCGTCAGGTCAGAGCAGACCGAGCTTCGCCGCGCACCCGGGCCACTGGCCCCAGCCGGACTGCGCCTGCAGCTTCTTGGCGATGCGGGTCTGCTCGGCTGCCGAGTTCTCCGACGGGAGGCCGGAGCCGCCCATCGCCTGCCAGGTCTGCGCGGAGAACTGGTACAGGCCGTAGTAGCCGTTCCCGGTGTTCGTCGCCGGGTTGCCGCCCGACTCGCACTGGGCGAGGTCGGCCCACACGCCCGCGGGCGCGGAGCCGGTGGCCTTCGACGTCGAGCCGGACGACGAGGACGAGGAGCTCGACGACGAGGAGGACGAGGTCTCCTTCGGCGCGGGCTCGGGCTCCGGCTCGGGGCGCTCCTTGGTGCCCTCGACGACGACCTCCGTGACCGGCTTGGTCGTCACCTTGTCCGAGAGCTTCTTCTTGGCGACGACGTCGCCGTCGACCGTGGTCACGCGGTACGTGAGCGTGCGCTCGCCGTCCTTGCCCTCCTGGGCGACCGTGCTGCCCTGGTCGGCGTAGCGGTCGGCGTCCTTCTCGGTGCGCGACTTGTGGTCCACCGCGACCTTCTTGGTGACCTTCTTCGTCTCGACGCGCTCGATGACGATGCGCACCGCCGGGTCGCCCTCGGTCTTGGCGGTCTGACGCTCCACGAAGACGTGGTCGTCGTCGTCGACCTTGAGGCCGAGGCCCTGGAGGATCGCCTCCAGGCCGACGGAGCCGTCGTCGACCACCGTGGTGGTGCCGTCCGCGACGACCGCGACCGGCTGGTCGGCGTCGAGCTGCAGCGGCAGCGAGGCGCGGTCGCCGGAGCGGGAGGCGACGAGGGAGACGTCGGAGCCGCGGGCGTCGAGGCCGCGCAGCGCCTCCTCGGCGTCGAGCGCCGTGACCCACACGTCGTCCTGCTCGCCGTCGACGTCCACGGTGAGCTCGTGCCCGGAGCGGACCACGACCTGCGAGCCGTCGCGCAGGGCGGCGTCCGCGTCGGGGGTGACGGCGTCGCGCTCGCCCACCTCGACGCCCTGGGCGTCCAGCAGGCCGGCGACGGAGCCGGAGAAGGTCTCGACGGTGCGCGTCTCGCCGTCGATGTCGAGCGTCACGCTCTTGCGTGCGCTCTCGTAGGCGGTGGCCGCACCTCCCGCGACGACGAGCGCGCCGGCGGCGAGACCCGCGATGAGCGGGAGCCGGCGGCGACGGCGCGTGGCGGTCGTCGTGGGGGCGGCTGCTGCGTCGGGCCCAGCCTCGGGCATCGACTCGGCCGAGGAGTGGGGAGTCTCGTTCGAGGGGTTCACACAGGTCCAGTCGTCGTGCGGTCCGGTCACGACGGCGGGGTCCCGGCTGGCTGTCGGGGCGTGGTCGATCCGGTGGCTCCGAAGACCGTAACCGGATCGTGATCATCGGCCAAGCCTGGCTATGGTAAAGATGCCCGGTTCCGTCCCGTCGTGCCCGGAAAGTCCGGACGAACGGCGTGAGCCGTCTCACAGGGGTCGCCGCGCGTCCTCAATTTCGCGTCGGCGAGCGGGGATCAGTACCAGCCGACCGACATGGAGTGGCTCCACGCCCCGCACGGCGTGCCGTACCGGCCGGAGATGTAGCCCAGGCCCCACTCGATCTGCGTCGACGGGTTCGTGCGCCAGTCCGAGCCGGCGGTCGCCATCTTGGTGCCGGGCAGCGCCTGCGGGATGCCGTACGCCCCGCTGGACGGGTTCTCGGCGTTCCAGCGCCAGCCGGACTCCTTGTCCCACAGCTTCTCGAGGCAGGCGTACTGGTCGTCGCCCCAGCCGCGCTCGGCGGCCATCGCCTTGCCGATCGCCTTCGCGGAGCCCGGGTCCGGGTTCGCCGTCGAGACCTCGAGCGTGCCCACCACGACGACCTCGTCCACCGGCTCGCGCGTCACCTCGCGGTCGACCACGGTGCGCTGCACCTCGGCGCCGTCCAGGGTGCGCACCTCATAGGTCGTGACGCGCTCCCCCGGCACGCCGGCCGTGCGCACCACCTCGTACCCCTTCGGCAGCTCGTCCGACTCGACCTTCTCCGTCTCGAACGGGATGACCTCGGTCTTCCGGTCGGCGTCGGTGTCCCCGCGGCTCACCATGACGAGCATCCCGTCGACCGCGGCCCCGCCGAGCGGCACCGACGTGCGGTCGTGCTCACCGAGGGTGATGCCGGCGGTCGCCAGGACGTCGCGCACCGTGGACTGCGCCGTGCGGATGGGCAGCACCAGGCCGTCCACGGCCACCTGCACGGTCTTCGTGGTCGACACCCGCACGGGGGTCCGGTCCAGCGCCGCGGTGCGCGACGCCGACGTCACGGCGTCCGTCCCCCGGGGCCCGAGCGCCGCGAGCAGCTCGCCCACCGTGTGCGCCGTCGTCGGGAAGGTCGTGACCTCGCCGTCGATCTCGACCGTCACCTCGCGGCTCGAGCGGACCACGACCTGGCCGCCGTCCGCGGCCGCGGACGACGCGGCCGGCTGCACGAGGTCGTCCGGGCCGAGCGGGATGTGGTGGTAGCGCAGCACGTCGGCCACCGACGCGCCGTACGAGTCGACGGTCGCGACGTGGCCGTCGTAGTCGATCGTCACCGTCTTGTGCACCTGCGTGACGGCGGCCGTGCCGCCCACCAGCGCGAGGACCACGGTGCCGTGCACGACGTGGCGCGCGGGCCCGGTGAGGGCGCCCCGGCGAGGGGTCGCCGCCGGAGCCGTCGCCCTGTCCGACGCCACCTTCGCCCTCGACCTCCGCACGAGCACCAGACCGTAACGGAACCGTGACCAGGGGGGAAGCCCTCGACCGCTCACCGGTCCCTCACCACGTGCCGTACACGCGCTCGGACGTCGCGGAGAGCGCCCGGCACACCTCGTCCAGCGGCCGCTCGAGGACGTCCGCCATCGCGCGCACGGTGTGCGCCGCGACGTACGGGGCGTTCGGCTGGCCGCGGTACGGGTGCGGCGGCAGGTAGGGCGCGTCGGTCTCGACCAGCACCAGCTCGAGGGGGACGGCGCGCAGCGCGCCGCGCAGGTGGTCGTTCCTCGGGTAGGTCACGGGGCCAGCGAACGAGAGGAACCAGCCGTGCTCGGCCGCCAGGGCGGCCATCTCCTCGTCGCCCGAGTAGCAGTGGAAGACGGTGCGCTCGGGGGCGCCGTCGGCGAGCAGGACGTCGATCACCTGCGCGTGCGCGTCCCGGTCGTGGATCTGCAGCGCCAGGCCCAGCTCCTTGGCCAGCGCGACGTGCGCCCGGAACGCCTCGCGCTGCACCGCCTCCCCCCGCGGGCCGGTGCGGAACAGGTCCATGCCCGTCTCGCCGATCGCGCGCACGCGGTCGTGCGCCCGCGCGACCTCCGCGACGCGGGCCAGCGCGTCGTCGAGCGCGACGGCGTGGTGCGGCGCCGGGTCCGGCTCCAGCCCGTCCGGGCCCACCTCGCGGACGCCCGCGTGCAGCACGGCCTCGTTCGGGTGGATCGCGACGGCGGCGAGCACGCCCGGGTGCCCCGCGGCCAGCAGGTCGACCGTCCAGTCGATGCCGGGCAGGTCGCAGCCCACCTGCACGACGCGGTCCACGCCCGCCGCCGCGGCGCGGGCGAGGTGCTCGCCGACGCCGGGTGCGGGGACGTCGTCCGGCAGCACGCCCGCGATCGCGTCGAGGTGCGTGTGGTTGTCGGCGACCGCGACGGGCAGGGGCGCGGGCTCCGCCGGGAACCCGCGCTCGCGCTTGCGCGCCACCCTCAGGCCTTCTCGCGCAGCCGCTCGAGCTCCTCCTCGACGATCGAGTCGTCGAGCTTGGTGAACACGGGCGTGGGCTTCGCGATCTCGGTGCCCGGGGTCACGGGTCGCGACTCCCAGGAGGGGAAGTCGTAGTCGCCCGTGATGACCGGGTACTGCCGGGAGTCGTCGTCGAGGTCGGTGACCTCGTCGATGCGCGGCTGGGGCGCGAACGTGCCGGTGCCGCCCATGGTCTCGTGCACCTGCTGCGCCGAGTGCGGCAGGAACGGGCTGAGCAGCGTGTTGCAGTCGCTCACGGCCTGCGTGACCGTGTGCAGCACGGTCGCGAGCCGGTCCGGGTCCGTCTTGAGCTTCCAGGGCTCCGTCTCGGAGACGTACCGGTTGACGTCGCCGACGACGCGCATCGCCTCCGCGATCGCCGCGCGCTGCCGGTTGGACCCGATGAGCCCGCCGACCGTGCCGAACGCCTCGGACGTCGCCTTGAGGACGCCGCGGTCGACGTCGGCCAGCTCGCCCGGCGTCGGGACCTGCCCGAAGTTCTTGTGCACCATGCTCGCGGTGCGGTTCACGAGGTTGCCCCAGCCCGCCACGAGCTCGTCGTTGGTGCGGCGCAGGAAGCTGTCCCACGTGAAGTCGACGTCCTGGCTCTCCGGGCCGGCCGCCGCCACGTAGTAACGGAACGCGTCCGGCTGGTAGCGCGCCAGCATGTCGCGCACGTAGATGACCACGCCGCGCGAGCTCGAGAACTTCTGCCCCTCGACGTTGAGGAACTCGGAGCTGACCACCTCGGTGGGCAGCTGCAGCGTCCCGTACGGGCCCGGCGCGCCGCCGCGCGAGCCCTTCCCGTCGTAGGCCAGCAGCTCGGCCGGCCAGATCTGGGAGTGGAACGTGATGTTGTCCTTGCCCATGAAGTAGAAGGAGCGGGCGGTCTCCTCGTTCCAGAACGCGCGCCACGCCTCCGGGTCGCCCGTGCGCCGCGCCCACTCGATCGACGCCGAGAGGTACCCGATGACGGCGTCGAACCACACGTACAGCCGCTTGGTCGGGTTCTCCTCCCAGCCCTCGAGCGGCACCGGGATGCCCCAGTCGATGTCGCGCGTCATGGCGCGCGGCCGGATGTCGTCGAGCAGGTTGAGGCTGAAGTTCAGCACGTTCGGGCGCCAGCCGGTGCGGGTGCGCAGCCAGTCGCCCAGCGCGTCCGCGAGCGCCGGCAGGTCGAGGAAGAAGTGGTTCGACTCGACGAACTTGGGCGTCTCGCCGTTGATGCGGCTGCGCGGGTTGATCAGGTCGATCGGGTCGAGCTGGTTGCCGCAGTTGTCGCACTGGTCGCCGCGCGCGCCGTCGTACCCGCAGATGGGGCACGTGCCCTCGATGAACCGGTCGGGCAGCGTGCGGCCGGTGGACGGGGAGATCGCGCCCATCGTGGTCTTCTCGACCATGTAGCCGTTCTTGTGCACCGTGCGGAACATCTCCTGCACGACCGCGTAGTGGTTGCGCGTCGTCGTGCGGGTGAACAGGTCGTAGGACAGCCCGAGCGACGTGAGGTCCTCGACGATGACCCGGTTGTAGCGGTCCGCGAGCTGCTGCGGCGTCACGCCCTCCTGCTCCGCCTGCACGAGGATCGGCGTCCCGTGCTCGTCCGTGCCGGAGACCATCAGCACGTCGTGACCCGCCATCCGCATGTGCCGGCTGAAGACGTCGGAGGGAACGCCGAAGCCGGCGACGTGGCCGATGTGCCGCGGGCCGTTGGCGTAGGGCCACGCCACGGCCGAGAGGATGTGGGTCATGCGGGCGATTCTAAGGGCCCGGACGACGACGCGTCCGAGCGGTCCGCGGCCCGGCCGGGCCCGCCGCGTCAGCCGAACGTGACCCGGACCAGGCGGTCGTCGCCGTCGCGCGGCGAGCCGCGGCCGTCGGTGTTGTTGGTCAGCACCCACAGGCCGTCCGCGTCGCCACCGCCCGGCTCGACGGGGGCGACGTTGCGCAGCCGGCCCAGCTCGCCCGCGAGCAGCGCCTGCGGCTCACCGAGCGGCCGGACGCTCCCGTCCGCGTCCACGGCGTCCTTGCTCGGGCCCGGCCCTGCCCCGTCGCCGCCCTCGTCCGCGCCGGACGCGGTGCCGCCGAAGGGCACCCGCCACAGCCGCTCCCCCCGCAGCCCGGCGAGGTACACGGCGTCGTCGGTCACCGCCAGGCCGGACGGCGACGCGTCGGACGTGGGCCACCACGCGACCGGGGCGACGGTGCCGTCGCCCGCCTGGGGCTGCCCCTCGAGGCCCGGCCCCTCGACGTCGGGCCAGCCGTAGTCGCCGCCCGGCTCGATCTCGTTGAGCTCGTCCCACGTGTTCTGCCCGAACTCGCTCGCGAACATCCGCCCCGACGCGTCCCAGGCGAGGCCCTGCACGTTGCGGTGGCCGAAGGTCCAGACCGGCGAGCCGGCGTCGGGGTTGCCGGGCGCCGGGTCACCGTCGGTCGTGACGCGCAGGATCTTGCCGGCGAGCGACGCCCGGTCCTGCGAGGCCTCCCCGTCCCCCGCGTCGCCGGTGCCGACGTAGAGGAACCCGTCGGGGCCGAAGGCCAGGCCGCCGCCGTCGTGGTGGCCGGCGCGCGGGATGCCGTCGAGGACGGTCGTGAGCCCGCCGAGCACCGTCCCGTCCAGCGCGCCGCGCAGCACGGCGTTGTCGTCGGCGCCGGTGCGGTAGACGAACACGTCGCCCGAGCCCGGGTCGCGCGCGACGCCGAGCAGCCCGCCCTCGCCGTCGGGGGTGGTCTGCGCGGCGAGCGCGTCCGCGCCGGGACCGGTGACGTCCGTCGTCGTGCCGGCGTCGGGGTCGACGACCACGAGCCGCGCCTCGTCGCGCAGGCTGATCAGCAGCGCGCCGCCCGGCAGCGGGGCGAGGCCCCACGGCACGTCGAGGCCTTCGACGACCGTCTCGACCGAGACCTCGGGCATGGAGGTCGCCGTGGGTCTCGCCGAGGCGCCGGGCGCAGGAGAGGCGTCGGCCGGGCCGAGCGACGTCGACGTCCTCGACACCTGGGGCGGGCCGTCGTCGCCCACGGAGCCGCACCCGGTGAGCGTCAGGAGCGCGACGACGGTCGCCGCGCCCCAGCGGGCGGTGGAGGTCCGCTGCCGTGAGTCCATGGCCCCATCCTCCCGCCCAGAGCCCTCGCGCGTCGGTCGACCCGTGGTCGACCGTCGGTCGAAGTTCTGGCACCCTGAGGTCAAGGCAGCACCAAGCCCGGAGAGACGCCGAGCCCGGAGGTCGTGATGAGCATCGTCAGCACCGTGTCGAGCTGGTTCCGCAGCACGGAGCGCGAGGCGGAGGCCGAACGCCCCCGCGACCTCGCACACCTCCCGGTCGCGCCCGACGGCGCCCTCGACGCCCGACCGAAGTCCGGGACGATGTGCGTCGAGCCGCTGCGCCCCTCGGGCACCACCTTCTTCCCCTACTGACCTTCCTCTGCTGAGACCGTCCGGGCGGGCCTTAGCGGGCCGGGCGCAGGTGGGCGTCGGAGGGCAGGGGCAGGCCGAAGCCGGGAGAGTCGTCGAGGTGCAGCACGCCGTCGCGCGGCAGCAGCAGGGCCGCGTCGACCCCCGCCACGCGGCCCGGCACGCCCTCGACGACCTCGACGTTGCCGAGCCCGGCGGCGAGGTGCGCGGCGTACCGCGTCTTGAGGGGGCGGCCCCAGGCGTGCGGGGAGGCCTCCACGCCCGTGCCCGCCAGGTGCGGCATGAGCTCCCGCCACGCGGTGAGGCCGAACGACATCACGTCCATGAGCAGCACGTCGATCGCGCCGCTCGTCGCCACCGGCAGCAGGGCGTCGACGTCGGGGCTGGTCTCGCCCTCGGCGATGCGCGTGGCCGGCGAGCGGTCGTCGAGCCAGGACCGCAGGGCCTTGAGGTCGCCCGGGTCGTCGAGGAACGGCTCCTCGACCCAGAACAGGTCGGCGTCCGCGACGGCGTCGAGGTAGGAGAGGAAGCCCTCCAGGTCGTAGCCGTCGTTGGCGTCGACGAGGATCCGCGCGTCGGGGAACGCCTCGCGGACGGCGCGCGTGACGGCGACGTCGCGCGCGTCCCCCGCGGCCCGGTCCATCCAGCGGTTCCCACGGCCGATCTTCAGCTTGAAGTCGCGGAACCCGAGGGCCGCGTCGGCCCGGCACTCGTCGAGCAGCACGTCGACCCCGCGCGGCGACTCCTGCGGGTCGAGGTCGTCGAAGTAGATGGCGCCGTCGTAGACCGCGACGTCGGTGCTTCCGCGCCCTCCGAGCAGGGCGTGGACGGGAGCGTCGTGCACGACGCCGAGCAGGTCGTGCAGGGCGATGTCCAGCCAGCGGTCGGTGGGGTCGAGCACGCCCACCGCGGGGTCCGCCAGCTCGGAGAGCCTCCGGCCCTCGACCCGAGCGACGTCGCCCGGCGGGCCCTCCACCAGGCCCCAGCCGGTGCGCCCGTCGTCGGCGACGAGCACCGCGACGTCGGAGTCGGGTCCGTCGCCGTGGCTGCCGAGCCGGGCGTTGCGCCCCACGGTGCGGGGGTAGCGCGTCTCGAGGCGGGCGAGGCGGACGGAGGCGATGCGGGGGTCGGCGGAGGTCATGGGTCCCTTCACGGGGTCGGGAGCGGTGCGGGCGACGTCGGCGCGGCACGCTCGCGGCCGCCGCGTCCACCATGATGGCCGGGAAGCCCGGGGCGTACGCACCGCGCGGCGCCCGCCGACCCGGGCGACCTCCGTCGACACCTGGCCGGATGGACGGCGGTGGATTCTTCGACGGCGGCGGCGGCGACGGCCCCTGAGTCTCCGGGCGCCGTGGCAGGCTGGCGGCATGAGTGACGCCGCACCCGCAACCGTCCGCGCCCTGATCATCGTCGACGTCCAGCCCACGTTCTGCGAGGGCGGGGAGCTCGCCGTCGACGGCGGGAACCAGGTCGCCGAGGACGTCGCGGCGTACGCCGCCGCGCACCGCGACCGGTACGAGATCGTCGTGACCACGCAGGACTGGCACATCGACCCCGGCGAGCACTTCAGCGACCACCCCGACTACGTCGACTCGTGGCCTCCGCACGGCATCGCCGGCACGCCGAACGCCGAGCTGCACCCCGCGCTCGCCGACCTGAGCCCCGACGTGTCCGTGAAGAAGGGGCAGTACGCCCACGGCTACTCCGGCTTCGAGGGCACCGACGCCGACGGGCGCACGCTGGAGCAGGCCCTGCGCGACGCCCGCGTCGAGGCGGTCGACGTCGTCGGCCTCGTCGAGTCGCACTGCGTGAAGCGCACCGCCCTCGACGCGGTCGGCCTGGGCCTCGCGACGCGCGTGCTGACCGACCTCACGATCCCCGTCAGCCCCGAGCAGGGGGAACAGGCCCGCGTCGAGCTCGCCGCCGCCGGCGTCGAGCTCGCCGACTCCGCCGCGAGATAGAGAACCAACCCCGCGAGATAGAGAGGCCCTCTCTATCTCGCGCTCGGGGTTCTCTATCTCGAGGTGGGGGGTTCTCTATCTCGAGGCGAGGGCGGCGGCGTACAGGTCGCGCTTGGGCACCCCCGCGGCGGTGGCGACATCGGCGACGGCGGCCTTGAGCCGCTCCCCCGCCCGGACGCGGGCCAGCACCTCGGGCACGAGGTCCTCGACGCTCGGCGCGGCGCCCACGGGCGCGCCACCGACGACGACGCAGATCTCGCCGCGCAGGCCGTCGCCGGCGGCGGCGCGGGCGTCGGCCTCGGCGACGACGTCCGCGAGCGGCCCGCGGAGCACCTCCTCGTACGTCTTGGTCAGCTCGCGGCAGACGGCGGCGGGCCGGTCGGCGCCGAAGGCGTCGGCCATGGCGTGCAGCGTGTCGGTGATCCGGTGCGGCGCCTCGAAGAAGACCATCGTGCGCGGCTCCGCGGCGAGCGCGCCGAGCCACCGCGACCGCTCCCCCGCCTTGCGCGGCACGAACCCCTCGAAGGTGAACCGGTCGGTGGGCAGCCCCGACAGGGCCAGCGCGGTGAGCACCGCCGACGGCCCGGGCGCCGCCGTCACGCGCAGGTCCCGCTCCACGGCGCGGGCCACGACGCGGTAGCCCGGGTCGGACACCGCGGGCATGCCGGCGTCGGACACGACGAGCACGGTGCCGCCGTCCGCGACGACGTCGAGCAGCTCGTCGGCGCGCGCCTCCTCGTTGTGCTCGTGGTACGACGTCACGCGCCCGGCCACGGTCACGCCCAGACGTGCGGCCAGGGCGTGCAGGCGGCGCGTGTCCTCGGCCGCGACGACGTCGGCCTCCGCGAGCAGCCGCCGCAGCCGCGGCGACGCGTCCTCCGCGTTCCCGATGGGTGTCGCCGCGAGGACGACCGCGCCGGCCTCGGCGCGCGGGGCGGGACGGCGTGCGTCAGCGGGTACGGCGGAAGGCTCGGAGGTCATGGTGACCAGCGTCGCACGGCCCCTACGATGACCCGGTGACCGCCCCCGACGCCGACGCCACCACCACCGGCGATCCCGCGCACGCGGGCACGCCGACGAACCACGCGCGCCACCGCGCGGCCGACGCCCCCGACGGGGCACCCGAGGCCGGCGGCGCGCCGGTGCCGCCGTCGCACCAGCCCCCGCCGCCGTTCCCCGGCGTGCCGGCACCCTCGCCGTCCCCGACGCCCGCCGACGGCGACGGCCGCACGACCCAGGCGAAGCTGCTGGAGCGGCTTCTCGGCGCCCGGCGCATGCGCCTCGACCTCCGCCGTCGCGACCGGTTCTGGGGCTGGGTCGGCACGATCGTCGTCACGCTGCTGGCGGCGGTCGCCCGGCTGTGGCAGCTCGGCCAGCCGCACCAGCTCGTGTTCGACGAGACCTACTACGTCAAGGACGCGTTCACGCTCGGCCGCCTCGGCTTCGAGGCGCAGTGGCCCGACGAGCCGAACCCGGCGTTCGAGGCGGGCGACGTCCTCACCTATCTCGACAAGGCCGCCTACGTCGTCCACCCGCCGATCGGCAAGTGGATGATCTGGCTCGGCATGGAGGCGGGCGGCGGCGCCACCAGCTCGTTCGCGTGGCGGCTCTCCAGCGCGATCGTCGGCATCCTCGCCGTCCTCCTGCTGGTGCGGATCGCCCGGCGGCTGTTCGCGTCGACCACGATGGGGGTGGTCGCGGGCCTGCTGCTCGCCGTCGACGGCGAGGCGATCGTGCATTCCCGCACGGCCCTGCTCGACCAGTTCCTCATGTTCTGGGTGCTGGTCGCGTTCGGCTGCCTGCTGATGGACCGCGAGCAGGCCCGGCGCCGGCTCGCGGGCCGGGTCGCGGAGATCCTCGACGCCGGCGGCACCGTGGCCAGGTACGGCCCCCGCCTCGGCTTCCGCTGGTGGCGCCTCGCCGCGGGCGTCAGCCTCGGCCTGGCGTGCGGCACCAAGTGGTCGGGCCTGTGGTTCGTCGCCGTCTTCGGCATCCTCACCGTGCTGTGGGACCTCGCGGCCCGCCGCGCCGCCGGCGTCGGCCGCTGGTGGGAGGACTCCCTCGTCGTCGACGCCGTGCCCGCCTTCCTCACCATCGTGCCCACCGCGTTCGTCGTCTACCTCGCGTCGTGGTGGTCGTGGTTCGTGAACCAGGGCGCCTACCTGCGCCAGTGGGCGGCCGAGCATCCTGGCGAGGGCGTCACCTGGCTGCCGGACCCGCTGCGCAGCCTGCTCCACTACCACCAGCAGATGTGGGACTTCCACACCGGGCTCTCCTCGGACCACCCGTACGCGTCGCACCCGCTGGGCTGGATCGTGCAGTGGCGGCCCACGTCGTTCTTCTGGGAGAAGGAGTCGCCCGGCCAGGGCTCCTGCCCCGCCGACGCCGCGGAGGCGTGCGCCCGTGCGGTCACGTCGCTCGGCAACCCGCTGCTGTGGCTCCTCGGCGCGATCGCGATCGTCGCGACGATCTGGCTGGGCATCCGGCTGCGCGACTGGCGCGCCCTCGCCGTCCTGAGCGGCACCGCCGCCGGCTGGCTGCCCTGGTTCGCCTACGCGCCGCCGTTCAGCGACCGGACGATCTTCACCTTCTACTCGATCGTCTTCACCCCGTTCGTGGTGCTGACGCTCGTCTATCCGATGCTCGTGGCGCTGGAGCGCACGGAGGGACGACGCCGCGAGCGCTCGCTCGCCGTCGCGGTGATCGTCGCCGTCCTCGTCGTGGTCCTCGCCGTGTCGGCGGTCTTCTACCCGCTGTGGACGGGCATGCAGGTGCCGTACTCGTACTGGCAGAACGTCATGCGGCTGGAGTCCTGGATCTAGCCCCAGGTGTTGTGAGCGGGCGTCTGGCCCTGCTTCGGACCCGAGACAGGGCCAGACGCCCGCTCACAGCGTTCAGGGGGTGGGCCAGTCGACCTGCGGGGTCTGGTGGAAGGCCCAGCCACCGGCGCGCCAGGCGGGCGCCTGGGCGGCGGTGCGGGCGCGGAAGGCCTCCCAGTCCTTGCGCTCGGGCGCGGTCCAGGCCACCTCGGCGACGGCGCCGAGGCGCGGCAGCAGCATGGAGAACAGCTCGTCGCGGGTGGTGATCGTCTCGGTCCAGACGGCGGCCTCGACGCCCTCCACGGAGTCGGCGGGCAGGCCGTCGATGACGGCGGTGGGCTCCCACTCGTAGGAGTCGCGCAGCTCGACGTAGCCCGCCCAGTGCAGGCCGAGCTCGTGCTCGGGCGTGTACTTCATGTCGAGGTAGGCGTGGTTGCCGGGCGACATGATGAACCGCGCGCCGGCGTGCGCCGCCGCGACGAAGCGCGCGAACTCCTCGCCCTTGGGCTCCCAGTACTGCAGCAGCGTGCCGGGCTCGACGGGGCCCCGGGCGCCCTCCTGCCAGAAGATCGGCGTCTTGCCGTGCTCGCGCACGATCCGCGCGGCGAGCTCGACGAACTTCGCGAACTCCTCGACCTCCATCGTGTGCACCTCGTCGCCGCCGACATGCACCCAGTCGCCCCGCGTCATGGCGGCGACGTCGCCGATCACGTCGCGCAGGAACGGCTCGGTGGCCGGGTTGTCGAACCAGAG
Organism: Isoptericola sp. NPDC019571; assembly: GCF_044389385.1. Classification (NCBI taxonomy): domain Bacteria; kingdom Bacillati; phylum Actinomycetota; class Actinomycetes; order Micrococcales; family Promicromonosporaceae; genus Isoptericola; species Isoptericola sp. NPDC019571. The sequence goes on from NZ_JBIRXZ010000010.1 coordinate 157,786, forward strand.
ACGCGAGAAGCCCACCTCGATGCCCTCGTACGGATCGGTGGGCAGGCCGTCCTTGGTGAGCGCCCCGTAGACCTGCGTGGCCGCGTTGATGTGCCCGGGCATGTCGAACTCGGGGACGATCGTCACGAACCGCGCCGCCGCGTACTCCTGCAGCTCGCGGAAGTCGTCGACCGTGAGGAAGCCGGCCGTGCCGCCGCCGACCTGGCTGTCGGACGCCTTCTCCAGCTCGGGGCGCGACGGCGTCTCGATCCGCCAGCCCTGGTCGTCGGTGAGGTGCAGGTGCAGCACCCGCAGCTTGAACGCACCGACCAGGTCGACGACGGCGCGGATGTCCTCGGGGCCGAACCAGTGCCGCACGACGTCGAACGACAGCCCGCGCCAGCCGTACCGCGGCGCGTCGTGCACGACGACGGCGGGCACCTCGCGCGCGCTGCCTGCCGCGGCAGCGGGGACGAGCTGGCGCAGCGTGCGCACCGCGTGCAGCAGGCCGACCGGCTCCGGAGCGGTGGCCTCCACGCCCGCCGTCGTCACGCGCAGCGTGTACCGCTCGGGGCTGGCGGAGCCCTCGGGTCCGGCGGCGTCGTCGAGGCGCAGCACCACCGGCGTGGCACCCTCCGCCGCGGACCCCGCGTCGACGACGCGCACGCCCACCGCCTCGAGCTGTTCGGCCGCGACGACGGCGAGGGCGTCGTCGGGCGCGACGAGGCGGGCGGCGTCCAGGGCGAGCGGGGCGACGTCCTGCCCGTCGACGACGGTGGGCCACGGGATCAGGGACAGCACGATGATCGGTCTCCAGGGGCGCGGGTCGACGGCACCCGGTCGGCGCCGACGGAGGATCGAAACGTTACGTTAGTGATCCTGCCGAATCGATCGAACCCCTGTCAACGACGCCGTCCGGCGGCGCCGGAGAGCACAGCGACGGTCAGGAGGTGGCGATCAGCACCGGCGCCGGGTCGGTCGGGACGACCGCTCCCGCCGCCGGACCCGACCACCCCAGGTGCACGCCGTCGGGCAGGTCGGCGCTCACCTGGTTCCACACCCACTCGCCGGTCGTGGCGCCGCCGGTCAGGTCGGCGAGGACCAGCGTCTCCACCTGGGGCACCGAGCGCAGCAGGGACCGGTCGGGCACCGACTCGGGTCGCGTCTGGTGCACGACCAGCAGCGCCGGCGGAAGCCCCTCCCGCGACACCAGGTCGGCCAGGAACGTGGTCACGTCGTCGAGCTCGTCCGCCGACATCTGGTGGGACGTCGTCGCGGCACCGTCCCCGACCCGGGACTCGGGGTGCAGGGCGACCCCCACCCCGGGCGTCCGCAGCAGCGGCTCGGCCGCGCGCACCTGCTCGACCACCGGCGCCGGGCCGGCCCCGACGTCGAGCAGCACGTACACCCCGGCGTCCCGCGCCGCGTCGACCAGCGGGCGCAGCGCGTCCACGTCCTCCTGCGTCACCCAGTCGCCGTCCTCGCCCGGGGCGCTCGCGGTGGCGCTGACCGGCAGCACCAGCGTCGGCACCACGGGGGCGTCGGCACCGTCGTGCGGCGCGTCGTCGCCCGGCACGGAGGCGGCGGCCGCGGCCTGCGCCCGCGCGACGGCGGATGCGGGCTCGTCCCAGACCGACCCGTCGACCGCGACGTAGCGCGCCGGCAGCAGGTGCTGCGACCCGGTGGGCAGCAGCGCCGCCCGCTCCGCGGCCGCGACGCGCCAGGCGAAGGTCCCGGCATCGCCGAACGACCGCCCCACCCCCACGACGGTGAGCGCCTGCGCGCGGTCCACCGTCTCGACGACGCGCGCGGACGCGAGGTCGCCGCCGGGCACCTCGGTCGTCACTGCCCCGGCCGCGCGCAACGACGCGATCGCGGCCTCCTGACCCTCCTGCGGGTCGACCAGCGCGAGCACCTCGCGCAGCAGGCGGGGCGCCCCCTCCGTCCCCCCCGACGCGGAGGGGGACGCCCCCGGGCCCTCGCCCAGCAGGGAGTCGAGGCTGTCGACGAGATCCTCCAGGTCGTCGTCCTCGAGCGTCGGGCCCGCACCGTCGCCCGCGCCGCCCTCCCCGCCGACGACGTCGGGGCTGACGGTGATCGCCTGGACGCCGGCGGCGTCCGCGACCTGGCGCGCCGCCGCGCCCGGGTCCGCCCCGGCGCCCTCGTCGGCAGCGCCCGAGGCGTCGGCGCCGTCCGCGGCACCCGTGGCGGCGCCCTCCGCCCGCGCGTCGCCCGTGACGACGACCGCCGCGCGCGCGCCGAGCCGCTCGAGCTCCTCGGCGACCCCCGTCCCGGCGTCGTCCGCCAGGAGCGCCGGGGCGTGCACGGCCTCCGCCGTGGCAGCGAGGGCCTCCCGCGCTCCCGCGTCGTCCGCGTCCGCGAGGACCACGACCTCCGAGCGCGCGAAGACCGTCTGGCTCGTCGTGAGGGCGAGCTCGGCCGGGTCGGCCGCGTCGAGGAGCACCGTGTGCGTGGACAGGTCGCGCACCGCGACCGCCGGGGCGCCCGTCGACGGGCTCGCCGACTCGCTGGGCGACGAGGCCGCGCAGCCGGTGAGGGCGAGTGCACCGGTCAGGAAGACGGGCAGGACGAATCGGACGTTCCGGAGGGGCACGCCCCTCATCTTTGCGCATCCACCGACCGCTGGTCGACGGCTTCCACGACCTCGTCACATGCGCGCGGCGCGACGCGGCCCGGCCTCGGGCGCCACTGCGGGTCAGGCGTCGGCGAGCAGCGCCATGATCTCCGCGTACTGCCGGCGCTGCGCGGCGGAGAGGGGTGCGAGGAGCGCCTCCTGCACCCCGTCGAGAACCTCGTCGAGCCTCCGGAGCTCGGCGAGGCCGGACGGCGTGACCGACACGATCTTGCGGCGACGGTTCGCGGGGTCCTCCTCCCGCTCCACGAGGCCGCGCTCCTCGAGCTCCTGGAGGGCGCCGGTGACGTCGCTCCGGTCGATACCCGTGTCCCGACCGAGGTCGGCCTGGCTCTCCGGGCCCCACTGCTCGAGCGCGGCCAGGAGCCGGTAGTGGTAGCCGCGCAGGCCGTCGCCCTGCTCGGCGAACGCGCCGGCGAGCAGCGCCGACGACCGCACCGCGGCGCGCCCCAGCAGCCACGTCGGCCGGTCCTTCTGCCGGTCGGGCGTGCGGCGGGGAGGTTGGGGCTCGCGCATGCCCCGAGCCTAGCGGGGTGTTGGCGCGACCCACATTCGATGTATGTTGGTCGTGCCAATCTTGGTTTCACCAACAAAGGAGCGGACGATGACCGACAGGACGACGCGGGTCCTCGTGGTGGGCCGCAGCGCGCGGGCCCTCACCGAGACGGTCTCGATGCTGCGGGCCCGCGGCATCGCGGCGAACGCGACCAACCAGTTCGACCGGGTGCTCGAGGACTACGACGCCCGCGACCTCGACCTCGTGCTCTTCGGCGGCCAGGTGCCGCCGCCGCTGCGCGAGCACCTGGAGGCGGAGATGCTCCGTCGCCACCCCGACGTCCAGCTCCGCAGCGGGCTGGGCGGCATGGCGCCGCTGCTCACCGCCCAGGTGGAGGAGCTCGTCGGCGGCCCGGCGCCCGGCGTCGAGCACGACGCCGAGTCCCGCGAGCTGCGCGTGACGCTCACCGCACCCGCGCACGTCACGGCGACAGCGCTCTGGGCCGTGCCCGTGCCACCCGACCCGGTCCCCCACACCGTCGCGCTCCTCGACACGACCCTGCCGGCCGGACGGCACGCGATCCCGGTGCCGCGCGACGTGCCCGCGCAGGGCGCCTTCGCCGCCGTCCGCGTCGACGACCGCACGTCCGTCGTGCGGCTCGGCGCCGCACCGGGACCGGCCGCTCGCGGCACCGCCGGCGGGGCGCTGCCCGCGCCCGAGCCGGTCACCACGCGGCTCCCCTGGGAGGCGCCCGGGTCCCGGGCGTCGTGAGCAGGGGATGTCGCACGCGCCCGGCACCATCGGGGGATGCCGAGCGACCTCCTCCTGCGCATCCACGGCCCCGAGTTCCGGGCGATGTCCGAGCGGGTGCTCCGCGCCACCGAGCTCACCTCCCGCCTCAACGTGCTGCCGTTCGACGACGAGGCGGGCAAGGCGGAGCTCTTCGAGCAGATCCTCGGGCGCGCCCTCCCGCCGAGGACGACGATCTCCCCGCCCTTCTACACGGACCACGGCCTCAACCTCGACCTCGCCGACCGGGTGTTCGTCAACCAGAACTGCACCTTCCTCGACTACGCCGGGATCCGGCTGGCCGAGCGCGTCATGGTGGCGCCGCGGGTCACGTTCATCACCACCGTGGGCCACCCGGTCGACACCGACGACCGGAGGGTGTGGCTCACCGGCGGCCCGATCGACGTCGAGGAGAACGTGTGGATCGGCGCGGGCGCCACCGTCCTGCCGGGCGTCACCATCGGGCGGGACTCGGTGATCGCCGCCGGGTCCGTCGTCGCCGACGACGTGCCCCCGCGCAGCCTCGTCACCGGCGGCAAGGCGACGGTGCGCCGCAGCTGGTGAGGCCTGGTCAGGGTGAAAAGGGGCCCGACGGTTGAGGCCCTCCGCCGCCCGTTCCTACGCTGCAGAGGTGTCCGCGGCAGGTCGGGACGTCGCCAGCACCTCGCGACGCCGCCTGCGTCGCGAGGCGTGGGGCTTCGCCGTCGGGTCGCTGTGCTTCCTCGTCGGGGCGCTCCCGCCCTACGCCGACGCCGTGGGCGCGGTCGGGGCGGGCGTCACGTTCGTCGTCGGGTCCGTGTTCTTCACCGCGGCGGCGTTCGTCCAGCTGAGCCTCAGCGGCCGCCGCCCGCCGCGCGCGGGCACGCACCCCGCCGACCTGTGGGACTGGTGGGCCGCCGCGGTCCAGCTCGCCGGCACCGTGTGCTTCAACGTGAGCGCGGTCGCCGCCCTGGTGGCCGCGGTCGACGACCCGGGGCGGCTCGGGGCGGGCTGGAAGCCCGACGCGTACGGCTCCGTCGCGTTCCTCGTCTCGTCCGCGTTCGCGATCGTCGCGACCCGCGACCGCGGGCACCTGTGGGACCTCGACGCGCGCACCTGGCACGGCACCTGGCTCAACGCCGTCGGCTCCGTGGCGTTCGCCGCCTCCGCCGTCGGGGCGTACGTGGAACCGTCCACGGGCACCTACCTCAGCGCGTGGTGGGACCAGGCCGGGACGCTCGTCGGGGCGCTCTGCTTCCTCGTCGCGGCACTCCTGTCGCGCCGCACGGCCTGACCCGGGACACGTCCGCAAGCGCCCGGGAACGACGAAGGCCGCCGCACCAGGTGCGGCGGCCTTCGGCCTTCGGTGGAGCTAGGGGGATTCGAACCCCCGACCTTCTCATTGCGAACGAGACGCGCTACCAACTGCGCCATAGCCCCGAGAGCGGTGCCAACATTAGCACCCCGTGACGGCAGGTCGCCAAATCGGCTCAGCCCGCCGCGCGACGGCGGGCGAGGATCTCGTCGAGGGGCAGTCCGAGGGTCTCGGTGCGCGGCCGCGGCTCGTCGACGGCCGTCAGGTCCGCCGTCGCGTCGGCGGTCGACGACGTGGCGTCCAGGGTGCCGGCCCGCTCCGCGACCGGTGCCCCGGCGGGCGTCGCGGTCGGTCCGAGCGTCGCACGGACGGTCGCGGCCAGCGCCGCACCGCGTGCGGCCTCGCCTGCCGGGATCGCACGGCCCGCGGCCACGGTCGGGAGCGGCCGCGGCTCGCGTCGAGGCGCCGCCGGCTTCGTGACGTAGGTCGGCAGGGGGACGGGTACGGGCTCCCACGGCTCGCTGCCCACGGGCGGCGGCCCGGCGGGTACGGCGTCGCCACCCTCCCCCGGGTCCACGACGACGACCGGCTCCGGCGCCGGCGGCCGCTCGTCGGCGCGGACGTCGAAGACCAGGCGCTCCGACGACGCGGTGGCGCGACGGCGCGTGGCCGGCTCGGGTTCCGCGCTCTCCTCGCCGCGCGCGCCGTCGGCGGGGACGGTCACGCGGGCGCTCGGGGAGGCGGGCTCGGTGCGCCGCGTCGTGCGCGGGACGGCGCGGGCCGAGGTCAGGTCGGCAGGTGCCGACACGCGCGGGATGAGCTGGGTGTGCGTCGCCGACGGGCGCACCGCGTGGCCGGTCACCCGGGGGCGGTTGCGCGGCGCGTGCGGTCCGCCGTTGGCGAGGGCCCTCGCCTCGGTCGCCTGCCGCTGCGCCGCCTTGCGATCCGCGACCCAGCGCGCGTCGGCGCGCCGGGCCTGCAGTACCGCGACGCGGCCCAGCACCAGCACGACGAGCAGGAGCGCGGTGGGCGCGGCCGCGGCGTACCAGCCGACCAGGCCGAGCCCGACGACGACCCAGCCGCCGATCGTGAGGAGCAGCAGGAGGACGGTCAGCAGGAGCCGGCGGCGTGCCCTCGCGGCGCGCTGCTCGAACAGGGCGAGGCGGGACTCGCGGGGCCGTTCGCCCTGCCCCGTGGCGCGCGGGGCCGTCAGGGCGCGCGACGCGCCCCCGTCGTCGTCCAGACCCATCGGTCGCTCCCCTCGTCCGCCCTCCGACGACGTGCCGGGCACCAGCAGCGGCGTCGCGCCGCCGGTCGGGGTCGTCACCCCGCGCGTGCCGCCCGCACCCGCCACCGCCAGCACCCGGAGCCCGCCGGAGAACCTGTCGTCCACCCGCGCGTCCTGCAGCTGCTGGCGGTGCCGCAGCCGGTGCGGCACCCAGAAGCCCAGCCACAGGACGAACAGCGCGAGCACCGCGAGTCCTGCCGCCGACGTTTCCACGTCACGACGGTAGGGGACGGGACGACGCCGCCGACGCACGCCGTCGCGGCGTGTCCGTGGTCGGGTCGCGGGTCCGGGGACCGCGGGACGGCGTCAGCCGCCGTCGCGCACCCGCTGCCAGCGGGCCAGGAGGCCCTCCGGCACGTCCTCGGTGGTGAGGGCGAACGTGCGGTGGTCGCTCCACCGGCCCTGGATGTGCAGGTAGCGCTCGCGCACGCCCTCGTCGCGGAACCCGAGCTTCTCCACCACCCGCAGGCTCGGGGCGTTCTCGGGGCGGATGTTGATCTCGATGCGGTGCAGCCCGAGCACGGCGAGGCAGTAGTCGCCCGCCATGGCGACCGACGTCGGGATGACGCCACGACCCGCGACCTCGCGCGACACCCAGTACCCGATGCTCGCGGAGCACAGGGAGCCGTAGACGATCTGGGACACGGTGAGCTGCCCCACCAGGGCGCCGTCGAGCTCGACGGCGAACGGCAGCGTCGTGCCCGCGCGCGCCTGGGTGGTCAGCGCACGCAGGTAGTCGCCGAACGTCGACACGGCGGGCCGCTCCCCCGGCGACGTCGCCTCCCACGGCTCGAGCCAGCTCGCGTTCGCCGACCGCAGGCGCAACCACTCGGGGCCGTCCTTGCGGCGCAGCGGGCGCAGCACGACGGTGCCCGAGGGTCCGTCCTCGCGCAGCGTCACCGGCCACGGCCGGGACACGACCCATCCGCGGGCGAGCTTGTGCGTCATGCCACCTCGTTCCGTCCCGACGCTCCCACCCCTGCCCGCGGGCCGGAGCCGTTCTCGGCGTCTCCGGCGCGCGCCGGGAACTCCCCGGACGGGACCCTGCCACAATGGCCCCATGCACGGCGACCGCAACGGATCGAGAGCACACCAGCCGTACCCCGTCGTCGCCGGGATGGAGGCCGCGGACGCCAAGGAAGAGCTCCGCCGGGCCATCCGCGCGCACCGCGCCGAGCGCTCCCCGCGCCTGCGGGCCGAGGCCGCGCACGCCTTCGCCGAGGTCCTCGCCACGGTGCCCGCCGTCCGCGACGCCGCGGTCGTCGCCACGTACGTCTCGCGCCCCACCGAGCCGGGCACGCACGTCTTCCTGGAGCACCTCGCCGCGCGCGGCGCCCGGGTGCTCCTGCCCGTGCTGGGCGCGGGCCTGGCCCGCGACTGGGCCGAGTACGCCGGGCCCGACGACCTGCTCGAGCGCGCCCCGGGCCGGCCGCCCGAGCCGAGCGGCCCCGCACTCGGGGCCGAGGCCATCACCCAGGCCGACGTCGTCGTGGCGCCCGCCCTCGCCGTCGACGACCGGGGCGTCCGCCTCGGCCAGGGCGGCGGCTGGTACGACCGGCTGCTGAAGATCCGCCGCCCGGGCGTGCCCGTCGTCGCCCTCGTGTTCCCCGAGGAGCTCTACGACTCCGCCACCCACCCGCTGCCCGCCGAGGAGCACGACGTGCCCGTGCACGCCGTCGTCACGCCGGACGGCTGGCGGGAGCTCCCCGCCGCCGGGGCCTGACGGTTCAGGCGTCCGCGCCCGCGCGCTGCCGCGCGCGGTAGGCAGCCGCCTTCATCCGGCTGCCGCAGGTGGCCATCGAGCACCACTCGCGGCGCCGACCGCGGGAATGGTCGAGGTAGACCTGCGTGCACTCCGGCCGCCCGCACTCGCGCAGCAGCGCGGCGGCGTCCCCGCCGACGATCTCGACGGCCTCGCGCGCGAGCTGGGAGAGCACCTGCCCGGGGCCACCGACCCGTGACCACCCCGCATCGGTCAGCACCGGGACCAGCGGGGCGTCCGCGGCGTAGCGGTTGACCGTCTCGACCGCCCCGGCGGGCAGCGGCCGGTCGTGCAGCCGCGCCCAGATCAGCGCGTAGACCGCCTCCCGCAGCTCGACGGCGCGCTCGACGTCGGACGCGCCCGAGGACGGGGCGGCGGACAGCAGTCCCGACTCCACGCACCACGCGTCGAGGTCCGCGGCGGACGCCAGCTTCTCGGTGGGCTCGTCGTTGCGGCGCGCGCGGAGCGTGCCGACGAAGTCGAGCGCGAGGGTGCCGCAGGGAAAGGCATGGATCACGTCACCACTCTGGCAGGTGACGTTCGGCCGCGCAAGACGGGGCCGCGTGACCATCACCACTTTGACAGGTGACGACGATCGGGGCAGATTCGTCACCAGTCAGACCGGTGACGCCGGTCTCCGAGAACACGGAGGAACACCATGGAGCTCGCCCTCGAGATCGTCGTCCTTCCCGTCTCCGACGTGGACCGCGCGAAGGACTTCTACACGGCGCTCGGCTTCCGCCTCGACGCCGACTTCCGCAGCGAGCGGGGCCTGCGCGTCGTCCAGGTCACTCCCCCCGGATCCGGGGCGTCCGTCATCTTCGGCGAGCACCTCACCGACGCCGCCCCCGGCTCGCTCCAAGGGCTGCACCTCGTCACGACCGACATCGCCGCGGCCCGCGAAGAGCTCCGGGACCGCGGGGCGGACGTGAGCGAGCTCTGGCACGACGCCGACGGCGTCTTCCACTGGGCCGGGGACGCCCACCGCGTGCCCGGCCCCCACCCGGCCGCCGACAGCTACGCCACCTACGCGTCGTTCGCCGACCCGGACGGCAACGGCTGGGTGGTCCAGCAGGTCGTCACGCGCGCGCCGGGCCGCTGACAACCCACCTCGACGAGAGCTCGGAGACCACACCATGACCACCGCACCCCGCCTCGACCGCGCCGACCAGGAAGCGCTCGACCGCTTCCGGGAGGCCGACCGCCGGGCCGGCCGGAGCCTGTCGCCCGCCGTCGTCGAGGCGTTCGAGCGGCTGACGCCCCGCCAGCTCGACGCCCTCCTCGCCGCCACCGTCGACGACGGCGCGGGTGACGCCCCGTCGTCGGCCCGGGCCGACGACCCGGCCGAGCCGCACGGCGTCGTGCGCCGCTGGTGGCGCGGCCCGGGCCGCACGGTCGTGGCGCTCGGGGTCGCGTTCGTCGCGGCGACCGCCACCGCCGTCACCGGCATCGCGCTGCTCGAGGACTCCACGACCCCGCCCGCCGCCGGATCGGACCAGGTCGTCGACGCGGACGACCTGGCGCAGCGGCTCGCCTGGGCCGACGCCTACGGCGAGGCCTTCGCGGACGACTTCTGAGCGAAGAGGCGGACGAGCCCCGGACGTCGGGACGTCCGGGGCTCGTCGGGTGCTCGTCGGGTGCTCGTCGGCCGCCCAGCCGGTCAGGGCACGAGCGTGGCGCGCGTCTCCGCCGACTCCTCGACCGCCTCGCGGGTGAACGGCCACGCGAAGGTCTTCCCCGCGGCCCACTCGTCGAGCTGGTCGTCGTAGTGCGACGACGCCGGGTGGCCGGACACCCCGGTGACGGTCACCCACGTCGACGCGTCCAGGTCGGCCATGTCGACCACCATCCGCATGGACGGGCCGGTCGTCACGGCGAAGCTGCCGGTGCCGGCGTCCCACCCGGTCGCGTTGACGATGGACGAGCCGCCGGGCATCCTCACCGGGTCCGGGTTGACGAGGTCGCGCACCAGGCCGGGCACCGCCTCGCCGCCGATCACCGGGTGCTCGAGCTGCAGCGTGTGCAGCGTGCCCCAGTCCCAGTCGGTCGGCTCCTTGGACAGCTCGACCGTGAGGTCGCGACGCGCGCTGGACAGGGCCCGCGTGAGGATCTCGTCGCGCGACTCGACGACGTTCGCCGTCGTGCGGTCGTCCCAGAACGCGTCCTCGGACCGGTCCAGCATCGACTTCACCACCAGGAGCCACTGCGACCCGCCGTCGGGGCGCATGCTCGGGGGCAGGTCGTCCCAGAACGCCTCCTGCAGGAGATTGCGCCACACGGCGGCGAAGTAGGCGGCCGCCGGGGAGTCGGCGTCCATCCGGTAGTCCCAGTCCGCGAGCAGGTCCTGCCCGGCGGCGACGTAGGAGTCGTCGAGGTCGATGTCGAGCAGGGTGGGCACGAGGGCCTCCGCGAACGCCGACCAGTCGTCGTTCTGGATGCGGTTCATGTCCTCTGCCGTGAACGGCCGGCCGGACGCGATCTGCTGGGCGAGCAGGGTGCGGATGCGCTCCGAGCGGTACCCGTAGTCCCAGTCGTCCGCGAGATAAGGACGCGCCCCGTCGCGCAGCACGGCCTGGTTGGCCGCGACGACGAAGCCCTCCTCCGGGTCGAGCGCGCGCGGCATGTCGTCGGCGTCCACCCACCCCTGCCAGTCGTAGCGCGGGTCCCAGCCGGGGCGGGGCCAGGTGCCGTCGGACGGCACGGGCCCCTTCACCTCGGAGCGGACCGGGATGCGGCCCGGCGCCTGGTACCCGATGTGCCCGTCCGTGGTGGCGAACACGATGCTCTGGGCCGGCACCTCGAACAGCGCGGCCGCCGCGCGCACGTCGTCGGCGTCCTTCGCCGTGTCGAACGCGAAGACGGCGTCGGCCGTGCGGCCGGGCTGCAGCGCCGTCCACTGCAGGGCGACGGCGTACTCGCCGAACTCCGTGCCCTCCGAGGTGGGCGAGCCCACGACGTCCCCGACCTCGAGCACGTCCGAGACGATCGGGCCGTGCTCGGTGCTGCGGACCGTGATGTCGACCGGCGTGCCACCCGCGACCCGGATGGTCTCCTTGCGGGTGTCGAGCTGCTCCCACTGCTCCGCGCCGGCGTCCTTCAGCCACGTGTCGCCGCGCACGCGCTCGATGAAGAAGTCGGTGACGTCGGCGCCCATGTTGGTCATGCCCCACGCGAGGTCGCCGTTGTGCCCGATGACGACGCCGGGGAAGCCGGCGAACGAGAACCCGGCGACGTCGAACGGGCACTCGGCGGAGACCTCGTTGCAGTGCAGGCCCACCTGCGACCAGATCCCGGGGGCGGACAGCGCGAGGTGCGGATCGTTCGCGAGCATCGGCTCGCCCGACTCCGTGTGCTCCCCGGACACGACCCACGAGTTGGAGCCCGCCGCGTCACCGCGGCCCACCAGCACCGGCACCGCGTCCAGCGCGCTGCGCGTGGACTCGACGGCGGCGCCCAGCGCGGCGGTCGCCTCGCCGGCCCCGCCCGTCGCGCGACCCGTGAGGGCCGACGTCAGCTCGGCGTCGGTCCCCGTGTCGGCACCGGCGTCGTCGCCGTCCGTCGCGTCGCCCGACGCCTGCGCGGGCCGCTCGTTGTCGAGGTCGCGGTTGCGCAGCACCGGCCGGTTGCCGCTCTCGCCGTACGCCGGGAACAGCTCGTCGACCAGGTCCGTCTCGCCGAGGGTGCTGTACGCCAGGGCCCGGTCGAGCTCGCTGTCGTAGTTGCCGCGCAGGTCCCACGCCATCGCCTTGAGCCAGGCGAGCGAGTCGACCGGGTCCCACGGCTCGGGCTCGGCGACGTCCACGCGCGCCCCGAGCACCGTGTACTCGACGCCGAGCTCCTCCGGGTCGCGGCTCTCGAGGTACGCGTTGACGCCCTGCGCATACGCCTGCAGGTAGTCGCGCGACTCGTCCGAGATGAGGTTCCACTCCTGCTCGGCCACGCGACGCCACCCGAAGGTGCGCGTCACCTTGTCGGCCTCGATCGCCTCCGGGACGTCGCCGACGAGCTCAGCGAGGCGGCCCGACGTCACGTGACGGCGGTAGTCCATCTCGAAGAAGCGGTCCTGCGCCTGCAGGTAGCCCTGGGCGCGGAACAGGTCCTCGGGGGTGTCCGCGTAGACCTGGGGCACGTCCTGCGCGTCGCGTCGCACCTCGACGGCGGAGCTGAGACCCGGCACCTGCTGCGAGCCCTCGTGGTCCGGCAGCGGACGGCGCAGCGTGACGACGGTGAAGACCGTGCCGGCCACGAGGGCCAGCACCACGACGACGGCGACACCGACGACGGCGCTGCGGAGCCGCGAGCGCCGGCGGGGTGCCTCCTCGGTCTCCGTCACGTCCTGGGAGAGGTCGGGCTCGGACGGGTTTCCGGGTTCTGCAGGGGTGACGGTCGCTGACACGCAGGCGAGACTACCGTCCGGCGTATGATTGGCACTCGCATCACCTGAGTGCCAGCATCGCGCCCCTCCCGGCGGGTGCCGGCGTCCGCCACGAGGAGATCACGTGCCCACCTACGCATACCGGTGTGCCGACTGCGGCCACGCCTTCGACGTCCACCAGTCGTTCACGGACGACTCGCTGACCGTCTGCCCCGAGTGCGGCGGGACGCTGCGCAAGCAGTACGGCTCCGTGGGCGTGACGTTCAAGGGATCGGGCTTCTACCGCACCGACTCGCGGTCCGGGTCCGGCAAGGGCTCCGGCTCGTCCTCGAGCTCCTCGTCGTCGAGCGGCTCCTCCAGCAGCTCCGGCAGCTCCGGCAAGGACTCGTCCTCGAGCGGCTCGTCCTCGACCGGCTCGTCGAGCACCTCGTCGTCCGGGTCGTCCAGCACGTCCAAGGCCGCCTCCTCCTGATCGTCCGGCGGCACCCGGTCGACGACGCCGCCGCGGCGGTACCGACCCGGACGCTGCCCCCAGGCCGGCGCCGTCCACAGGTTGTCGCACCACACCGACGTCCGGGGACCGGGCGACCTAGCGTCGCCCGCATGCCGCTGCTCGACACGCTCCCCCGACCCGACACCCGCCGCGCCCAGGAACCACGGGCCGGGTCGGCGCGTCCGCCCGGCCCCGGCGGACCGGCCGGACGGCGCCGGGTCGCGCGCCGGCTGCGTTCCCTCCTCTGGCGGGTGCGCTTCGTGCTCGCCGCCGTCTGCTGCGGCCTCGCGGCCGCAGCCGTCGTGCAGGCGGTGCGACCGGCCCCGGCGCCCACGGTCGACGTCGTCGTCCCCGCCCGGGCGCTCCCGGCGGGCGAGCCCGTGGCCGCCGCGGACCTCACCACCGTCCCGGTGGACGTGGGCCTCGCCCCCGACGGCGTCGCCACGGACCCGGTCGAGCTCGTCGGGCGCACACCGGTGACCACGCTGCCCGCCGGGCTCCCCCTTCACCCGGGGCTGCTGCCCGGCGGCGGCGTGGTCGCGCAGGCCCCACGGGGGACCGTCGTGGTGCCCGTGCGCCTGGAGGACACCGCGGCGGGCTGGCTGCGGCCGGGCGACCGCGTCGACCTGGTCCTTACCGGCGAGGCCGCGCGGGCCGCCGGCACCGACCGTGCGGACGAGGGTGACGCCGAGCGGGACGACGCCTACCTCGCGCGGCGGGCGCTCGTCCTGCCGCGGCCGGACGCCGTCGAGCCGGTCGACGGCGGCCTGCTGGCGGGCGCGACCCCGACGTCCCAGGAGGCCGACGTCACCCTCGTGGCGGTGAGCAAGGACGAGGCGCCGGGCCTGTCCGCCGCGTCCGGGTGGGGCACCGTCGGCGCGGTGCTCGTGCGATGACCGACCGCGGTCGCCGTTGCAGCCCGCCGCGTCCCCCGCGAGAATCGGCGACCGTCAGCCCACGCCCGGCTCGCCCGGGCCTGCCGCACCACAGGGGGAATCACGTGAAGAGCATGTTCACAGGCTTCAAGGAATTCATCATGCGAGGGAGCGTCGTCGATCTCGCCGTCGGCATCATCATCGGCAGCGCGTTCACCGCCGTCGTGACGGCGATGGTCGACAACATTCTCAACCCGATCATCGGCGCGATCTTCGGCAAGCCCGACCTGACCAACCTCTGGGACATCACGCTGCGCGGCGCGCACGACGGCGTCGGCCCCTCGGTGCTGTCGATCGGCGGCTTCCTCGACGCCGTCCTCAGCTTCCTCATCATCGCGGCCGCGCTGTACTTCGCCATCGTGATGCCGCTGAACAAGCTCGCCGAGCGCCGCGCCCGTGGCCAGGAGGAGGAGCCGGCGCCGCTGGCGCAGGACACGGTCCTGCTGCAGGAGATCCGCGACCTGCTCGCCGCGCAGTCCGGCCGCTCGCAGTACTGACCGCGGTACCGACGCCGCCGGCCGAGCCCGTCGAGACCTGGTCCCCGGGGGCCGGCCGGCGGCGTCGTCAGCGTCGGCCCCAGTGCGGCGGCACGTCGCGCAGCAGGCGGTCGTCGTTGTCGTCGTGGCCGCCGCGGTCGTCGGCGGTCTCGCCCGGCACCGTCTCCCGCTCCGTGCCCGGCCGAACCGCACGGCGCCGCGCCCGCTTGCGCGGGGTCGGGTCACCCGTCGGAGTGCCGGACGCCGGGCCGGCCGGTGCGGTGGAGTCGCTCACCCGACCATTGTCGGGCATCGCCCGCGGGTCCGGTCAGGCCTCGGGCCGTGCCTCGCCCTCGTCCCCCGCGGGGGTCCGGGCGTCCGCCTCGTCCGCGGGCGCGGCGCCGGCGGCCTCCTCGACGGCCGGGTCGGCAGCGGCGTCCTCGGCAGGGTCGGCGCTCGCGTCGTCGCCGTCCGTGGCGGCAGCCTCCGGCGCGCCTCCGTTCGCGGTCACGTCGTCCTGAACCGCCGCGCCGTCCGCCGGGGCGGCATCGCGGTCCAGGACGGTCGCGGCGTCCATCGCGGCGGTCTCGAGATCGTCGTTCCGCACGGCCGCAGCCATGTCCTCGGCGGCGACCTCGACGACGTCGGGCGCGACGCCGAGGTCGACGGGCGGCTCGTCCTCGTCCGGGAGCACCGGAACGACGACCTCGCGCGGGGGCACGACGCCGCCGGCGGTGCCGATCCGCTCGTCGCGCACGCGCTGCACGAGCCGGCGCACCCGGTCGGCCTCGCCGTCGGGGTCGAGGAACGCGGCGGCGGACCAGACCTGTGTCACGACCCACCCCAGGCGCTCCAGCCGCTCGGCGAGCTGCCGGTCGCGCACACGCACGGACGGCTCCGCGACGTAGGCGGCGTCGTCGGTCAGCACGGCGACGAGCAGCTCGCCCGGCAGGTCGGGGTGGCCCACGACCAGCGGGATGCGGTCGCCGTCCGTGGCGCCGTAGTCGGTCTCGACGAGGTAGCCGAGCTTCCACAGCCGCTCGCCGAGGTCGACGAGCAGGCGGTCCGGCGCGCGACCCACGTCGACGCCGTTGCCGAGTCGCACCTGGTCGGCGACACCGGACCGGCGCTCGGCCAGCTCCAGCGTCTCGACGAGCAGACGGGGGCCGGCGCTGCGCAGGCGCTCGGGGTCGAGCGCGTCGGCGGTGAAGCAGGACACGACGTGCAGCCGCTTGCGGGTGGCGCCCAGCGCGCCGACCAGCATGGCCTCTCCCCCGGCCTCGCCGAGCACGCCGAAGCGGTGCAGCACCCGTCCGTGCGGTGTCCGACCGAAGCCGACGGACAGGAGCACCGTGTCCCGCGACAGCCCGGCCACACCGGTGATGTCCGCGACGACGACCGGCTCGGGTCGCGAGCCCGAGAAGAACGGCGCCAGCGCGGGGTTGGCCCGGACCTCCGCGAGCAGCGCCTCGCGCACCCGGTCCGCATGCGCGGCCGTCACCGTGACGATCGCGAACGTCTCCTCCGGGCGGGTCAGGGCGTGCTCGATCGACACCTCGACCACGCGGTCCACCTCGGCCTGCGTGCTCTCCACGCTGCCCGAGACCGGGTCCGGCATGCCGGTGCCCTCCACGACGTCGAGGTGCACCAGCGGCTCGGCGCGCGGCAGGGGCGCCGGGCGCAGCAGCCCCTCGTACCCGTGCGCGGCGAGCAGGCGGGTCAGCTCCGGGTCGCGGCTGTGCTCGTGCGGCTGCAGCGTCACCGTGGGCAGCAGCGCGGACAGCTCGTGCACGCTGGTGCCGGACGCCGACCGCGGGTCGCCCACCACGACGACCTGCCGTCCGCGCGCGAGGGCGGGCACCACGACCTCCGTGGGCACGTGCTGCACCGCGTCGAGGATCACGACGTCGGCCGTGCGGTGCTCGGGGAGCAGGTGCGGCACCAGGGTGGGCGTCGCGACCAGCGCGGGGCGCAGGCGCCGCAGGACGTCGCCGTGCCGCTCCGCGAGGTCGCGCAGCGTCGTCAGCCGGCCCTCGATGAGCTCCGTGAAGAGGGCCTCCGCGGAGTCCCGGTCCTCGCGCATCGCGGTCCCGAGGTGCGCCCGTGCCGCCACGCGCACCGGCTGGGACAGCGCGGCGAGGTGCTCGCGGTCGAGGTCGCGGAAGCGTCGGGCGAGCGCGTCGAGCCCGACGCCGTCCTGCCCGGCGAGCACCGGGTCGCCGGCGAGCAGCTGCTCGAAGACGGACGACCACCAGGCGAGCTCCAGCTCCGCGGCGACGAGGTCGCCCGGCACGCGCCGGTCGGTGAGGTCGTCCACGAGGTCGCCCACGCCGGCGGTCCGCGCGGCGCGCAGCAGGCTGGTGCGCTCGGGCAGCACGGCCAGCGAGTCGGCGTGGCCCGCCAGCCGCTGCAGCCGCTCCGCGAGGCCGTCCAGGTCGAGGTCCAGGAGGTGGCCGCCCAGGGTGGTCGGCGCCAGCACGGGCTCGAGCGCCTCGAGGTCGATGCGCACGGCCTCGTACGTGTCCTCGATGGACGCGAGCCCCTCGGGGAGGGTCGGCCAGCCGCCGCGCTGCGCGTGCTCGGCCCAGACGTCGCGCTGCTCCTGCACCTGCACCAGCGCCTCGTGCAGGTTCGGGACCCGCACGCCGGGGCGCACCATGTCCTTGGCGCGCTTGTGCAGCCGGCGGCGCGCGAACCAGCCCATCTCGATGCCGTGCTCGGCCCGCCAGCGCCGCGACGCGGTCGCCTGCACGAGGTCGGCCGCCGTCCGCTCGAAGACCATCGGGTGGAACAGGTCGAGCGTGCTGCGCATCCCGCCGAGCATCGCGAGCTGCTCGCCCCAGCCGCGCACCGTCGTCGGTGTCGTCAGGCCCGTGACCTCGCCCGTGTACGCGAGCTGGCGGCGCAGCTGCGGCAGGGTGACGTCGCGCAGCCGCTCCACGCGCACCAGCGACTGGCGGGCGTCGTCGTCGGTCAGCAGGTGCGCCCCGTACCAGGGCGTCGACGCCGGTCGCAGGGTGAACGCGCCCAGGGCGGCGGCCCGCTCCAGCCCGGTGGCGACCTCGCGGCGGCGCTCCGGCGTCAGCGCGAGCACCGACTCCGAGGCGAGCCGCACGGTGGTCGACGGCGCGGGCCGCTCGGCGGTCAGGCGCGCGAGCGCCTGCAGCGCGTCGTACGCGGACACCTGCCACGGCGAGCGCGGCTGGTGCAGCGCCTCGATGTAGCCGGTGAGCTGGGAGCGCGTGCCGATCAGGGCGTCGCGCACGCGCGCGGTGCCGTCGACGTCGACCTGCTCCGGCTCGCTCGCCATCGCGGACAGCAGCCGGCGCGTCACGTCCTCGCGCCACGTCGGGTGCGGCGGCACGTCGAGCAGCAGGCTCTCCAGGCCGAGGGACTCCAGCCGCAGCGCGAGCCGGTCGGCGGCGCGCCGGTGGCCGGTCACGTAGAGCACGGAGCGGCCCGCGGCGGTCGCCTCGCCGACGACGGCGGCGAGGGTGCCCGCGACGTCCGAGCCGACGGGGGCGTCGACGAACAGGTGCCCGCCCGTGGCCAGCGCGTCCAGGACGGACCGCTGCTGCGGGTCGAGGTCGCCCACGCCCCGCTCGCGCGTCGGGTCCGCGTCGCCCCGGCGCAGGGCCGGCAGCTCCAGCGCGGCCAGCCGCTGCGCCGCGTCGTCCACCCCGGCGAGCGCCGCCACCACCTCGTGCCGGTGCAGCGACGGCGCGAGCTGGTCGAGGTCGTCGACCAGCGCCTGCCCGGGGTGCACGAACGTGCCGACGAGCACGCGGCGGTCGAGCTGGAAGTCGTCCAGGACGGCCTCGCCCAGCGCCGCCACCCGCGCCAGCACGTCCGTCGGGTCGAAGCCGGCGAGCGTGAACGTCGCCTTGGCGAGCGCCGCCGGGTCGAGCAGCGCCCCGTGCGCGCGCAGCGTGCGCGCCACCACGGGGTTGATCTCGACCGTCGGCTCCAGCGTGAGGTCGTAGTCGGCGCCGCCGTCCCCGCGCGGGGTGAGCGTCACCGGCCGCAGCACGACCGGCGCGTGCACCACGCGGCCGGCGGGCGTCGCGGCGTCGGGGTCCGACGGCGTCGCGCGCGGCGCGGCAGCCGGCTCGCGGGCCGCCATCGACACGACGGGGATCGACGTCGTCAGCGCGGGTCCCTCGGCGTCCTGGTCCTCCGGCGCCGCGGGGCCCTCGGCGGGGCCGGTCGCCGGGGCGCCGTCCTGGTCGCTCGCGGGTGCTGCGCCCGGCTCCGCCCCGTCTCCGTCGCCGGGGTCGGCGTCGTCGGCCGGGTCGCCGTCCGCAGGGGCGGCCGCCGTCGTGCCCGACGACGCGACCCGCGCGAGCGCCGCGACGTCGTGCCGCTGCGGCCCGCCACCTCCGAACGGGACCTCGGGCCCGTCGTCGTGCTCGGTCCAGGTGGCGACGCCGATCGCGAGGTAGGTGGGCGCGACGCCGTACCGGGACGCGTGCTCGGCCGCGCGGGCCGCCACGGCCCGCGCCCGACGCCGCGCGGCGGGCAGCGCCTCGCCCTCGCGCACCAGGTTCGACAGGCGGGTCGGGCGCCCCGCGAACAGCCCGGCGACCCCGTTCGGGTGCGCCTTCGAGAGGTCGACGATCGCCTCGCCGAGGAGGCCGACGTCGGACAGGGACGAGCCGCCCACCATCTCCACCAGGGAGGCGCGCCAGCGGCGCGTCGCGGCCTCGACGGAGGCCGCCGCTGCGGACGACGCGCTCTCGCGGCGGCCGTCGGCGCCGGACGCCCCCGGCGGTCGCGGGGACCGACGGTCGCCGGCCTCGCGCGCGGAGGTGTCGTCGGGATGGTCGGGTCCCGCCGCCGGGCCGCCGTCCGCGCCCGTCCGCAGGGACGGGTCCGGCGCGGCGGGTGCCCCGGCTGAGGGGTCGACCGCGGTCGTGGCGGTGGATCGTCGGGCGGCTCTCACGCCAGCACGGTAGAACGGCCTGCCGCCGCGCCGGTGTCGGCGCGCCGAGGAACCGCCGGAGCACGCGCTTCAGGGGGACCCCGCGCGGGGCGCGAGGGACGGGAGCGTGTTGACGCCCCCTCGGCGGGGGGTCCGAAGGGGCGTCGGGCCGGGCTCGGCCCGGCAAGGGACAGCGCGCACCGCGCAGGGGGCGGGCGATGCGCGCTGTCACCGAGAGTGTGCCGCCAAGCAGGGGCGACGTCAATAAGGGACGAGGGCGAACCCTGCAACCCGTCTGAGGAAAATCAGAGGAGAGGCGCCTGCCCCGGGCACCTAGGCTGGGCGCCCGTGAGAAGAATGGTCGAGGCGGTAGCTCCCGCGCGCATGGGCACCGGGTTCCGGTGGCTGATGTCGGCGTCGTGGGTGAGCAACATCGGCGACGGCGTCGCCCTTGCCGCGGGACCGCTCCTCGTCGCCTCCCAGACGAGCTCCGCCATGCTCGTCGCGCTCGCCGCGATGCTGCAGCGCCTGCCCTGGCTCGTGTTCGGCCTGTGGGCCGGCGTGCTCGCCGACCGCCTCGACCGGCGCCGCCTCGTCATCGTCGCCAACCTGCTGCGCGCCGTCGTCGTCGCCGCGCTCTGCGTGGTGATCGTGACCGGGCACGTCAACATCGGCGTCGTCCTGGCGGCCATGCTGCTCATGGGCGTGGCCGAGGTCTTCGCCGACACCACGTCCCAGACCCTCCTGCCCATGCTGGTGCGGCCCGCCGACCTCGGCACCGGCAACGCGCGCCTGCAGGCCGGGTTCCTCACCGCGAACCAGCTCGTCGGGCCGCCGCTCGGCGCCGCGCTCTTCGCGGCCGGCGCCGCGTGGCCGTTCGCCACGCAGGTGCTGACCGTGCTGCTCGCCGTGCTGCTCGTGAGCAAGGTCGTCCTCACGCCCGTACCCCCGGCCGTCGGCGCCGACCCGGCCACGCCCCGCAAGGTGCGGCACGACATCGCCGAGGGGCTGCGCTGGATCTGGACCAACCCGCCCGTGCGCACGCTCGCGCTGGTGATCCTCGTCTTCAACGCCACGTGGGCGGCGCCGTGGGGCATCCTCGTGAAGTACTCGCTGGACTACCTGCACATGGGCCCCGTCGGGTACGGACTGCTCACCACGGCCGCCGCCGTCGGCGGGCTGATCGGCACGTTCTCGTACGGCTCGCTCGAGCGGCGGTGGTCGCTGTCCGCCCTGATGAAGGTGTGCCTGACGCTCGAGGTGCTGTTCCACCTCGCCCTCGCCCTCGCGACGACCGGCTGGGCCGCGATGACGATCCTGTTCGTCTTCGGCGCCTACTCCTTCGTGTGGGGCACCGTGTCCAACACGGTGCGCCAGCGCGCCACGCCCACCCGCTTCCAGGGCCGCGTCGGCTCGGTCTACATGATGTGCGTGTTCGGCGGCATCGTCGTGGGCAACGCGATCGGCGGCGTGCTCGCCGAGCACTGGGGCCTCACCGCGCCCATGTGGTTCGGCTTCGTCGGCGCCGGCGTCACCCTCGTGCTCGTGTGGCGGCAGCTCGCGCACATCGCGCACGCCCAGGCGGACTGACCGCGAGGTAGTACCGCGCCCCGCGAGGTAGTACGTGCCCCCGCGAAGTAGCACCGCACCCCGCGAGGTAGTACGTGCCCCCGCGAGGTAGTAGGTGCTACTCCCCCGTCGAGCCGTCCGCCAGCTCCCGCACGACGTCGAGGTGCCCGGCGTGCCGGGCGTACTCCTGCAGCACGTGGAAACAGGTCCACAGGAGCGTCGGCACCTCGTCGTCCACGGTGAATCGCCCGCCGACGGCCGCCCGCTCTGCGAGGTCGTGGCTCTCCAGGACGTCGCGTGTCCGCGCGCCGCCCGCGTGCAGAGCGGCGACCAGCTCGTCGCGGCTCACGTCGTCGGGCACGTGCCAGGGGCTCTCCGGGGCGTCGTCGACGTTGTCGCCCCACGGGTGCGCGACCTGCTCGCCCAGGAACCCCCAGACGAACCAGCGCCGCTCCATGTGCACCAGGTGCGTCAGCAGCTCCAGCGGGGTCCAGCCCGACGGCAGCCGGCTCTCGCGCAGCTGGGCCTCGGTCAAGCCGTCGAGCTTATGGACCACCACCGCGCGGTAGTGGTCGAGGTAGGCGGCGAACTGCTCCGCCGGGTCGGCGGAGTCCAGGCGCGGTTCGACGTCAGGGGAGGTCACGACGTCAGCGTACGACCGCCCCAAGAACTCCGGCATCACTTCTGACGAAGGGTTCGACCTGGCCATATGAACATCTCTTTACCAAAGTGCGCCTGAGAGGATTCGAACCTCCGACCTACCCTTTAGGAGAGGGTTGCTCTATCCACTGAGCTACAAGCGCATGCCGCTTCGACGAAGAAGGCGACCCACAGCCTAGCGCCCGCGCCCCGAACCACCGGCATCGGTACGCGCCGACGACGCGACGGCCGCGTCAGCCGCTCGCGTCGGCAGTTCGGGTCCGGGTCGGCAGTTCGAACTGCCGACCCGGACCCGAACTGCCGCCCTGACGGAACCCTCGGGGCGACACGATCCGCCCGACGTCAGACCCAGCGCGCCGGGTCCGCGACCACCGACCGCAGCACCTCGCGCGCTCCGCCGGTGAGGGCGGCGTGCGGGCCGGCGGCGGCGGGGCGCACGTCGACGGGTGCGAAGGGCGCAGCGAGAGCACGTTCCTCGACCACCCCTCCGACGACGTGCCCCACCCAGCCGAACAGCTCGGCGTAAGCGCCGCCGAGCACGATGGTGGAGACGTCGACGAGGTTGACGAACGTGGCCAGCGCGGCGCCCAGGGCACGCCCGGCGCGGCGCACGGTGTCGAGGGCGGCGTCGTCGCCGGCGCGCAGCAGGTCGACGATCGCGTGGACCGGCGCCGACGACGGCAGGCCGGAGCCCCGCAGCAGCACCTCCTTGCCGGCGTACTGCTCGAGGCAGCCGGTGGCGCCGCACGAGCAGCGCGGGCCGGCGGGGTCGACGACGACGTGCCCGATCTCGCCGCTCCAGCCCCGCTCCCCCAGGAACAGGTGCCGGTCGACGACGATCCCCGCGCCGACGCCGACGTCGCCGGAGACATAGAGGAAGGACGGCGGCACGTCCCCCGCCAGCTCGGCCAGGGCGGCGAGCTTGGCCTCGTTCGCCACCTCGACGTCGAGCGGGTCGCCGTCACCGGTCCGCAGGTCGAGCTCCGGCACGGGCTCCACGGACGACCAGCCCAGGTTGGGCGCCACCTCCAGCCGCCCCCCGCGCACGTCGACGAGCCCGGGCAGCGCGAGCCGCGCCCCGGCGACGCGCATGCCGGCGGCCTCGACCTCCGCGACCACCTCGGCGGCAAGGGTCCGCAGCCGGGCGAGCACCTCGCGCGGGTCGGAGTCGTGCAGCGAGCCGGTGACGACGCGCTCGGCGACGACGTCCCCGACGAGGTCGAGGGCGCGCGCGCCGAGGTAGTCGACGTTCACCTCGAGCCCGAGCCCGACGACGGACCGTCCGGCGGGCACGAGCGGGACGGCGGGGCGCCCGGCCTTCTGCGCCGCGACCGGCGGCAGCTCGGCGACGAGCCCGCCGGCGACGAGCCGGTCGACGAGGGTCGAGACGGTGGCGCGGGTGAGACCAGTGGCGGCGGCGACGTCGGCGCGCGACGGTGGTGCGGAGGCCTCGAACACGGCCGCGGCGACGAGTCGCAGGTTCCGCTCGCGGAGGGTGTGCTGGCGCGACGCGGCCGCGCCGTCGGGCACGCGAGGAGCAGCTGCGGGCGTCGTCGTCGAGGTGGCTGGCACGTGTTGACTCTAGCCCAGCGACGCGCAATAGTTCAGCCGTACAACAAAACTCGACGAGGAGAGATCCGTGAGCGACATCAAGTACTCGTTCGGCCTGTGGACCGTCGGCTGGCCGGCCGCCGACCCGTTCGGCACCGCGACCCGCCCCGACCTGGACCCGGCGGACTCCATCCGCAAGCTGGCCGACCTCGGCGCGTGGGGCTTCACCTTCCACGACAACGACGTCTTCCCGTTCGGCTCCGAGGGCGCGGAGCGCCAGAAGCACATCGACGCGGTGAAGAAGGCCTCCGAGGAGACCGGTCTCGTCTGCGAGATGGTCACCACCAACACCTTCACGCACCCGATCTTCAAGGACGGCGCGTTCACCTCGAACAACCGCGAGGTGCGCCGCTACGGCCTGCGCAAGGTGCTCCGCAACGCCGACCTGGCCGCCGAGATGGGCGCCTCGACGTTCGTCATGTGGGGCGGCCGCGAGGGCACGGAGTACGACAACTCCAAGGACCTGCACGCCGCGCACGCCCGCTACGCCGAGGGCATCGACACCGTCGCCGCGTACATCAAGGAGAAGGGCTACGACCTGCGCATCGCGCTGGAGCCCAAGCCCAACGAGCCGCGCGGCGACATCTTCCTGCCGAGCATCGGCCACGCCATCGCCCTCATCGACACGCTCGACAACGGCGACATCGTGGGCCTCAACCCGGAGACGGGCCACGAGCAGATGGCCGGCCTCAACTACACGCACGGCCTCGCGCTGGCGCTGTACGCGGGCAAGCTGTTCCACATCGACCTCAACGGCCAGCACGGGCCGAAGTACGACCAGGACCTCGTCTTCGGTCACGGCGACCTGCTGAGCGCGTTCTTCACGGTGGACATGCTCGAGAACGGCTTCCCCAACGGCGGCCCGCGCTACGAGGGCCCGCGCCACTTCGACTACAAGCCCAGCCGCACCGAGTTCCTCGACGGCGTCTGGGAGTCGGCGAAGGCGAACATGGAGACCTACGACATGCTCGCCGCCAAGTCGAAGGCGTACCGCGAGGACGCCGAGGTGCAGAAGGCGTTCGAGCACGCCGGCATCTTCGAGCTGGGCGAGCCGACGCTGGCCGAGGGCGAGTCGTTCGACGCCTTCCTCGCCGACCGCTCCGCCTACGAGGACCTCGACGTCGACGCGGTCGCCGAGCGCGACTACGGTCTGGTGCGGCTGCACCAGCTCGCGCTGCGCCACCTCATCGGCTGACCAACCCACCCCGCCCGAGTGTTGTGGGCGCTCGTCTGGCGCAGTTCGCCCCGCGAACGACGCCAGACGAGCGCCCACAACGCTCTCCGGTACCCGACCCGCCTGAAAGAGACGCAACGATGCCCCTCGTCGCCGGCGTGGACTCGTCCACGCAGTCCTGCAAGATCGTCGTCCGCGACGCCGAGACCGGCGCCCTGGTGCGCTCCGGCACCGCGAAGCACCCCGACGGCACGTCGATCGACCCGCAGCACTGGTGGGACGCGTTCCGGTCCGCGGCGCAGGAGGCCGGCGGCCTCGACGACGTCGCCGCGATCGCCGTCGGCGGCCAGCAGCACGGCCTCGTCGCGCTCGACGCCGAGGGCCGCGTGGTCCGCGACGCCATCCTCTGGAACGACACCCGCTCCGCCGCCGCGGCCGAGGACCTGATCGCCGAGCTCGGCGACGGCGACCGCGAGGCCGGCGCGCAGGCCTGGGCCGACGCCGTCGGGTCCGTGCTCGTCGCGTCCCTCACCGTCACCAAGCTGCGCTGGCTGCGCGACGCCGAGCCCGAGAACGCGGCGCGCGTCGCCGCCGTCGCGCTCCCCCACGACTGGCTGACCTGGCGCATCGCCGGCTACGGCCCCGAGGGCGAGTCGCCGCTCGGGCCGCGGCTCGACGCGCTCGTCACGGACCGCTCCGACGCGTCCGGCACCGGCTACTACGACGCCGAGGCAGAGAACGGCGCGGGCGCGTACCGCCCCGACCTGCTGACGCTCGCCCTGGGGCGCGACGACGTCACGCTCCCCCGCGTGCTCGGCCCGGCAGAGGCGGGCGGCGTGGCGCACGCGTCGGTCGCCGGCGCGGACGTCGAGGGCGGCGCCCTCATCGGGCCCGGCGCCGGCGACAACGCGGCCGCGGCCCTCGCGCTCGGCATGACCCCCGGCGACATCGCGATCTCGATCGGCACGTCGGGCGTCGTGTCCGCGGTGGCGCCGACGCGCACCGCCGACGGCTCCGGCGCCATCAACGGCTTCGCCGACGCCACCGGCAACGCGCTCATGCTCGCGGTCACCCTCAACGCCGCCCGCGTGCTCGACGCCGCCCGCGCGGTGCTCGACGTCGACGTGCACGAGCTCGCCGACCTCGCGCTCGCCGCCCCGCCCGGCGCCGACGGCCTCGTCCTCGTGCCCTACCTCGAGGGCGAGCGCACCCCCAACCGCCCCGACGCCACCGGCACGCTGCACGGCGTCCGCCTCGCGACGTCCACCCGCGAGCACCTCGCGCGCGCCTACGTGGAGGGCATGCTCTGCGGCCTGGCCGACGGCCTCGACGCGCTGCGCGCCCAGGGCGTGCCCATCGAGCGCGTCATGCTCATCGGCGGCGCCGCCCAGTCCCCCGCGGTGCAGCAGGTCGCGACGCAGGTCTTCGGCCTCGCGATCGGCGTGCCCGAGCCGGGCGAGTACGTGGCCGACGGGGCCGCGCGCCAGGCCGCGTGGGTGCTCGCGGCCGCGGCCGACCCGGACGTCGCCGCGCCCGCCTGGTCGACGACGGTCGCCACCACGCTGGACGCCGACCCGCGCCCGGTGGTCCGCGAGCAGTACGCCGCCGTCCGCGACCTGGTCTGAGCCTGGTCCTCGCCGCGCCCCCGACGGGCGCGACGAGGACCCTGGCACGGCGGGAAAGCGATTACTAGGCTGGCGCCATGATCGACCTGCACCCGCTCGTCGAGCGCGCCGTCGCGCACGACATCGCCCTGCACACCCTCGACGTGCGCGTGGGCGACGACCGACGTGTCGCCGCCGTCGCACCCACCCGCGGCCACGACGTCCCGCAGCGGATGTTCTCGGTGTCCAAGACGGTCACCGGCCTGGCCGTCGGGCTGCTCGCCGCCGAGGGGCGGCTGTCCCTCGACGACCCGGTCGTGCGGCACTTCCCCGACCTCGTCGCGGGCCACCCGCCGCACCCGTGGCTCGAGGCCACGACGCTGCGGCACATGCTCGCGATGGTCGGCCCGCACCGCTCGACGACGTACAAGGTGCGCGGCGGAGGCTGGCTGGAGTCGTACTTCCGCGTGGAGCCCACGCACCCGCCGGGCACCCTGTTCACGTACGACACCAGCGCGTCGTACACGCTGGCCGCGCTCGTGGAGCGGACCACGGGCGGCACGCTCGCCGACTACCTGCGCCCGCGGGTGCTCGACCCGCTCGGCATCTCCCCCGGCCTACGTTTCCTGCCCGGCCCGGACGGCTTCAGCCACGGCGGCTCCGGCCTGATCGGCACGCCCGACGACCTGACCCGCCTGGCCCGGCTGCTCAACGACGGCGGCGTGCACGACGGCGCGCGGCTGCTCCCGGCGGAATACCTCGCGGCCGCGACGTCGCCGCAGTCGGACCCCGCCATGCAGACCTGGGGCGGGCCGTTCCGCGCGGCGTACGGGTTCCAGCTGTGGCTGCCGCCCGCCGGCGGCTGGCTGATGTTCGGGATGGGCGGGCAGATCGTCTACGGCGACCCCGAGCCGGGGGTCACCGTGGTCGTCACCGCCGACTCGCAGGCCGCGGCGAGCGGCGACCAGAAGCTGCTGGACCTCGTCCTCGACCACCTCGTCGGGCCCGCGCGCGAGCTGGTGCGGGCGGGCGGGGAGGCCGCCGCGCCCCCGGCGGGAGCCGCCGTCACGACGCTCACCTGGCCCACCCCGAGGCACGACGCCGCGCACGCGCGTCCGCTGGCCGGCACCTGGGCCGGCCGCACCCCGGGCTCTGGCCCGGCGGACCTGACGCTCGATGTCGACGCCGCCGGGGGCACGATCGCGTCGTCCGACGGCTGGTCCATCGCGCTCGACACGACCGGCCCGCTGACGACCCGGATCGGCGAGGAGCCGGCGGTCGTCACGGCGGGCTGGTCCGCCCCCGGCACCCTCGACGTGCGCGCGGGGACCCACGGCGACGAGCTGGCCACGCTCCGGCTCCGCCTGGCCCTGGCCGACGACGGCGCCCTCGCCGTCCAGTCGCAGGGCTTCGGCGAGACGCTCGACCCGCGGTGGACGTTCCACGCGGCCTACTCCCGCTGACACCACCCGATCGTCGTGGGCGCTCGTTCGGCGCTATTCGTCTCGCGAACAGCGCCGAACAAGCGCCCACCACGATCCCCGGGTCAGCCCTTGACCGAGCCGATCAGCGCGCCCTTGACGAAGAACCGCTGGATGAACGGGTACACCAGCAGCATCGGCAGCGTCGCCACGAAGATCACGGCCATCTTCACCGACTGCGCGGGCGGGACGACGTCGACGGCGCTCTCGTCGGCGTTCATGCCGGACGCGACGATGACGATCTGACGCAGCAGCACCTGGATGGGCCACTTCTCCGAGTCGTTGATGTAGAGGATGGCCGCCTGGTACGTGTTCCAGTAGTACACGGCGTAGAAGAGGCCGATGGTCGCGATCGACGCCAGGGACAGCGGCAGCACGATCCGCAGGAACACCCCGAGGTCCGAGCAGCCGTCGATGCGCGCGGCCTCCTCCAGGCTGTCCGGGATGCCCTGGAAGAAGCTGCGCATGATGACGAAGTTGAACGCGTTGATCAGCACCGGGAGGATCAGCGACCACAGCGAGTCGATGAGCCCCAGCTTCTGCACCACGATGAACGTGGGGATCATGCCGCCGCTGAACAGCATCGTGAACACGACGAGGAAGTTGATCACCCGCCGGCCCTTGAGGTAGCGCTTGGACAGCGCGTACGCCATGAGCGCCGTGACCAGCAGGCTGAGGAAGGTCCCGCCCACGGTGACGATGACGGAGACGCCCATCGCCTGGAAGATCGTCGACGTCGACAGGATGTACCGGTACGCGTCGAGCGTGAACGTGTGCGGGATCAGGATGAACGGCCGGGTCGCGATCTCGCCCGGGGTGGCGAGCGAGCTGCCCAGCACGTTGAGGAACGGGATCAGGCACAGCAGCGCGAAGCCCGTGAGGACGACCACGTTGACGACCTGGAAGACGCGCACCCCGACCGAGGGCTTGCGGGTCCGGCCCGTGGGGCGGAGGGGCCGTGCGGCGGGCGCTGCCGCGGCGATCTTGCTCATCTGGAACTCCCGGTTCGGGGCTGGTCGGAATGCTGGTCGGTCGTGCGCAGGGCGAAGAGCCCTGCGGTGACGAAGAACCCGAAGGCGATCGGGTACAGCAGGAGCTGGCTGCCGAGGAGGCAGGCGAGCCCGGCGGCGAGGAACCACCACCCGGTCGTGCGTCGGGCGGGGCGGCGGCGCGCGAGCGCGAAGCCGACGACGGTGAGCCCGAGCACCACCGGCACGGTGAGGCTGAACCACGCCGCGAGCGTGCGCGTGGCCTCGTACGCGGCGTCGACCGGGACGCCCGCCGCGCCGGCGACCCCGCCGTCGGCGAGCAACGGGTAGAGCGTGTCGGCGAACGTCGCCTCGTCGACGCCGTTCACCACGAGGGTGAACGCGCCGAGGGAGAGCGTCGTCAAGGCCGCCGCCACCCCGGCCACCCAGAGCTCGACGGTGCGCCGGACGACGACCGCCGGACCGGCGGGCTCGGGCGCGGCGTCGCCGGCGGCGCGGCGGGCGGGCGTGTCGGTCATGGCCATGTCAGCCGTTCACCTCGGCGTAGGCGGCCGTGAGCTCCTGCTCGATGTCGCCCAGACCCTGCCCGCGGAGCTTCTCGATGGCGGCCTCGTAGTCCGCCATCTCGATCTGGCCCACGACGTACTTGTTGTAGGCGTCCTTGGCCGCGTCGTGGACCGTGGTCCACTGCCGGTCGTAGGCCTCGGAGGACAGCGACTGCGTCGGGTTGACGACGGCGTACTGCTCGTTCTCGAGCATCTTCTCGTTGCCCTCGTCGACGTACGGCTCGGTGCTCTTGTAGGTCACGACCTTCTCGGACAGCCGCGACGACGAGTAGGGCTGGACCTCCTGCTCCCAGGCGGTCTGGTCCTCGATCGTCACCACGCCGTCGGCGTCCTGCGAGTAGTGCGTGCCCTCGACGCCGTTGGTCATGAGGCCGAACGCCTCTTCGTCCAGCAGCTTGTCGGCGAACCCGAGCACCCGCTGGAGCTCGGCCTCGTCCTTCACCTCCGACTTCGGGAAGGACAGCCAGCCGCCGAGCCCGCCGGCCGTGTCGGTGAGGATCCTGCGTGGCACGTCGCCCGAGGTCATGTCGTTGACCAGCGCCCACGTCATGGGCGTCTCGGGGTCCGCGTCCTGCGCGAGCGCGAGGTAGCCCTTGGCCTCGAACAGGCCCGTGACCACGATGCCGCCCTTGCCGCGCGCGATGGCGTCCTGCTGGTTCGTCTTCTGCATCGTCACGAACTCCTGGTTGACCGCGCCCTGCTCGTACACGCCGCGGTACCACTCCATCGCCTGCTTGAAGGCGTCGCCGTCGAGCGTCGAGCGCACCTGGCCGGCGTCGTCCACCTCGAAGTCGTCGCCGGCGCCGAAGTACCCCGACAGGGACCGGAAGCCCAGGTCGAAGCTCTCCTCGCGGTCGATGAACCCGGTGGTGTCGTCCTTGCCGTTGCCGTCCGGGTCGTCCTTCGTGAACGCGACGGCGACCTTCTCCAGGTCCTCGATCGTGTGCGGCACCTCCAGGCCCAGGTGGTCCAGCCAGTCCTGGCGGACCACCACGCCGTAGCGCGCCTTGATCTTCTGGAACGGCACCCCGTAGAGCTTGCCGTCCAGGCGGGCCGCGTCCAGCGTCTGCGGGTCGATCTCGGCGAGGTTCGGGAAGTCCTTCAGGTAGGGCTCCACGTCCCAGAACATCCCCGACGTCAGCGACTGCCGCACGGTCGAGCTGTCGACCGGCGCCATCGACACCATGTCGGCGAGCGCGCCCGACGAGAGCGCCGCGTTGAGCTTCTCGGCCGACGACGCCGCCGGCACCCACTGGACCTTGAAGTCCTCGCCGGTGTGCTTCTCCAGCGCGGTCTGGATCGGGCCGTCCTCGTCCGGCGTCACGGGCGTGTGCAGCGTCGCCATCCACGTGATGGGGCCGCCCGCCGCACCGTCGTCGTCGCCGGACCCGTCGCTGCCGCACGCGGTCAGGGCGAGCGCGGCCACCGCGGCCGCGGCCGCACCCTTGGCGAACAGGTTCTTCCTCATGCGAGGTGCTCCTCTCGTGTCGCCTGCTCCGTCGCAGGCGTGCTCGACGCGCGGGAGACGCCGGTGTCGTCCCGCTCGATCCGGCCGGTCACGTCGGTGAGCCGCAGCGTGGGGCTCGCCTCGGCCGTCACCTCGGGGCCGACCGCCCCGACCACCCGCACCCGGGTGAAGGCGGAGTCGGCCACGTACCCGACGCGGATGCCCGCGCGCGCCACCGCCTCGACCCCCGCCGCCATCGCGGGGACGCCCGGCACCGCGTCCTCGGCGAACGAGATCGCCACGTCGTCGAGGGTGATCTCGCTGAGCGGCGCCTCGGGCAGGCCGTACAGGTGCGCCGCCGCGGCATGCACCCCGCGGGCGGTCACGTGGGCCAGGTGGATCCGCCGGAACGCGGGCGTCCGGTCGTCCACCGGGTGCGGCGACCGGTCGCCGACCCACGGCTCCTTGCCGTCGGGTCCGCAGAAGTAGAAGGGGTTGATCACGAACGGGCACAGCACCCCGTCCATGATCACGTTCGCCACGCGCACGTCCTCGACGACGCCGCCACGCCCGCGGCGCGACTTCAGCCGGATCCCGCGGTCGGTGCCGGAGAACACGCAGCCGGTGATGACGACGTTGCGGATGCCGCCGCTCATCTCGCTGCCGAGCACCACGCCGCCGTGGCCGTGCACCATCGTGCAGCCGGTGATCGTGATGTTCTCGCACGGCACGCGCTCGGCGGTGCGCTCGGTGCCCGCCTTGATCGCGATGCAGTCGTCGCCGACGTCGATGTGGCAGTCGCTGATCCGCACGTTCCGGCACGACTCCGGGTTGATGCCGTCCGTGTTGGGCGAGTCGGCGGGGTTGTGGATCCGCACGCCGGACACGCTCACGTCCTCGCACAGCAGCGGGTGGACGGTCCAGGCGGGAGAGTTCGTGAGGGTGACGTCGCGGATCGTCACCCGGGTGCACTCGTGGATCCCGACGAGCGTGGGCCGGGGGTGCACGAGGGACTCCCGGTCGTGGCGGAACGTGTCCCACCAGGCCGCGCCGCCGCCGTCGATCGTGCCGCGGCCGGTGATCGCGACGTCGGTCTCGCCGTGCGCGTAGACGCACGGCTGGTGGATGGTGGAGCTGGCGCCCTCCCAGCGGGCCTCGACCGGCGGGTAGAGCGCGGGATCGGGCACGAACTCGAGCCGCGCGCCCGCCTCGAGGTGCAGCTCGACGTGCGAGCGCAGGCGCAGGGCTCCCGTGCGGTGGGTTCCGGCGGGCACCACCACGGTGCCGCCGCCCGACGCCGCGGCGTCGTCGATCGCGGCCTGCAGGGTCGTCGTCGCGAGGGTCTCGTCGAGGGTGTGCACGTGTGGCCTCTCGGTGGTGCCTGGTGCGGCGGGCGGGCGTCCGGCCTTCTCGGGGCCGGACGCCCGCTCACCGACTCGGGAAGGTCAGCCGTTCACCTTGGCGTAGGCCGCGGTGAACTCCGCCTCGATGTCGTCCAGGCCCTGGCCGCGCAGGTCCTCGACGACCGCCTCGTAGTCGGCCATCTCGATCTGGCCCGTGAGGTAGCGGTTGTAGGCGTCCATCGCCTTGTCCTCGATCGTCGACCACTGCCGGTCGAAGGTCTCCGAGCTCAGCGACTGCGTCGGGTTGATGACGGCGTCCGGCTCCTGCGCGGCCATCTTCTCGTTGGCCTCGTCCACGTAGGGCTTCGTGCTCTTGTAGGTGACGATCTTCTCCGAGGGGCGCGACGACGAGTACGGCTGCACCTCCTGCTCCCAGGCGGTCTGGTCCTCGATCGTCACCACGCCGTCGGCGTCCTGCGAGTAGTGCGTGCCCTCGACACCGTTGGTCATGAGGCCGAACGGCTCCTCGTCCATGAGCTTGTCGAGGAAGCCCAGCACCTTCTTGACCTCGGCCTCGTCCTTCACCTCGGACTTCGGCAGGGCGAGCCAGCCGCCCATGCCGCCGCCGGTGTCGGTGATGATGTGGTGCGGCTGGCCGTCGAGCGTCATGTCGTTGACGAGCGCCCACTTCATGGGCGTCTTCGGGTCGGCGCTCTGCGCGAGGTCCACGTAGTTCTTCGCCTCGAACAGACCCGTGACCACGATGCCACCCTTGCCGCGGGCGATCGCGTCCTGCTGGTTCTGCTTCTGGACCGTGACGAACTCCTGGTTCACCGCGCCCTGCTCGTACACGCCGCGGTACCACTCCATCGCCTGCTTGAACTCGTCGCTGGCGAACGCGGCGTGCACCTGGCCCGAGTCGTCGACGGAGAACTTGTCGCCCGCGCCGAAGTACCCGGTCAGCGAGCGGAAGCCGACGAGGAAGCTCTCCTCGCGGTCGATGAACCCGGTGGTGTCGTCCTTGCCGTTGCCGTCCGGGTCGTCCTTGGTGAACGCGACGGCGACCTTCTCCAGGTCCTCGATCGTGTGCGGCGTCTCCAGGCCCAGGTGGTCCAGCCAGTCCTGGCGGACGACGACCCCGTAGCGCGTCTTGATCTTCTGGAACGGGACCCCGTAGAGCTTGCCGTCCAGTTTGGCGGCCTCGAGGGTGTCGGGGTCGATCTTCGCCAGGTTCGGGAAGTCCTTCAGGAAGGGCTCCACGTCCCAGAACTGCCCGGCCTTGAGCGCCTGACGCACGGTCGTGCTGTCGGTGACCGTCAGCGACACGATGTCGGCGAGCTGGCCGGACGCGAGGGCGGAGTTGATCTTCTCCTCCTTCGACGCGTCCGGGACCCACTGCATCTTGAACTCCTGGCCGGTGTACTCCTCCAGGGCCGTCTGGATCGGGCCGTCCGCGTCCGGCGTCACGGGGGTGTGCAGCATCGACATCCAGGTGATCGGGCTGTCGTCGGCCTTGCCGTCGTCGTCGCCCGAACCGTTGCTGCCGCAAGCGGTGAGCGCGAGCGCGGCCACCGCGGCCGCGGCCGCACCCTTGGCGAACAGGGTCTTGCGCATGGGTACTGCTCCTCTCATGACACCTGCTCCGTCGCAGGCGAGATCATCGGGTGGTGCAAGGAACGGTGGGTGGAGCCCGGGACCTCCGGGGACTCCTCCAGGGGGCGGAAGACGATGCGGGTGACCAGTCCGACGACGAACGCCGGGAGCCCGGCCCCGAAGAGCAGGAGCAGCGGCGTGGCGTACGTCCACAGCAGCCACCAGGCCGCGCCGACGGCGGCTGCGCCGATGATCGTCCAGTGCAGCGAGCCGAAGCCGATGAGCAGCGCTGCGGCGAACCGGCGCCGCGTGGTGGCGATGTCGGTTGTGGCCATGACGGGGAAGACGTAGGCGGTGGCGACACCGAGCACGACGAGCGCCAGCACGTTGACCGCCTGGAGGATCCACGTCGGGGCGAGGAAGACGTTGGTGACGATCACGCCGCCCGCACCCAGGACGACCGCACCGGCGAGCATCGCCTCGCCTGTCCGCTCGCGGACGTCGGCCACGAACGTGCGGGCGAGCGGGGGCGTCTCGCCGTGCCGCAGCCAGCGGTCCACGGACTTCGCCGTCGCGTACGACGCCGGGCCGAACCCGAGCAGGCCGAGCCCGAGGATCGTCGTCGCAAGCCACAGCACGCTCAGGGCCGCGACCCGGAAGATGCCGCGACAGATCGCGTCGATCCGCACGAAGCCCTCGAAGGAGAACATCAGTAGACGCCCTCCTCGCCGAACCGCTTGGCGAGGCGGTTGGCGAAGACCACGAGGACGAGGCCGACGAGCCCCTTGAACAGGCCGACGGCGGCCGCGTAGCTGAGCTGCCCGTTCTCGATACCCGCCGTGTACACGTAGGTGTCGAAGATGTCGGCGACGTCGCGGTTCAGGGAGTTCATCACGAGGAACATGTGCTCGAAGCCGAGCTCCAGGAAGTCGCCGATGGCGAGGATGAACATCACGATGATGGTGGGCCGGATGGCCGGCAGCGTGATGTGCCAGGCCTGGCGCATCCGGCCCGCGCCGTCGAGCTCGGACGCCTCGTAGAGCTGGACGTCGACCGCGGTCATCGCGGCGAGATAGACGATGGTGCCCCAGCCGGCGCCCTTCCAGATCTCCTGGAAGATGTACATCGGCCGGAGCCAGTCGGGATCGGTGAGGAACGGGACCGGGTCGAAGCCCCACGAGACCAGCAGGTTGTTGACGGACCCGCCGTCGGTCGTGAGCAGCACGTAGAAGATCGAGACGACGATCACCCACGACAGGAAGTGCGGCAGGTAGACGACCGACTGGATGCTGCGCTGGAACCACTTCGTGCGGACCTCGTTGAGCAGCAGCGCCAGGATGACCGGCACCGGGAACGCGAAGATCAGCATCCCCAGCGAGATCATCAGGGTGTTGCGCAGCAGGACGTAGAACGTGTCCTCGGAGAAGAAGCGCACGAAGTGGTCGAAGCCGACCCACGGGCTGCCGCCGATGCCGAGGAACGGCAGGTAGTCCTGGAAGGCGATGACGAGCCCGCCCATGGGCGCGTACTTGAAGAGGATGAAGTACAGGATCCCCGGCACTGCCATGAGGTAGAGCGCCTTGTGCTTCCACAGCGCCGGCACGCGCTTGCGGCGCGGGCGCGCGGGCACGCCGCCACCGGACGTCGTCGGCGTCGTCGGAGCCGCGGTCTTCGCGGCGGTGACCGCGCTCATCGCGCGGTCCCCTCGATCATCACAACCACCATTGGCGTGCCCCTCTGCTCGTCCTCGAGCTGTCCGCGCTCCTGGTGAAACGCGCCGGTAACCGGTTTCTCGGAAAGGTACCGGACAGGTCCCGGAATCGGCAAGCGCCTTCCACCGATCGGTGTCGAGATCGTGATCTGGCGCTCGCCGAGGAAGCACGAGACCGCCGGGTGGCCCCGTCTCGGCGAGGTAGCGGGCCCCGGGCCGAGGTAGTACCGGTCGTGGCGAGGGAGTACCCGGTCACGGCGAGGTGGAACCGGGGCACCGGGAACGGGTACTACCTCGGCACGGCTCGAACTACCTCGCAGGGACGGGCGTGTAGGTGCGCACGCGATGGCGCAGGGCGTCCGGGCCGGACGACGTCGCCCACGCGCCGTCGTCGGCGATCTCCCAGGTCAGCGCATCGACGACGGGGGCGAACGCGTCGCCCTCGACCGCCAGGTCGATCTCGGTGACGACGAGCCGGTCGGCGAGCGCCAGGGTCGCGGCGTAGACCTCGCCGCCGCCCATCACCCAGACCTCGTCCCCGCCGGGGGCCGCGGCGGCGAGCGCCAGCGCCTCGTCGATCGACGCGGCGGTGACCGCGCCCTCGTCGGACCAGCCGGGCCGCCGCGTCACGACGACGTTGGTGCGCCCCGGCAGCGGGCGGCGCGGCAGCGACTCCCACGTGCGGCGCCCCATGACGACGGGGTGCCCCGCCGTCGTCGCCTTGAAGTGCGCGAAGTCCTCCGGCACGCGCCAGGGGATCTCGCCCGCGGCGCCGATGACGGGCCGGCCCGCGGCGTCGTGCGCCTGGGCCCAGATCAGACCGATCACGTCGTCGCCGGGGTCAGACCGCGACCGGGGCCTTGATGCCCGGGTGGTGCTGGTAGCCGAGCACCTCGATGTCCTCGTACGCGTAGTCGAAGATCGAGTCGCGCGGCGCGAGGCGGAGCGTCGGGTAGGGGTACGGGTCGCGCTCCAGCTGGGTGCGGACCTGCTCGACGTGGTTGTCGTAGACGTGGCAGTCGCCGCCCGTCCAGACGAACTCCCCCACCTCGAGGCCGGTCTGCGCGGCCACCATGTGCGTGAGCAGCGCGTACGAGGCGATGTTGAACGGCACGCCGAGGAACAGGTCGGCGGAGCGCTGGTAGAGCTGGCAGCTCAGCTTCCCGTCCGCCACGTAGAACTGGAACAGCAGGTGGCAGGGCGGCAGCGCCATGTCCGCGAGCTCCGCCACGTTCCACGCGCTCACGATGAGGCGGCGCGAGTCCGGGTCGACCTTGATCTGGTCGATCACGCCCGCGATCTGGTCGACGTGCTGCCCGTCCGGCGTCGGCCACGACCGCCACTGCACGCCGTACACCGGGCCCAGCTCGCCCTCCGGCGACGCCCACTCGTCCCAGATCGTCACGCCGTGCTCCTGCAGCCACCGCACGTTGGAGTCGCCGCGCAGGAACCAGAGCAGCTCGTACGCGATCGACTTGAGGTGCACCCGCTTGGTCGTGATCAGCGGGAACCCCTGCTGCAGGTCGTAGCGGAGCTGCCGCCCGAACACGCTGCGCGTGCCCGTCCCCGTGCGGTCCTCCTTGTGCGTGCCGTGCTCCAGCACGTCGCGCAGGAGGTCCTCGTAGGGGGTGGGGATCGCAGCCATGCGGCAACCCTACGACCCTCGCGACACCGCCGGCGGCGCCGCGACGGCGCGTCGCTGCGGAGCCCGGACCGGCCTTCACGGCGGCAGTTCGGGTTCGGGTCGGCAGTTCGAGCTGCCGACCCGAGCCCGAAGTGCCGCGCCGACGTCTCGGACGTCACACCCCGCGGCAGTCACGGAGGAGGGCGCTGCGCGGTCGACGTGGTGAGAGCGCCCGACGGGCGCGGCACAGGAGGCAGTGATGCGACGCATCGTGATCGTCGGTGGCGGCTACGCGGGCTTCACGACGGCCCGGGAGCTGGAGAAGGGCCTGCGGCGGGAGCTGCGGCGCGGGGAGGTGGAGCTGGTGCTCGTCGACCCGCGCCCGTACATGACGTACCAGCCGTTCCTGCCGGAGGTGGTGGCCGGGTCCGTCGAGGCGCGGCACGCGGCGGTGGCCCACCGCAGACACCTGCGCCGCACGCGGCTGGTCGACGGGTCGGTGGTGCGCGTGGAGCACGCGGACCGGGTCGTGGTCGTGCGGCCGCGCTCGGGAGAGACGTACCGCCTGCCCTACGACACGGTCGTGGTGACGGCGGGCGCGGTGACGCGCGTCTTCCCCGTCCCGGGCGTCGCGGAGCACGCCATCGGGATGAAGCACGTCGAGGAGGCGGTCGCGATCCGCGACCGGCTGCTGACGTCGTTCGACCGGGCGGCGAGCCTGCCGCGCGGCCCGGAGCGGGAGCGGCTGCTCACCGTGACGTTCGTCGGCGGCGGGTTCTCCGGCGTCGAGGGCTTCGGCGAGCTGCTGTCGCTCGCGCACGACCTGCTCCCCCGGTACCCGGAGATCGACGCCACCGAGCTGCGGTTCCACCTCGTGGAGCTCAGCGGCCGCATCCTGCCGGAGGTGACGGACCGCCCGGGCCGGTGGGTCGTGGAGCAGCTCGAGCGCCGCGGCGGGCGCGTGCACCTCGGCACGGGCCTGGAGTCCGCGGTCGACGGGGTCGTCCGCCTCTCGACCGGCGAGGAGTTCGCGTCCGGGCTGCTGGTGTGGACGGCGGGCAACGCCGCGAACCCGGTGGTCGCGACGCACACCGACCTGCCGGTGGACCGCCGCGGGTACGTCGTCGTGCGGCCCGACCTGCGGGTCGGCACGGACGACGAGCCCGTCGACGACGCGTGGGCCGCGGGCGACGGCGCCGCCGTGCCCGACCTGGCCGTCGCGCGGCCCGGCGCGCTCGCCGTGCCCAACGCGCAGCACGCCGTCCGGCAGGGCCGGCGTCTGGCGCGCAACCTGGTCGCGAGCCTGCACGGTCGCCCCACGCGCCCGTACGTGCACGGCAGCCTCGGCGTCATCGCCACGCTGGGGCTGGGGTCGGGCATCTTCCAGTCCCGCGGGATCGTGGTGCGCGGCCGGCTCGCGTGGCTCGTCCACCGCGGCTACCACCTGCTCGCCGTCCCGACGTGGGAGCGCAAGGCCCGCGTGCTCGCGGTCTGGCTCACCGCCGCGGCCTTCGGGCGCGACGTCGTCTCCCTCGCGTCGGTGCAGACGCCCCGCGCCGCGTTCGCCGCGGCCACCACGCCCGACGACGCGCCCGACGACGTGAGAGCCGCGCAGGACGACGCTCAGGAGGCCGTGGCGTAGCCCGCCAGCTTGTCGGGGTTGACCTGGACGTACACGTGCTCGACCCGCCCGTCGACGACGTCGAGCGCCAGGAGCGCGAACGGCGCGCCGTCCAGGTCGACCACGACGGCGGGCAGGCCGTTCGCCTCGACGGCGCGCACCGTGCCGGCGTCCCAGAACTTGCGCCACACGTTGTCGAGGAAGAGCGACACCCGCGCGAGGCCGACCAGCTCGACGCGCGACGCGTGCACCCGCCCGCCGCCGTCGGGCCGCGCGACGACGTCGTCGGCCAGGTAGCGCTCGAAGCGCGCGAGGTCGCCCTCGTGCGCGGCGGCCACGAGCTCGTCGAGCAGGCGCCGGTGCTCGCCGGGGTCGACGGGTACCGCCTCGCGCGTGCCGAGCCGGTCGCGCGACCGCCGGGCGAGCTGGCGTGCGTTCGCCTCGGTGAGGTCGAGGATCTCCGCGATCCGCCCGTACGGGTAGCCGAACGCCTCCCGCAGCACGTACACGGCGCGTTCCACCGGCGTGAGCCGCTCCATGAGCAGCAGGGTCGCGAGCTCGAGGGCCTCGGCACGCTCCGCTCCCAGCGCGGGGTCGTCGGAGGTGTCGACCGGCTCGGGGAGCCACGGCCCGACGTACGTCTCGCGACGGGCGCGCGCCGACGTCGCCGCGTTGATCGCGAGCCGCGTCGTCACGGTCGTGAGGAAGGCCGCCGGGTTCCGGACCTGGTCGCGGTCCGTGCCCTGCCAGCGGAGCCAGGCGTCCTGCACGACGTCCTCCGCCTCGGCGACGCCCCCGAGCATCCGGTAGGCGATGCCGAACAGCTGCGGCCGGACGGCGAGGAACGCGTCGAGCGCCCCGGCGCCCTCGGTGTCGTCGAGGGGGCCGGGGCGCTCGGGCGCGTCGGGACGCGACGTCATGCGGCCAACGCTACGCCCGCGCCCCGGCGAAGTCCGCGTACGTCACGGCGCCGAGCCGGGCGTCGCCCTGCGGCACGATCGAGTCGTCCGCGAGCACGGCCCCGAAGTACGACGCGGCCGGGTCTGCCACCACCTCGCGGGCGTCTCCCGACGCCCCGAGCGCGGCGGCGATGAACTCGTCGAACCGCACCCGCTCCGGGCCGGCGACGTCGAGCACGACATCGCGCGGCTGCCCCGCGGCCGCCTCGGCCACGAACCGCGCCACGTCCGCCGACGCGATCGGCTGGAACCCGACGGGCGGGATGCGCACCACGCCGTCGACCGTGGCGCCGTCGGCGATCCGCGGCGCGAACTCGAAGAACTGCGTGGCGCGCACGACCGTCCACGGGACACCGCCGGAGCGGATCAGCTCCTCCTGCGCCACCTTGGCCCGCAGGTACCCGGAGTCCGGGTTGCGGTCGGCGCCCACGATCGACAGCGCCACGTGGTGCCGCACGCCCGCGCGTTTCTCGGCGTCGAGCAGCGTGCGCGTCGACGTCGCGAAGAAGCGCAGCACGTCGTCGTCCGCGAACGACGGCGAGTTCGACACGTCCACGACGACGTCGGCGCCCGCGAGCGCCGCGTCCACGCCCTCGCCGGTCAGGGTGTCCACGCCCGTGCTGGGCGCGGCGGCGACCGCGTCGTGCCCGGCCTCCGTGAGGTGTGCGATGACCTGCGTCCCGATGAGTCCCGTCCCACCGACGACCACGATCTTCATGAGCCTGTCCTCTCTGCGGTGCTGCTGAGGTGTCCCTGCGGCGGGCGGCCCGGTGGCCGCCCGACACCCTGTCGACCGGGGACCGCGGCGGTCCGTGACAGGCGCGGTCGTGTGACCCCGGCCACACCGGAATCGGACGGGCGGCCCGCACGTTCTCCTCGGGACGTCCCGGACTTCCCCGGACGAGCAGTGGGAGGATCACCTCATGACGGACCAGAGCACCGCGCCCGACACCGCAGCCCCCGTGACGCCGTCGCCCACCGACCCGCTGTGGGTGGAGCGCACCGGCAACCGCACCTACCGCGGGCACACCGCCCGCGGCGCCAGCGTGGAGATCGGCCCCGTGGAGGCGGGCGCCGTCTTCACGCCCGGCGAGCTGCTCAAGATCGCGCTGGCCGCGTGCGCGGGCATGAGCAGCGACACGAAGTTCGCCCGGGTGCTCGGCGAGGCGTACGAGGCCGTGATCCGGGTCGAGGACGCGAAGGACATGGACGAGGACCGGTACCCGGTGCTCACCGAGCGCTTCGAGATCGACCTGTCGGGGCTCGACGAGGCCACGCGGAACAAGACCCTGCTGCTGGCGCAGCGCTCGATCGACCGGGCCTGCACCGTGGGCCGCACCCTCAAGGCGGGCGCCCTGGTGCCGCCGGCCGTCTTCGAGCAGCCGGCCGGCGACGCGGAGGAAGCCGCGTCGTGACCGGGCGCGGCAGGGGTGGCGAGGGCCCGACGCCGGGCGACGAGGTCGTGCGCCCGGACGTGCCGGGAGACGGGGCGGGCGACGAGCTCACCGAGGTCCGGGACCCGGCCGCGCGCGGCGAGGAGTGGGCCCGGTACCGGCCGACGCCGCTGCTCGACGCGCTGCTCGACAAGGCCGTGACGATCCCGTCCGCCGCGATCCACAAGCACGTGGACCGGCTGCGGGCACGAAACCCCGAGGCCGACCCGGCCGGGATCGTGCGGATCCTGGAGAAGGAGTACCTGACCCTGCTGACGACGGCGGGCGGCGCCGTGGGCGCGGCGGCCGCGGCGCCGTCGGTCGGGACGGCCGCGGCGACGGCGCTCACCACCGGCGACGTGGCCACGTTCTTCGGCGCGTCGGCGGCGTTCGCGCTCGCCGTCGCCGACGTGCACGGCATCGAGATCGACGACGTGCCGCGCCGTCGCGCGCTGCTCCTGGCGACCGTGCTGGGCGACCGGGGCGCGAAGGACGTCGAGAACGCGATCGGCGGCTCCTCCGTGGCGTGGGGCAAGGTGCTGCTCACGTCCATGCCGCAGACGACGATCAAGCGGGTCAACAAGACGCTCGCCCGCCAGTTCCTCAAGCGGCAGGTCGCCAAGCAGGGCTCGCTCGCGCTCGGTCGGCTGCTGCCGTTCGGCGTCGGGTTCGTCGTGGGCATCGCGGGCGGGCGCGCGCTCGGCCACGGCGTCGTCGCGCAGTCGCGGCGCGCGTTCGGCCCGCCGCCCGAGCACTTCCCCCGCGTCGTGGAGCTGGTGCTCGAGCCGGGCGACGACGTCCCGACGCTGCGCGCGCCGGACGCGCCCCGGCGCACGTCGCCGAGCCGGTGGCTGCCGCGCCGCAAGGGGCGTGGCCGCACGCCGGAGGACGACGGCTCGTGACGACGCCCGCCACGCCCCGCGCCCACCACGTCGAGGTGGCACGCGTCGTCCCGGTGGAGGCGTCCGTCGCGTTCGCCTGGGTGGCGGACCTGCGCACCCACCCGCGGTGGATGATCGCCACCAGGCTCGAGGGGGCGGCCGGGCCCGGCCCCGAGGTCGGCGACCGCTACACGATGGCGAGCGGCCCGGGCGCGCGGCGCGACCCCGGCGCCGCCCTGGCACGCCTCGTGGTCATCGACCGGATGGTCGTGGAGCAGCTGGAACGCCCCTCCACCGCGGCGGCGCGCGTCGGCCGCACCCGGCTGCGCAAGCTCGGCCCGGTGCTGCTCGGCGAGGCGGGCTTCGACGTCGTCCCGATGGACGCCGGCCGCTGCCGCGTCGTGTGGTGGGAGGAGGCGTACCTCGCCGGCCCGCTCCCCCGCGCCGTCACCGCGCCGCTGGTCGGGATCGCCCTGCGGGGCTTCATGCGCCTCTCGCTGGGCCGGCTCGCGCGGGCGCTCGACCGCCGGCGCTGACCGGTCGCGGCGACCGGCGCCCCGCCGTCGTGGGACGCCCTGCCGCCGCCGACCCACGGCCGGTATGGTCCGTGGGGTGAGCACCGAGGGTTCCACCGCGCCGTCGTCCACCACCCCGACCGCCCAGGCCGCCGACCTCGCCGAGAGGCTCGGGGACCTGCGCCGCGAGTACGCGGACCTGCAGGCCCGCGGCCTGAGGCTCGACCTCACGCGGGGCAAGCCGTCCGCCGAGCAGCTCGACC
Source organism: Isoptericola sp. NPDC019571 (assembly GCF_044389385.1). Lineage (NCBI taxonomy): Bacteria > Bacillati > Actinomycetota > Actinomycetes > Micrococcales > Promicromonosporaceae > Isoptericola > Isoptericola sp. NPDC019571. The sequence continues at coordinate 200,291 of NZ_JBIRXZ010000010.1, forward strand.
TCTCCGAGGCGCTGCTGGCTCTGCCGGGCGAGGGCCACCACACGGCCGAGGACGGCACGGACACGCGCAACTACGGCGGGCTCGCCGGGCTGCCCGAGCTGCGCGCCATCTTCGCCGAGCTGCTCGGCGTGCCCGTCGACCAGCTCCTCGCGCAGGGGAACGCCTCGCTGACGCTGATGTACGACACGATCGTGCAGGCGCTGCTGTTCGGCGTGCCGGGCTCCGAGCGCCCCTGGTCGCGCGAGGAGCAGATCACGTTCGTCTGCCCCGTGCCCGGGTACGACCGGCACTTCGCGATCTGCGAGGAGCTGGGCATCCGCATGGTCACCGTGCCGATGACGCCCGACGGCCCCGACGCCGAGGCCGTCGCCGCGCTCGTCGCCGACGACCCGACGATCAAGGGCCTGTGGGTCGTGCCGACGTACGCCAACCCGGACGGCTCGGTCGTCTCGGAGGCCGTCGCCCGGCGCCTCGTGTCGATGCCCGCCGCCGCCCCCGACTTCCGCATCTTCTGGGACAACGCCTACGCGGTGCACCACCTCACGGAGCACGAGGAGAAGTCCGCGAACGCGATCGGCCTCGCCGCCGAGGCCGGCAACCCCGACCGCGTGCTCCTGTACGCGTCGACGTCGAAGATCTCCCTGGCGGGCTCCGGCGTCGCGTTCTTCGCGTCGTCGCCCGCCAACGTCGCCTGGTTCACGAAGCACCTGGGCATCCGCTCCATCGGCCCGGACAAGGTCAACCACCTGCGGCACGCGCAGTTCTTCGGCGACGCCGCCGGCGTGCGCGCCCACATGCGCAAGCACCGCGAGGTCCTCGCGCCCAAGTTCCGCGCCGTGGTCGACATCCTCGACGCGCGGCTCGGCGACGCCGGCGTCGCCACCTGGACCCGGCCCGACGGCGGCTACTTCGTCTCCGTCGACGTCGTCCCGGGCACCGCGGCGCGCGTGGTGCAGCTCGCCAAGGAGGCCGGCATCGCGCTCACCCCGGCCGGCGCCACCTTCCCGTACCACCAGGACCCGAACGACCGGAACCTGCGCCTCGCGCCCACCATGCCGCCGCTGGACGAGGTGCGCGTCGCGATGGACGGCGTCGCCACCTGCATCCTGCTCGCCGCGGCGGAGGCCGCCGCCGCGTCCTGACGGTCACCCACCCAGAGCGTTGTGAGCGGACGATTGGCCCTGTCGTGAGGCCATGACGGGGCCAATCGTCCGCTCACAACACTCCGGGCCTGCGGGATCACAGGATCTTCGCGCTTCCTCTCGGGGCGGGTCACGACGGCCCGCTGCGACCTGCACACGCCCGGCCTAGGCTGCTGGGGACGCCCGCGGCAGACGCCGAAGCCCGCGGCGCGAGGCCTTCGTGCCGGCGGGTGCGGCGGGCGTCGGACAGACGACCCCGACCTGGACCCGACGCTCCGTGACCTCCTCCCCCCGCAACTCCGCCCCGGGCGCCCCCGTCGACGACCCGCACGACGACGCGAAGGACGCCCCCGCCAAGACCCGGCTCTCGCTCACCCAGGTGGTGGCGAGCGCCCTCGCCGCGGTCAGCGCCACGGTGCTGATGTCCTTCTTCGGCGTCGCCGGGACGATCATCGGCGCCGGCCTCGCGAGCGTCATCACGGTCATCGGCAACTTCCTCTACACGCGCTCGATCGAGAAGACGCACGAGCAGCTCAAGCCCGTCGTCACCAAGGTGGTGGCGCGCACCGGCCCGAGCGTCGGGCGCTCGCGCACCGCCGCGATCCGCGTCAGCGGCACCGCCACGACGGCGCGCGGCACGGTGGTCAGCACGTCGGACGCCGCGGACACCCTGGCCGACGGCACCGTCGCCGGGGCGCAGCCGCTCGACGCCACCGCGCCGCTCGACTCGACGCAGGTGCTCGGGGATACCCGGCCCCTCGGCCCGGTCGGCGCGGTCGGCACCGAGCTCGCGGCCGACGACGGCGCGGGGCCCGACGGCGGGACGGCCGCCGGCGACGACGCGCCCGAGTGCGAGGAGCCGGAGCCGCGCAACGCCTGGCTGCGCTTCGTGGAGAAGCACGGCACGAAGAAGGTGCTGGCCCTGTCGGCGGCGGCCCTGTTCGTCGTCGTCATGGGCGTGGTGCTGGTCGTCGAGCTCGTCATCGGCAAGCCGCTGTCCGACGCCGTGCGCGGTCAGGAGGGGTCCGGCACCAGCATCAGCCGCACCTCGAACGGCTCCGACGACTCGACCACCGTGCCCGCCCCGACGAGCCCCGCCGAGGACCCGACGAACGTGCCCGAGGACGACTCCGGCACGGGCACCGGCGACCAGGGGTCCGACGAGTCCACCACCGGCACCACCGACGGCACGACGGACCAGCCGACCGACGAGCCGACCGACGGGAGCACGGACCAGCCGACCGACGAGCCGACGGACGGCACCGAGACCGACACCCCGACCGACGAGCCCACGGGCGGCACCGACACCGACGAGCCGGCGGAGGGCGCCGGCGACGGGTCCGACTCGTCGGAGGGCGGCACGGACACCGGCGCCGGCACGGGGACCGGGGGTACCGTCCCCGACGCCGAGCAGGACCCCGCCGCGACGCCGACCCCCACCCCGGCGTCCTGACACGGGCCCCGAGACGCCGAACAGGCGGTTGCTCCCGTCCTGACGCGCCGTGACGCGCGAGAACGGGAGCAACCGCCTGTTCGGGGCCCGGGAGGGTCAGTTCCCGAGCACGGCCTTGAGGAACTCCTGGGTGCGCTCGTGCTTGGGGTGGGTGAACATCGTCTCGGGGTCGGCTTCCTCGACGATCTTGCCGTGGTCGAACATCAGCACCCGGTTGGAGACGTCGCGGGCGAACTGCATCTCGTGGGTCACGAGCAGCATCGTGATGTCCGTGGTGCGGGCGATCTCGCGGAGCACACCGAGCACGTCGGCGACGATCTCCGGGTCGAGCGCCGAGGTCACCTCGTCCAGCAGCAGGATCTCCGGGTCCATGGCGAGGGCCCGCGCGATGGCGACGCGCTGCTGCTGGCCGCCGGAGAGCTGGTTGGTCTTGAAGTCGCGCTTGTCGGTCATGCCGACCTGCTCGAGCAGCTCCTCCGCCCGCTGGACCGCCTCGGCCTTGCTCTTGCCGAGCACGTGGACCGGCGCCTCGATGATGTTCTCCAGCACGGTCATGTTGGGGAACAGGTTGAACTGCTGGAAGACCATCCCCACCCGGTTGCGCACGACGCGGCGGCGCTTCTCCGAGACCTCGACCCACTTGTCGCCCTTGTACTCGTGCGTGTAGGGGTCGCCGTCGATGAGGATGAGCCCGCCGTTCGCCTCCTCGAGGGTCATCAGCAGGCGCAGGATCGTCGTCTTGCCGGAGCCCGACGGGCCGATCAGGGTCACCCGGTCGCCCTGCGCGACCGAGAAGTTCAGGCCGTCGAGCACCACGTTGTCGCCGAAGCGCTTGGTGACGTCGCAGAACTCGATGGCGGGGTTGCCGTTCGAGGTGTTGCTCATGTTCTGGCTCCCTGTGGAGGTCGTCGGGTCAGGCAAGGCGGATCTCCATCCGGCGCACGAGCAGCGCCGCCGGGTAGCTCACCACGAGGAAGAGCAGCCCCACCATCGTCAGTGCCTCGATGTACGAGAAGGTAAGCGCGCCGTACTGCTGCGCCGCCTGGTACATCTCGACGACCGAGATCGCGAACAGGTATGGCGTCTCCTTGAACATGGAGATCGCGTAGTTGCCCAGGCCGGGCAGGGTGTTGCGGATCGCCTGCGGCAGGATCACGGCGCGCCACATGCGGGCCTTCGGCAGGTTCAGCGCCGTCGACGCCTCCCACTGCCCCCTCGGCACCGCCTCGATCCCGGCGCGGTACACCTCGGACATGTACGTCGCGTAGTGCACACCGAGCACCGTGAACCCGACGACGAGCGTCGGCACGGCCGGGAGCATCAGCCACACGAACACCAGCTGCACCAGGAGCGGCGTCATGCGGATGAAGTCGATGACGAGCCGCAGCGGCGCCCGGACCCAGCGGGTGGGCGCCCGCAGCGCGAGCGCGAACACAAGGCCGAGGACGGAGGCGATGATCATGCCCACGACCGTCGCCTCGACGGTGATCACCAGACCGTCGAGCAGCTTGGGGAGGACCTCCCAGGCCTTCTCCCAGTCCCAGATGCTCTCGTTCATGCGGCACCTCCCACCACGGCTCGACCATTCCCGTTCTTCGCCTCGGTCAGCGCCGGCTTCATCCGGAGCGCCTCACGCAGCGTCGGGCGCGTACCGCGACCGAGCCGCCGCTTGGCCCTCTCCTCGAGCCAGTTCATGCCCCAGGTCAAGAGGTAGGCGATGGCGAAGTACACGAGCAGGCCGACGGTGAAGCTGAAGAAGACGTCGCTCGTCGCGCGCCGCAGCTGCGTGGTCCAGAAGAACAGGTCGTGCAGCGTGATGTAGTAGGCGAGCGCCGACCCCTTGAGCAGCTGGATCAGCAGGTTCGTCAGCTGCGGGATCATCAGCGCCCACGCCTGCGGGAAGATCACGCGTCGCACCCGGTGGAACCAGCCCATGTTGAGCGCGATCGTGGCCTCCCACTGCGCCTTCGGCACGGACTCGATCGAACCGCGGACCACCTCCGCGCCGTACGCGCCGTAGTTGAGGCCGAGCGCGACGATGGCGACGGCCAGCGCCTCCATCTTGAAGCCGAAGACCGGGAGCACGTAGAAGATCCAGAAGATCTGGACCACCAGCGACGTGCCGCGGAAGAACTCGATGACCACCCGGGACGGCCCGCGCACCCAGAGTGTCTGGGTGCGCGCGCCGAACCCGAGCACCAAGGCCACGACCATGGCGAGCACGGCGCCACCGAGGGTCATCTCCAAGGTGACCAGCACCGCGTCGCCGAGCGCGGGCAGCCTCTCGATCAGTGTCTGGATGTCGTCTGACATGCGGTCAGGAATCCAGCCCCAGCTCGTCGGAGATCTTCTTCAGGTCGCCCTCGCAGAGCATGTCGGCGGTCAGGCCGTCCGGCGGGAACTCCGCCTCGGTGAACCCGAACGGCTCCATGATCTCGAGCCAGGCGTCCTTGTCCTCCACGATCGGCTTGAGCTTCTCGTTGTAGGCGTCGAGCAGCTCGGTGTCGCCCTTGCGGAACACCTCCGCGCCGGCGCCGATCTGCGGGACGCCGTCGATCGTGGCGACGAACGCGTCGGTGGCCTCGACGGGCTTGTCCGTGCCCTCGGCCAGCGACCGGATCGAGATGCCGGTGAGCGCGAAGGCGTCGGCGCGACCGGACGCGACGGCGTCGAGGCCGTCCTGCGAGCTGCCGACCGTGATCGTCTCGACGTCGGTCTGCTGCGCGTAGCCGTCCTCGATGGCGCCGCTGGTCACCGCGAGCTTGACGCCGGCGTCCACCGCCGACTGCCAGTCGGTGAGGTTGTCGGGGTTGCCCTCGGGCACGAGGAACGCCGTCGTGTACATGATCGTGGGCAGGGCGAAGGCCGCCTGCTCGCAACGGTCCGGCAGGATCGACATGCCCGCGCTGACCGTGTCGTAGTGCCCCGCGGTGAGGCCGGGGATCAGCGAGTTCCACTCCGTCTCGGTGCCCTCGACGTCGTCGACGCCCAGCTCGCCGAAGATCTTCTTGTCCAGCGCGATCGTGGCACCGGTGAGCTCGCCGTTCTCGTCGGTGTAGCTGTACGGCTTCTCGCCGTTGAACGCGACCTTGACGGTTCCCGCGTCCTTCAACGACTGCACCGTCACGCCCGCGCCGTCGCCGGAGCCGCCCTCGTCGACGCTCGAGCATGCGGCCAGCGCGGTCATGGTGAGCACGGAACCGGCAGCGAGGATCGCCCGGCGGCGCTTCGTGGTCCTGGTGGACGACACGGTGTCTCCCTTCGTCGCCCGGCGGGAGTCCGCGCCGAGCCGTTGGTCTGAACGGTGCGACACGGTAGCCGCGATGCCGACGGTACGACAATCTATGTATCCACATGTCGGATTGTCTACAATCAGCGAGGGCGGGTCGCCAGGACGCGCTCCGTTCGGCGTCGTCGCAGGTCAGAGCGGCGTCGCCGCGACGAACGATCGTCGTGAACGAGACCGACATGCCCGAAAACGCCGGTCATGCCATGGTCACAAGAGGGTCACGATCTGGGCCGAGGCCGCGGCGCGGGATGATATGTCCCGGTCGGACGGTCCCCGGCCGCCCTGAAAGGAGAGCAGATGACCCCATCGTCGTCGCCGGCCCCCGTCGGCAGCGCGCCGTTCCTGACGCCGGTGACGCGCCCGTCGACGGTCGACCTCATCACCGTCGAGCTGCGCAACGCCGTCTACTCGGGCGCCCTGGCGGTGGGGTCGCCGATCCGCGAGGTCGAGATGTCGAGCCAGCTCGGCGTCAGCCGCGGGCCGTTCCGCGAGGCCGCGCAGCGCCTGGTGCAGGAGGGCCTGCTGCGCTCGGTGCCCGGCCGCGGGCTGAGCGTGGTCCGCATCGGGGCCGACCGGGTGCGCGCGCTGTACGAGGCGCGCACGACGGTCGAGACGTCGGCCGCGCCCCTCGCCGTCGAGCGCGCCACCCCGGCCCAGGTCGCGGCCGTCCGCGCCGCGCACGACGCCCTCGTCGACGCGGAGCGCAGCGAAGACGCCCGCCGCGTGGGCGACGCCGACCTCAACGTGCACTGGTCGCTCGTCGCGGCCGGCGGCAACCCGTGGCTGCTGCGCTGGATGACGACGCTCATCGTGGAGGTCCGCATCGCGAGCTTCACGCTCAGCGAGGACTACGCCGTGCGCAAGGACGCCGCCGAGTCGCACGTCGAGCTGGTCGAGCGCTTCGAGGCCCGCGACGCCGACGGCCTCGTCGCCGCGATCCGCACCAACCTCGAGGACGCCGTCGCCCGCCTGCTCGAGCCGGAGACCGTCGAGGTCGAGACGTTCGACGAGCCCCGCCCGTCCCCGGCGCCGCGCCTCGACCCGATCACCCCGACGTTCCCCGAGCCGTGACCGGTGCTCACGCCCCGTGCCGGGCGGCGAGCTGCGCGCGGCGCTCGCTCTCGTAGTCCTCGGCACGCCACGAGGTGACCCCGGCGACGACGATCCCCGCCGGCCGGCCGTCGTCGCCGGGCAGCACCTCGACCGGCTCCCCCGGCGCCCCGAACCCCGGTTCGACGGGCAGCCGCAGGGCGTCGCCGTCGACGACCAGGCGCTCGGCGCCGGCGAGCGGGTCCTCGCGCCGCGGGTCGATCAGCCACACGTCCCGGCCCAGCCGGACGAGGTCCGTCAGGCCCCACAGGTTGGCGAACCGGCCCGTGCTGCGGCCCAGGACGGCGGCCTCCTCGGCCGTGGGTGCGCCGGCGTCGAGGGCGGTCGCGACCAGCGCGAACAGGCCGGTCGCGATCGCGTCGGCCGGGCCGTCGACCGCATTCGTCAGCACGGACACGACGACGCCCCCGGCCGGGTCGGCCCAGGTGCGGCTGAGCTGGCCCGGGAACGCGCCGCCGTGCCCGACGACGCGACGGCCCTCGATCTCGCGCGCCTCGAAGCCCAGCCCGTAGCGCCGCGGCCGGGCGTGCGGGCGGTCGATCGCCGACTCGTCCCGCTGAAGCAGGCGACGCGTCTCCGGCCGCAGCAGGCCGGAGCCTTCGGCGTGCGCCGCGAACCACCGCGTGAGGTCGGCCGCCGTCGAGCAGAACCCCGTCGCCGCGGCCAGCGCGCCCGTGCGCACGGGCGCGACCGGCAGCCGCCCGTCGTCGGCGACGCCCAGGGCGGAGTGCCCGACGACGGCGGGCGCGGCGTCGTCGAGCTCGGGCGTGGTGCGCCCCAGCCCGAGCGGGGCGAGGAGGTCGTCGCGCACGTGCCGCGCGAACGCCGTCCCCGTGACCGCCTCGACCACCAGCCCGAGCAACCCGTAGGCGAGGTTCGAGTACTTGAAGCCCTCGCCGCGGCCGAGGACCGGCCCGTCGGCCCGCACCGCCGCCACCAGGGCGTCCCGGTCCGGGAACGGCGCGCCGAGCTGCCAGAAGTCGGCGTCGGTGCCGTCGCGCCGCACGCCGCCGGTGTGGCCGAGCGCCTCGCGCAGGGCGACCCGCCCGACGGCGGTGCCCGCGAGCTCGGGCAGGTGCGCGTCGAACGGGTCGTCGAGGCGGAGCGCGCCGCGGTCCGCGAGCCGGGCCACCGCCGTCGCCGTGAACGTCTTGGAGTGCGACGCCACCCGGAACACGTGGTCCGTGCGCAGCGGCTCGCCGGTCGCGACGTCGGCGACGCCCCAGGCGCCCTCGAGCACGACGTCGTCCCCGACGCGGACCGCGTACTGCGCGCCCGGCACGCGCGCGAAGCCCGCCTGCGTGCCGACCCACGCGGCAAGGTGGTCGGGGTCGAACAGGTGGCGGGTCGCGGGCTCGGTGGTCATCGGCTCCGTGGTCATGGGCGACACCCTGCCACGGCCGCCGCGCCGCTCCTCGTCCGTCGCCGATGAGTTCGGCGTCGGCGGTCCGTCCTAGCCTGGGACGTGACGCACGTCACCGACATCACGGGAGATCCCATGTCCGCGTCAGACCCCGGCCCCCCGCGCGACGACCTCGCCGTCGACGCCCGCGGGCTCGTCAAGCACTTCACCACCCGCAAGCAGGTCACCAAGGCCGTGGACGGCGTCGACCTGCGGATCCCGACCGGCAGCGTCTTCGGGCTGCTCGGCCCGAACGGCGCCGGCAAGACCACGGTCGTGCGCATGCTCGCCACGCTGCTGCGCCCCGACGCCGGCACCGCGCGCGTGCTGGGGCACGACGTCGTGGCCGACGCCGACGCCGTCCGCTCCGCCGTCGGGCTCACCGGCCAGTACGCGTCCGTCGACGAGGACCTGACCGGCACCGAGAACCTGCTCATGCTGGCCCGCCTGTACGGGTTCACCGGGGCGGCGGCGCGGCGCCGCGTCGAGGGACTGCTCGACGCCTTCAGCCTGTCGGACGCCGGCCCCCGGCAGGTCAAGACGTACTCCGGCGGCATGCGGCGCCGCATCGACCTCGCCGCCTCGCTCGTGCTGGCGCCGCGCGTGCTCTTCCTCGACGAGCCCACCACCGGGCTCGACCCCCGCAGCCGCAACCAGGTGTGGGACATCGTGCGGGTGCTCGTCGCCGACGGCGCCACCGTGCTCCTCACCACCCAGTACCTCGAGGAGGCGGACCAGCTGGCCGACCGCATCGCCGTCATCGACCACGGCACCGTCATCGCGGAGGGCACCTCGACCGAGCTCAAGCGCTCCGTGGGCCAGGGGGCGGTGTCGATCCGGCTGGCCGACGCCGGCCAGCGGTCCGCCGCGGCGAGCGTCGTCGAGAAGGTGCTGGGCACCGAGCCCACCCTGCCCACCGATCCCTACGCGCTGTCGGCCCGCGTCCCCGACGACGGCGCCGACTCGGTGGCGCAGCTGCTGCCCGCGCTCGGGGAGGCGGGCATCGCCGTGCCGGAGTTCACGCTCGGCCAGCCGAGCCTCGACGAGGTGTTCCTCACCCTGACGGGCAAGCCGCTGCCGGCCGACGACGAGGCCGAGCCCGCCGACGCCCAGGAGGTGTCCCGATGACCGCGTCCGCCGAACCCACCGAGATCGCGACCACCACGCTGCGCCAGGCCGTCGCGCTCACCGAGCCGCCCTCGCGACCGTCCGCGCTCTCCATGACCCTGACGTTCGGGTGGCGCGCGCTGCTGAAGATCAAGCACGTGCCCGAGCAACTGTTCGACGTGCTGGTCTCCCCCGTGATCTTCACGCTGATGTTCACGTACCTGTTCGGCGGCGCGCTCGCCGGGTCCACGTCCGCCTACATCCAGTTCCTGCTGCCCGGCATCCTGGTGCAGACCATCGTCATCGTCACCGTGTACACGGGCTACACGCTCAACACGGACATCACCAAGGGCGTCTTCGACCGGTTCCGCTCGCTGCCGATCTGGCGGCCGGCGCCCATCGTCGGCGCCCTGCTGGGGGACACCGTGCGCTACTCCATCGCGTCGGTCATGACGATCGGGCTCGGCCTGATCCTCGGGTTCCGCCCCGACGGCGGGGTGGTCGGCGTCGTGCTCGGCGTGCTCCTGCTGCTCGTCTTCGCCTTCTCGCTGAGCTGGATCTTCACGATCCTCGGCCTGCTGCTGCGCACCCCGAACGCCGTGATGGGCGTGTCGATGATGGTGCTGATGCCGCTGACGTTCGCGTCGAACATCTTCGTCGACCCCTCGACGATGCCCGCCGCCCTGCAGCGATTCGTCGAGATCAACCCGGTCACGCACCTCGTCACCGCCGTGCGCGGGCTGATGGCCGGCACCCCCGACGGCGGCGAGATCGTCTGGGTGCTCGTCGCCTCCGTCGTCCTCACCGCCGTCTTCGGCCCGATCACCATGCACCTGTACCGCACCCGCCACTGACCCGCCCGACTGTTGTGAGCGGGCGTCTGGCCCTGATTCGCGACCGAATCAGGGCCAAACGCCCGCTCACAACGGAAACCTGTGGATGACGCGCCCCTGACTCCGTCTCCGCTCGCCACGCTGTGCCGATGGATGACCTCGTCGGCGACAGCACGTCCCCGTTCACCGTGGCCGACGCCCTGCGAGCGGGCCTCAGCCGCAAGCAGCTCCGCGCCGGACGGCGGTGGGACGCTCCCTTCACAGGCGTGCGGCTCCCTGCCGGGTCCGTCACAGAGCTGCACGACCGGTGCCGGGCCCTGCGCCTCACGCTCGACGACGACGTCGCGTTCAGCCACACGACCGCCCTCGACCTGCTCCGCGTCGAGCGCCCGTGGACCCACGCTGACGACACGCGCCTGCACGTGGTCACCATGCGCAGCGAGGACAGGACCGAACGCCCCGGCGTCGTCGCGCACTGGACCCGGCAGTCGTTCCTCGACACCGTGGAGATCGACGGGCTCCTCGTGACGTCGCCCGCACAGACGTTCACTCACGTCGCCTGCGAGCTCCGCCTGGCGGACGATGTGGTCGTCCTCGGCGACGCGATGATGCGGCGCAAGCACCGGCTGACGTCGCCGGCCGAGCTGCTCGACATCAGCGCGCGGACGCACAAGGTCAAAGGCATCGTCCAGGTCCGGGACGCGATCCCCCGGCTGCGGCCGAACACCGATTCGTCGACCGAGACACGCACGAGGCTGCTGCTCGTGGACGCCGGCCTCCCGTGTCCCCGCGTGAACGATGTCGTGTTCGCGCCCCACGGGACCTACGTCAAGCGGGTCGACCTGCTCTACCCGGAACAGAAGGTCGCGATCGAGTACGACGGTGACCACCACCGCACCGATCGCGAGCAGTGGCAGGAGGACATCAGACGCCGCCGGCTCCTGGAGGCGCTCGGCTGGACCGTCATCGTCGTCGTCGCGGAGGACCTCCGCCGGCCTCAGCAGCTCGTCGCCCGGGTCCGCGGCGCCCTGCGCGCCAAGTCGCTCGTGTGAGCGGGCGGGGGGGGCCCCCGGCGGGCCCCCCCGGGGGGCCCGCCCCCCCCCCCCCCCCCCGGCGGGGGGGGGGGGGGGCGCGGGGCCCCGGGGGGGGGCGCCGCCCCCCAGGGGGCGGCCACCCCCCCCCCGCC
>NZ_JBIRXZ010000011.1:0-15493 GCF_044389385.1 Isoptericola sp. NPDC019571
GGCCTCGAACACGCTCAACCCATCACGCACACCCCGCCAAAACGCGCGCTCCACACTCCGCACGACCTTCGTCCCGTCACCCATCCCAACACCCCCTCACCAGATCAGGTGTTGCGACGACCGCTTGAACCCGCCGGCCCGCGAGCTGTCAGGGCCACGACCAGGCATTCGTGCACGTGGTCCTGACAGGTCGGCGGGGGATGTCCCCCGGGACGGTGCGGGGGAGGTGGCGCGCGGGGCGGGGGTCAGGCCCATGTCGGGCGACGTCGCAGGTCACGAGGCTGGAGGGGTCCTCGTCGCCCAGCCTCAGGAGCCATCGTGGCCGTCCTCGACGCCCCCGCCCCACCTGTCCCGTCCGCGCCGCCGTCCGTCCGGCGTCGGCCCGACGTCCCGGCCGCGCGGCCGCACGCGGCGCCCGTCGCCCGGCCGCGCCGAGCCCGCGACCCGTTCGTCGACGTCGTCCGGGCGCTCGGCACCCTCGGGGTGGTGCTGCTGCACTGGCTGATGGCGGAGGCCACGTGGGACGGGCGGACGCTCCTCGTCGGCAACGCGCTGGGGCACGGCGCCGGATGGCTCGTGACCTGGCTGCAGCCGTTGGCCCTGCTGTTCTTCGCGGCCGGCGCCTCCGCCGGGTACCAGCGTGGGGCCACCGTCGTCGGCGGCCGCGGCTGGGCCGGAACCGTCCTGGCGCGGCTGCGGGCGACGGCCCGGCCCGTCGGGGCGTTCGTCGGGGCCTGGGCGCTCGCGGTGGCCGCGCTGCTCGCGCTCGGGGTGCCCGACGACGCGGTGTGGCGGATGGCGCGGATGGCGCCGCAGCTGCTGTGGTTCCTCGGGGTGTGGGTGGTGCTCATGGCGCTCACGCCGCTGCTGCGCGCGGCCTGGCAGCGCTGGCGGTGGGGCGCGCTCGCCGTCGCCGTGGCGCTGCCGCTGGCGCTCGACGCGCTGCGGTTCGGGCTGCCGGGTGAGCTCACCGGCGCGCTGGCCTGGGCCAACGTGCTCCTCGCCTGGGCCGCGCCGTTCCTGGCCGGGATCGCCTACGCCTCCGAACGCAGCGTCCCACGCCGTCCTGCCCTCGACCGGACTACCGGCGCCGCCGCCGACCCCCTCGCCGGCCGCACGGCCCGGCTGCTCCTCGCCGCCGGAACCGTGGCCGCGGTCGCTGCGACGGCCGTGCTGGTGGCGGTGGGCCCGTACCCGCTCAGCCTCGTCGGGATGCCGGGCGACGAGATCTCGAACCTCGGCCCGCCGACGGCGCCCGTCGTCGCGCACGCCGTCGCCCAGGTCTGCCTGGTGCTGCTGCTCCGGACGGCGCTCGTGCGGCGCGCCACGACCGGGGCCGGAGCGCGGGCCGTCGGTGCCCTGGCCCGCCGCTCGATGACCGTCTACCTGTGGCACCTCACCGCGATGTTCGCCGTGGTGGGGGTCGCGCTCCTCGGGCTCGGGCAGGAGCTGCCGGCCTCGTGGGGCGCGGACTGGTGGGCGTCGCGCCCGGTCTGGTTCGCGGCCTACCTGCTGGTCCTGCTCGCCCTCGTGCGCGTCTTCGGCCGCTTCGAGGACCGTCGCCGTTCGTGAACGTACTCAGCGGGGCGGGTCGGGGACGGCGTACGGCAGGCGGTGCAGGGTGGCGGCGCGGGCCTCGGCCCGCGCCTGCTCGGCCTGCCCGCGCTCGAGCTCTCGGTCGCGGCGCTCGTGCAGGACGGCGTGCAGGAACGCCTCGGGCGGCGTGCCGGGCGGCGGACCGGGGGCGACGAACGGCTCGACGCGGCCGGCCAGGTCGTCGGCCAGGCCCGCGCGGGACGCGGGCGCGAGCCGGGGAGCGCGGTCGAGGAACTGCCGGGCGGCCAGGGCCAGCCCGTCGGGCAGCCGTCGGATGTCGGCCGTGCGGGCCCAGGCGGCCAGCTCCGGAGGCATGGCCAGCGGGACCGTCCGGGCGCGGCCGCCCCGCACGCGGATGACGTACGTGCCGGCCAGCAGGTCGCCGAGCCGCTTGCCGCGCGCGTTGGACAGCGACGCGACCAGCGCGACGCTGCCGGCCGTCAGCCACAGCTCGCCGATGCCCACCAGAGCCCGCGTGAAGGCGTGGCGGAAGCGCACCGGGCCACCGTCGTCGCGCACGACGCGGAGGCCCGTGATCAGCTTGCCCAGCGAGCGGCCGCGGCTCAGCGTCTCCACCGTCGTCGGGATCACGACCATCACGAGCGCCGCGGCGACGACGCCCGCCACCCGGGCCCACTGCTCGTCGATCGCGACGTCCTGCAGGGCCACGACGACCAGCAGCGTGATCCCGACGATCGCGAGCGCCGCGAGGTCGAGCAGCGCCGCCAGCGCCCGGCTGACGAACGACGCCGGCCGTGCGTCGAGCACCACGCCCTCGCCGATGACGATCCCGTCCTGCATGTGCATCTCCCGCTCGTCCGACGTCTCCCGTGTGGAAGGGTATCGACCGTGGACCTCGACGCCTTCACCGCCGTGCACAGCCCGCAGTGGGAGCGGCTCCGCGTGCTCACCCGCAAGCGGCGCCTCGACGGCGCCGAGGCCGACGAGCTGGTGCGGCTGTACCAGGCGGTCGCGACGCACCTGTCCACGGTGCGGTCGGCCGCGCCCGACCCGGTGCTCGTCACCCGGCTCTCCGACCTGCTGAGCCGGGCCCGCGTGCGCGTCACGGGCACCCACGAGCCGGCCTGGGCCGACGTCGTCCGCTTCGTCGCGGTGACCGTGCCCGCGGCGCTGTACCGGGTGCGCTGGTGGACGCTCGGCGTCGTCGTGGTGTGCGTCGCGCTCGCCGTCGTCGCCGGCTACCGCGTCGCCACGGACCCGGAGGTCCTCGCGCAGATGGGCACGCCCGCCGAGCGCGAGGCGTACGTGAACGAGGCGTTCGCGTCGTACTACGACCCGGGCGCGTCCTTCGCCGCCATGGTGTGGACCAACAACGCGTGGATCGCCGCGCAGTGCGTGGGCCTCGGGATCACCGGCGTCTGGCCGGCCTACGTGCTGATCCAGAACGCGGTGGGCGTGGGCGCCACCGGTGGGATGATGGCGGCCTACGACGAGCTGGACGTGTTCCTGCAGCTCATCGCGCCGCACGGGCTGCTCGAGCTCACCGCGGTGTTCGTCGCCGGCGCCGCCGGCCTCAAGCTCTTCTGGACGGCGGTGTCGCCCGGACCGCGGCCGCGCACCGTCGCGCTGGCGCAGGAGGGGCGCGCGCTCGTGACCGTCGCGATCGGGCTCGCCGGGGCGCTCGCGGTGTCCGGTCTGATCGAGGGGTACGTCACGGGTTCGGCGCTGCCCTGGTGGCTCAAGATCGTCATCGGCGCGATCGCGCTCGCCGGGTTCTGGGTCTACGTCGTCGTGCTGGGCCGGCGCGCCACCGCGGCGGGGCTCACGGGCGACCTGGACGCCGACCGCGCCGGCGAGGTCGTCCCGACCGTCGGCTGAGCGCCCACGACGCTCGGGGTCAGAGGCGGCCTGCGGCCTTGAGCGCGAGGTAGGTGTCCGCGAGCCGGGGAGCGAGGTCGTCCGGCAGCGCCTCGACGACCTCGGCGCCGTGCTGGCGCAGCACGGTGGAGACGGCCGCCCGCTCCAGGTCGGCACGAGCGGCGGCTGCGGCGTCGTAGACGGCGGCCGCCGACGACCGGTCGGCGCGCAGCCGGGCGGCGTCCGCGTCGGCGACGGCCGCGACGACCACCTGGTGGGTGCCGGAGAGCCGGTCGATCACGGGCAGCAGGCCCGTCTCGACGGCCGCAGGGTCCAGCGACGTCAGCAGCACCACGAGCGAGCGCTGCGCGACCCGCTGGCGCACCTGCCCGACGAGGCCGGGCCAGTCCGTCTCCAGCAGGGCGGGCTCGACGGTCGACAGCGACTCCGCCAGCGCGGGCAGCAGCCGCGGGCCGGACGCGCCCGCGACCCGGGCCCGCAGCGCCCGGTCGTACGCCAGCACCTGCACGCGGTCGCCCGCGCGGTCGGCGAGCGCCCCGAGCAGCAGCGCGGCCTCGATGCCCGCCTCCAGCCGCGTGCCGCCGAGCGACGACGGCGCGTCGTCGTCCGCGCCCTCGGGCGCCCGCTCGGTGTCGGCCGCGGCGGCGGTGCCGATCCGTGCGGCGGACGTGCGGCCGGTGTCGAGCACGATCACCACGCGCCGGTCGCGCTCGGGCCGCCAGGTGCGCACGACGACGTCGCCGCGGCGGGCGGTGGCGCGCCAGTCGATCGAGCGCACGTCGTCGCCCACCACGTACTCGCGCAGCGAGTCGAACTCGGTGCCCTCGCCGCGCACCTGCACGGCGGCCCGCCCGTCCATCTCGCGCAGCCGCGCCAGCCGGGAGGGCAGGTGGCGCCGGCTGGCGAACTCGGGGAGCACGCGCAGCCGGGCCGGCACCGGGATCGACGCCTGGCGGGCCGCGACGCGCAGCGGCCCGAACGAGCGGACCGTCACCGGCCCGGCGGCGCGGTCGCCGCGGCGGGTCGGCCGCAGCGGGGTGCGCACGCGGGCGGACTCCCCGGGCGGCAGGTCGACGTCGTGCCGGGCCGAGCGGGCCACCAGCGGCTCGCCGGCCGCCGCGCCGTCGGTGCGCAGGGTCGCGTCCGGCACGAGCGACGGCGGCCAGGCGTCGCGGACGACGGCGCGCAGCCGCCGTCGCGCGGTGTTGGTGACCACCAGCTCCGAGCGGGCCGTCGTGCCGAGCCGCACGGAGCGGGGGGTGCGGCGCTGGAGCGCGACGGCGCGCGGGGACGCGGCGAGGGCGACGTCGACGGCGCACACGGCCGCCACGACCAGCGCCCACACCACGACCGTCCCCGGCACGGGGAACAGGACCACCGGGATCACCCCGAGCGCCGCCAGCACGACGGCGCGCCACGTCAGCGCCATGTCCGGGTCCCGCTCAGCGGGGGACGGGGACGGTCGCGAGCACGGTCGTGAGGACGCTCTCGGCGGTGACGCCCTCGAGCTCCGCCTCGGGCCGCAGCTGGACGCGGTGCCGCAGCGTGGGGTGCGCGAGCGCCTTCACGTCGTCGGGCGTCACGTACGAGCGCCCCGACAGCCAGGCCCAGGCGCGCGACGTCGCGAGCAGCGCGGTGGCGCCGCGCGGGGACACGCCGAGCGAGAGCGAGGGGGAGCGGCGGGTGGCGCGGCACAGGTCGACGGCGTAGCCGAGCACCTCGGGTGCCACCTGGACCTGTCGGACCTCGGCCCGCGCGGCGGCGAGCTGCTCGCGGCCGGCGACCGCCCGGACGCCCGCGGCGCCCAGGTCGCGCGGGTCGAAGCCGGCGGCGTGCCGGGCCAGCACCTCGATCTCCTGCTCGCGCTCGGGGACGGGAAGCACCACCTTGAGCAGGAAGCGGTCGAGCTGCGCCTCGGGCAGCGGGTACGTGCCCTCGTGCTCCACCGGGTTCTGCGTGGCGATGACGACGAACGGGTCCGGCAGGGGCCGCGGCGTGCCGTCGACGGACACCTGACGCTCCTCCATCGCCTCCAGCAGGGACGCCTGCGTCTTCGGGGGCGTGCGGTTGATCTCGTCCGCGAGCAGCAGGTTCGTGAAGACCGGCCCCTCACGGAACGAGAACTCGGCCGTGCGCGCGTCGTACACCAGGGACCCGGTGACGTCGCCGGGCATGAGGTCGGGCGTGAACTGCACGCGCTTCGTCGACAGGTCGAGCGACGCGCCGAGCGCCCGCACCAGCAGGGTCTTCGCGACGCCGGGCACGCCCTCGAGCAGCACGTGGCCGGAGCAGAGCAGCGCGATGAGCAGGCTCGTCACCGCGGAGTCCTGGCCCACGACCGCCTTGCCCACCTCGCTGCGCACGCCGGCGAGCGCGGCGCGCAGCTCGCGGGACGGGGCACCCGCGGCCTCCGGCGCCGGGGGAGCGGCCTGCGGCGCGGGGGGTGCCGGCGTCGCCGGGTCGCCCGGGGTGGTGGTCGACGCTGTGGTCGACGCGGTGGGCTCGGCAGGGGCCGCGAGCGGCGTGCCCTGCGGGTTCTCGTCGGGGGTCGTCACGATCGGTGGACCTCGCTCTCCAGGGTGTCGAGCCGACGCGCGAGCTCGGTGAGCGCGTCGTCGTCGTGGGGTGGTGGGCCGTACAGCAGGTCGGCCACGTCGTGCGCGGGCCGGCCGGTGGCGCGGGCGACGGCCTCGGTGAGCGCCGTGGCGTCGGCGGACCGGGGCACGCCCAGGCGGCGCGCGACGGTCTCGGCGGTGGCGGCGCGCAGGCCCGCGGCGGCGTGCCCGCGGGACCGGGTCCGCCGGTAGAGGCGGCCGCGGCCGCGGGTGGTCTCGGCGGAGCGGACCACGACCGGGAGCTCCTCCGCGGCCAGCGGTCCCAGCCGGCGGGCCCGCCACACCGCGGCGACGAGCACGACCAGCAGCGCCCACAGGCCGACGACGCCCGCCCAGGGCGGCAGGACGCCGGCGCCGGCGGACGGCGCGCCGCCCTCGCCCGTCGAGCTCGTGTCCAGCGGGTCGGGCACGAGCCACACCAGCGTCTCCTGCGCGCCCAGCAGGCCCAGCGCGAGCGCCGCGTCGCCGTGGTCCAGCACCGCGCCGTTGGTGACGAAGGACGGGTCGTCGACGGCGGTCACGACCCGCCCGCCGGCGCCTCCGGCCGGCTCGACGCGCGCCAGCGCCGCCGGCCCGTCGACCGGCCAGCAGAGCGTGACGTCGGTGGCCCCGGGCTCGGCCTGGAGTCCCGGTGTGAGCCACATCGTGCCGGCGCGCGTGGCGAGCGGGAGGTCGCACGCCGGCTCGACGGCGAACGCGGGGGCGGCGGCCCCGGGCGTACGGCTGACGGCGCCGTCGGTGGCCGCGCGCACCAGCTCGTCGTCGGCGCCGAGCAGCACCAGGTCCGCGTCGACGCCGGCCAGGGCGTCGACCTGCTCGGGCAGCAGCATGCTCCCGGGCGTCACGAGCAGCGTCGTGCCCGGCCCAGCCGCCGCGACGGCGTCCGCGACGCGGGTGACGTGGCGGACCTCGACGCCCTGCCGCCCGAGCACCTGCGCGACGGCGCGGGCACCGGTCGGCTGTGCGTTGTCGGGCGCGTACGGGGTGGTGGACGTGGCCGGGCGCTGCACGGCCAGCACGGCCACCACGAGCGCGAGCACCCCGAGCACCAGCAGCGTCCAGCGGGTCCGGCGCCAGCGGTGGGCGGTGCGACCGCGGCCGGTGGTGCCGTCCCCCGTCACGACCGGCGAGACCACGGCGTCCGGCGAGCCGGCACCCACGGTCTGGCCCTCGACGGTGCCCCGGGTCGAGCCGGGCGTGGTCGGTGTCGGTGCCGTCACGGCGTCCCCACCCCGTCCGGTGCCGCGGCGGCCGCGAGCGGCGCGGGCCGCAGCCCGCGCACCCGCTCGTCGAGGTCGCGCAGCCGGCGGTCGTCCTCCGGACCGGCGGGCAGCGTGCCGTAGCAGACGTCGTCGAACAGGCGGGCCGCGTCGTGCAGCTCGGCGGTGACGACGGGCAGCCGCGTGGCGGCGTCGTGCGCGGCCTCCTGCGCCGTCCGCCCCGGGCGCTCGTCCAGCACGACGCGCTCGTCCAGGGAGCGCACGAGCGCGCGGAACCGGTCCAGCACGGCCGCGGACCAGTCGCCGCGGGCGGCCGCGTCGTCGGCGGAGGCCCGCAGCTCGGCCGCGGTGCGCTCGTCGCCGTCGAGCACGACGACGGAGCGCCGACGACGGCGGGCCAGACGCACGGGCCCGGCCACCCACCAGGCGAGCGCGGCGACGAGCACCACGACCACCACGACCACGAACGCGAGCGGGAACCGCCCCTCGCCGAGGGTCAGGCCGTCGAACAGGTCGCCGAGCCAGGTGAGCAGGCGCTCCAGCAGCGACGGCTGCGTGGAGTACTCGGGTCGCGACAGCTCCTCCAGGAGCCAGCGGTGCGCCGTCTCCCGGTCGGGGTCGACGGGCACGGTGGCGGGCACGTCGACGAGCAGGGTCGTCACGACCCCGTGCACCATCGCCGACACACCGCTCACGCGAGCATGCCGGGCGGGGGGCCGGGTCGGGCGCCGGGCTCGCCGCCGGGCCGCCCGCCGTCGGACGCCTGCGCCGCCGCCGCGAGCTGCACGTCCAGGCCCTCGCGGCGCATCCGCACGTCGATGTAGAGCAGGGCGACGACCGCCGCCACGAAGATCGTCGTGATCGCGGCCGAGATGACCGACGACAGCACGCTCATGACCACCGTCGCGGTGGTGAACGACTCGGTGCTGCCCCCGGTCCCGCCGATCACGCCCGCGATGAGGCCGAGAGGGATCGTGATGATGTACGCGGCGGCGCTCACGATGATCATCGCGAGCAGGTAGATGCCGAACAGGCGCCAGAAGGACCCGCGCGTCAGCCGCCAGGCGCGCGCGACCGTGCTGCCCAGGCCCTGCCCCTCGAGCGCCAGCGCGGGCGCGACGAGCCCGATGCGCACGCCCAGCCACACGACGACCACGACGTATCCCGCACCGAGCAGGAGCCCGAGGCCGACGGCGGCCCCGGTGGACTGCTCGCTCACGAGGGCCACGAGCAGGACCAGGACGAAGAACCAGACGAACGTCCCGACGGCACCGGCGAGCGAGCGCAGCAGGGCCCAGCCGATGAGCCGGCCGACGCGCCCGCGGAGCCGCTCCCAGACCTCGCCGAGGCTCAGCTTGCGGCCGATGACCGACTGGCTCACCGAGACGGTGAGGATGCCCTCCACCACGGGCTGGGCGAGCAGCAGGGTCACGCTCATGCCGAGGGACGACGCGAGCGTCTGGGCGATGAGGTTGTCGAACCCGAGCTCGGTGATCTCCGGGTCGGACTCGGCCAGCGTGGAGAACGACGCCGAGAGCGACGGCACGATGAGCTGCGCGACCAGCACGCCGAGCACCGTCGCCACGAGGATCACGAGGGTGGCGGCGCCGAGCATCACCTTCGGGTTGTGCCGGATCGCCGTGAACGCGCCGTCGTAGATCTCGCCGAGCGACAGCGGGCGCAGCGGCACGACGCCGGGCTTCGTCGCCGGCGGCGCGGCCGGCGGCTGCGGGCCGTAGGGGCTCTGCCCGTACTGCTGCCCGTACTGACCCTGTCCGTACTGCTGCCCGTACTGCTGCCCGTACTGCCCGGGGGCGGGCGGCTGCGGGGCGCCCTCGGGCGCGCGCTGGCCGTAGCGGGGCGGCTCGGGGGCGTCCCCCCAGCCGGACGGCGGCTGGGGCTGGTCGGGCGTGCTCATCGCGGCCTCCCGGGCTGCAGGGCGGTCGGGTCGTGCCGACGCGACGTCGGCGGACGGGACTGTCGGGGCTGTGCTGGTGGCGTTGCTGGCGGAGTGCTGGAGGGACCGGCTGTGACGCCGGTCGCCCCGACCCTAGTACGGCGCGCCCGCCCGCTCACGCGGCCTTCCACCGGACCTGGCGCCGTGGCTGGCAGAATGGCCGCATGAAGTCCCGTGTCCTGGTGGTCGACGACGACACTGCGCTGTCCGAGATGATCGGTATCGTCCTGAAGTCCGAGGGGTTCGAGCCGACGTTCTGCGCCGACGGCGACGGTGCCCTCGTCGCCTTCCGCGACGAGCAGCCCGACCTCGTCCTGCTCGACCTGATGCTGCCCGGCAAGGACGGCATCGAGGTCGCCCGCGAGATCCGCGCCGAGTCCGGCGTCCCGATCATCATGCTCACCGCCAAGACCGACACGGTCGACGTCGTGCTCGGCCTCGAGTCCGGCGCCGACGACTACGTGACGAAGCCGTTCAAGCCCAAGGAGCTCGTCGCCCGCATCCGCACCCGGCTGCGCCGCAACGACGACCCCGGCCCCGAGCGGCTGCGCATCGGCGACGTCGAGATCGACGTCACCGGCCACAACGTGGTGCGCGACGGCGAGCGCATCAGCCTCACCCCGCTGGAGTTCGACCTGCTCGTGGCGCTGGCCCGCAAGCCCTGGCAGGTGTTCACCCGCGAGGTGCTGCTCGAGAAGGTCTGGGGCTACCGGCACAGCGCCGACACCCGCCTGGTCAACGTGCACGTGCAGCGCCTGCGCTCCAAGGTGGAGCGCGACCCCGAGAACCCGACGGTCGTGCTGACCGTGCGGGGCGTGGGCTACAAGGCCGGTGCCCCGCGCTGAGCCCGCCGCGCGCCGCGTCCGCCGGACGTGGCGGCGGTGGCGCGCCTGGACCGTCTCGCGGACCCGGTACCTCGTCCGGCGGTGGCGGTCGTCCCTGCAGCTGAGGGTCGTGACGTCGGCGCTCGCGCTCGGCGTCGTCGCGGTCGCGCTGCTCGGCCTCTACCTGTCGGTCTCGATCCGCGACGGGCTGTACGAGCAGCGCGTCGACCGCATCGAGCGCGAGAACGCCTCGATGACCGAGCAGGTGCGCAGCGCCTTCGACTCCTCGCCCGCGACCTCGAACTCCGACCTGCAGCTCCTGCTGGCGCAGATGGTGCGCACGCTGGCGGCCGGGGCGTCGAGCGCGCAGGACTTCCTGCTGCTCAGGCCCCCCGACCAGCCGAACCGGCTCGCCGAGACGGGCACGCAGATCGGTCTCAAGAGCATCATCGGCGAGGACCTGCGGGAGGCGACGCGCACCACCGAGGGCCAGGTGCTGCAGTCCACGCAGATCCCCGCCGAGTACACGGACACCGAGGCGCCGGAGCCGGGCGTCGTCGTCGGGTCGACGGTCGAGGTGCCGTCCATCGGCACGTACGAGCTGTACGCGATCTACTCCCTGCAGGCCGAGCAGGAGACGCTGTCGTTCGTGCAGCGCACCCTCGCGCTCGGCGCGCTCGCGATCCTCGCGCTGCTCGGCGCGCTCACGTGGGTCGTGACCCGGCAGACGGTCGCGCCGGTGCGCCGTGCGGCGACCGTCGCGTCGCGGCTGGCCGACGGGCACCTGGACGAGCGGCTGCCGGACGCCAAGGGCCAGGACGAGATGGCGACCCTCACCCGCACGTTCAACGAGATGGCCGGGAACCTCGAGGACCAGATCGCGCGGATGGAGGAGCTGTCGGCCGCGCAGCGCCGCTTCGTCTCCGACGTCTCGCACGAGCTCCGCACGCCGCTGACCACGATCCGGATGGCGGGCGAGGTCATCCATGCCTCCCGCGACGAGCTCGACCCCGCCGCCCGCCGCTCCGCCGAGCTGCTGTACACGCAGCTCGACCGCTTCGAGATCCTCCTCACCGACCTGCTGGAGATCAGCCGGTTCGACGCCGGCGCGGCCGTGCTCGACGTCGAGCAGCGCGACCTGCGCGACGTCGTCGCGGCCGTGGCGGACACGTCGATGCCGCTCGCCGAGACCAAGCACGTCTTCCTGTCGGTGACGCTCCCCGACGAGCCGGCGACGGCGGACGTCGACCCGCGGCGCGTCGAGCGCATCGTGCGCAACCTCGTGGTGAACGCCGTCGAGCACGCCGAGGGCAAGCCGGTCGAGGTCACGGTCGGGGTCGACGCCGACGCGGTCGCCGTCGTCGTGCGCGACCACGGCGTGGGGCTCGCCCCCGAGGACATCGACCGCGTCTTCCACCGCTTCTGGCGCGCGGACCCCGCCCGCGCCCGCACCACCGGCGGCACCGGCCTGGGTCTCGCGATCTCCCTCGAGGACGCCCGCCTGCACGCGGGCCGCCTCGAGGCGTGGGGGCGCCTCGGGGAGGGCGCGAGCTTCCGGCTCACGCTGCCGCGCCGGGCCGGGATCCGGCTGCACGGCTCGCCGCTGCCGCTCGAGGGCCCGTCGACCGGCGTCACGGCGCCGCCCACCGGCCAGCTCCCGGTCGTGAACCCGCCGACCGGCCCCACGCCGACCGCCATCCCGGAGCTCGGGGTCGTGGACGCCGACGGCGTGGACATCGCCCACGCGCCCGTCCCGTCCGTCCGGCCGGACGACGAGGAGGAGACCCGATGACGACGCCCCGCACCCCTGGGCCCGTGCGCGGCCCGCGCCGTCGGCTCGCGGCGCTGCCTGCCGCCCTCGTCTCCGTCCTGGCCGTGCTCGCCCTCACCGTCGCGTGCGCCCGCATCCCCACGAACGGGCCGGTGCGCGACGGTGACACCGAGCTGGAGAACATCAGCGAGATCGGCTACATCGCCTCCGGCCCCGCGGCCGGCGCCAGCCCGGACCAGGTGGTGCAGGGGTTCCTCAGCGTGGCGCAGCTGGGCCCCACGTCGAGCTCGTCGTTCGCCGTCGCGCAGGAGTACGTCACGGACGCGGCGTGGGAGGGCTGGGACCGGTACGCGCGCGTGCTCGTGCTGGAGGAGGACCCCGAGCTGGACCTCACCGACGTCCCCGCCGACGCGACCGAGACGACGGTCGACGCGACCGTGCGCGTGGTCGCGACGCTCGACGACCGCGGGATGTACACCGAGGAGGCCCGGACCAACGAGTTCACGGTGTCCTTCGGCCTGTCGCGCAGCGCGGGCGGGGAGTGGCGGATCTCCCAGCTCGAGGACGGCCTCATGCTCCCCGCCGCGTTCTTCGGCCAGGCGTTCCACCCGACGACGCTCTACTTCCCGACGCCCGACCTCGCCTGGTGGGTGCCCGACCTGCGGTGGTTCCCCCGCCAGACCTGGCGCACCGACGCGACCAGCGAGATCCTGGCCGGCCCGCCGGAGTGGCTGCAGGACTCGACGACGACCGTCATCCCGGAGGGGACGTCGCTCGCCATCGACGCGGTGACGGTGACCGACGACGGCACCATCGACGTGAGCCTCACGTCCACGATCTCGCAGGCCAGCGCCGACCAGCGGGCGCTCGCGACCGCGCAGCTGCAGGCGTCGCTCGCCGAGGGGGAGGGCCGCACCGTCGTGCTCTCCGTCCAGAACGCGCCGCTCACGTCCGACGAGGTCCCGTCGATCTCCGCACCCCGGACGTCGGGGGAGGCGCTCGCGGTCTCCGACGGCGAGCTCGTGCGCGTCGTCGGGCGGGAGCTCCGCGAGCCGGACGAGCCCGTCTCGCTCGCCGGCCTCGACCCGACGGCCCTCGCCGCCGGCCCCGGTGACGAGCCGGTCGTGGTACGCGACGGCACGCGGCGCATCGTCCGCGTCTCCGGCGACGGCGCGCCCGACGTGCTCCTGTCCGGCGCGAAGCTCGTGGCGCCGTCCGTCGACCGGTTCGGCGCCGTGTGGAGCGCGCAGGGCTCGGAGCTCCTCGTGGCGATGCCGTCCGGCGCGGTGCGGACCCTGGACGTCGACTGGCTGTCGTCGCGGACCGTGCGGTCCGTGCACGTGTCGCCGGAGGGCGCCCGCGTCGCGATCGTCAGCTCCGGCCCCAGCGGTCGCCTGGTGCACGTGGCCGGCGTGGTCCGCGACGCCGAGAACGTCCCGACCGGCCTCTCGGCGCCCGTGCAGGTCGGCGCCTCCGTGCGGCAGGTGACGCAGGCGGCATGGCAGGACGAGGCCGTGCTCGCCCTGATCGGCCAGGAGGCCGACGGTGACGCCGCGGTCTTCCTCTCCGGTGTGGGCGGTCTCGCCGGCCAGGGCGGCTTGTCCCGGGCGCAGCCCGGCGTCCCGGAACCGAGGTCGGTGACGGCATCCGTCGGGACGGGGGCCATGCTCGCCATCGACAGCGGCGGCACCCTGTACTCGCGACAGAGCTCCGCGCTGTGGTCGATGGTGTCCGACGGCGTCGACCTGGTCGCCTACCCGGGCTGACGCCGCCGCACGGGGACGGGGCCCGAGGCTGCCCCCAGGCAGCCGTCGTCCCCAGGCCCCGGCGCGGGCGACCGCGCGGCGTCGCGGGCGGGGCACGCTGCCCGCATGCCCTCGACGACGACCGCGCCACCCGTCCGGTGGCTCCGCGAGCTCGGCCGCCTCGTCGTGCCCGTGTGGTGCCCCGGCTGCGGCGCCCTCGACGTGCCCTGGTGCCCGGCCTGCGAGGCCCTGCTCGGCGGCCCGCCGGCCCGCGTCGAGGCCGCGGCCGGGCGCCTGGACCGGCTCGACGGCGTCCCCGTGCTGCCGGTCTGGGCGCTCGCGGCCTACGCGGGTCCGGTGCGCGAGCTCGTCGTCGCGTGGAAGGACCGTGGACGCGCCGACCTCGACCGGCTCGTCGGCCCGCCCGTGCGGTCGGCGGCGCGTGCGGTCGCGGCGCCGGTCGCGCGCGCCGTCGACGGGCGACCGCTGCTCGTGGTCGGCGCACCCTCCACGGCGGCGTCCCGCCGGGCGCGCGGCCGCGACCACGTGCGCGTCCTCGCCCGCGCCGCCGCGGCCGGGCTGCACGACGCGGGGCTCGGCGCGACGGTCGTCCCTGCGCTGACCCGGCGCGGCCACGGGCGCGACCAGGTGGGCCTCGGCGCGCGCGCCCGCGCGCGCAACCTCACCCGGTCCGTGGTGACTCGCGACCGGGTGCTGGCCCGCGCCGGCGGTGCCCGCCCCGCGGTCCTGCTCGTCGACGACGTGGTCACGACCGGCTCCACGCTCGCGGCCGCGGAACGCGCCCTCGAGGACGTCGGCGCGGACGTCCTCGGCGCCCTCGTGCTGGCCGCCACCCCGCCTCCCGGGGCCGTCACGAAAGAGGTGAGGAACCTCCTCGCGCCACCGGTATCCCTGGCACGCGAGAGGGGGTTAGCCTGGGGGTCCCACGCGGGCGAGACGCCCCCGAGACCTCGGTCCGGGCCGCTCGCCCGTGCGACCCACGAGCTGTCCGGACTCGCGTCCGGCGACCCGGGAGGTGGTGCCGAGCACGGTGCCCCGGACGGGGTGCCCAGACGGACAGACCCGGGCCGCTCGTGAAGTGGGCGGCCTCACGACGAAGTGGAGCAACACGATGGAGATCGTCGTCGTCGGCAGGCACACGGAGGTGGCGGACAGGTTCCGCCGGCACGTGGAGGACAAGCTGAGCAAGGTCACCCAGCTCGCACCGGCCGCTCGCCGGGTGGACGTGGAGGTGACGCGCGAGAACAACCCGCGGCTCTCCGAGGTCCGGGAGCGGGTCGAGCTCACCGTGCACGACAAGGGGCCCGTGATCCGCGCGGAGGCCGCGGCGGACGACCGGTTCGGAGCCCTCGACATCGCGTTGGACAAGCTCACCGAGCGGCTGCGCCGATCGCGCGACCGCCGCAAGGACCACCGCCGCCGCGCGGGCGGCGACGTCCTCCCGTCCGTGGACGTCCGCCCCTACGACGAGGTCGCCGCCACGGAGGCCGCGGCCCAGCCGTCCGCGCCCGTCGCGCTCGCCGAGCCCGGTGACGCCGTCGAGGAGCAGCTGGGCGACTCCCCGGTGGTGATCCGGCGCAAGCTGCACCACGCCGAGCCGATGACCGTCGACGACGCCGTCTACCAGATGGAGATGGTGGGTCACGACTTCTTCCTCTTCATCTCGAAGGAGACGGCCCGTCCGTCCGCGGTGTACCGCCGTCGGGGCTGGACGTACGGCGTGATCGAGCTGGACTCGACCGTCGGCGGCGTGGAGCCGGTGACCGAGCTGACGTGATGGTCATGTCGGTTCTTGGCTGACGGGCCGAGCCGGGGGGGGGCGCCCGCCCCCCCGCGGGGGGGGGGGCCCCCCCCCGCCCCCCCCCCCCCCGGGCGCGCGCCCCCCCCCCCCCCACCCCCGGCCCG
>NZ_JBIRXZ010000011.1:15503-41094 GCF_044389385.1 Isoptericola sp. NPDC019571
CGGTCGAGGCCTTCGTCGCGGGGACGCGTTCACGGGCGCCAGGGCGCCCTCCACTTCGGGAGGGATACGTCCCCGCGACGAAGGCCTCGACCGGCTCTCGTCTGTCCGGTCGCCGTGCCCGGTGGTCGAGCCAGTCGAAACCACACCACCCGCGGTTGAGCCTGTCGAAACCCGGGCCTGTCCCGCGCCGCTGTCGGTGGGGGTCGGCAGGATGGCCGGGTGGACTCCCTCTCGCTCGCGCAGGCCCGTCGCGTCGCCCTCGGGGCCCAGGGGCTCGCGCGGCCCCGGCCAGGTGCTGCGGGTGCTGCTCCCGGTGCCGACGGCGTGACGATGCGCCGCGCGATGGCGACGGTCGAGCAGCTGAACCTGCTGCAGATCGACTCGGTGAACGTGCTGGCGCGGGCGCACCTGATGCCGCTGTACTCGCGGCTCGGGCCGTACGACGTCGGGCTGCTGGACCGGGCGGCGGGGCGGGCCCCGCGGCGGATCGTGGAGACGTGGGCGCACGTGGCCTCGTTCGTGCCGGCGTCGACGTACCCGCTGCTGGAGTGGCGGCGGCGCAACTACCTCGACGAGGCCTGGGGCACCATCGCCGGGGCACCGCTGGCGCACGCGGCCGAGATGGACCTGGTGCGGCAGCTGGTCGCCGAGCGCGGGCCGGTGACCGCGCGCGAGATCCACGACGAGCTGGTCGCCACCGGGCGGTCGGGACCGCGCTCGCGCGAGGAGTGGGGCTGGAACTGGACGATGGCCAAGCGCTGCCTCGAGTTCCTGTTCTTCACCGGCGAGGTGATGGCCGCGCGGCGCAACACCGCGTTCGAGCGCTGCTACGACCTGCCCGAGCGCGTCCTGCCGCCGGCCGTGCGCGCGGCGGAGCCGGTGCCCGGCGACGAGGCCGTGCGCCGGCTGCTGGAGCTCGGCGCCCGGGCGCACGGGATCGGCACGGTCCGCTGCTTCGCCGACTACTTCCGGCTGCGCGGCCCGGCCGTGCGCCGGGCCCGGGACGAGCTGGTGGAGGACGGCGTGCTCGTGCCGGTCGACGTGCGCGGCTGGGACGAGCCCACCTACCGGCACCGGGACGCGCGCGTGCCCCGCCGGGCGCAGGCGCGCGCGCTGCTCAGCCCGTTCGACCCGGTCGTCTGGGAGCGGCGGCGTCTCGAGGCGCTCTTCGACGTGTACTACCGGATCGAGATCTACGTGCCCGCGCCGCAGCGGGTGCTCGGGTACTACGTGCTGCCGTTCCTCGAGGGCGACGCGATCACGGCGTTCGTCGACCTCAAGGCCGACCGGCAGGCGGGCGTCCTGCGCGTCCAGGCGGTGCACCCCACCGCCCACGCCGGCCCCGGCACGGCGGCGGCGCTGGGCGCCGAGCTCGCCGTGCTCGCGGGCTGGCTCGGGCTCGGGTCGACGCCGGTCGCGCCGGTCGGCGACCTCGCGCCCGCGCTGGCCGGGGCCGTGCGCGCGGCGTAGGGGCGCAGGGCGCCCGCCGCTCGTAGGATCGGCGCCACGACGTCGGGCGCGCCCGCGTCGGTCGGGACCGGAGAAGGTCAGGAGCGCTGATGGCCACGGCCGTGCTGTACCTCGCCGCGGCGCTCGTGGGCGGCCTGGCGGCGACGCTGCTGCGGCTGCCGCCGCTGGTCGGCTTCCTCGCCGCCGGGTTCGCGCTCGGGGCGGCCGGAGCCCCCGACCTGCCCGGGCTGGAGACCGTCGCCGAGCTGGGCGTGGCGCTCCTGCTGTTCGCGATCGGGCTGAAGCTCGACGTCCGCTCGCTGCTGCGCCCGGAGGTCTGGCTCACCACGGCGGCGCACCTGGTGCTGAGCGTCGCGGTGGCCGTCGGGTTCCTCGGCCTGCTCGCGGTCGTCGGGATCCGGCTCCTCGCCGACGAGTCGCTCGGCTCCCTGGCGCTGGTCGGGCTGGCGCTGTCGTTCTCCTCCACGGTCTTCGTGGTCAAGGTGCTGGAGGACCGCTCGGACACGACGGCGCTGTACGGGCGCATCGCCGTCGGCGTGCTCGTGGTGCAGGACATCATCGCCGTGGCGTTCCTGGCCGTCTCGACGGGGGAGCCGCCCAGCCCGTGGGCGCTCGCCGTCGTCGCCCTCGTCCCCGGGGCCTGGGTGCTGCGCCGCGTCTGGGACCGGGCCGGGCACGGTGAGCTGCAGGCGCTGTTCGGCGCGTTCGTCGCCCTCGTGCCCGGGTACTGGCTGTTCGAGGTCGTCGGGCTGTCGGGCGACCTCGGCGCCCTCGTGATGGGGGCCCTGCTCGCCGGGCACCCGCGCGCCACCGAGCTCTCCCGCTCCCTGCTCACGGTCAAGGACCTGGCGCTCGTCGCGTTCTTCCTGCAGATCGGGCTGCACGGGATGCCGGCCCCGGTCGACCTGGCCCTGGCCGGCCTGCTGCTCCTGCTCCTGCCGCTGCAGGTGGCGGGGTACGCGGTGCTGCTGTGGCTGATGCGGCTGCGGCGGCGGACGTCGTTCCTGGCCGGTCTGGCGCTCGGCAACTTCTCCGAGTTCGGCATCATCGTCGTCGCGTTCGGCGCGACGGCGGGCCTGCTCGACGAGGAGTGGACGGTCATCGTCTCCCTCGCCGTCGCCGGCAGCTTCGTCGTCTCGGCGATCGTCAACCGGCGCGGCGTCGAGCTCGCGGCCCGCCTCACCGCCCTCCTGCCCCGGCGGGACGTCGACAAGCTGCACCTCGACGACCGCCCGGTCGACATCGGCCGGGTCGATGCCGTCGTCCTCGGCCTGGGGCGGGTGGGCTCGGCGACGTACCGGCGCCTGCGCGACGTGCACGGGCTGTCGGTCATGGGGGTCGAGCACGACCGCACCCGCGTCGAGGCGCTGCGGACCGAGGGGATCGCCGTCGTCCCCGCCGACGCCACGGACACCGAGTTCTGGGCCCGGGTCAAGCGGGCCGGACAGGTGCGCCTCGCCGTGCTCGCGATGCCGTTCCACAAGGCGAACCTCATCGCCCTGGCCCGGCTGCGCGCGGTCGGCTTCGCCGGCCGGGTGGCGGCGATCGCCCGCTACGACGAGGACGCCGCCGAGCTGCGCCGGCACGGTGCGGACGCCGTCTTCCACCTCTACGGCGCCGCGGGGGCGGAGCTCGCGGACCGCGCAGCCGCCGACCTCGCCCCCGGCTCCGGCCGCGACCACGAGACGCTGTGAGCGGGCGGGGGGGGCCGGGCGCCCGCCCCCCCCCGGGCGGCCCCCCCCCCCCCCCGCGGGGGGGGGGCGGGGGGGGCGGCGGGGGGGCGGGGGGGCGGGGGGGGGGGCGGCCCCCCCCCCCCCCCCGGGGGGGGCGGGCGGGCCCCGCGGGGGGGGGGGGGGGGGGGGGGGGGGGGGGGCGCCGGCCGCCCGCCCCCCCCCCCCCCGCTCACAGCGCCCGGACGGGGCGCGACGGGTCGTTCGTCCGTCGCGAACCCGTGCCGGACTCTCAGGTGATCCGCCTAGGATGGGGCCGGTGTGACCCAGGCGACGGCGCGGACGTGCGGTCCTGACCGTCCGTCGTCGCCCGTCGTCACGCCGCACGGTCCCGGCCATCCCCGGGGCGCCACCGACCCTGGAGTACTGCGTGCCTGCGATCCTCGAGAAGGTCCTCCGTCTTGGCGAGGGCCGGATTGTCAAGAAGCTCAACAGCCTGGCCCAGCAGGTCAACCGGCTCGAGCCCAGCTTCGAGGAGCTGAGCGACGCCGAGCTGCACGAGGAGACCGACCGCTTCAAGGAGCGCCTCGAGCACGGCACCACGCTCGACGAGCTGCTGCCCGAGGCGTTCGCCGCGGTGCGCGAGGCCGCGCGCCGCACCCTCGGCCAGCGGCA
The DNA here is from genome assembly GCF_044389385.1 of Isoptericola sp. NPDC019571. Lineage (NCBI taxonomy): Bacteria > Bacillati > Actinomycetota > Actinomycetes > Micrococcales > Promicromonosporaceae > Isoptericola > Isoptericola sp. NPDC019571. The sequence continues at coordinate 19,319 of NZ_JBIRXZ010000011.1, forward strand.
CTTCGACGTGCAGCTCATGGGTGGCGCCGCCCTGCACCTCGGCAACATCGCCGAGATGAAGACCGGTGAGGGCAAGACGCTCGTGGCCACGACCGCCGCCTACCTCAACGCCCTCGAGGGCAAGGGCGTGCACGTCGTCACGACAAACGACTTCCTCGCGAAGTACCAGGGCGACCTCATGGGCCGCGTCTACCGCTTCCTCGGGATGACGACGGGCGTCATCGTCTCGGGCCAGACGCCGGACGAGCGCCGCAAGCAGTACGCGGCCGACATCACGTACGGCACGAACAACGAGTTCGGGTTCGACTACCTGCGCGACAACATGGCCTGGTCGCCCGACGACCTGGTGCAGCGCGGCCACCACTTCGCCATCGTGGACGAGGTGGACTCGATCCTCATCGACGAGGCCCGCACCCCGCTCATCATCTCCGGCCCCGCCTCCGGGGACGCGAACCGCTGGTACACCGAGTTCGCCAAGGTGGTGCGTCGCCTCGAGGTCGAGAAGGACTACGAGGTCGACGAGAAGAAGAAGACCGTCGGCGTGCTCGAGCCCGGGATCGAGAAGATCGAGGACTACCTCGGCATCGACAACCTGTACGAGTCGCTGAACACCCCGCTGATCGGCTTCCTCAACAACGCCATCAAGGCGAAGGAGCTGTTCAAGCGCGACAAGGACTACGTGGTGCTCAACGGCGAGGTCATGATCGTCGACGAGCACACCGGCCGCATCCTCGCCGGCCGCCGCTACAACGAGGGCATGCACCAGGCCATCGAGGCCAAGGAGGGCGTGCAGATCAAGGCGGAGAACCAGACGCTCGCCACGATCACGCTGCAGAACTACTTCCGCCTCTACGGCAAGCTGTCCGGCATGACCGGTACGGCCGAGACCGAGGCCGCCGAGTTCCAGGGCACCTACAAGCTGGGCGTGGTGCCGATCCCCACGAACCGGCCCATGATCCGCATGGACCAGGCCGACCTCGTCTACAAGAACGAGGACGGCAAGTTCAACGCCGTCGTCGAGGACATCGTCGAGCGCCACGCCAAGGGGCAGCCGGTGCTGGTCGGCACCACGAGCGTCGAGAAGTCCGAGCTGCTGTCGGGGCTGCTCAAGCGGGCGGGCGTGCCGCACAGCGTCCTGAACGCGAAGGAGCACGAGCGCGAGGCGTCCGTCGTCGCGCAGGCCGGCCGCAAGGGCGCTGTCACCGTCGCCACCAACATGGCCGGCCGCGGCACCGACATCATGCTCGGCGGCAACGCCGAGTTCCTCGCCGTCACCGAGATGGCCCAGCGCGGCCTCGACGCGGGGGAGGACCCGGAGGCCTACGAGGCGGCGTGGCCGGACGTGCTCGAGAAGGCCAAGCAGGCGGTGGCCTCGGAGCACGAGGAGGTCACCGAGCTCGGCGGCCTCTACGTGCTGGGCACGGAGCGGCACGAGTCGCGCCGGATCGACAACCAGCTGCGCGGCCGCTCCGGCCGTCAGGGCGACCCGGGCGAGTCGCGGTTCTACCTGTCCATGCAGGACGACCTCATGCGCCTGTTCAACTCCGGCCTCGCGTCCTCGATGATGGACCGCGCCGGCTTCCCCGACGACATGCCGCTCGAGTCGAAGATGGTGACGCGCGGCATCCAGAGCGCCCAGTCGCAGGTCGAGGCCCGCAACTTCGAGATCCGCAAGAACGTCCTCAAGTACGACGACGTCCTGTCGCGGCAGCGCTCGGTCATCTACGCGGAGCGCAAGCGCGTCCTCGAGGGCGAGGACCTCGAGGACCAGGTGCAGCACTTCCTCACGGACGTCGTCACCGCGTACGTCGACGGCGCGACCGCCGAGGGCAACCCCGAGGCCTGGGACCTGGACGCGCTGTGGACGGCGCTGAAGTCCGTGTACCCGGTGTCGATCACGCCGGAGGACGTGGTCGAGGAGGCGGGCGGCGTCGGCCGGCTGAGCCACGAGATGATCCTCGAGGAGCTGCTCTCGGACGCCCGCGTGGCCTACCAGGCGCGCGAGGAGACCCTCGGCGAGCCCGCGATGCGCCAGCTCGAGCGCCGCGTCGTGCTCTCGGTGCTGGACCGCAAGTGGCGCGAGCACCTCTACGAGATGGACTACCTCAAGGAGGGGATCGGCCTGCGCGCGATGGCGCAGCGCGACCCCCTGATCGAGTACCAGCGCGAGGGCTTCCAGCTGTTCCAGGCGATGACCGAGTCCATCAAGGAGGAGTCGGTCGGGTTCCTGTTCAACCTGGACGTGCAGGTGCAGCAGCCCGGCGCCCAGGGCGCCCCCGGTGCCCCGGTGATCTCGGCGGCCAGCGCCGCGGCCGCCGCGCAGTCCGACGCGGGCCAGGTCGTGGCGGGCGGGACGGCGCCGGCCGCCGAGACCGCGCCGGTCGCCGAGCCCGAGGCCCCGGCCGCGGCGGAGCCCGCCGGGGCGGAGGAGCCGGTGCTCCTGGCCAAGGGGCTCGACGCCCCGGCGCCGCAGCGCCTGTCCTACTCGTCGCCGAGCGAGGACGGTTCCACGACGACGACGGGCGCCCCCACGCGCCGCTCGCGCCGCGAGCTGCACGGCGAGGCCACCGCGGCGACCAGCGACGGCCGGACCTTCCCCGGCACGCCGCGCAACGCCCAGTGCCCCTGCGGCTCCGGCAAGAAGTACAAGGTCTGCCACGGCATCAACGAGGAGTGACCCTCCCGCGAGATAGAGAAGCCCTCCCCGCGAGATAGAGAAGCCCTCCTCGCGGGGAGGGCTTCTCTATCTCGCGGGGTCCGGTCAGCCCACCTCGAGGACGGCGACCCGCCAGGTGCCCCGGCGCGCCTCCAGCCGGACGGCAGCGGCGCGCACCCGGCCGTCGTCGTCCAGGACGACGGTCGCCTCGGCCACGTCGTCGCCCAGGCGGACCAGCCGCACGCGCCGCACCTGGACGGGCCGGTGGGCCTCCTCGTCCCGCAGAGGCGCGCGGGCCAGGCCGATCCGGGCGCGCTCGGCGAGCTGGTCCCGCACCTGCGGCGTGACCCAGCGGGCGAGCTGCGTCGCCGGCCGCTCCCCGCGCAGGACCTCGACCGCGGCGCGCACGACCGTGCAGCACTGCGCCGTCGGGTCGGGCAGCGGCGCGGGCTCGGCCTCCCGCATCGGCCGCGCCGTGAGGTCCTCGTCGTCGCCCGGGCCGCGACGGACGCCCGGGGCGCCGACCCGCACCCGCCGCGGCCGCGGCGACGGTCGGGTGCCGGCCTCGGGGTAGCCCGCCGGACCCGAGGGTCGCGGCGGGGTCGACACCCGGAGCGCGCGCGGCGAGGGCGCGCCGTCGTCCTGAGCCGCGGTCGCCGCGGGGCGGCTCGACGGGGTGCCCGGGACGGTGCCGGGCGTCGCCGTCGCGCCGTCCGGTGCGGTCCCGGGGGCGGTGGTGCCCCGCTCGGCGGGGGCCGCCGTCTCCGGCGTGGTCGGCGCGGTCGTCGTCGCGGTCATGTTGCCCTCCGGTGGATGGTGCGGGAGTCGTGGGACGTCGGGGCCGTCAGGCCGGGGCGCGCAGGATCTGGCCGGGCAGGAGGTGGTCGGGGTCGGCGCCGATGACGTGGCGGTTCTCCGTGTGCCAGCGCGTCACCTCGCGGAGGATCTCCGCGTCGGTGGGGGAGCCGCCGAGCGCCTGGGCCGCGATGTCCCACAGCGTGTCGCCGCGGTGCACGACGCGGGTCGGCCCTCCGTCGTCGGCCGCCTCGTCGGCGCGGTCGGTGGCGTCGTCGGCGGCACGGTGTGCGACCGGGGCGGCCACGACCTCCTCGACGAGCGTGTCCTCCTCCGCCGGGCGTTCGACCCCTCCGTCGGCCGGTGCCTCGGGCTCGGTGGCGGTGGGCTGCCAGCCGAGGTCGAGGACGACCGACCCTCCGTGGTCGGCCGGCGGGGTGGGCGGGAGGTCGGCCGCCAGGGCGACGGTCGGGGCGAGCGTGAGGCCGGCACCGACGCCGGCGCCGACGGCGGTCCGGACGAGCCGCCTGACGGTGGCGGGCGCGAGCCGCTCCACGGCGGCCTCACCGGCACGCCACCGGCGGCCGAGCAGCGACGCGGCGACGCAGGTCAGGGCGAGCGCCCCGCTCAGGGCGAGCCATGCCGCGGCGAGGAGCCCGGCGGCGAGCACGGCGAGCTCGACCCACCGGTCGACGGTGAGGCCGGTGGCCGCGGTGGTGGTCCGTGGGGTGACGGCGGCCGCGCGCAGCAGCAGGGCGGCGCCCACGCCCGCGGCGGCGACCGTGAGGACGGCGAGCCGCCCGAGCCCACCCGGCCGTGCGAACCGGTCGCGCTGCGTGCTGCCGGACATCGAGGTCTCCTTCGTCCCTCCGCCGTCATCCCGGATCGTTCACTATGATGCAGGTTGATAGCGGTTGATGTGTTCTGATGGTGCATATTGAAGCGGACTGGTGCCGGATCTGTCCACCCGGGCATCCTGTGGGCACCGACCCCGACGAGAGGAGCCTCATGACATCCGCGGGTCCGGCCAGGTGGGAGCTGCTCTTCGCGGACCTCGAGGCGCGGTTCGACGCCGAGCAGGCGGCCGAACGGGAGGGGGCGGTCGCCGAGCTGACCCGCGCCGAGCAGGCGTCGATCCCGCTGACCGACCGGCTGCGGGCCGCGACGGGCACCGTGCTGCGGCTCGAGCTGCTCGACGGCGAGGGGATCGAGGGCCGGCTCGCCCGCGTGGCGCACGCGTGGGTGCTCCTCGACGGGCGCGGCGCGCGCGGCAGCGTCCAGCACCTCGTCCCGGCGGCCGCGCTCGCCGCCGTCGTCGGTCTCGGCCGGCTCGCGACGCCGTCGCGGGCGCGCACCGACGGTCTCGGGCTGGGCCACGTGCTCCGGGGGCTGCAGCGCGACCGTGCCCGGGTGCTGATCCGTACGGCGGGCGGGTCGGTGACCGGACGGATCGGGCGCGTGGGCGCCGACCATCTCGACGTGGAGGAGGCGGAGCGCGCGCGGCCGGTCGTCCGGACGGTGCCGTTCGCTGCCCTGCTGCGGGTCAGCGAGGCCTGAGTCTGCCGGGGGAGCCCGGCGGAGACGTCAGAGGTCGCCCGACGCGATCCGCTCGCGGGTGCGGGCGTACTGGTGCTCGATGTACTCCTCGAGCTTGCTCGCCTCGACCCGCCACACCTTCTTGGGGCCCACCTGGATGGCGGGCAGCTCGCCCGAGCGCACGAGCGAGTAGGCCTGGGTGCTGGAGATGTTGAGCATCTCCTGCACGTCCGCGAGAGAGAGGAACCGGCTGGCCATACGGGCAATTCTGGCACAGCGGTCATCGACGATGGCGACGGTTGTCCACAGTGGTTGCCGAAAGCACGCGTGGGGTGCCTGATGATAGGTTCCGGCGCGACGCTGCGCCGAGGCCGCGTCCAGACAACCCCGGAGGACGTCCGTGAGCACCGACCCCTTGCCGGCACCCGTGGCTGCGCGCCTGCGCCGCCCCACCTGGCGCGACCCCCGGCTGGTCGTCGGCGTCGTCATCGTCGCCGCGTCCGTGGCCCTCGGCTCGTGGGCGGTCTCGTCCGCGGGGCGCACCGTGCCGGTCTACGCGGCCGACGGGACGCTCACCCCCGGCGAGACCGTGGACGTGGACCGGCTGCGCACGGTCGACGTCAGGATCGACGCGGGCGCGGAGCTGTACCTGCGGGCCGACCAGGAGCTGCCCGACGAGGTCGTCGCGCTGCGGGTGGTCGACGACGGCGAGCTCGTCGCCCGGTCGGCGCTCGGCGACGCGGCGGAGGTCGACGTGCGCTCGGTCTCCGTGCCCGTCGACCAGGCCATGTCGTCCCGCGTGCAGGCCGGGTCCGCCGTCGACCTCTGGTCGACGCCCGAGGCGCCCGCCGGAGCCGACGCGCCGGCCGCGGAGCCGGCGCCGCTCGTCGAGGGCGTCGTCGTCGAGCAGGTCGACGAGGCGGGCACCGGGCTCGTCGTCGCGGACGGCGCCACGCTGCACGTGCTCGTGCCCTCCGAGGACCTGCCCGTCGTCCTCCGGGCGCTGACGGTCCCCGGCAGCGTGACCGTCGTGCCGCAGGCCGGGGCCGGCGTCTGATGGGGAGCGTCACCGTCCTGTGCGCGGTGCGCGGCGCGGCGGAGACCGACGTCGTCCTCGCCCTGGGCGGCCCGGGCTCGGGCGCCACCGTCACGCGTCGCTGCGGCGACGTGGCGGAGCTGCTCGCGGCAGCCGCCGCCGGCGCGGGCGCCGTCGCGCTGGTCTCCGGCGACCTGCCCGGCCTCGACCGGGAGGCCGTCGGCCGGCTGCGCGCCGCGGGCGTCCGCGTGGTCGCGCTCGGTGACGACGTCGCGCCGGCGGCCAGGCTGCACGCGTTGGGCGTCGACGCCGTCGTCGAGCGGTACGACGAGGCCCTCCTGCTCGCCGCGGTCCGCGACGCGGCACCGGGCGCCGCCGCACCCGACCGCCTGGTGCTGGGCCAGGGTGGGCAGGACGTCGACGAGGCGCTCGCCGGCCAGGACGGGATCGGGCTGGAGGACGTCGTCGCGGACGACGCGACGCCCCGCCGCGGGCGCGTCGTCGCGGTCTGGGGCCCCGTGGGCGCGCCGGGGCGCACGACGACGGCGCTCGAGCTCGCGGCCGCGCTCGGCGGCCTGTCGCGCGGGCGCCGCCGCCACGGTCGCGCGCGTCGCGAGTCGGCGGCGACGGCTACCGAGCACGCGCTGGTCGTGGACGCCGACACCTACGGCGCGTCGGTGGCGGCCCGCCTGGGCCTGCTCGACGACGCCCCGGGGCTGGCGGCCGCCGCCCGCGCCGCCGCGCACGGGTCGCTCGACCTGCCGACGCTCGCCCGGCACAGCCCGGTCGTCGGCGGCAGGCTCCGGGTGCTGACGGGGATCACGCGCGCCGCCCGGTGGCCCGAGCTGCCGGCCAGCGCCGTCGAGGTGGTCCTCGAGCGGGCGCGCGAGCTCGCCGACTGGACCGTCGTCGACTGCGGCCCGCTCCTGGAGGCGGACGAGCTGCTGATGTACGACACCCACGCGCCGCAGCGCAACGGTGCGACGCTCGCGGCGCTGCAGGCGGCGGACGTCGTCGTGGTGGTCGGTGCGGCGGACCCGGTGGGCATCCAGCGCCTCGTGCGCGGGCTCGAGGACCTGCGCGAGGTGCCGGTGCCCGTCGCGGGCGAGCGGGTCGTCGTCGCGAACCGGGTGCGCGCGTCGGCGGTGGGCTCGCGCCCGGAGGCGGCGGTGCGGGACGCGCTGGCGCGCTACGCCGGGGTCGAGGACGTCCACCTGGTCCCCGACGACGCCGCCGGCCTGGACGCCGCGCTGCTGGCGGGCCGCACGCTCGCGGAGGAGGCTCCCGGGTCGCCGGTGACGGCGGCGTTCGAGGCGCTGGCCGAGCGGGTGCGGGCGACCGTCGCCGCGGCGGTGCCGGCGGAGGCGTGAGCGCGGGGCGGCTGCTCGCGGCAGACTGTGCGCATGCGCATCTACGTTCCCGCCACGCTGGACGAGCTCGAGGGCGCCGTGGTCGCCGCCGCCGGGGCGCGGTGGGACGTCCCCGCCCGCCGCGCGCACGCGGTGACGCCCGCCCTCGCCCGCGAGCTGCCCGACGAGGACGACGAGAGCCGGGAGTACGAGGCCTTCCTCGCCGCCGCGGACGACTCGCTGGCCCTCGTGGCCTCGCGTCGCGCCGTCGTGCCGCTCCGCGTCGTCGTCTCGCTCGACGTGCCGGACGCCGAGGTCACCGGGGCTGACGGCGCCGACGAGCCCAGCGCGGTCGACGTCGCCGCCCTGACCGGCGTGGCCGTCGTCGCCGTCCACGTCGACGAGCCGGAGGCGGCGGACGACGTGCGCGCGGTGCTCGCCGCCGCCGACGAGGAGAACGACGCCGAGCGCACCGGCGACGTCGGCGCGACGTCCGAGGCGGCGCTGGACGCGGCGCTGCAGCGCGTCACCGACCGCGACCTGCTCTGGTACGACCCGACCGAGATCTCCCAGATCCCGCGCCCCTGATCGTCGTGAGCGGGTTCAGCCCAGGTAGACGAGGGTCTCGTCGTGGAGCCTGCCGTTGGTGGCCAGGGCGTTCCCGTGCCACGGTCCGGGGGCGCCGTCGAGCGCGGTGAAGCGGCCGCCGGCCTCGGTGACGATGGGCACGAGGGCGGCCATGTCGTAGACCTCGAGCTCGGGCTCGGCGGCGATGTCGGCGGCGCCCTCGGCGACGAGCATGTACGACCAGAAGTCGCCGTAGCCGCGGGTGCGCCACACCTGGCGGGTGAGGTCGAGGAAGCCGTTGAGCTTCCCGTGCTCCTCCCACCCGGACAGGGACGAGTACGAGAACGAGGCGTCGGCGAGCGTGCTCACGCCGGAGACGGACATCCGCGACGCGGACGCGAGGGACTTGCCGGTCCAGGCGCCCGAGCCCTTCGCCGCCCACCAGCGGCGGCCGATCGCCGGCGCCGAGACGAGGCCCATGACGACCTCCTCGCCGTCGGCCAGCGCGATGAGCGTGGCCCACACGGGGACGCCGCGCACGAAGTTCTTCGTGCCGTCGATCGGGTCGATGATCCAGCGCCGCGCGCCGCTGCCCGCCGAGCCGTACTCCTCGCCGACGATCGCGTCGCGGGTGCGCGCGCGGTGCAGCTGGGCGCGGATGAACTCCTCGGCGGAACGGTCGGCGTCCGAGACGGGCGTGTCGTCGGGCTTCTGCTCGACGTGCAGGTCCACGGCCTTGAAGCGGGACATCGTGATCGCGTCCACCTGGTCGGCGATCACGTGGGCCAGGCGCAGGTCGTCCTCGTACGTGCGCGCGGGCCCGCTGGTCGGGCTGGGAGACGGCTGGGTGTACGACACGCCTCACACCGTAGCGGTCCGCCGCTCCGGCCAGGGCCCCGGCGCGCGGGGGTGGGACAGAGAGGTCAGGCGCCCAGCAGGGCGACCAGCTCGGCGGTCGTGCCGCACTCGCCCAGCCGGGGGAAGAGCCGCCCGACGCTGTGCTCGTGGTCCTCGGCGGAGCGGTCGGCCATCGCGTCGGTGACGAGGGAGACGTGGTAGCCGTGCTCGTGGGCGGCGCGGGCCGTGGACTCGACGCCGATGCTGGTGGCGATGCCGGCCAGGACGACCTGCGTCACGCCGCGGCGGCGCAGCTGGAGGTCGAGGTCGGTGCCGTAGAAGGCGCCCCAGTTCCGCTTGGTCACGACGACGTCCGACGCCGCGGTGTGCAGCTCCGGCGCGAGGACGTCCCAGCCGTCGGGCCGGGCTGCACCGCGCGGTGCGTCGGTGCGACCGGGCACGGCGTCGGCGCCGTCGGGCGCCGCGGTGACGCGCACGAGGACGACGGGCAGGTCGCGGGCGCGGAAGGCCTCGGCGAGCTCGACGCTGCGGGCGAGGACGGCGTCCGCGGCGTGCGGCGCGGTCGGCATGGCGAGGATGCCCGCCTGCAGGTCGACGACGACGAGGGCGGTGCGGGGGTCGAGGGTGGTGAGGGTCATCAGCGGTGCTCTCCGGGTGCGGGGTCGGGTGCTCGGTCGGGTGCGGGGACAGGGGCGGGAACGGGGTGGACGCTCGTGGGACGGCGCCGCAGGGAGCGGTCGACGAGCGTGAGGACGCCGACGACGACGGCGCAGGCCGCCATCGCGAGGGCGAGGTCGTGCAGGCCCGCCGTCGTGGGGCCGTCGGCGTAGAGCGCCGCGATGGCCGCGGTGGACACCAGCGCGCCGAGGTACATGAACGTGCGCAGCAGCCCGGACGCGGCGCCGACGGTCGCGGCGTCGGCCTGGCGGGCGAGCGCCTTCTGGTGCGCGAGCCCGGCCAGCCCCTGCATGCCCCCGATGCCCACGCCGGCGAGGACGAGCAGCCACGTCGGGCTGGCGGGCTGCACGACGGCGAGGATCGCGCCGCCGACCAGCAACGAGCCCGACCCGACGAGCAGGGCCGTCCGCACGGGGGCGCGCCGCCCGGTCGCCGAGGCGACCGCGACCGCGACGACCGACGTCGGCAGCATCAGCAGCCCCGCGGTGGCCTCGCTCAGGCCACGGCCCTGCTCGAGCCACTGCACGTAGCCGAACATGAACGCGTACGTGGCGGTGGCGGTGAGCAGGGCGCGCGCGTACGTGAGCAGCAGCGGGCGGTTCCCGGCGAGCAGCCGCAGGTCGATGAACGGGCGGCGAGCGCTCAGCTCGTGCCGCGCGAACCAGGCGCCGGTCACGGCGGTCGCGGCGAGCACCCACCAGGGCGCGGCGCCGACGAGGACGAGCATCAGGCTGGTGAGCGCGGCCGCGAAGAGCAGCACGCCGAGCAGGTCCAGGCGCGTCGCGAGGCTCGTGCCGTCTTCCCGGGCGTCGTCCACGGCGTCCTGCACGACGAGGTCGGCGGCGGTCGTGCGCGGCAGCCGAAGGCCGCCCAGCACGAGGCACGCCGCCGCGAGCGGCACGTTGACCAGGAAGATCGCCCGCCAGCCGCCGGCGCCGACGAGCAGCCCGCCGAGCGTCGGGCCGACGATCATCGTCACCTGGTTCGTGACGGCGAGGATCGTGAGCACCGTCGCGATCCCGCGGTCCTCGCCGGAGCGGTCGGTCGCGTGCCGCACCAGCCACATCGCCGCCGGGTAGGCGGCGCAGGTGCCGATGCCGAGCAGCGCGCGGGCCAGCACGAGCACCCCGAGCGACGGGGCCAGCGCTCCGAGCATGCCGGCGATGCCGACGAGCGCGGCCCCGACCAGGTAAGGGCGCCGCGGCCCGACGAGGTCGACCACGCGACCGACCACCGGCTGGCCCACCGCCGTCACGAGGTAGAGCGCGGTGACAAGCCAGACCGTCTGCGCGGCCGGGGCGCCGAACGCGATCCCGATGGGCACGAGGGCCACCGCGATCATCGACGAGTTGATCGGGTTGAGCAGCGACCCCAGCGCGAGCGGCAGCGTGAGGCGGGTGTCGTAGCCGTCCGGCCCGCGGGGTGCGGCTGCCGGGCGGGCGGCGGGGTGGCGGTGGAGCAGGGTCACGGGCGGTCGGCCTCGCGGGCGGGTGCCGGGGCGGTGGGCGCGGCGTCGAGGAGCGTCCGGTCCAGGATCGCGAGGGCCGCCGTCACGGTGGCCAGCTCCTCGGCGGTGAGGCGGTCGCGCAGCGCGTGCGTCAGCCACTCCTGCCCGGCCTCGCGCCGGCCCTCGACGAACGCCCGCCCGTCGTCGCTGAGGGAGATCACCTGGCGGCGGCCGTCGTCGGGGTCGGGGTCCCGGCGCACGAGGCCCCGGTCGGCGACGACGCCGAGGGTGGCCCCGAGCGACTGCGGCCGGACCCGCTCGGCCGCGGCGAGGGCGCCGGGCGACGCGGGGCCGTGCTTGGCGAGCCGGGAGAGCAGCGACGTCTGTGACGGCGTGAGCTCCTGGTTGTCGCTCAGCTCGAGGAAGCGGCGGCGGAGCCGCCCGACCAGCGAGCGCAGCTCGCGCGCCGCGGCGGCGGCCGTGTCGACGGGCATGTCGGCGGGCATGTCGGCGGGCATGTCGGCGGGCGCGGCGGGATCGGGCGCGGTGGACATCTCTTCACCGTAGAACTCGTCAGCCCAGACTGACAAGTTGTACCTGACGAACAGGGCCCGCACTCTGTGAGCGCGACTTCCGGGGGAACGGGGACGTGGATGGTCCCCGAAATCGCGCCCGCACCATCCGGCGCGAGGTCAGTCGGCGGCGTGGCGCGCGGTCAGCAGGCGCCGGAACGACGCGACGCGGGCCTCGCGCGCCGGGCGCTCGTCGTCGGACGACGCGGCGAGCCAGTCGTCGAGCGCGCAGTCGGGGGCGTCCGCGAGGTGGGTGCAGCCGCGCGGGCAGTCCTCGGCGACCTCGGCGAGGTCCTCGAACGCCTGCAGCAGGTGGTCCGTCTCGACGTGCGCCAGCCCGAACGACCGGACGCCCGGGGTGTCGACCACCCAGCCGTCGTGGTCGTCGTGCCCGACCGGCAGCCGCAGCGCGACGGCCGACGTGGACGTGTGACGGCCACGGCCGGTGACGTCGTTGACGACGCCGGTGGCGCGGTCGGCGTCGGGCACCAGGGCGTTGATGAGCGTCGACTTGCCGACGCCCGAGTGCCCCACCAGCACGGACGTCCGCCCGGCCAGCCGGGAGCGGACGGCCTCGACGCTCGCGGCGTCGTCCTGCCGCGTGACGACGACCTCGACGCCGATGGGGGTGTAGAGGTCGCGCAGGGGAGCGGGGTCCGCGAGGTCGGCCTTGGTGAGGCACAGCAGCACGTCCATGCCCGCGTCGTAGGCGGCGACGACGCAGCGGTCGATCATGCCGGTGCGCGGCTCGGGCTGGGCGAGCGCGGTGACCACGACGAGCTGGTCGGCGTTCGCCACCACGATGCGCTCGTAGGGGTCGGTGTCGTCCGCGGTGCGGCGCAGCACGGACGACCGGTCCTGGATCCGCACGATGCGGGCGAGCGTGCCCTCGTCGCCCGACGTGTCGCCGACGACGTCGACGCGGTCGCCCACGACGACGCGGGTACGTGTGAGCTCGCGCGCCTTCATCGCGAGGACGGTGCGCTCGCGGTCGGTGCCGTCGTCGACCACGAGGGTGTACCGGCCGCGGTCGACGCCGGTCACCATGCCGACCTCGGCGTCCGCGTGCTCGGGGCGCTGCTTGGTGCGGGGCCGTGAGCCGCGCTTCGAGGGCCGCGCGTACTGCGCGTGCTCGTCGACGGCGCGGCGGGCCATCAGGCCTCGCCCTCGGTGACGGGGCCGGCGTCGACCCCCAGCATCCGCTCCCACATCACGTCGAAGCCGGGCAGGGTCTTGGCCGTGGTGCCGACGTTCTCCACCCGCACCCCCGGCACCCGCAGGCCGAGCACGGCGGCCGACGTCGCCATGCGGTGGTCGGCGTAGGTGCGGAACAGGCCGCCGTGCAGCGGTCGCGGCGTGATGACGAGCCCGTCGCGCGTCTCCTCGGCCTGCCCGCCGAGCCGCGTGATCTCGGTGGCCAGCGCGGCCAGCCGGTCGGTCTCGTGGCCCCGGAGGTGCGCGATGCCGCGCAGGCGGCTGGGGGAGTCGGCGAGCGCGGCGAGGACGGCGAAGGTGGGGGCGAGCTCGCCCGCGGCGTGCAGGTCCAGGTCCGCCCCGCGGACCTCGCCCGTGCCGGTGACGGTGAGGACGCCGCCGTCCAGGCGGGCCTGCGCCCCGAGGGCCGCGAACAGGTCCGGGAGCAGCGCGCCCGGCTGGGTGGTCTCCGCCGGCCAGCCCGGCACGCGCACGGTGCCGCCGCCCACCAGCGCCGCGGCCAGGAACGGCGCCGCGTTGGACAGGTCCGGCTCGACCCGCACGTCGCGCGCGGCGACCGGGCCGGGGGCGACCTGCCAGATGCCGTCGCGCGAGTCGTCCACCTCGACGCCGACGTCGCGCAGGGTGGCCACGGTCATGGCGATGTGGGGGACGCTCGGCAGCGTGGTGCCGATGTGCCGCAGCGTGAGGCCGCGCTCGAAGCGCGCGCCCGCGAGCAGCAGGGCCGAGACGAACTGCGACGATGCGGACGCGTCGACGTCCACGGCGCCGCCCGCCACCCGGCCCGTGCCGTGCACGGTGAAGGGCAGGTGCGTCGGGGTGCCGCCGTCGGGGGACGTGACGCGCACGCCCAGGCTGCCCAGGGCCGCGAGCACCGGCAGCATCGGCCGGACCCGCGCCTCGGGGTCGCCGTCGAAGCGGACCGGACCGTCGGCCAGGGCCGCGACCGGCGGGAGGAACCGCATCACCGTGCCCGCCAGCCCGGTGTCGACGTCCACGTCGCCGCGCAGCGGGCCGGGGGTCACGTGCAGGGTGCTCGGGTCGTCGCCCTCGTCGATGCCGGCGCCCAGGGCCCGCAGCGCGCCGATCATGAGGTCGGCGTCGCGCGAGCGCAGCGCCCCGCGCAGGGTGCCGGGGCCGTCGGCGAGCGCGGCCAGCACGAGCAGGCGGTTCGTCAGCGACTTGCTGCCCGGCACCTCGACCGTCGCGTCCAGCGGAGCCGTCGCGACCGGTGCCGCCCACTCGTCGACGACGTCGGGGGCGGGCGGGGCGGCGTGCGGCGGGACGGCTGAGGTCATGGCTCCGAGGCTAGTTCACGGACCGCACGCACCGCGGGCCGTCTCGCCGGTGCCGACCAGGTCCGCGACCGTCAGACGGCGTCGGCGACCTTCGCCCGCAGCCTCGCGGCCTCGGCCTTGGTGGCCGCCTTCGCCTTGTCGGCCTTGGCCGCGACCTTGGCCGCCTCGCCCTTCGTCGCGGCCTTGACCGTCTCGGCCTTCGCCTCCGCGAGGCGGGCGGCGTGCGTGCGCGCCTGCTGCACGCGGTAGGTGACGCCGGGCCGGCCCTCGAGGTCGACGCCCGCGATGACGGCGGCGCCGACCTTGCCGAGGTCCTTGACGAAGGCCGCGGTGCGCAGGCTGCGCTCGGCCCCCCTGCTGGTGAACGGCTGGTGGGCGACGGCGAGCGGCGCGGTGAGCGCGGCCAGCGCGAGCGCGGCGGTGCGGGGCGTGCGGCCGACGGCGAGCAGGACGCCGGCCACGGCGGTCACCGCGCCGTGCGCGCGCACCAGGAGGCCGAGCTGGCGGTCGCTGAGCGGCTCGGCGCCGACCGCGTCCGTGACGATCGTGGAGCCCTCGCGGGCGGCGTCCACGTGCTCGGCCGGGTGCAGCACGGCCTGGATCCCGTCGTAGACGAAGGGGGCGGCCAGGAGGGGTCGGGCGATACGGCGCAGCAGCATGGGCCCACTGTGGCAGAGCCGACCCGCGCTTGCGCGGCGACCGGCGGGCGCGGCGCCGGCGGGCGTCAGGCGGGCGCGCCGTCCCACCAGTCGGGGTGGGAGCGCGGCGGCCGGCGGGTGCCGAGGCCGTCGCGGCGGACCGTCCGCACGAGGCGGGCGGCGTAGGCGGTGAGGAGCAGGGCGGCGAGGACGAGGATCAATGCGGTCATGGCAGTTATCCTTCGCGCATCGCACTTCTGCCACGAGTGGCAGAAGTGCCAGTATGCATCGACATTCCGCCATCGCCGTGGCAGCATGGTCGGCATGATCCACAAGGTCGCCGCCGTCGTCGTCCCGGGCGTCGCCCCGTTCGAGCTCGGCGTCGCGTACGAGGTGTTCGGGATCGACCGGCGCGACACGGGCGGCCCGTCGTTCGACTTCACCCTCTGCGCCCCCGAGCCCGGCCCCGTGATGACCAAGGGCGGCTTCCCCGTCGTCGTCGAGCACGGCCTCGAGGCGCTCGACGACGCCGACCTCGTCGTCGCCGTCGCGTACGGCATCGACGACGACGGCGCGGAGACGCTGCCGCAGGCCTACCTCGACGCGCTCCGGGCGGCCCACGACCGCGGCGCCTGGCTGTTCGCCATCTGCTCGGGCGCGTTCACGCTCGCGCGGGCAGGCCTGCTCGACGGCCGGCGGTGCACCACGCACTGGATGTACACGGAGCGGCTCGCGGCCGAGGTCCCCACCGCCGACGTCGACCCCGACGCGCTCTTCGTCGAGGACGGGCACGTGCTCACCAGCGCCGGGACCGCGGCGGGCATCGACGCCGCGCTGCACCTCGTGCGGACGCAGGTCGGCGCCGACGCCGCGCGCGCCGTCGCGCGGCGCATGGTGGTGCCGCCGCAGCGCGAGGGGGGTCAGGCCCAGTTCGTCGTCGACCCGCTGCCGCGCGAGGGCGTGTCGCTCGCCGGCCTGCTCGCCTGGATGCGGGAGCACCTGGCCGAGGAGCACACCGTGTCCAGGCTGGCGCGCCGGGCCGCGCTGTCCGAGCGCACCTTCGCGCGCCGCTTCCGTCAGGAGACCGGCACGACGCCGGCCGCCTGGCTCGCGCGCCAGCGGGTCGCACGGGCGCAGGAGCTGCTCGAGTCGACCGAGGCGCCCGTGGACGAGATCGCGCGCGTGGTCGGCTTCGGCAGCGCGCCCGTGCTGCGGCACCACTTCGCCCGCCAGCTCGGCACCAGCCCGGTCTCCTACCGCCGGCGGTTCGCCGCGCCGGTGGCCTCCTGAGGCCGGCGGCCGGAGCCGCTCCCACGGGAATGTCGAGGCCCCTTCAGCGGTTGCACACCGCGTGAGCACCCGCACCCCGACGACGGCGACCGCCGTCCCCGCACCCGGACGCGAGTCCGTGCGGCTGTTCGCCGTCCCGGCAGACGCCCTGACGGCGGGCGCGGACGACGCGGTGGTCGGCCGCACGACAGACCTGCACACCCCGTGGATCGGAGGACCCCGCCCAGTGGCTGGACTAGGCTCGACGGTGATGACCCAGGACCTTGGCCCGGCGAGCGGCGACGCGCCGCGCGGGAGCACCCCGGACGGCGAGGAGATCCCCGAGGACACGGAGCGTGCCCCCGAGGGAGAGACCACCGCGGCCCGGGCCGAGCGCTTCGAGCGTGACGCCCTGCAGTACCTGGACCAGCTCTACTCCGCCGCGCTGCGCATGACGCGCAACCCCGCGGACGCCGAGGACCTGGTGCAGGAGACGTTCGCGAAGGCGTTCGCCGCCTTCCACCAGTACAAGCCGGGCACCAACCTCAAGGCCTGGCTGTACCGCATCCTCACGAACACGTTCATCAACAGCTACCGCAAGAAGCAGCGCGAGCCGCAGCAGTCCCAGGCGGAGGACGTCGAGGACTGGCAGATCGCCCGCGCCGCGTCGCACACGTCGCAGGGGCTGCGGTCGGCCGAGGCCGAGGCGCTCGACCGGCTCCCCGACTCCGACGTCAAGCGCGCGCTGCAGGAGCTGCCCGAGGACCGGCGCATGGTCGTCTACTACGCCGACGTCGAGGGCTTCCCCTACAAGGAGATCGCCGAGATCATGGGTACGCCGATCGGGACGGTGATGTCCCGGCTGCACCGCGGACGCCGGCAGCTGCGCGAGCTGCTCGCCGACTACGCCGCTCAGCGTGGCCTGGTCCCGGCTCGTGGAGGAGCGTCATGACCGACCCCGTCACCCCCATCCCGCACGACCGGGCCGAGGGGGAGAACGAGTGCGAGCACGCCCTCGTGCACCTGAACGAGTTCCTCGACTCGGAGATGACGCCCGAGGACGAGCAGCGGATGCGCGCGCACGTCGCGCACTGCTCGCCGTGCCTCGCCGAGCTGAGCGTCGAGGAGCTCGTCAAGCAGCTGGTCCGCCGCTCCTGCTCGGAGCGCGCGCCGGAGACCCTCCGGGTGCGCATCCACGCGCAGCTGACCGTGATGTCCACGGCCGAGTAGCCCTCACGCCGAGGTAGTACGAAATTCGCCGAGGTAGTTCCGGTAGGAGTCGTGGCCACAGGCCACGCGCCCACCGGAACTACCTCGGCGAATTTCGTACTACCTCGGTGCGTCAGGCGTTGGGACGCTTGCCGTGGTTGGCGGCGTTGCCCTTGCGGCTACGGCGCTTGCGACCGCGCTTGCTCATGGTGGTCTCCTCACGAAGGATGGACGAGGGGTCGGTTCCCATGGTCCCACACCGGAGGCCCCGGGTCGGAATCCGGGGCATCCCCGATCCGGACGTCTCCGGGCTCTGCCAGGGTGGTACCCGTCCTCAGCACAGCCCGAGCAGCACAGGGAGCCTCATGAGCACGGAGTCGTGGGCGGTCGCCGCCCCGCAGACCATCGACGTCGAGCAGGCCACGGGGGTGACGCTCCGCCTGCAGGACGGGCGCGCCGACGTCGTCGCCGACCCGGCCGCGACGGGCGTGCGGATCGAGCTGCTCGAGGTGAGCGCCAAGCCGCTCCAGGTCGTGCGCGACGGGGACCGGCTGCGCGTGGGCTACGAGAGCTCCGTGCTCGACTCCGTCATGGCGAAGCTGCGCAACCCGCGCCAGAGCGAGCGTGCCGTGGTGCGCGTCGTCGTCCCGGCCGACGGGGCGGTCGACGTCGGCACCCTCGGCGCGGACGTCGAGGTCGCCGGAGGCCGCAAGGTCGCGGTGAAGACCGTGACCGGCGCCGTGCGCGCGACCGGCACGACCGGGCCGATGTCGCTCAAGACCGTCTCGGGCGCGCTGTCGGCCGAGGGGCACACCGGGGACGTGACGGCGAACAGCGCGGCCGGGTCGATCGCCCTGACGGGCGCGCTCGCGCGGGTCTCCCTGACCACCGTGTCGGGGGCCGCGACGGTCACCGCGACCCAGGCGAGCCCGCTGATCACGGCCAAGACGGTCTCGGGCGCGATCGACCTGCGCCTCCCGGCGGGCAGCCCGGTGAACCTCAAGGTGCGCGGCGCGTCCGGCCAGGTCGTCCTCGACGGCTCGGTGCTGCCGAGCGCCGGCGCGACGCTCGTCGTCGACCACGGCGAGCAGCCCGCCGACGGCCGCAGCGCCGCGTACCTGTCCGCGACGGTGACGTCCGCGCACGTCACCGTCGACCGTCGCTGACCGGCGCCCGCCCGGGGCGCCGGGGAGGAGGAGCACCATGACGGACGCGTCCGTACCCCACGTCGCCCTGCTGACCGACGCCTTCGGGCGGATCGCCGAGACCGCGCACCGCGTACTGCGCGGCGCCACGGCCGACCGCCTGACGTACCGCCCCGACGCGGAGGCGAACACCGTCGCGTGGCTCGTGTGGCACCTGGCGCGGGTGCAGGACGACCACGTCGCGGACGTCGCCGGCACCGAGCAGCGGTGGGCGGCGGGCGGCTGGGCCGAGAGGTTCGGGCTGCCGTTCGACGTCGCGGACACCGGCTACGGCCACACGCCGGAGCAGGTCGCGACCGTCCAGGCCGACGCGGCCCTGCTGCGGGGCTACCTCGACGACGTGCACGCCGCGACGACCGCCTACCTGGCGACGGTGACCGCCTCGGACCTGGACCGCGTGGTGGACACGAGGTGGGACCCGCCCGTCACGCTCGGGGTGCGGCTCGTGAGCGTCGTCGGCGACGACCTGCAGCACGTCGGCCAGGCCGCGTACGTGCGCGGCCTGGCCGAACGGGCGGGCGTCTGAGCGGTCGTCACTCGTCGGCGGGCAGCCCCAGCCACGCGTGCCAGCCGGTGTGCAGCACGAGCCACGCCATGAGGCCGTAGCCCGCCTGCCCGGGGTAGGTGGAGCCGTTCGTTGCGAGGTCGGCCAGCCACTGCTCGTGCTGCGCCAGCGGCGTGTACGTGTCGACGTACGGCACGCGGCGCCGGTTGGCGACGTCCGAGAACGCGGCCGAGAGGTCCGCGATGCGGCCGCCGTCCTCCGGCCGCCCCGGCGGGGGCCCGACGACGAACGCCGGGATCCGGCTCGTCTCTGCCACGTCGAGGATGTTCGCCAGGTTGAGCCGTGACCGCGCCACCGAGAGCGACGAGTCGACGTCGTGCCGGCCGAGGGCGACGACGAGGCGGTTCTCGCACGTGTCCTCCGGGCCGAAGCGCGACTCCGTCTCCGCCTGCCAGCGGGCGCCGAGCGCCGAGCTGGTCTCCCCGGGCACGGCGAGCGTGAACGCCATCGCCGGCCGCCCGAACCTGGTCCGGGCCATGACGCGCCCCGTCCACCCCAGGGCGCGGGCGTCCCCGACGCCCACGCTGAGCTCGTCGCCCACGACGCAGATGCGCACCTCGGTCTGGGTCACTGAGCCTTCACCGTCCAAGTCCTGTCTCGCAGTTGCGCGGCCATTGTCGCCGCACGCCCGTCCGCGACGCAGGATCCCACGCCGCACGGCTCCCCGAGTTGTCAGGGCCACAGCGGGGTAGGCGGCGCGCCGGGTCTGACAGGTCAGAGCAGGGTGGCGCCCCAGCGCACGACGTGCTCGTCGCCAGGGGCGAGGCGGACCAGGCGCTCGCCGGTGTTGAACGCGTCGGCCACGCAGCTCATCGGCTCGGCGGCGAGGCCGAACCGCTCGTAGCCGTCGATGTGGTCGGCCGAGCAGACCTGCCAGCAGTCCATGGAGCCGTCCATCCAGATCGCGGCGGTGCTGCCGTCGGGGCGGCCGAGCCGGGCCCAGGACAGCCCGGCGTCGTCGCGGGTGGCGCCCGTCCACGCGTCGTCGAGGTCCAGGCCGGCGAGCGACCGCGTGGTGCGCAGGTCGTACGGGCCGGCGACGGGCTCGACGCCGGTCGGCAGCAGGCGGTCGTCGACGGTGACGTGCGTCGTGGCGTCCAGGCTGACGGTGCACTCATCGAGCGCGACGCCGCCGGTGGACAGCCACGGGTGGAAGCCGACGCCGTACGGCGCGGTCCCGGTGCCGACGTTGCGCGCGCCGACCACGACCTCCAGGCCGGCGTCGGACACCGTGTACCGGGTGCGGAGCACGAGCTGGAACGGCCAGCCCTTCTGCGCGGGGAGGGCGAGCTCGAGAGTCACCGCGTCGTCCGCCACCTCGACGGGCGTCCAGCGGTACCAGCACACGAGGCCGTGCAGCGCCGTCCCGCGGTCGGGCTCGCTCACGGCCACCTGGTGCCGGACGCCGTCGGTCGTGTAGGCGCCGTCGCGCAGACGGTTCGGCCACGGGGCGAGGACGGCGGCGTTGAAGACGGGGGCCGCCTCGTCCTCGGCGAACGGCACGAACACGTCGCGGCCGGCGACGGTGTACTCGCGCACCATCGCGCCGACCTCGGTGACGGTGGCCCGGTGCTCGCCGGAGGAGATGCGGAACTGCCGGCCCGACGGGGCGGGGACGGCGGGGGAGTCAGCGGTGTTCACGCTCACACCGTAGTCGGCACGCCGGATCGGTGCGGGCGACGTAGCGTAGGAGAGCCAGATATCTGACGAGACGTCCCCTCGCGCGCGAGGGGTCCGCGCCACGGGTCCGGGGTGCCCGGGGTGCCACCGAACGGGGGAACGATGGAGAAGCAGGTGCTCGGCCGCACCGGCCGGCTGGTGTCGGTCGTCGGCCTGGGAACCTGGCAGCTGGGTGCGGACTGGGGGACGGTCGACGACGACCAGGCCCGGTCCGTGCTGGATGCCGCGTTCGAGTCCGGCGTGACGTTCTTCGACACCGCGGACGTCTACGGGGACGGCCGCAGCGAGCAGGCCCTGGGCGCGTTCCTCGCCGACCACCGTGACGACGCCATCACCGTGGCCACCAAGATGGGCCGGCGGATGGACCAGGTGCCGGAGAACTACGTCCTGTCGAACTTCCGCGAGTGGACCGACCGGTCGCGCCGGAACCTCGGCGTCGAGACCCTCGACCTCGTGCAGCTGCACTGCCCGCCGACCTCCGTCTACTCCGACGACGAGGTGTACGACGCGCTGGACACGCTCGTGGCCGACGGCGTCACCGCCGCCTATGGCGTCTCCGTGGAGACCGTCGAGGAGGCCCTCACCGCCATCGCGCGCCCCGGTGTCGCCACCGTGCAGATCATCCTCAACGCGTTCCGGCTCAAGCCCCTGGAGCGGGTGCTGCCCGCGGCCTCCGCGGCCGGCGTCGGCATCATCGCGCGCGTGCCGCTGGCGTCGGGGCTCCTGTCGGGCCGGTACACCCACGAGACCACGTTCTCGGAGGACGACCACCGCACGTTCAACCGCGAGGGCAAGGCCTTCGACGTCGGCGAGACCTTCTCCGGCGTGCCGTTCGACGTCGGCGTCGACGCGGCCGCGCGCTTCACGGAGCTCGCCGGGTCGGCCCTGAACCAGGACCTCACGCCCGCGCAGGCGGCCATCGCCTGGGTCTGGCAGCAGCCCGGGGTCTCCACGGTCATCCCGGGGGCACGCAGCCCCGAGCAGGCGCGGCTCAACGCCGCCGCCGGCGACACGGGCGTCCTCGGGCCCCTCTTCACGTCCGGCGTGCGGGAGATCTACGACGAGGCGATCAAGGAGCACGTGCACGACCGCTGGTGACCGCGAGATAGAGAGGCTCCTCGCCGAGATAGAGAGGGGGGGGGGGGGGGGGGGGGGGGGGGGGTGGCGCGAACAAACGCGGGGGGGGGCGACGAATATGTACGA